>JBCAZH010000025.1:40724-44457 GCA_038533155.1 Pseudomonadota bacterium | reverse complement strand
TTTGCATTGGAAGCGCTGACGGCCGTCCCGCGGACCATCGTGTCGCTGTTTCACCTACAGGGACTCTCGATCGACGAGATCGCGAGCGTTACTAAATTGCCAACCGGAACAGTCAAGAGTCACTTGTTTCGAGCGCGTCGCCAGATGCGAAAGACCCTGACCGAAATGGAGGGATGAGAATGAACAAGATTTCCGATATCGCTGCGGACAACGCGGCGCAAGAGCAAGCCGACAGAGCGTCCGGATCGTCGGAAGCATCGGGGCCATACGGGGTGTTGTTTGACGCGCTGGGTGCGTTGCAGCCGCCAACACCCGATGCAGCGTTCATGAAGCAGATAGAAGTTACGGTTTCCGCCGCCCAACAACAGCGCGCCCGAGAGCGTGTCTGGTTGAAGGGGATGCTCTTCGGTTTGGTGGCGCTGTTTGTATTGACGCTGGGCATCAGTCTTGGTCGCGTCACGAGCTTGCTCGCGGAAGTGCCGCTGCTTTATCCATTCAGTGCCATTGCGATTGTCACGGTCGGATTGCTCAGCACCAAATCGGTTGAGTCGATGAGTTAGGAGCAGACGAATGATGCGATCACTGTTGGCCGTAATATTGATCACCGCGACACCATTCGCCGTGGCGGCGCCAAAGCTCGTTCAGAGTGACTACGAGTCAGTCTTGGCAGTAGTGCTCGAACACCTCACGACGGACTACGTTGAGGCGGACGTGGGCCTCGCCGCAGCCGATGCGCTTCGTGTCAGCTTTGACGGTGAGCGCCTGGCAACAATTCCTGACGGGAAGACCTTTGCGGAGGCACTTAGTCGAGAACTTCAATCGTTGACGGGTGATGGACACTTAAACGTCGAATTTTCAGAATCGCCGATCAAGCTAAGCGACGAAGAGGAGAGTTCCTCTTTCGACGCAGGAGAGATGGAGCGGTACTACGGTCGCCATCTCAACTACGGTGTGCAGACGGCAAGCAGGCTCGACGACAACGTCGGCTACATCGACTTACGCGTTTTCGCGCCCATCGACATGGGTGCTGCAACCGTAACCGCCGCGATGAACGTCGTTGCGAACACCGATGCCTTGATAATTGATCTGCGCCGCAATGGCGGTGGTATTGGCGACATGGCGGATTTGGTGGCGAGCTACCTGTTTGACCATCAACCCAAGCCGCTGACCGGAACCTATGACCGCCCTACCGATACGCTGACGCAAAGATTCACGCAGGCCTACGTGCCCGGTGATCGATTCGGTGGCCAAAAGCCGGTTTACGTACTGATTTCCAAGCGCACGTTCTCGGCGGCCGAGGCGCTCGCCTACAACCTGCAGGCACTAGGTCGCGCGACCATCGTTGGCGAGACTTCGGGCGGTGGTGCACATCCCTTCGAGTACTTGCCGGTTCACGAACACTTCGTGTTGTGGTCGGTGACCGCGAAAAGCCTCAATCCGATCACGGGCGGTAACTGGCAGGGGGTTGGTGTGACGCCGGATATTGCTGTGCCAGCCGAGGATGCGCTCGAAGCGGCGTTGGCGCATTGGCAAGGCGGGGGAGAGTCAATCGAATCGGGCGAGTAAGACAACCGCGAGGGTTACCAGTCAAAACGTTAGCTAAAATCCGCAAGTTCTTTCAGACTCCGCGTTCACCATCGATGAGATAGGAAAGATGACCAAAGCGACTCGCGGCGTGAGCTTATTGGTGTGCATCCTGCTGACGAGTTGCACGGAAACAAGTCACACTCCACTGACGGACGCGCAGCGAGACAGCATTCAAGTGGTCACGCCCGACGAGGTGGATTATCAGCCGCTGAATCCTGCGCGCGGTGATGCGAGTCCGCGCGCGGGCGTGCTATGGGGCGATATCCGGCAGAACGTCGCATCAGGTGTCTTCCTCCGCTTTGCAGCCGGGTTCACGTCGCCACCGCACATCCATAACATCACGTATCGAGCTGTCGTCATCAGTGGTGAGGTGCACAACGACGACCCCGAAGCCGCGCGTCTGTGGATGGGGCCTGGATCGTTTTGGATCCAGCCGGCAGGCGAAGATCACATTACCGCCGCGCCACCCAATTCCGGTGCTACGGCGTTTCTTGAGATTCTCGAAGGGCCGTACCTTGTGCAACCGAGTCGAGACGCATTCGAGAACCCAGAACGTCCGATCAATCTCGTACCTTCAAACATAGTTTGGATTGGACCGGACGCGTTCGGCTGGTTACGGTCGTCCGCCAATGGAGGCGCTCAGCCCGAAGCGACTCTGCTCTGGGGAAGTCTTGAGCCAGGCAAGTCGAGCGCTACGTTCGTGAAGCTACCGCCAAACTACTCAGGCACGCTGCACACCATCGGCGCGAACCTTAAGGCGGTGACGATCGAGGGCGATGTTCGGCACGAGGTTGTCGATGTGACGGAGTCTCGGCCGCTAACGCCGGGTGGCTACTTTGCGTCGGCAGACGGGGTGCCGCATTCGTTGACCTGCGGTGCCGAGTCCCACTGTTTGATTTATGTGCGGACAGAGGGGCAGTTCCGTCTGGAGTGATCATCAATCAGAATAGGTGTTCGGCATCAGAACTTGATGACAAGAGCGAGTGCCCTAAACACTCGCCGTCACCTGATCAGTGGGTGCCTCCATAATGAGCTTTTCTTTGCGCCCGACGATCAACAGTGCAGGTACCAGCAAGAAGATCACGAACGCGGCGAACAGGATTCCAAACGCCAAACTGATTGCCATTGGGATCAGGAACTGCGCCTGCATGCTCGTCTCAGTGATCATCGGTATCAAACCGATGAAAGTTGTGAGTGTTGTCAGCAGGATCGGGCGGAACCGTCGTCTTACCGCCTCGATAATGCTCGTTACCTTGTCGACCCCTTCCCGTCGCAGTTGATTGAAGTAGTCGATCAATACAATGCTGTCGTTGATGATGACTCCCGATAGTGCGACGACGCCAAACAGCGAGAGAAATGTCAGATCAAATCCCAGCAACAGATGACCGAACACCGCGCCCACCAAACCGAATGGGATGATGGCGAGAATGATCAACGGTTGAACGTACGAGCGCAGGATACTCGCCAGCAACACGTAGATTGCGAGGATCGCGATGAGAAAGTTGTTCGCAAGCGCACCGAGATCTTCAGCCTGATTGCGGGCTTGCCCGTCAACTTCAATTTCAAGATCAGGGAACTCAGTTTGCAGGTCTGCGAGCACCGTGGTTTGCAGTAATGCCTGTACCTCATTCGGTGTCGTCAGCGCTTCGTCGACATCGGCCGTGATAGAAATCGTTCGAATTCCATTGGTTCGCTGCAAATTGGCGTAGCCGCGAGTCTCCCGTATTTCGGCAACCGTGCCGAGTGGCACTTCCTCACCGCCGGGAAGCGGAATCTGCATCCGCACTAGTTCTTCGAAACTGCGACGGCTGTTTTCCGGGTAGCGAACGAATACACGAACCTCCTCGCGGCCGCGTTGAAAGCGCTGCACTTCCTCACCGAAATACGCGTTACGCAAATGTCTCGCAAGATCCGAAACCGTTAGTCCCGCAGCGCTTCCGGCTGGGGCTAAGTCGAATTCTATTTGACGCTTTCCAAGTTCGGCTGTGGATTCGATGTCGCTGACGCCAGTCATAGTCGCCAGTGCGTCGGTCAGAGTTTGAGCAGCGCCCGCGAGTTGCTCGTCATCGGAATGCGCGAGGTTAAGGCTGACGTCACTGCCCGCACCGGTCAGGCCTGCGGATTCGAAAGTCAGACTCCGAATTCC
>JBCAZH010000025.1:36814-40624 GCA_038533155.1 Pseudomonadota bacterium | reverse complement strand
GTGACCAAGTCGCCTTCGACGACGGGAAAGAACACGAATCGCAAATGGTTGCCTCGAACAATGCCACTCGTGATGATGAGTATCGCGACGCAACCTGCCATGACCGCCCACGGCATACGTATCGCCCAACGTGCCATTGGGACGAACGCGCGCTCACGCACCCAACCGATGCCATCCTGCACTTTGCCTTTGACCGTCAGCATCGCGCCGCGACTCCAGGCGTCACCATGTGCCATGTGAGCTGGAAGGATCAGGAAGACCTCAACCAGCGAAAAGATCAGGACGGAGATCACGACGATCGGCACGGGTTGGAGCAGTTGTCCCAGCACGCCGGGTAGGAAGACGAGCGTCGCGAAGGCGATGAGCGATGTCAGCACGCCGACGGTTACGGGCGGGAAGACTGCGGCAGCGCCGGAGACGGCCGTTGCGAGCCCAGGTTGCCCACGCGTCTGTGCATCGTATATCGCTTCGCCAACAACGATGGCGTCATCGACTACGATACCAAGGACGAGGATGAGACCCATCAAAGCAGTCATATTGATCGTTGTGAATTGGCCGAAGAGGATTGTGCCGCCAAGGAACGCGACCGGGATGCCAACACTGGTCCAGAACGCGAGCCGCAGATCTAGAGTGAGTGACAGGAAAACGAATACAAGCATCAGACCCAACAACCCATTGCGGGCGAGCAAGTTGATTCGATCGCCAATCGTCTCCGTGGTGTCGGATGTCACAAAGACTTCGATGCCGGGTGGTGGTGAGTAGCTTTCAAGAAATTCGACCATTGCGTCTCGGACTTCGAATGCGTCTTCGTCGACGGAGCGATCGATCTGGATAAACACCGCTGGTTGGTCGTTGTATGTGTTGATCAGCGGGAGTTCGTTGAACTCATCCTTGATGGTCGCGATATCGCCGAGTCGGACACGGCGCCCCGTTTCATCGCTAATGACCACAAGTTCGGAGAACGCTTCAGCATCCCGAGCTTCAGTGTTGGTTCGGAGCAGTACATCACCGCCGGAAGTTCGGATCGTACCTGCAGAAAGATTGAGCGATTCGGCACGAATCGCGTTCGCTACCTGATCGATTCCCAAGCCGTATCGTTCAAGCGTTTCTTGGGTAATCTCGATCGATATTTCGTAATCCCTGGCGCCTTGCAGTGTCACGATGCTGATCCCATCGATCGCGAGAAGCCGTCGCTCGAGGGCCTCACCGGCATGCTTGAGTGCGCGCTCACTGACATCGCCAACGACGACGAGTCGTGCAACAGATGAGATCGGCTTCACGATGGTGATTTGGGGCTCCTCAGCATCCTCGGGTGGAAAGTCCATGAGGCGGTCGATGGCCGAGCGAACTTCGTCGCGAACCGATTCAGGACTCGCAAAGTCATCGAGTTCCAACGTCACGCTGCTGAGCCCCTCGACCGAGGTCGAACTGATGCGATCGACGCCCTCAAGTCCTGTGACGGCGTCTTCAATCCGCCGTGTGATGCCATCCTCGATGTCAATTGGGGTAGCGCCGGGGTAGGGCACTTGGATCGATACCACCCGTGGGTCAATCGGCGGGAGAATCTCAGAGTTGGTTTGCTTCAGAACCAACAAACCACCGAGCAATAGAAAGACCATCAGCAGGTTGGCAGCAACAGAGTTTCCCGCGAACCACGAGAGCAAAGGATTGTTGGGGGCTTTCGGTGCGTTCATGATGATTCGGCCATACCGGAACTACGGACGCTGACAGGCATGCCTTCGCGGGGGTCTGCGAGCGGTGACACGATGACGCCGTCAGCGGAGTCGAACGGTCCCGTGACGACCTCACGATCTCGTATGTAGAGCAACGGAGGTTGGCGTTGCGCGAGTTGATCGCCGTCGACTACCCAGACTGCGCGCTGGTCCCCCATGGCGCTTTCCGGAATCACATGTGCATCCTCGATGGTTGGTCCGAGAATCTCGACGCTGACGAACTCGCCGGGGAGCAGCGCCGTAGGGCTCGTGAATGCCAGCGTGAGATTCGCAAGGCGCGTCTGGGCGTTGAGCTCTGCGTCCGCTCGGACTACCTCGGCGTCATAGACTTTATGAAACCTCGAGCCCGCACTGCCGACGATCACACTGGCGTCACGACCCACCGCCGGCGCCAGCGCGTCTATCGCGGTCGTCGTCACCGGTACGGTGATTTCGATTTCCCGCGGGTTGTAGGCACGGCCGTACGATTGACCGGGCGACAGGTTTTGTCCGACTTCGATGGTGGTCGAAAGAACCCGACCCGCGAACGGCAATGAAAAGCGTACTCTGGACAGATCAAGCTCGGCATCCGCGAGTGCTGCTTCGGCAGACTCCAGCGCCGCCTCTGCTCTCGCAATCTGGGGAATGCGAGCGACCAGATCGGGGATGGGCTCTTCGGGATGGACCAGCGACCATTCCTTTCGAGCAACCGCAGATTCTGCGCGTTCGACGCTTAGGTCCGCTAACGCGGCCGAGCGCTCTGCAAGTGCCCGGTTAACGGCCGCCAGATAGTCGGCGGCGTCAAGCTCAAAGAGAACCTCGCCCGCTTCGAAGAATCCACCCGATGCAAGGTTTGGCGACACCGATGTTACCCGTCCGCCGACCTGGGGGCTGAGTTGAATGCTGTTGCGAACCACAACCGTCCCAGATTCCTGAATCCGAAGCGGCAGGTTACTGACCCTTGGCTGAGTAACGTCCACCAAAGTCGCTGCCGTGTTTGATGCACGGGCTACTGGTGTTTCACCTGTACGCAACAGAGCGTAGTTCAGTGCAAATCCGGCGATCAGTGCACCGAACACGAGGGCGATTTGTAAAATACCGCGCCAATCTGTGTTGTCGTGCGTGGATTCATTCTCATTCATGTCCAGTCTCCTCCGAGGCTGATAAACAGGTCGATCTGTGCGTTCGCAAGAGACTGCTCAGTCAAAATCAAACTTTGCCGGGCCGTGTTCAGACTGCGCTGTGTTTCCAAGACCGAGAGCAGCGAGCTCAGCCCTTGTCGATAACGAAACTCAACGAGATCGTTCGATTGGCGTGCAGTTAAAACCGCCGCTCTCGAACGGTCGAGCTGGCGTGTCAGTCCTTCGAGACTAACCAGCGCCGTCTCAACATCGATCACTGCACTGTGGGTGGTGCGTGCAAACGCAGTCGCAAGTTCTTCCGCTTCCGCCTCCTCCAGGCGAACTTGTGATCGCAGTCGCCCGCCTTGAAAAATGGGGCCTGCAATCGCTGAAGTGAGCGACGCGATGTAATCATCCAATGAGAAATCGGAGGTCGATTCTCCTCGCACACTAATGGCAGCGCTGAGCGACAAAGCGGGATACAAGTTCGCCCTCGATGCACCTACATCTTGGAGTGCCGCTCGATAACGCAACTCTGCTGCCGCGACATCCGGTCGCGTTGCTAGTACCTCCACGGGTCTATCTAGTGCGGGCACGTTGATCGTGCTTGGGAGCGATTGATATTTGAATTCCGCAGCGGTTGTTCCAGGAAGCCTGGCCAACTGTTCATCTATAACGAGCAATTGACTGGCGAGTTGCCGCTCAAGTTCGGGGATGTCGATCAACGCGAATTCTAGGTTCTGGCGGGCGATCAGAACATCGCTAGCTGACGCCGACTGTGATCCAGCGCGGTATCTCTCATCGGTCAGTGAGTACGTGGTTTCGAAGATTCGTGCGGTATCTCGCGCGAGCGCTAATTGATCGGAGAGCGATACGGCGGCGACCCAGTTTCGAACTAGGCGGGCTATCTCCAACTGTTCATTCGAAGTGTACGAATACTGTGCCGCTTCGGCAGTCAGCAGTGCTGAACGTTCGGT
>JBCAZH010000025.1:10838-36714 GCA_038533155.1 Pseudomonadota bacterium | reverse complement strand
TCGAAGTGTACGAATACTGTGCCGCTTCGGCAGTCAGCAGTGCTGAACGTTCGGTGGCGCGCAAGCGACCCCAGACATCAGCTTCAAAGTTGAGGTTCAATCCTGCGCTGTAGTTTTCTGCCCATGCGAAGTCACCCGTAAAGTCCTGGGATCGCGAGCGCGTGCGGTCGATACTGTAACCGACAGCGGGCAGACGCTGTCCAGTGGCTTGTGCCGAGCGTTCCGCTGCCTGCAATACTTGCTGCCGAGCTTCTTGGAGAATCAGGCTATTTGCAAGAAGCTCTTCAACCATCGCCTCGAGTGGATCGCCACCGATATCGGTCCACCATCCATCGGTCGATGTGATCTGGAGCGTTGGCACCTTGGCGTGATACTGCTCCATGGATTCTATGCGCGTTACCAATGGTGGCACCTCGGCAGGCGGCGTCAGCGAGCAGCCGCTAACGATCATGGCGGCGGTGAGCACGACGTAATGACAGCGTTTCGTGTTCATGGTCTTTCAAAAGTGATAGCCGAGCCGAACGCTGACTGTATTCATGCCATCGAAGTTGTTTGACGTAGAGAAGGAAACCGACAAATCGTCTTCGAATGGCACAATGATCGAAGCGGAAAGGCTCCAAGGCTCCTCGAGACTTTGTTCCTGACGGAGCGCGATCTGACCGCCACCGAGTGATGTGGAAAACTCCACGACTCGGTCGATCTCGAGGTGAGTGACGCCAACGGCGAAATTCATGCGCCGAGAGAACAACTCTCTCGAGTGGACGAGCGTGAGGCTGGATGCGACGGTCTGCGTTTCAATATTGTCCAAATCGTTGAATCCGAACGTGATGCCCGCGCGCATGAGCCAGGGCCCAGTGTCACTCCTCACGATTGGAAGCAGGACGCCGACGCCACCTTGATAGGAGATTCCACTCGCATCGCGTTCATTCGTGGACGTCACTGAAAAACTCTCTCCGAGAATCGGCAGCGGCTCGGAAAAGCTGCCAGACACTGTTGTTTCGGCGTCGGATGTCGTGCTCATCAGGCCGGTCGTGAGGGAGACCTCCAAAATCGGTACAGGTCTGTAGGTCATACCGACATGAAAGTTTCTTGATGTGATATCGAGTTGATCACCTATATCCACGTCGACATCGTCGACGAGCAAGGTCCCGGTTGAGGTGACCTCGATACTATCGACGAGAATCGGTGTTCGGGTCGTCATCACGCCGCCGTAAACTTGAAACTTTCCAGGCGACGCAGTCGCTGCGTCGGTATTCGATGTTGTGTTCGTGGTGTCGTCGGCTAGTGATGTTCCTGCGATCAGCATTGTCAGTACGCAGGTGGGTGTATAGAACTTCTTCATGCTTTGTCTCGTCCGTCAGTCGTCGATAACGAGACGAAAGCTTAGGTTTCGCAGCGTAAGGGACGGCGAATCAAAGGAAAGAAATGTAAGGGTGTGTGATGTGCCAGCGGACACGGCTTTACATTTCTTTTCTCTGCCTATCGGTGGCTTACAAGCAGGTCACTACAGTGCGTCCTGTACTTAACGTTTACAGGAGCAACGCATATGAAACGACGTATCCCATTGATGCCATCCACGGGCATCGTAAAACGCCTCGGCGTACTCGCCCTTGCTGGATGGTTCTTTCTCGGGTCGGTCGCAGCCGCACAAACAACCGATGCGCAATCATCCGCGGCGATGGCTACCGAGATGCAAGAGAAGCTCGGATTGACCGATGAGCAGGTGCAGGAAATGCAACCGATCCTCGAGACGAGCCGCCAACAACAGAGCGACATCCTTGCGAGTTACGGTATCGACTTTGAAAGTGACACCAAACCTCAACTCAGCCGCCGTCAAGCAATGTCTGTCCGCAAGGAAATGAAAGCGGTTCGCAAAGCGATGCTCGAGCAGCTCGAGTCTGTTTTGACGGAGGAGCAGTTGGATGCATTCGCCGACATGCACGAAGCGCAGGCGGATGAGCGGCGCGCCCAGTTGCGCGAACGCTTACGGAGGTAGTGAGCGTGCAGTCGCCGCCATTGATTGCAGGACTGTTGGTGTTCGTTGCGTTGGTGTCGGAGTGGTTATGGTCCATCCGACACCAGCGCGCGATCTACTATTTTCCGGAGTTGTGCTGCAACGGTCTGATTTTTCTCGGTGGCGCCGTCCTCAAGGCGGCAGCAGCCAGTTGGGCCATCTGGTTGTATAGCCAAGTAGCGCCACTTGCTTGGATCGTGATGCCGGAAACCGTAGGGGTGTTCCTGTTGACACTCGTCATGACAGACTTTACCTACTACTGGTACCACCGTCTGAGTCACGAAGTCGCCGCGCTTTGGGCGCTGCACCACACCCACCACTCCAGCGCATGGCTCAATCTGACGACAGCAGTCCGGCTGAACTGGCTCGGGAAATTCATCAGCCCGTTCTTTTTTCTGCCGCTGGTGTTCCTTGGTTTGCCTTTTCAGTTTGTTGGTTTGTCGCTCGGTGCGGTGTTGTTCTACCAATTCTTTCTGCATACGCAGGCTGTCCCGAGTCTGGGTAAATGGGAAGGTGTGCTGTTCAATACACCTTCAGCACACCGTGTCCACCACGGAAGCAATCCGCGCTACATCGATCGTAACTACGGTGGGATCCTAGTCATCTGGGATCGTCTCTTCGGTACTTATACGGCGGAACTAGAGACCGTGCGCTACGGCGTCACGACTGGATCGATGGGATACAACCCGCTGACGGTTCAGTTCCGGCCTGTATGGCAGCTTCTGAAGGGTGATTGGCGACGTGAAAAGCATCGACAGCGGCCACTAGATTCGAATCACGAGTCGGAGTCGGCATAATGTGGCCAGACCCGCTTGTAGATCGATCTAGTGCGATTCGATTAGGAATGAACATGGTCCGAGTACTGATGGTTGATGACGACGTCGCGTTCACTGAGCTCGTGGCGGAGTACGTCCAAGGCGAAGGCGGGTTCGAGATTACCTGCGTTCATAACGGCCAAGCAGGTGCTGAGGAGGCCAGAAGGGGCACCTACGATGTGGTTGTACTGGATGTTGGGTTACCCAATTTGAATGGGTTCGAGGTGCTTCGGCAGATTCGAGACCAGTCTGATGTACCTGTCGTTATGTTGACGGCGCGAGGCGACGACATCGACCGCATTCTTGGGTTGGAGATCGGCGCGGATGACTATGTGCCGAAACCCTGCAACCTGCGAGAATTGGTTGCGCGTATCCGAGCGATTCTGCGCCGCGGACAAAAAACGCAGATCGCCGTCGATGAAACGCGCAAGTTTGTCGGGGACTTGATCATTGAGTCTGGCACGCAATCGGTATACCGAGGCGATGAGTTGATCGGACTCACCGGCGCTGAGTTCTTAATCCTCTCAGTGTTGTGCGAGTCGGTGGGCGAAGTGATCGAGAAGGACGCGATCGCGCGACAAGCGTTGGGTCGCCGGATCTTGCCTTATGACCGCAGCGTTGATGTGCATATCGGAAACCTTAGAAAGAAACTCGGTCCGTTGCCGGACGGACGGCAACGCATCAAGACTGTGCGAGGCCGAGGTTATCTTTACGTAGACGTACGATGACGCGTTTTTTCTGGCGTATATTCCTTTCGGTCTGGGTGATTGCGACGAGCACAGTCGTGCTCGCTGTCTATCTGTCGCGATTGTTGCCCAGTACCGAGCCTGCGGTGGCGTCAGGTGAGCAGGTTGCCGAACTCGTCGCGCGCGATTTGCAAGCTGCCCTAGACGACCAAACGCTCAGTGTTTCGGCAATCGCTGAACGCTATGCGATCGACGTGGCGCCGATGCTGGAAGTTTTTATCCTCGATCGTGATGGACATGATGTCTTGGAGCGTCGAGTTCCCGAAGAGGTTTATCGCGCGCTCGTGGGCGAGGAGGTGTCGTGGTGGCTTCCGACCGACTGGCCTCGGGTAAGTGTCGTGTCCGGTGATGTTCACGGCTACACCGTTGCCAGTTATGAAGACTTCTTTATCTTCGGCCGAGCTATGGGTGACCCAATGGCGCGTGCAATTCTATTGGCGGTGGCATTGGTTATCAGCATCGTCGTATCGGCGCTACTCGCACGGTTTGTTGTGAGGCCCGTAGAGCGGTTACGCGAAGCCGGTCGACTGGTCGCGTCGGGTGATTTGTCTGTCCGTGTAGCACCGGGGCTGGGGAAGCGCCAGGACACTTTGGCAGAGCTTGCTCATGACTTTGACTACATGACTGAGCGAGTCGCGAGTTCACTCACGGCTCAGCGCCAGATGATGCGGGATGTTTCGCACGAGCTGCGGTCGCCGCTGGCGCGGCTGCAAGCGCTAATATCTGTTGCCGGTCAGCGGGATGATTCTGCGGGTCCAGAGTTTCTGCTGAGAATTGAGAATGAACTCGATCGTCTTGACGAGTTGATCGGCGAGATCCTAGCGTTTAGTCGACTCCAAATGCAGGAACAGATTTCTCGAACTCGAACTGACATCGTCGACTTAACCCAAACCATCGTGGATGACGCGAGCATCGAGGCGGAGGCCAGTAACAAGCGAGTGGTAATGCGATCACCCGAACATGCAGTTCAGGAGGTCGACTACAGTCTGGTCCACAGCGCCATTGAGAACATCGTGCGCAATGCGATTCGCCATACTGCGGAAGGTACCGATGTTGTCGTCTCCATTGAAGTTGATGCGAGCGGCATTCACGTTGACGTCAGTGATCGCGGGCCAGGTGTTCCGGAAGAAGCGCTCGAGACGATTTTTCTACCGTTCTATCGCATCGAAGATGGGCGACCAACTCATACCGGCTCCGGCGGTATCGGTTTGGCGATCGCGGCTCGCACTGCGGCTTTGCATGGCGGCAGCATCGTCGCACGGAATCGCAAACCGAACGGATTGAGTGTCATTCTGTCGCTGCCCATCTTTAGGGGGCGACAGTAGGAAGTTGTTCGTCTACATCCGAAAATCGACGCGAAGCAAAGTTACGTCCAAATCCTGCGTGATTCCATCGCGGTCCGGTGTTGCTTCCACTTGAGTTTGGTTTAGCGTGATCAGCAAATTTCGGTTGAGGATCCATGTAAGGCCGAGCGCCATCTCGGTTTGTTGACCACCAGCAACTGAGCCGCCGTTTAGGTCAACTACGCCGTACCTGGCCGAGATCTCGAACGCGCCATATCGACCGTCCGGTCGTAGTCGATCGAACGTGCCTCGCGAACTCCGGTAACGATAGCCCTCGGCGCCGAGTGGCACGCTTACCATCACGTAGTGACCGCTGAGATCGATCGATTCGGTGCCTGCGTCGAGTTGTAACCAATTCGCTTCGCCCTGAATACGGAATCTCGGCAAAGCGAATGCGGCTTCGACATGGCTCAGCTCAGAGCGCGACACGCCCGCAACGTTGCGCGTATCCACCAACCGCGTCGACGTGAGTCTCGTTCCGGGTCGTGCACGAAGTCGGACAAGCGCATTGTCGTCGACTTCTCGAACTTCGCCACCGATACCGATATGCAGTGTTCGCCCATCTTCATCGAGCGGCGCCCAGGTGCCTCGCCCAATCACGCTTGTGCCTGGCAGTCGGCGCCGATCCTGACCGGTCAACTCGTCGCCGAACACACCGACGTGGACGGAAGCGCTATCCCACCACCGACGATAGGAGGCGCCCATCAGCATACCTGGCGCAAGAGTCGACGCGGCGGAGCGCTCAAGGAAGGTCAGACTGCTTGAACTCGTCAAATCTTCCATCGACAGTGGCGTGACTTGGTTGCCAACAACGATGCGTTGTCGCCGGAATCCGCGGTATTCGACACGCACGTTTTTCCAGCCGTCGCTAACGCCCACGTCGTAGTCGAATCCAATGCGCCAGTCATTGTGGTCGAGTCGCAGCGCAGCTCGCGCTCTTCGAAAACCGCTTTCGCTGTCGATCGTTGAGTTGCTGAAGCTTGCGCTATCACCCTGTAAGCGAAAGCTCGCCGCGAGTGTGGTGTCATCGGACAAGGACCAACGCTGCCGGTCCAAAGGTGCGAGAAGCGGGTCGTCCGCTTGGACGCATGGGCTAGCGGCAATCAGTGTGGCGGCGACGATAGAGAAGCGAGTTTTGTCGAACATGAGTATCTCCTCAACGAGAAGCGCGAGTGGTTACGCGCACGCAATGAGTTTCGTGTTGATGAAATCGCGCTGCACAAAATCGAAGACGTGTCGCGCAAGACCGCCGCGAATTGCTGTGTCGACAACGTCATGACCGCAATTCGGTAGCACAGTGAGCTGGTGCAAGCAGGGCAACTCATGTTTTTTGCTGCGACGCACCAGCTGCCGATAGAACCACTCGGCACGTGCGACTCGGTGACGGCCTTGCACCCGGTCCAGCTTCTCTGTCTTTCGAAGTGACCGATCACGCAAGGTGTCGTGCTCGCCGACCAGAATATGGGTGGGCGTGCTAAGCAACGACTTTGCATGAAATTCGAGTCCTTCCAAGCGCGGTGTTTGAGCGAGCCCATTCGGAAATCGGCGCCGCGTACGCATCGGTGTATACCAACCGGCCGCAACGAGAGTGGCGGTCTTGAATGGGTTTGGCCAAGCGTAAACGTATCGATGGGCAAATTGCGCGCCACCGGAAAAGCCGAACAAGTGCATAGCGCCGCTTATACCGAAGACGGACTTAGCGTCGGCGATGATGGCGTTCAGTGCGAGGTCGGCGCGCTCGCCGCGACCGCTTCGCCCGAGGCGCTGGTAATCTGAAAATCTCAGTTCGTCGAACATCGGCGCAATCAGCGAGAAACCGTCTTGTTGTGCTCTGTCGGAGAGCGCGCTGATCAGTGCGCCTGGATCGCGACCAATACCATGCACCGCGACCATCACAGGGCCATTGGGTAGATCGGGGCCTGGGCAAGCGAGGTAGCGAATATGCGGTGCGGAAGGCAGCTCGCGTGTCAGCACTCGACCAGTCAGTTGTGTTTGCTCAGGCATCGAATGCGTGCTCGTTGTGAAGCGCAGGCCTTGCGACATCGCGAAGTCGGTGTGGTGCGGTATGAATCACGCCGCGATGCAAACGCCATTGTTGATCTGCGAAATGCGCTAGCGCCGTATCGTGAGTGGCGTACACGATTGTTCCTGGGTAGATGTTGAACAGCGCGTAAAGCGCGCGGCGCCCCTCTGCATCCAAACCTGCCTCGATTTCATCGAGCAGCAATAGTCGCGGTGCGCCTAACACCGCGCGCGCGAGTTTGATGCGCGCGGCCTCGCCTTCGGACACGCCACCTGTAGGACCGTACAAGCGCGTGCTCAAACCCTCGGGCTGGTTTTTTAGCCAGTCCTCTAGGCCTGCATCGCGTACAGCTGTTTGAACCGCACAATTGTTTGCGTGGGGGCTGCGATACCGAATGTTCTTACTGATCGAACCGGTTGCCAGCACACCGCGGTGTGAGGCCATCCCGATTGCGTCGCTACGATCACTCGGCGGCAGTAGTCGCGCATCGACGCCGTCGAGAAAGACTCGTCCGCGTGCCGGGGATTCGAGCCCGGCTAACACGCTCAGCAGCGTCGACTTTCCGGATCCGTTGCCACCAAGCAACGCGATCCGCTCGCCAGGTTTGACTCGGAGCGTGTTCGCCGCGCCACCGCGGGCTAACGACACGTTCTTCAACGTCAGTGCGCCATCACCTTTTGGCAAAGGCTTGAATCGCGGTCGATTCGGCCTGTGCGCGAGCACGGGTGTCAACTTGCTTCGAGAAATCGTGAAATTCTTGCGGTATTCGTACACCCGCCCGAGTTCGCGTAGTGGCCCCCCGAGTAAAGCCGCAACGGCACACAGGGTAAGCAGTGTTGCGACCGAGAGGTCGCCACTGCGCAAAGCTTGAGCGCCAGCAACGACGACAACTATCATCATGATTCGGTGGACCATGTCAGTGAAGGCTGTCAGTGCACCCAACCAACGCGCGCGCGACTGTAGCGAGGTGCTCAGTGCCTTGCTGTGGCGTGCAAGACGTCGGCGTTCGCGCTTGACTCGACCGAAGGCGCTAATTTCCCGGATTTGCGCTAACGTATCGGCGACTAAATTCGCCAATCGACCGCGTTTTCTACGGGCTTGTCGCACCCGTTTCTCGACCCCGATACCCAACAAGAAAATCACAGCAATAGCGGCGGCGAGTAGCCATGCGGTGTACTGACCGATGGGAGGGTGCAGTATCCAAAGCGCCAGGAGTACCCCGAACAAAAACAGGCTAGCGCTGATGCTGCGTGCGATACCCATTGCCACCCACTGCCGTACGGCCGACAAATCGCTGGTGAAGCGGACCATGTTGATGCCGGTGCCACCACCGCGGCTCGGTTGGCGCCGGGTGATCGCGTCGTATAGCGCGAGACGCACTCGGTGGACGTAATGATTGCCAAGGCGTTCCGCGGCCGTACGTTCAAGCCAGCGGCACACAACGCCGATCGCCGCCAGAGTCGCCAAAAGCATGAGTCCTGTCTGACCGACGGTCGAACCTTTGGACAAGACGGGGTCGAGTACCCATTGAGTAACCCATGCAGTGCCGAGCAGTGTTCCGGTTTGCATCAGACCAACAACGACCAGAAAGGCTAACCAGCCAATCCTCTGGCCGGATACGATTCGCGGCATCGCATCCGCATGTCTGCTCGAACGAAACACTGTCACAAGCCCAACACAGTACGAATCGAGCGCGATTCGAGTTCCTGCTTGGCGATGACCGCGAGTCCAGTTGCCGACTGCGCTTCTATCGACGCAAGCCGAGAGGCCGACACCACGCCGCTGATCGCTGTTGCTTGAATGCCAAGCGAATCGAGCACTTGTACGCCGGCCACGGCGCCCATGGATTCTCCAGCTGCGAACAGCACGTGGTCTACATTGCGCTTAAAATCGATTGAGGAAATCAGCTCGGTGGTTTCGCTGTGGAGCAGGCCGTCCGCGATCTCAACGAGAATGACATCGACATCCGTCTTGGATTGCGCGGCGGCTAGAAGATCGACGAAGCACTGCTTGATCGCATCGTGCGGGACTTTGAACGTCGAGGGGAATCCGGCGTCCGTGAAGTCGAGCGCGAGTCGCGCACCGGCGTCCTCATAAGCCCAAACATCGTTGCCCGATCCAGTGCCGGTCGCTTTGATGGTAGCGACGCGATACCCACTGCGACTCAATCCGCGAGTCAGCGATGCCATGGTTGTCGTCTTGCCAGAATTCATCGATGTCCCGACAACGCTGATCACCGGTTTGCGAGCGGCAAGACTGGTGCGGCTGTTGGCAATCTTGTAGCTCGAAAGGTTGATGACGTTGCCGTCCGCACCTACACAGAAGCCCTCTGGTCGAATCGATGTCGGCCATTTCAGGCGTCCATGTTTGCTGAGCGCTTTCGCTGCGATACCACCCGCAGCCACCAGATGGCATTCATCCAAATTGCTCGGTACTTCCGCTTCGAATTGATCCGGCGCGTAGCGGTTGCCGTACGCGACGACAACTTTGTCGCCGGGATACAGCAGTGAGCGTCGCCCGTCGCGCATTTGGATACGCGTGTGTTGTGCGATCTTACGTACCTCGGCGAGTATCAAGTCGCCCGGTTGCGGCGAGCGATCCTCGATCGCATTTACACGTACGATTTCGTGCGTCGGTACATTCCGAGTGACGAACGACCACTTCGTATCAATGGGCACCGGTTCCATGTGGTAGTCGTTGATGAACGTGATGCGTGAGTCCTGCAGCGGATCCAGGGCCTGCACTCGGTCGTCGATGTAAGTCGGATCTAGCATGTCGATACTCCTGGTCGTGTTCGATGGCGAACTTCAGTCTTCGAGTGATACTTCGGAGGCTACAAGGGTTGTGTCTGACGACTCTGTGCCGGTCGCTTCGATCTCGCTGCCGACGGCAACTGCGGCGAAGAACTCGGCAGCGGTGAGTTCGTTGTCATCGCTATCGGTGAACTCCGTGTTGGCGTCTGTCTCTATCGTGACACCCAATACGGTCAGAGCCGGTTGCGATACAGCTGACACGAAACCGACGATACCCGTGTCGTCCGCATCGTCGCGTTCCACCAACGCAGCTTCTATTTGGCCGCTGATCAACGGATTTTCGTTGCCGACGATCTCCAGGAAGTCTCCGGCGTTGATATCGGCAAGCGTGAGCGGATCTATTTCGAAGTCGCTGTTGTCTTCGATTTTGGTCAGATCGTCGAGAATCACCGGAATGCCCAGAACCACGACGGTATTGCTCGCAACATCGATCGAGTCCACTGCTGCAAAGATCTCGATATCGCTCTCGATACGGAATTCGATGTCCTGGGCGAGAAGTACGCCATTCGCGTTGATCAAGCCCTCGACTTCGATGAGCACGTCAATCGCGAGATCAGCCGCTACACCTTCCTCGAATTCTGTCTGTGCATTCGTTGTAACGGGGAAGCCAGCTACATCGAAATCGGTGCTGCTGACAAAGCGTGTGATGAAGCCTTCCAGCTCGACAAAGTCATCTTCGACGAGGTCCGGAAAGTCGTCCTCGAATTCGATCTCTGTTGCTATCAGCTCGCCGTTGGCGCCGGTGCTGTTGCCTTTTGCATCGACGAGGTCGCCGTCTGAGATCATGCCGTTGGGAAACTCCTCAAGGACTGCGCTCGAGAAATCCACCACTAATGTGCCGAGTTGGAAAGTCTGCGCCACGGCGTCGAGCGATGAGACGACGCCGCGAAGTTCCAGAGTCGTGCCGGATGCTTCGGGTTCAACTCTGCTGGCTACTATGACGCCATTCGAGTTCGGTGAACCGGAGACTTCAACGATTTGCCCTATGGCGATGCCTTCGAAACTCGGGTCGGCAAAGTCGTCATCAAACGATGTCTCGGCCGTGATCAAAACCGTCTGTCCGAGGATGCTCAGCGTCTGCGCAGCATCATTCTTGCTGTCGACCGGGCCTGTGATGGCATCGTCGTAGATGACTTCGAGCGCGGTAGCTGTGCCGGAACCTTGATCAATCTCCGCGACGATTTGTACGGTGTCGCCAACGCGCAGATCAGACTCTGATCCTGTCGGCGAGCCGTCGATATCGAATACCGTGGCTGCATTAGTTTCGTAGCGAATGCCGTTGACGACGACACTGCCAAACGTGGTGATTGGGCCAACGGCAATGCCGTTGCCTGTAATGCCCTGCTGCGGGGGCGGTGTAGGTGCGGGCGGCGCTGGCTCGGTGCTGCTACCGCCGCCACCACAGGCTGCGAGAAACGAGGATGCGAGAAGGAGCAGTGCGGCGCGCTTCTTTGCCATCGAGTTCATGGGTAAGTCTCCTTGGGATTCAGTTTTCGTTTTCGATTGCAAACAGACCTACGCCGAGTCGTACTCGCTCTACGTCGTCCTGCAAATCGTGGGCGGAATGTCGGGTGAGCCAGTCGTCGATTTCTTCAAGAAACGCCTGACCGCGTTGGTCGAGGAACGCGCGAAATAGTTCGGTGCAATCGGCGCGTACTTCGTGGTTCTCTGCCGCGCGACCGAAGCGCAGCAGGGTGTCTTCAGTTTTGAAGACGTTGTTGTTCATGGTCCTGGTGAGGTCGCGAATCAGGCCAACCGCCCACAACAGATTCTCATCGTCGTGTTGCGCCGGTTGGTAGTAGCGACGCACGGGATACAGTCGACCCTGGTTGTCGCGAATGATCGTTTCGGTCTTGAGCAGCTCTTTGAGCATGGTCGGAACCGCGATATCGCCGCCAAAGCGCTTGCACAGCGCCTCGAAGCTGGGTGATTCGCCGTGCTCCGGAAGGCTCCGAGGTTTGCCGTCTTCGCCGAGGAATTCAGGGTCCTGATACCAGCCGGATAAAACGCGCGTTGCATCCGTGCGTTTGCGGGGTGCGGGCTGCGCCTCGATCGCCAACAGGTCTCTTTGTCGTTTGACTTCTTTGCGACCGATACCCGTCAGGATAGAGACCCGTGAAATGTTTGTCGGTCGTCCGCCAATACCGAATTCATCGGTCGCGACCTCGACGAAAACGGACTTCGCAAGGTCGCTGAACTCCTTCCACGTCACCCCGGTTCTGAGCAACATCGAAGCGATCGGACGTAGCAGGATGCGGCAGGCCCGATGCGCTACATTTTGTAGTGCGATATTCATGGTTGGGTAAATTATACCCAATTATGAGAAATGTAAATACCCGCACTAATTGAAACTTACATCCATCAGGAACAACGCAAGTCAATGAAAAATAGGATAAAAAAGATTCTCATCGACTCTTTGTGGCCTGCGATCGATGTATTTCGCAGCTAAAATCGATGAATCAGACTTCCCTAGGGCTCAATTGGCGGGCCAGGTGTCTTCTCAATCTGATTCGAAGATTGTCGGTGGGTTCGAGGGACATTCCAGAGTTCAGTGCGTCCCCAGTGGGCATCCGTGGCGCAAGTAAACTCATGTGCATTGAAATTCGTAGAAGGCGAGTCCGAGCAGTTTTTGGTTAACGAGAGATCGCTAAACGACAACGGGAGGCGCTGGTCGGCATTCGCAGGGACCAGTCGATTCTTCGGTAGCAAGATTCAATTGCGCGCATTCTTCATCGGTGACCGCACGCGGACACGAGCGAGAAGTCTGTTCGAAGGCGATCGCACGCGACCGCTTGCTTCCACACAGGTCGTGTCGAGCGACACACCGATGTTTTTCTCGCTCAGTGTTGAGCGACAGTTTTGAAAAAGCTCACAACGAAAGCGACGACAGCTTCAGATCGCGCCCAGCGACTTCTCCAGCGCCAATAAATCGAGCAAGCGCTTGGTGTTTAGTTGGTCTCTTACGATTCTGGCTTCGAGCCATTCACGCTCAGCCTGAAGAACAGAAACTCGCGATAATTCACCGCCGACGAAGCGTCGCTCGGTCATCGCAAAGATATCGCCAAGGGTTTCGGCGATACGAGCGTAACGGACGTACTCCATTTCCGTATTGCTCAGCGTTACGACATTCGACTCGATGTCCTCGGCTGCGTTGAGCACACTATCTCGGTAAGCGAGTTCAGCCTGCGCCGTTTGTGACAGCGATGCTTCGCGTTGAAATCTACGACGCCCACCGTCGAACAGCGCCCACTCAACCAATCCACCTAACGCTGAGGCGAGGCTTGCCGCATCGGTCAGTGTGGACGAGTTCGTCGATTCAGGGCCTATTGATCCGAACAGCGTAATGCGCGGATAAAACTCGAGTGTGGCTAGGTCGCTTTCGCGCACCGCCTGAGCGTAGCGGATTTCCGCAAGTCGGATATCCGGTCTGCGACGCAACGCGTCGGTGTGGGTCGTGTCGAGCGCGTCCACCGAAGTCCAGGGCCCTTTTGCAAGCGAGTCGGCAACAACCGGTGTTGCCGCCATCGAGCCCGGTGATTGCCCGGCTAGGATCGCAAGTCGGAACTGCGCCAGAGTTTGCGCTTGAGCAATCGCAGGTCGCCGAGCCTGAATCGCCAGCAATTCAACTTCGGACATTTTGACATCGACATCGGACGCCTCGCCCTGTTCAAAACGTCGTTGGGTCGCTGCGAGAATGGTGATCTGTCTGTCGATCAGCGAATCGAGCAGTGCAGCTTCGTGCGCGGCTTGTTGGTACTCGACATAGCGCCGAACCACCTCGACGACCAGGCTGTCCTCGACACTGGCGAGTTCCGACTGTTGTGCGAGCACTCGAAGTTCACCGAGATCCTCGGTGATATCGCGCCGACCGAACAGATCGATTTCCCAGCTTGCGTCGAATGCCGCTTCATAGATCGTTTGGTCCGATTCGAATCCAGGGATTCGGCCGGCGGGCAGTACACCGTTCTCACTCAGGGTTTGATCAGTAATCGACGCGGCGGTCGCAAGTTGTGGGCGAAAGCGTGACACATCGACACGCGCTAGCAGGCGTGCTTCACGGATGCGCGCTCTTGCTACCTTCAGATCCAAGTTGCCATCGAGCGCAGCAGCGATGATCGATTGTAGTTCAGGCTCTGTGATCCGATCTCGCAACGGCGGCACCGCGCTATCAATCGACGGGATTCGCTTTTGCAACGCGTCAGTCCACTCGATTGTGACCTCGGCGGGTGCAGTGGATTGATGACTTCCGCTAAGACCAGTACACCCACCGAGGCTCGCACCCAAGGCGACAAAGATCGAGAATTGCGTCCACCGACGGTTGCTGGAAATCATGTGTCGTCCCTCAATCTAGCGTGCGTTTGTAGCGCAGCATTGCGATACCCATTACGACCAGCGTGAAAGCGCTCATAGCGAGCAATGGTTGCGTCAATTGAGTGAACGACGCGTCTTTCAACATCACGCCGCGTACGATGCGCAGAAAATGCGTCAGGGGCAGAAGCTCACCGATACTCTGCGCCCAGGTTGGCATGCCGCGAAACGGAAACATAAAGCCGGACAGCAGCAATGACGGCAGGAAGAAAAAGAACGTTAATTGCATCGCCTGCATCTGCGATTGCGCGATCGTTGAGAAAGTGAAGCCGAGTGCAAGATTCGCTAACACGAAAATCGCAACGCCCAACAACAGGAGCCATAGCGCGCCGATGAACGGCACGCCGAAGAGCACTTTGGCGGCGATCAGGATGACCGCCGTCTGCGCGCTGCCGACCAGGACATACGGAAAAATCTTGCCGACCATCACTTCGCTGGGTCGAGCCGGCATCGCCAGCAAGTTTTCCATCGTGCCGCGTTCGGCTTCACGCGTCATTGCCATGCCGGTGATCATGACCAGCGTCATAGTCAAAATGACGCCAAGCAAGCCCGGCACGATGTTGTAACTTGTTTTGCCTTCCGGGTTGTAACGCGAGTGCACGACCAAATCGAACGGCTGCGGTTGTCCTGCGATATGCGCAACACTGCCGCGAAGCTCGTGGCGCAGTGCACGCGCAAGAATGGTCTCCGCTCTACCCACTGCGTTGGATGTTGCGGCGGGATCGGACGCGTCTGCCTCAATCAACAATTGGGGACGCTCACCGCGCAGTAGTGCTTTGGTAAAGCCACTCGGGATCGAGACGACAAACGCAACATCGCCTCGTGCCAGTAGTGTGCTGCTTTCACGCGGGTCATCGGTGTGCAGCACGAAGTCATAGTAGCCCGAGTTTCCGAGCGCACTAACCAACGAGCGTACGATTGGCGTTTGTTCTTCCACGAGCAACGCGGATGGCAGACGCTTAGGGTCAAGGTTGATAGCAAAACCGAACAGCACTAGCTGCACGATCGGGATGCCGAACATCATCGCGAAGGTTAGTCGGTCGCGCCGCATCTGCACGAGCTCCTTCATCGCTACCGCGGTGATTCTGGAGAGCGATGCGTTCACGCGTGGACCCGCGTGTCTTGGCCGGCTTCGGCCATCAGCGCAATGAAGGCATCCTCGAGGCTTGGGCGTACCTCTTGCCAATCTATAGTCGTTGTCCCAGTCTTGTTGAGCGCTTCTTGGATGACCTCCGGATCGCTGCCACTGACATGCAGGGCGGCGCCAAAGTACGCGACGTGGTCGAGCCCAGGCTTGTCCTTCAAACGTTCCGCCAACTGACGCACGCCATCACCTTCGGCTCGAAACGTGTGCAGTCCAGATCGGGAGATGATATCCGCGACGGTACCTTCGGCTGCTTTGCGACCATTGGCGAGATAAACAATTCGGTCGCAACGCTCTGCCTCATCCATGTAGTGTGTGGACACCAAGACGGTCATGCCGTCCAACGATAGCGCGTGAATCTCATCCCAGAAATCACGGCGCGCTTGCGGGTCGACGCCTGCGGTCGGCTCATCGAGTAGCAGCAGTTTCGGTTTGTGCATGGTCACCGCAGCGAGCGCGAGTCGCTGTTTCCAGCCGCCCGACAGTGCGCCGGCGAGCTGATGCTGACGATCGGTCAGATTGAGTTTCTCGAGCGTCGCATCAACCGTATCGCGGGCATTCGGGAGTCGATAGACGCGACCAACGAATTCGAGGTTTTCCCGAATTGTCATATCGGTCCAAAAGGAGAACTTCTGGGTCATGTAGCCGGTTCGCAGTTTGATCTCGGCACTCTCGCCTTGAATGTCGTAGCCGAGTGTTTGTCCGCTACCTTCGGTCGCGGTCAGCAAACCACAGATCATTCGTATCGTTGTGGTCTTTCCCGAGCCGTTGGGGCCGAGGAATCCCCACACCTGACCGGTCGGCATTTGCAGATCGACGCCGTCGACCGCGGTTTTGTCGCCGAACCGCTTTACCAGTCCGTGTACGTCAATCGCCGCGTCCATAGTCACCAGTCCACATCGACCGGCAGGCCAGGGCGAAGTGCTGTGTCGGACGGCAATGTGGCTTCGACCAAGAATACGAACTTCTGCCGTTCGTTGCGTGAGTAGATGACGGGCGGCGTGAATTCCGCCTCGGTTGCGATGTAGGAGATGACCGCGTCGACTGCATGATCGCTGCCATCACTGGCCACCGATACCTCACCGCCCAGAGCGATCTCCGGTAGCCGTGCCTGGGGCACGAAAAAACGCACTTTCAACGCATCGTCAGGCAGCAACGCAAGAACTGGCGCGCCTGGTGTCGCGTACTCACCGCGATCCAATAAGATGGTCTCGACGCGCCCATCAGTTCTAGCTCGGGTAGTACGTTGTTCGAGTTGATAGTCGGCACGTGCAAGGGCCGCTTTCGCGCCTTGTGTTGCCGCTTCGGCGGCTTGCAGTGCTTCGGGCCGCTCGGCCAACTCCGCCACTCGAATATCTTTGCGCAGGGCTTCAACGCTGGCCCGTGCGCCATTGCGTTCTGCGATTAGTGCGTCGCCGCGACCGCGCGCCTCCAAGCCTTCTTCCACCAACGGCATGATACGAACGAAGTCCGCGTCGGCTCGGGTCAGGCGCGCTTGTGCTTCGGCCAGTCGGGCACGCAGTGCTTGCAGTTCTTCCTGCCGTGCGCCAGTACTGATGTTTGCTGATTCCGCCACAGCCTGAACAGCACGTGCATTGGCTTCGGCGCGGGACGCCGTCTCGGCCTCGGTGTCTAGTGAGAAGAGCAGATCGCCGACTGCCACTCGGTCACCTTCTGCCACGCCAAGATCGACGATCCATCCCGATCCCGGTGCGGCGATATAGTGCCAGTCCGCCTCGACGTAGCCGATGGTTCGGCTCGTAGGACCGCTATCGCATGCAGTCAGCGACAGGCCTGCGGCCATCAGAATACCTACGTATAGCAACGGATTGCGTGTCATCGATTACTCCTGGTAGGAAAGGGCACGTTTTAAGTGGTCGACGTGCATCCGAAATAACGTGTCGAGATCGATCGGCGTTTTATCTGTATGTGCAAAAACGGCCTGCCAGATAATCGACAGCACCATCGGTGCAATCACGAGTCGAGCAGTCAATGCTGGATCATCGATCTCGATCTCTCCCGCATCGTGAGCACGTTGTAACAACGCCGATACAGCGGCGAGCCCTCGGTCGATGACCTCTTCGCGGTAGGTTCGGACGATGCCCGGAAAGTTCTGACTGTCGCCGATCAGCACTTTCAGAAGTTTCGGCAGGTTGGAGTGACGTATGACCTGTGGGGCGAACGTCGCGATCGCGCTAAGCGCGGCGCCCAGTGACGGACCGGTACGACTGATCATCTCGAGCGTGTTCAGGTTGGGCAACGCGTACTCGTCGATCAACGCGCGGAAGAGGTCTTCTTTGCTACTGAAGTACAAGTAGAGCGTGCCTTTCGATAGGTCTGCGCGACCGGCGATGTCTTCCATTCGGGCGGCTGTGAAGCCCCGTTCGTAGAACTCGTCCAGCGCTGCCGCCACGAGTCGACGTCGTCGGGCGGTCTTGTCGGATTCGCTTCTGGCTCTCTGCATGACGATATTAATAACTGACCAGTCAGTTATTTGTCAACTCACCGCTGCAGCTACGATTCGAAGACGGGTTATTCCTTGGAGGCGCCGGTGTTCGAGCACAGGCTGGCTATATGCTCGATGCTGTCTATGACAATTGCCCGCTGTTCTTTGCTAAGCCCGTTAGCGTAGTCGATTAGAGATAAAGCGAATTGCTTGTACATGGGACCAATCGCGTCGAAACACTTCGGAGTCGCAGTCACCAGCAACGCTCGACGGTCGGTCGGTGAGGGACTCCGCTCGATAAAGCCGGCAGACTCCAACCGGTCCAGCAACGTAGTCACGCTACCTGACGTTAGATCAAGGGCTTTCGCGATCTGGCTAGGCGAAACAGCCGATCGCTCCAGAAGATTCAAGCATCTAAGATCATTTCGTGAAATGCCAACAGAATTCGCTATGTTCGCGTCTAACTGGTCGATCGACCAATGCAGATTCCTACACGCCATGACAAGTCCGAAATCATCGAATGGTGCCTCTTGACGCTCGCTCTTCGGAGTCTTCTTCATCTACGCAGTATGCGCGCAGAAGATTCGATTGACAAATAACTTGAGTATCAAATAACATCATCATCAAGATAAAGGAGTTTGGGCATGAATTGGATAATTTGGCTGATCTTTGCGGTGAGCGTTGGTTTGATTGTTGCCGTATTGGTAACCCCGCGGGTAGTGGAGTATGTCGAAGCGATCGAGATCAATGCGACTGCAAGTAGTGTCTACGACGCTACTCGGTTTCAGGCTGATCTCATGCAGTGGTCCGCATGGCCGACTACGACAGGCTCGCAGTGCCGGGTTGAAAATACCGACGGAGAGGTGGGCGCTCAGACCGTCTTTCTCGACAAGAAGGGACGGCGTTTCGGCTACCAAGAAGTCACGCGCCTCGAGGAGAATCGCGTCGTCGAGTTCAAGCTAGAAAGCAAAGGACCGCCTCATGTCCCTCGTCTACGAGTGCTTTTTGTACCCATCCGTGACGATCGAACAGAAGTCATTATGCATTTCGAGAACGCCATCTCGGCGCCGTTTCATCTATTTCTGCGGCTGTTTGGTGTCGTAAACTGGACCCGCGAAATGCATAAAAAGGATCTGAACGGGTTGAAGCGTTTTTGTGAGCCATCGCATGAGCAGTACAATGGTAAACCCGCGCTGTTGCGTCCAAGGTGATTGGAATCTTGGAATTCACGTCCTATTTCACGCATGAGTTCGACGCCCCTATCGAAGAATTCGGCGTGGGCAGGACAAAAAAGGTTTGGTATCGAGTCGTCTTCATGCCAGCCGCTTTGGAGTCGCAGCTGCCGTTTGATCGATACCCGCGCTTGCGAATCGATGGTGAGATTTCGGATGTGCCTATCAGCAATGCTTTCATCCCCACAGGCGATGGACGCCGCTATTTGATTGTTTCACCAAAGGTATTGAGAGACGCTGGGGTAACCCTAGGAGACGAAGTCAGCGTGCGCTTTCGAGTTGCTGACCAAGATCATGTCGATGTCCCAGATGCATTGGTGCGGGCCTTGTCCAACGATCGATCCGCATCCGCTGCGTGGGATGCACTTACTCCAGGCAAACGACGCGCGATGGCGCATCGGGTCGCCGGCGCGAAAACGCAGCCGACAATCAAACGGCGAGTCGTTGAAGTACTAGAAAGCCTGAAGACTCCAAAGTGAGTGACTCGCGTGTCTCTAGCGACATTGGTAGAGGCTAGGCAACGTCCGGCACCGATTGAGACTGAGGTTCACTTGCGAAACCGCATCGCAACATCGCAGCGCTCATAGCGCTTGCCGAACTGCTCCATGATGTCGGCATCGTGGACGAATCCGAGCTTTTCATAGAGTCGAACCGCGGCAACGTTGCGTTTGTTGCTGAGCAAGAACAGGTTGTCTTGCCATCCTAACTCGCGGGTTCGTTCGAGCACGTAGCGCAGCAAAAATTCACCCGCACCTTGCCCGCGAGCTGCTGCGCGTACGCCCATCTTGGTCAGCTCTACAAAACCGTTTTGCTCTCGTTCCAATGCGCAGGTACCGAGAACGCCGTCCTGCTCGCTTTGCACGAAATAGATACGGCCACCTTGGTCGATGATGCTGCCGCGCGGGTCCATTAGCACCTCTTGATCATGCGGTTCAACGACGAACATCGCTTCAATCCACTCGAGGTTGATGTCATGAAAGTGCTGCGCCAGTTCGTCTGAATACGCCAAGATGCTTAAGCTGTTGTTTTGCACACGATCCAGCATCGATGTGTCAGCCAACCGCTGTTCGATCTCCAGCAGCGCCTCCAGGAAGTCGTTCGGGAGTTCGTGCGTCAGTCGTCGCGCCGCGGCATCGACGCGTGGCCACATCGAGCGTTTCATGCGCGCCACGCAGTCACGACCCGATGCGGTTAAAGATACTTCGCGAACACGGCGGTCATTCTCGGCGGCCGTGGAGGTGACCAGTCCAGCTTTGGTGGCCTCTGACACGGCCCGCGTCGCCGCCGGTTGGCTGACACCGATCACTTCCGCCGCATCATTCACTGTCATCGGTCCATAACGGTCGAGCGCCGCAATCAAAGGAAACTGGCCCGGCTGCACCGGTTCCCCGCTGTGTACATGAACTCTCGCGGCGTCAGCCAAAAGCATGTCCGCCAGTCGCTTGAGACGGCTCGCGAGGGCCAGGTGCCCCGCGTCTCGGAGGATATCTCTCGATTTCATATATCAAGTTATATAACAAGATATATAAAAAGTCATGTTTTTATTGATTGGACCCCAAATTCAGGCGTTTCGGAACGGAAGGCCCGACAGTGCGAGCCTTCCGCGAATTGACTACATGCCGCCGTATGCGCTGTCTCTCAATTGATGTCTTGGACCTGCATGACGAGATCATTCCACGCCCGCTGGTTCTTGATGTCATGTTCGAGACCTTGTTCGTCGGCAATTCGAAAGCGCTTCAAAGCCGGCGTTTTGCTGGTCGCCTGGTAGAGCCAATAAGCCTCCGCTTTGAGCGCGTCTTCGATCGGCCGATCAATCGACTCATAAACCATTTGCTTGCACGCGTTGATCGACTCGGCGGGGAATTTGGCGATTCGCTCCGCAAGCTGGTCGACGTACGGGCCAAGTTCATCGGGTTCTAGCGCTTTGTTGATGGTTCCCATGGCTTCTGCTTCATCGGCATCGAAGTCTCGAGCGCTGAGGATGATTTCGAGTGCTCGGCCTAGCCCGGTATGCCGCGCCATCCTGGAGGCACCACCGCCGCACGGGAGAATGCCCATCCCAACTTCCATCTGCATGAACTTGAACTTGCCGCGCGCTGCAAAACGCATATCCAACGCTAGTGCCAACTCGTGGCCGCCACCACGCGCGAATCCTTCCAACTTTGCGATGGTCGCCTGCGGGACTCTGCTGATACGTTCACACACGGCCTGCAAGTCGAGAAGCTTCGCCTCCGATCGTGATACAGCTTCGTCCGACATGTCCTTCAACAGTTCGGTGTCATAGTGGCAAACCCAAATCTCTGGATTCGCCGACTGAAATACGACGACCTTGGTGTCGCGGTCGCGTTCGAGTCGCATGGCGAGACTGTTCAAGTCCGCGAGCATCTCCTGCCCTTGAACGTTGACCGTCCCGAAGTCGAATGTGACCGTCAGAATCGCTCCGGCCTGCTCGGTGGTGAATGTTGTGAATCCTGCGTATTGCATAAACCTCTCCTTGAATCGCGAAGTCGTTTCCTAAACCTTGTTCGCCTGCAAGCGGCGAATGACCGTTTCGATTGCGGCCACGACCGCAGCGTTTTTGTTCGAATCGAGTGCATCCGGGTGCGGATCGGTGAGTTGCCCGATATCGTTGTCATAGTAGCGACCCGTCACGCCTTCAAACTCGCCGCTCACTGCGGAACGCACTAAAATGTCAGCACCGATGCCCAGGTCTTTTCCTTCACGTCCGTACGCTTCTTTGACCATCTTGCTGCCGAGGAATGAGGCCGGGTTGACCGCGAGCACGGTCGGCCCATGCTGACCAATTGCGTGGGACAAATGCATGGACCACATCGTGATGGCGAGTTTGCTTTGGGCATAAGCTGCACCGGCAACGAGTTGCCCTCCATTCTGCAGTGCGTTCAGATCCACAGGTGCCTGAGCTGCTGAAGACAAGTTCACGATCCGCCCGTCTTTACGGATCATCGGTAGTAGCTTTTCGACGAGCAGATACGGTGCGACGGTATTGACGATAAATCGAACGTCGTCACCTTCCGGCGTCAGCGGGTTCGATGTTTCGAAAACCCCGGCATTGTTGATCAAAACGTCCAGTGATGAATGCTGTGCCAAGATGGCGTCCGCCATCGCAGCGACGTCCCCTAGGCGAGAAAAGTCTGCTTGATAGGTTTCGAGGTTGGTCGCCTCAGCGAGACCGCCGAGCGTCTCGACCAAAGACTGAAGCTTAGTCGCGCTGCGTCCGTGCAGAAGCAGAGTATGTCCGTCTGCGGCTAGTCGCTTGGCCGTCTCAAGCCCGATCCCATCGGTCGCACCGGTGATCAGTATCGTTTTCGTCATTGTGGTTTCCTGTTGGTGAACTGCGGCAAAATTTCTGCTGCGAGCGTTTTCAAAGTGTTTTCGATGTCGGCTTGGTTGAAACGAAGGTTAAGCGCGATGTGATTCACACCAATCGCTTGCCGAGACTCGAGATAGTCACGCAGCGCATCGATACCCAACCTAAGCCCAAGATGGATGGGTTGCGGCGATGCTCCGGGGTTCTCTACGAGATCGATATAGAGCGGTTCCATCACCGGTTTCGAGTGTCCCGCGTCGGCCCGATAACGCTCGATCATTCGAGCCTGCACCTGCGCGGGTCGCGGGTAGGTCATCCATCCATCCGCGTGATGGGCGATCCAGTCCGCCGATTGCTGACTGGATCCGGTCACGAGCAACGGCAGTCGTGTCGCCACCGGCTTCGGGAGTAAGTCCATTCCAAAATCGACGTCGCCGTACGCATTGCGGAATTGAGGTGTCGATTCCGCCATACGACGAATGTACTCGTAAGCTTCGCGGAATCGCGCGCCACGCGAGTCAAACTCGATGTCCAGCGCCGGATACTCCTGAACCCGATCACCCGATGCGATGCCCAACAAGAGCCGACCATTGGACAGCACATCCGCGGATGCAGCGGCTTTAGCAACATGGGCTGGGTGACGAAGTGGAAGAATGATGCTGGAGACGCCGAGTGCGATGTTGTCGGTCGTGGCGGCCAACGCGCCCAGGTAGACGAACGGATCAAACATCTGACCGGCATCGCCAAAAGACGGCACGTTGAACGGAACGTCGCGGAGCCAAACGGCCGAGAATCCGAGCGTCTCTGCCAACTGAACGCGCTCAATGTGATCGCGCATCGTGGGGATCGCACTGGAAGCGTAACGCTCTATCGGCACAACAAGACCGACCGACAGTTGATCCGCGACAAAGACCGAGTTGTACGCGCGATTCAGTCGTTCGAATTCCAGAGATGAGGGTTGTGGTGCGGGAATTGCCATGACGGACTACTCGAAGCGAATCAACGTGCGACTCTCGATACTCTTTCGAACCATCGACAAATTGCGAGTGGACGCCAAGTCCAAAGCGCTGTGGCCAAGGAAGGGTCTTCCGTGATTGTCGTAGATATTGAAGATGACCACTTCATCGGGAGTCATTCGTGAGCGGAAAAACCATTCGTGTTTCGGGTTCTTTGCGACACCGAGGATCTCGCCCACACGATCTGGATAGATGAGATCAATGGTCATCCAATCCTCTTTGGTGATGGAGCTAGGCCGAATGAAGCCGAGCGGAGAGGTTTGGATCGGTTCATTGACCGGGCGCCACACATTGACGAATGCGTAGTGTCCCGCCTCGTAGTCGCGTGCGAGTTCGGGACCCACAAGATCGACGACACGCTGGCGCGCGCCTGCCTCGCTGTAGTCATTGTGGACGTTGCGGGCAGGCTTGCGCGCCGCTCGCGGATCGTCGACTCGAACTGTGTGATCGAAGACGAGGACTTCTGTCGCGCCAACTCGGCTAGTCAACAACTGCGTCAGTTCGTCGTCGTATTGTTGTTGCCAACTGGCGTTTGATTCGAAGTCGGTGACCGTGGATCGATGGGTGTCGAATACGATTCCGTCTGTCTCGAATTCCACTGAAGTGGCGCTGGAGCGAAGGTCTTCGACAACTACCTCGGTTTTCAGCAACTCCGGCGACTCGAGGCTCCCGACGATGCCATCGACGTCGAAACGGAACGCCTGTCGTTGATCCATTTTGAGGTGGTAATTCACAGAGGCGATTTCTTGCATTGCTTGTGTCCTGGTGACTGCCAACGAAATTGAAGGCTGTGCCGTTCGTCAGAAAGCATCCTATTAATTGACAATTGATATATAAAGACCAAGAAAGAAACTTCTGTTTTTCGTTTTTCCATATAATAAGGTGCCTAAGGCGACTTCCGACCCATTGGCGTGACCAAACACGCCACAGGGTGATCTAAGCCAATTCGCTGGTGTTTCAGTGGATTGCGATGAACGGCGAGCACACACCATGGATACAGCTGCGGTCCGTCTGTTTGTGAGAGCAGCAGACCTTTTGAATATCAGTGCTGCTGGACGAACGCTCGGCTTGGCCCCAGCGGTGGCCGGAGCACGTTTAGCCAAACTTGAGAAGGAAATCGGTGCGGATCTGTTGCACCGCTCGACCCGGAAGGTGTCTCTGTCGCTGGAGGGGGCCGAGTTCTTGCCATACGCTCGCGAGATTCTCGCTCAAGAAGACGCTGCACGAGCAGCGTTGGGTCAAACCGCAGATGAAATTAGTGGCACGCTGCGATTCGCTGCTTCGAGCACCTTCGCGCAGCGCTATGTGGTACCCATACTTCCCAACTTTCTTGATCGGTATCCCGCTATCGATTTGCAACTCAATCTGTCCGACACGCCGACCAACCTTATCGAAGGCGGTTTCGATCTCGCGTTACGAAACTACGCGATCGAGGAAAGTGGGCTACGCGCTCGAAAGCTCGCCGACGATCGACGCGTGTTGTGTGCTTCGCCAGACTACATCGCACAACGCGGGTTACCGCATGATCCGGTCGATCTCATTGGCCATCAGTTCGTCACCTTTCGGCACGGACCCGCGCGCAAACTGGTGGCAGCGGACGGACAAAGACACTGTACGTTTCCACCGCCAGGCGCACGCCCTCGGATCGTCTGCGACGATGGTGCCAGCACGCGCTTGGCGGCAAAGTCCGGACTTGGCATTGCGATGAGTTCAATGTGGAATATCCACGACGATTTGGCAGACGGATCTCTAGTCCGGGTGTTATCCGAGTTCGAAGTCGCCGACCGTTCAGCAATCTGGTTGGTCTATCCAAAATCGAATGTCTTAACGGCAAAGGTTCGGGTGTTTATCGATTTTTTGATCGATGAGATCGGCGCTCCGCCGATCTGGGAGCGTACCCGCTAGTCGAGGCGCCGTCGCAGATCCGCGATCGCTGTCTTGAAGCTCGCGTAAAGTGATTCATCGTCGGCGTAAAGCTGCGCAAGCTCGGATGTGTCATCGCTCAAGACTCTGTCCAAGACTTTTCGCGCTCGAATCAATGCCAATTGATCGGGCTTGTCTTGTTCTTTAGCCCATGCGAGCACTTCGGGTGGTAGATCGTCCGCTGGCTGTCCGTTCAGCGCGGCGATAATCTCCGCCGCAGCCAAACCGAAGACGGCATCCGAAGCATCGAGATAGCCATCGTTGTACGCAACCCCACCTAAAGCGTTCGGCACAAGATCCGCGTACCGAGCGTCGGGGTCTTCGACGAACATGTCGAGAAAGTCCAAGGCGTCATCGTTCTCTAGAAGACCAGGTCCCCAGGCGCCGGCGACAGCGAGACCGGTCATCAAAAATAGAGTCGTGGCAATCGACGAAAACTTCAACATCAGACTACGCTCCGCTGGTCGACATACGTCGAGCTTAGCATTTGGTGTTCGCATTGACGTAACTCATGACGGGTCAGGCCAAGTGTAGGAACTCGCCGGCATGGCTCGTGACTCCCGTCGATGCCAAGTGTTGGGAATTTCCGAGTCCGGCCGGTCCATCATGACAAACCGCCACGAAGGACCGACCATTCAACCCTAGTATTTCGGACCTTCGCTGTA
>JBCAZH010000025.1:0-10738 GCA_038533155.1 Pseudomonadota bacterium | reverse complement strand
CAAACCGCCACGAAGGACCGACCATTCAACCCTAGTATTTCGGACCTTCGCTGTACTGAAGACCGACTTCGTCGGCTTGCTCTTTGACCGCCGAGAACACTTGACGATCCAGTGAATCCTCGAGACCCCCGGCTTCCTCCACTTTCTCTACGAGGTAGGCGTTGCGCTCCTCAGATAATGCTCTAATTCTCCTCTGCAGCTCCGAACGCTTTTCCGCCAGTTCAGCAACAAACGCTTTCTGCTCAGCGGGTGCCATCGAGACCATCGGCGCCGGCAACTCGTCTTCCGAAAGTGCCTCCAGATCGACGGTCCCATCTGCAACGTCAGAGACCAGTTCATTGTCTCCCAGTAGGTTCGTGCGACCACCGCTGGATGCATTAAACGAACCTCGGCGAGCCCGGGCCGCCACAGACGACTCTGCCGTGAGGCGGTCAGTCGCAGCGATTTTGCTCTGCATTTTCTCCTTCTCTTCGGCACTCCCGTAGTACAGGCGCGTCGAGTCGAGCTCTGCCGACAGTGTGGCGATCTCGTCATCGAACGGCGTTGTAAATGCAACCGCGCCCCCCGCTTGCTCTACTTGGAAAAACCGGCCCTGACTCAACGCCGCAATCTGCGTCCACGGTTTGGCGGTAGTCGGCATGCTACCGCATTGAATCGTGTTGACGATGATGCCTTTGTCGGTGGCCGATGCGATGATCGCAGGATACTGAGGTTCGTCGTAGTCCATGTGCGGAGGCGCATCGCCGACCAAGAATATGACTTGGTAGGTATCATCGCTTTGGCTCCATGACATGTTATGGACCGCCTTGTACAACGCCTCATTGACACTCTCTGGACTGTCACCACCGCCGTCCGCTTCAAAGTCCATGAGCGTCGCGTAGATTGAGTCGAGATCTTCCGATAGGTCGACGGTCTTTGTGACGTATGCATCGCCATGGTCGCGATAGGCCACTAAGCCGATTCGAATCTCCGGTGTCTGTTGCGCGGAGGCCATCGTTGTTGCGATCGACCATATTTTCTCCTTTGCCGTTTCGATCAATCCGCCCATGCTGCCCGTCGTATCCAAAACAAACACGGCATCGATACGATGTGATGTCGGTGCTGCGGGTTGCTCAATCGGCAAGTCATGCGGCAGGGTGGTTGCCATCAATTTCGGGTAGTAGGTGATCGCACCTAGCGTCAGCAAGAACAAGCCAACGCCGAAAATCTTGGTTTTCATTAATGAGTCCTCGAGTTGTGAGTGAACAGTTGGCGCAGCGCATCGTCAGCCTGACGCCGCGCGCGTTGGAAGTTGTCCGGGTTGGCCGGGTCGATGCGGTCGTGTTTGCGCCCGAGACGTTCGGGTATCGCTGCAAACAGCGCTTGGGTTAGGAAGAAGCACCAGGTGGCCAACAAAATGCTGCCCGAGCGAGTCACTGCCCAAACCATGGCCGATACGCTAAACAGACTCAGACCTAAGTCCATAACGGCCGGCAGGATTCCGCTGTAGAAGTACAACGAGCGAATCAGCCAGATCATTGCCACATGCATCAGCAGGTACAGCGACAGCGATGGTGCGAGCCATGCGACAGCGATCGAGATGGCACACCACGCGATAAGTATCGTGGTGCGGCCAACGTTGTGACCGCTGCGGGAGAGAAGGTAGGCGACGTATCCAAACCCCAGCAAAGGGATGACCCAGCGGAACACGGTTCCGGCGCCGACGAAAGGAATCAACGCGGCGACCAATGTACTAGATAGACCTGCGAGAACAGCAGCCACAACGACGCCTTGCCAGAAGCTTGGGCGAGTCATGTCGCGCGCCTCATGTTTTGCTCGCGTAGCAGCTCAATCTCGACCTCGTCGTCACTGATCGCAAGTTCGGTCGACGACCAATTCAGAGCATCGATACCATCTTTCCTACCGACGGTAGCGCTATGGGCGAACAATTCAGTCTTCTGCCGCAGGCTTTCCAGCGTTGTGCGATTCTCTTTCAGCTTCGCTTGTTGTTCGCTAAGACTGGCTTCAACGCTTGTCAGTTTTTCCGTGATTCGTTTCAGCAGTCGCTCGCACTCTAGTCGCTTGCGAATCTGTCCTCGGGCAAGGTCGGTCTTGTTGGACGCGAAGCAGATATCCAATTGCTGTTGGATCTCGCCGATGGTGACCTCTACCTCACGCTTTCGAGCCTCGAGCAGGTCGCGCTCGTGCGTCGACAACGCGAGGCTTTGCTCAGCAGCGACGAGTTCGTCCTCCATGTCTCTGATCGCTTGCTTCAACAACACTTCGGGTTCCTCGATACGATCGAGAACCGCATGAACATCCGCCCTAAAGAGCTGCGAGATGCGGTGGATGATTGCCATTCCTGCCTCCATTGGTGTGAGCGAGGGAAGCAGTTTAGGGATTCAACCCGTGTCGATTTAAGGCGCGGAAACGTAAAGTTCGGCGGTAAAAATTTACAATATCGTTACATCAGTTCGCTGAACGATTGAGGCAAGGGTGCTAGCCTGCACAGCGTATGAATCGACAAATGCGCATCCTGGTTGTTGAAGATGAACACGCCATCCGTGAGGGTCTGGTGGACGTGCTTGTGTTCCACGGATACGACGTCGAATGGGCAGAGACTGGCCCCGATGGGCTCAGCAAAGCGCTGTCGGGGAAGTTTGATCTGGTTCTGCTGGATATCATGCTACCGGGTATGAACGGCTACGAAATTTGCGATCGCATTCGCAACGAAGATCGCCATCAGGCGGTCATTATGCTGACCGCAAAGACTTCGGATGAGGAAATCATCCAAGGCCTCAAGCTCGGCGCCGACGACTACGTGGCGAAGCCATTCTCGATTCAGCAACTTGTACTGAGAATCGAAGCGGTCCTACGGCGGTCACGGGCGGGCGTTGAGCGAGATCGAACGTTAGTGTTGGGTGGGTTGACGATCGATACGCACAACTTCTCTGGCAGGCGTGAGGACCAGGAAGTTGCGTTTACCAAACGTGAAGTTGAGATCTTGGGCTATCTCGCGCGGAACAAAGATCGACCAGTATCTCGTGAAGAGCTGCTCACGAAAGTCTGGGGCTACGGTCGCAACTTGGATATCGAAACGCGCACCGTAGATATCCATATCGCAAAGCTGCGGCGAAAGATCGAACTCGATCCTAAGCAGCCGTCCCACCTGGTCACGATTCGTGGCGCCGGCTATCGATTGAAACTCGAAGGTTGATTCATGCTGCCGAGTCGTTGGATCAAAAATCTGGATGCGGGTCGACTGCGCCGTATTCTCATGCTGTTCTTCGCCGCATTGACCGCACCGACTGCCGTCTTGATTTGGCAAGCTTACGATCAACTCAAGTGGGAATCCTTCCACCAGCATCGCATCATTGCCGACGGGCTTGCTCGAAGCATTGATCTCAGTTTGAACAGTATGGTTCGGGTCGAGGACTCCCGATCCTTTGCCGACTATTCGTTTGTCATCGTGTCCGGAAACGCGAGCGCCAACTACGTGCAAAGATCCCCATTGGCCGATTTTCCAACTCAGGAGTCGATGCCCGGCCTGCTCGGGTATTTCCAGATCGATAGTGAGGGCATGTTCACGACACCCATTTTGCCGGCCACTGGAACCGACGTGAATCGCGTTGGACTTAGCGATGCGGAACTACAAGAGCGCAGGCGCCATGCTGAGCGATTGAGGTTCGTGTTGGCGGACAACCGACTGGTCCAGTCACGTATTGCAGTCGCTGCGCTGCCATCGAACTCACCTGTCATGGGTGGCCAACGCACGACCGCGACCGAGCCAGATAGTGCGGACGACGCAGCTGCGTTGGCGGATCTCGGTGTCGCTGAATCCGCGGAGTCGAACACAACCTACAGTCAGCAGGTGTTTGACGAGCTTAATCGACTACCTTCGACAGCGAGTGAGTCCCCGATCAGGTCGAGTGGTTCGCCTGGTCCGGCCTCGAGAGTGCGCCGCGAGCGGACAGCCGATAGAGTCAGCGACCTTCAACTCGACGCTGAGTTGGCACAAAAGAGTCAATCGGTTGAACAGGAAATGGACTCGCGACAGTCGACAGCGCGCGGTCTATCCCGGTTTGCAGCAGGTAGCAAACGTGTCGAGCAAACGGTCTTGGCAGAATCTCTGATTAGTGAAAACGAGGTCGCTGACGTGCAGGACCAAGCCCTCAGAATTCTGACCTTCGAGAGCGAAATTGACCCGTTTGAGTTCAGTTTGCTCGACAGCGGCCATATCGTATTGTTCCGCAAAGTCTGGCGTGACAACGAGCGCTTCATCCAAGGCGCACTTCTAGATCAGCAGATTTTTTTCGACGCTGTACTAGAGCAAGCGTTTTTGGATAGTGCGCTCTCCGGGATGTCGAATCTGATCGTTGCCAATAACGATGAAGTGATTCGCGATGTTCGCGGCGATGCGCTCACTCGCTACGTCGATTCTGCGAAAACCCTGAGGGGGACGTTACTGTATCGACATCGACTGTCGGCGCCACTTAGCTCCATCGAGCTGATCTTCAGTGTTACGCGACTTCCGCCAGGCACGGGCGCTCAACTATTGTTTTGGATCACATTGATTCTGGCGATCGTGTTTTCGATCGTTTTTCTTATGATGTATCGCCTGGGTCTTGGTCAGATCAATATGGCACGACAGCAACAGGATTTTGTCTCTGCGGTTAGTCACGAACTGAAGACACCACTCACGTCAATTCGAATGTACGGAGAGATGCTGAAAGAAGGTTGGGCGGATGAGAGCAAGCGCGCGACCTACTATGAATTTATTCACGAGGAGTCGGAGCGGCTTTCGAAGCTCATTGAGAATGTCCTGCAGCTCTCACGTATCTCGCGCAATGAACCTCACTTCGATGTTCAACCCGTGATCGTGGGTGCGCTCGTTAGCAATATTCACTCCAAGATCGCATCGCAGATTGAACGGGCTGGGTTCGATTTGCGAATTGAGCGCGATCCTGTAGCCGATGAGGCAACTGTGTTGGTCGATGAAGATTGCTTCGCGCAGATTGTTATCAATTTGATCGACAATGCGATCAAATTTTCCAACAGCGCCGAGCAGAAGGTTGTTGAGTTGACCAGCCGTCGCGTCGGAGAGCGTGACATTCAGATCGCGATCAGAGACTTCGGACCGGGCGTGGAGAAAGATCAAATGAAAAAGATCTTTCAGTTGTTCTACCGTTCGGAATCAGAGCTTACGCGCGACACTGTCGGTACAGGGATCGGCCTCGCGATCGTACATCAGCTCACTCAGAGCATGGGTGGAAGCGTCGATCTTGTGAACGCAAAACCCGGGGCGGAGTTCCGTGTGACGATTCCGATCGCTGAACAGCTCAACGCTGAATGAGACTCGCGACGTCGCTACGGCTTTTGGTACCGTACCGCGTCATTTCTTGAGGAAGCATGCCATGATTGTTGTATGGGGTAGTGTCGAAACCAGTCACGAAAACCGCGATGCACTGCTCGAGGTTTGTCTACAGCATGTCAGGCGGTCCCGAATGGAGCCAGGATGCATCGAGCATGGTGCGTACGTCGATAGCGAGAACGACGATCGTATTGCGTTTTTCGAGAGGTGGGAAAGCGCGGATGCGCTAAAAGCCCATTTCGCAGTGCCAGAGTCTGCTGCATTCGTGGCCCAGTTGCGTGCGATGGCCACCGCAGAGCCCGTGATGTCGATCTACACGGCTAGTGAAGGTATGTGATCGGCAAAATCTAAGCGCTGCGAGCGGGCCATGTCAGGCCCATGCAGATAGCACCAAGCACAAGCATATATGAACTGGTCACTGCCAGAAACAAGCCGATTGGGTGATTCTCGATACCGCTGTACAACAACGACGCAAAGTATCCTGCCGCGATAGTATTTGCGAGCAGCGCCAACACCACAGACCAACGCTTGCCGCGCCAAATGGCTAACGTCAGTAGAAGATTTATTGAGCCAGTGAGTGCGAGTAGAACACCTGGTGTGAGTAGAGCGAGGCGCGATTCGGCCAGTCGGTCCCAAATCGCTGCGAAGTGCCCAAATGCACCGGCGATCAACAACGAGCCAACAGCGATACCTCCGACCGTTGCTAGATGATTCAGACCGGTAGCCGCGACGTGCTTAGAATTCGACATCGCGTTCACCGACGCGAGCGAGCCCGCTCTCGTAGGCTAAAACCACCGCTTGCGCGCGGTCTCGAAGCTCCAACTTCGAAAGGATGCTAGACACGTGCGACTTGACGGTCGCCGCACCAATGAACAGAGCATCCGCGATTTCTTGGTTGCTCTTGCCGTCAGCTAAAGACTGGAGCACCTCACGCTCGCGATCCGTAAGGCGGTCGATTCGCGAGGCATAGTTTTGCGCAGCGCCCAGTTTACCGGCGAAGCGTCCAATCAATCGCCGTGTGACCGTGGGGTCGAGCATTGCCCCACCATCGGCCACGGTTCGCACAGCAGCGACGAGCGATTCGGGTGGGATATCTTTCAAGACGAAACCGCTCGCACCAGCGCGCAACGCTCGATAGATGTACTCGTCAGGGTCGAATGTTGTGAGGATGATGATACGCGTGGACTCGCGCTGTGTTTCCAAAATACGAGCCGTCGCCTCAAGCCCATCCAACTCCGGCATGCGGATGTCCATCAGAATGATGTCAGGTTGGTGCTGATGCGCCGCCTGAATCGCTTCGAGGCCAGTGCCCGCTTCGGCAACAACCTCGATGTCTGTTTCGTTGCCGAGCACCATGGCGAAGCCGCGACGAACGAGCGCTTGATCGTCGACAACGAGAATCTTCAGGGTCATTCAGGCCGTCCTTTTCTAGGCAATACTGCGTGTACCTCGAATCCAGTTGGGGTAGGCCCGGCGGATAACGTACCGTTGAGCAGCTCAACGCGCTCGCGCATACCTATAATCCCATGACCGCCAGACGACGAACCGATTGTGCTGGTCCCATTGTCGCTCACGCGGAGCTCAATGCTCTCATCACTTCCCTGAATTGAGACGACTACCTGCACCATTTCACCAGCGTGTTTTATTACGTTGGTCAACGCCTCTTGCACAATTCGATAGATGGTCAACTGCAAGCGAGCTGGTAGCTCGCTTAATTCACCTGCCTGTTCCAATTCCACCATCGGTCCGACATCGCGGACTTGCTGAACGAGCGCCTCGATATCATCGAGTCCCGGTTGGGGAGACAGCGCAGCCGATCCGTCGGCGGGTCTTAAGACACCGAGCAGTCCGCGCATTTCGGTGAGCGCTTGCCGGCCGGCAGACTCAACCGCGGCCATCGCGTCGCCCGCGGCTGTTGGGTCGGTCTCTGTGACCGTTCTTGCTGCTCCAGCCTGCACGGTCATCAAGCTGACTTGATGTGCAACAACGTCGTGCATTTCACGTGCAATACGGGTTCGTTCAGCGGCGACGGCGCGTTCAGCTTCCGCGTGTTGTTCTCGCTCCAAGTGCCTTGCTCGTTCCTCAAGCAATCGCAGGTACTCACCGCGAAAGCGCATGCGTCGACCAAAGTACCAGATGACAAATGCAAGGCCCGCAGCGATGGTGTCGCCGACGCTGGGCGCTGAGATTAGGCGCAAGTCGATAGCGAGATACACGAGTGCGGCGGATACGCCGAACAGGCTCACCCGCGCATCGGGTTCGTAGCGGCCGACGCTATAGAGTGTGAAGACCATGGCGACAATGCCATCGGCAAGCGGCGTGGCGAGTACCAAGATCCCGGACGCCAAGACGATGAAGTGGGTCACGGTTGCATGGCTTCTGCGCCACAACAACGCAAAGCTCGCCGCGAATGCTGTCAACCAACTTCCGACGCCGACGAAGGTATCCATATCCAGGTCATCGCGAGACGCCCACATTGACAAGGTGAGCGAAAAAGCGACGAGGGCGATAACGAGGTCTGTGCCATTCGGCCACCGCTCGAAGGGTGTTCGGATTGGGTGGCGCAGGCCGACATTCGCGACGGAGCTATCTCGCAAGGATTCGGACATATCGACAGGCTACGCCAGTTACCTAGGTGCTGTCATGCGTCTGGCGAACGAGCTGACACGCGCTTGATCTCCACCTTTTGGGGGAGTGCGATTTCGTGCCCGCGGGCGATGTTCGCCGGGCGCATGCGGCGCAAGCTAGGCAGCAACGAGAGTCCTAGCAAGGGAGCATGATGATGAACGAAGCTGTGATGGTGCCGCGAACCGACTATACGCGGCTCGGCCAGCAGGCCGTAGAACTGACCGCTAAACTCTGGTTCGGTGTTGCGGCGATAGGGCACTGGCTGTTTCTTGCCTATATATTGGCGGTGTTCTACCCACCAATCGCAGCCCGTGGTTTGTCGGGTCTCGAGGGCATGCATTTGCCGTCGGGCTTTATCGAAGGCGACTTTATCGGCAACCTGGCGGCGGTGTGCCATGTCTTACTCGCCGCATTGGTGATCGGCGGTGGACCATTGCAGTTGATTCCTGCGATCCGTCAGCGCTTTCCGCGCTTTCATCGGTATCTTGGCCGCAGCTACGTCGCTGCTGCTGTAGTCAGTGCTATTGCCGGGTTGTACATGACGTGGACGCGCACGCCCATCGGAGACACGATTTCACAGCTGGGCATCTCCGGTGACGGTGTTCTGATTTTGGTATTCGCCGCGATCGCGGTCCGATTCGCGGTTGCCCGACGCATCGCGGATCACCGCCGCTGGGCAATGCGTCTGTTCATGGCGGTCAGCGCGGTCTGGTTTTTCCGCGTGGGGCTTATGGCCTGGACGATGTTGACGGGAGGTATCGGCATTGAATGGGAGTCGTTTACTGGGCCGTTCTTGTACTTCCTCGGATTTGCCCAATACGCGCTCCCGCTAGCGATGCTCGAGTGGTACTTCTATTGCCAGCGCAATCAAGAGGCGACCGGGGTGCACTTCGCCTTCGCAGGAACGATGGTGGCGATGACTGCAGTGACGGGCATCGGCGTTTTCGCGGCCACGATGGGCATGTGGCTACCCAGGATGGTGTGAGTCGGCAAAAAAATACCCGCAGCAAGTGCTGCGGGTATTGTAGGTATCGAATTCCCGCGTCGGCCTAGCCAACACGGAAATTCTCAATCGGCGTTGTTACTCCCCTGTGTTGATGTAACGCAGCTCGATATCCCAGTTGCCGGTTCTCAGCTCCAGTGGTCCGCCGTCAATAGACTGGTAGGACTGACCGGTTGTGTCGATATCCAAAGCCAGGAATGCCGGCGGGAAGCCGCTCGGGCCAACCGGCAGCTCGCTAACGCGTGCTTCTAGCAGTACAAACAACTGCAGGTTCTCGTCTCGACTCAGCGCATTGCGAATCGAATTCGCAACACCTTTCGGGCCGCGGAAGACGAATGGTGTTGAGTCACCGTCCTGGCCGACAAAGCCAACGGTTCTACGGACACCACGCTTGATAGTTGCGGTGCCATCTTCGTTGACGTAGCCAACAGCGATTTGCGCAGAAGCAAACTGTGGTACCAGTGATGCGTCGAGCGTGCCAGTACGGAAGTTCGCGCTGACCGGTAGGTCGCCCAGATCGAGTCGTGAAAGCACATCGTTGCGATCGAACACTTGTGCGTACAGGAACGTGTCGTTCGCCGCAGCTAGTGCACCCGTGCCGATGAAGTCAATCGCGTCTGCGTTGCGCTGTACGATTTCCTCGTTTGCGAGGAAGTCGATTTTCTTCGCGCTGCTATTGCCCGAGAAGACCGTCGCGCCCTTCAGCGGATTTTCTTCAATGTTGGACTCAGCGCCACGGCTGTACTGCTCTTCAGGCAGGTCATTCTGACCGAGGATGCCACCGATGATCGCGTTGGTGCTGATGTTGCCTGTTGCCGCAGGATCGCCGTCAAGGCTTTCGAGCGCCACTTTGTACACCGTGTTTTTCGGCACCGGCAAAGCGAAGTTACCGTCGATTGCAGATTCCTCAAATGCGAACAGACCGCCCGGGGTTCCGGTCACGCCGAACAGATCGAAGAACACCACTGACGAACCGCTGTAGGTGCCGGTGACCGTCTCGCCGGTATTGCGCGTGATCGCCGAGATGTGTGCACCAAGAATCGGGCCGCCATCGCGTGTGACCGAGCCTTCCAGCACGTCGAAGACATCGTCAAACGCCACGTCACCTTCTTGCAACGCCGAAATGCCAGCGTCACTCGAGCCTTCCGGATAAATGAAGGAAGACACAGCGATGTCGTCGAGCGACAGCGTGCGGTTACCGAGTTCGGATGCGCCGTCACCAGTATCGATGAACGGGAACATCGTCGACCCAGTGCCATCAGCCACCGAGATCTGGTTGATCAAAGAGTGGTTGTGACCGTGCGAGTGACCGAATTCGTGCGTTGAAACCGCGTCGACATCGGCGCCGCCGGTGTCCGTTGCACCCAATTCCCAGAACACGCCCGCGCCGAACTGCACGTCGTTATCGAGGATCGTGCCCGCGACGTAGTCGCCCGCTGGAAACTCGATGTCTCCATCGTTGTCGACATCGCTACACTTGTTGATGCCTTCGACCGCTGGATCAAAAACGTCGGAGTCACCGTCGCCATCCAGATCGTCGCCTGGTGCAAACGTTGAATCGGCCAACAGTGCGGTCGATGGGGAGCTTGCCAGTGCGGTGAACGTTGGAGCCGTGATGAAAGTGACTTCATTGATGAAGTCACCGGCGACACGTGGACGGTTACCCAAATCTTCAATCGCCGTGATGTTCATCTCGATGTAGGACGTCGGGATATCGTTCCACCGATCCAAGCCTTCCTGAACAACGCCGGCAAGAA
>JBCAZH010000024.1:0-44937 GCA_038533155.1 Pseudomonadota bacterium | reverse complement strand
ACACGTTGGATGAATTGCGCAACGACATCACCGGCGGTCGCACACCGGCATCGTTCGAGCCGACCATCGACTACGTCGTGACAAAAATGCCTCGATTCACCTTCGAGAAGTTTCCAGGTGCAGATGCGCGCTTAACCACGTCGATGAAATCCGTGGGTGAGGTCATGTCTATCGGTCGGACATTCCAAGAGTCCTTGCAGAAGGCGCTACGTGGGTTGGAAACCGGGCTGACGGGTTTCGATCGGCAGTTGCCGCTCGGCCTGAGCGAAGAGACCTGCCGGGAGATGGTTGAAGAGCAAGTGCGCACGCCGAGCGCGAATCGTCTGCTCTGGGTGGCAGAAGCCTTCCGATTGGGTCTTAGTATTGACGTAGTACATCAATTATCCGGTATAGACCCTTGGTTCTTAGGTCAAATTCTCGATTTGATCCGCGTCGAGAGCGGTATCCGAGCTTTGGGCGAGGGCGTGTTCCGTCCTGCAAACCTCAGGGAGCTGAAACGCCGTGGTTTTTCGGACGAGCGCATCGCGGAGCTGAGCGGACACTCCAGCAAGAAGATTCGCGAATCGCGCCTGGAGTCGGGCGTCGTACCGGTCTATAAGCGGGTGGATACTTGCGCCGCCGAGTTCGCCACCGACACAGCGTACATGTATTCGACCTACGAGCAGTACTGCGAGGCGGATGTCTCCGACCGCAAAAAGATCATGATTTTGGGCGGTGGGCCGAACCGGATTGGCCAAGGCATCGAATTCGATTACTGCTGTGTTCACGCGTCATTGGCGCTGCGCGAAGCTGGTTATGACACGATCATGGTGAACTGCAACCCCGAGACGGTTTCTACAGATTTCGATACTTCCGATCGGCTTTATTTTGAACCGCTGACGTTCGAAGACGTCATGAACATCGTCGAGCTCGAAAAGCCTGTCGGGTTGATCGTTCAGTTTGGTGGTCAAACCCCGCTGAAACTTGCGAATGCGCTAAGCGAGGCGGGTGCTCCGGTTATTGGGACATCAGCGGACTCGATCGATTTGGCGGAGGATCGCGAGCGGTTCCAGAAGATCATTAACGAGCTGGAACTGCTGCAACCGCCGAACGCTACAGCTCGCGATGAGACCGAAGCGCTGGCACGAGCGGGTGAGGTGGGTTATCCGCTGGTCGTCCGACCTTCTTACGTCCTGGGCGGTCGGGCCATGGAAATCGTCTACACCGACGCTGAACTGAAGCACTACATGCGTCGCAGCGAGGATGTGACGGAGGGCGCGCCGGTATTGCTCGATGGTTTTTTGGATCAAGCGGTTGAAGTTGACGTCGATATCGTTGCCGATGGCGAACAAGTGCTGGTGGGCGGAATCATGCAGCACATCGAGCAAGCGGGTGTGCATTCTGGGGACTCCGGTTGCGTTCTGCCGCCGGTCTCGCTGAGCGACGAGGTACAGGCCAAGCTGGTGGCGCAGGTCACAGAACTCGCCCAAGCGTTGAATGTTGTTGGCTTGATGAACACCCAGTTCGCGATTCGCGGCGACGAGATTTTCCTGCTTGAGGTGAACCCTCGAGCGTCGCGGACAGTGCCGTTTGTTTCTAAGGCGACGGGTGTCCCACTTGCGAAGATCGCTGCTCGCGTGATGGCGGGTGAGACGCTTGCGGAGTTGGGTTTCACCGAGCAGGTGATCCCCGCGTTCTTCTCGGTAAAAGAGTCGGTGTTCCCATTCAAGAAGTTCCCGCATTCCGACCCGATTCTCGGACCCGAAATGAAGTCGACCGGCGAAGTGATGGGCACAGGCCGCACCTTTGGCGAAGCTTATGCGAAAGCGCAATTGGCATCTGGTGTGGTCTTGCCACGCGGCGGCACCGCGATCGTATCTGTGCGCGATCGCGACAAAGAAGATGCTATTGAGCTTGCAAACATGCTCATTGAATTGGGATTTGATATCGTTGCAACGCACGGAACGGCGAAAGCGCTCGCGGAAGCGGGTGTCGCATGCCGCCGGGCCAATAAGGTGAGCGAAGGCCGACCACACCTTGTCGATATGATCAAAAACGACGAGGTTGAGCTGATTATTAATACCACTGAGGGTAAGAAGGCGATTCGCGATTCGCAGACGATTCGTGGTGAGGCGGTTGCCCGTGGTGTGACGTACTACACGACGCTGGCGGCAGCGCGCGCGACTTGCGATGCCATGCAACATATCGCGGACGACGAGGTCAATTGCTTGCAAGATCTTCACGAGACGCAGGCAGCTTGATCCGCGTCAGGTAGAAGTCCAGGAGGGCAACACTCATGAACAAGGTGCCGCTGACTGCGCACGGCGCAGAGCAGCTCAAGGCTGAGCTGAAACATCTAAAGTCTGTAGAACGACCAAGAATTATCCAGGCGATCGCGGAGGCCCGCGAGCACGGCGATCTGAAAGAGAATGCCGAGTATCACGCGGCCAAAGAACAACAGAGTTTCGCGGAAGGCCGAATCCAAGAAATTGAAGCGAAATTGTCGAATGCTCAGATCATTGACGTCACGCAACTCAAAGCCACTGGCAAGGTCGTGTTTGGCGCGACAGTTGAGTTGCTCGATCTAGAAACCGACGAATCGCTCGTGTACCAGATCGTCGGTGACGATGAGGCGGATATCAAGAGCGGAAAAATCTCAGTGAGCTCGCCGATCTCTCGGGCTCTGATCGGCAAGAGCGAAGGCGATGATGTCACCGTGCAGGCACCGGCTGGTGCTCGCGACTACGAGATCGTGGAAGTTCGCTACGTTTAGCGGCTGCCAAGAACGACTTTGGGGCGCTCCGTGTTTCTGCGGAAAAAAAGGCCGATGTTGCCGATTCGCTGCACCAACTGAGCTTGGAAGTCTTTGCAAATCGTATCAATCAGCCCGTCTCGGGTAACGCGGTCTCCGCTTCGTATGCTGATTTTGATCAACTCATGAAAGTTGAGTGCTTGCTCGATTTCATTTCGGACGTTTTCGGTCAAGCCCGCGTCTGCGACGATGACCACAGGTTTGAGTTTATGCCCGAGCCCACGCAATGTCTTTTTCTGTTTTTCGGAGATTTGATACACGACAGATTTCGCAGCGGTTGTTCGAGTGGGGGGCGGAGTATGGACTACCGACACCATCCAGTCACGCGAACATTGAAAAATACTAAGGTGAGTAATGAGTAAGCCAAGACGGTCATCTGCCGGTTGGCGGGAGCGGCAAGAGAAGGACCCGTGGGTGCGAAAGGCGCGCACGGAGGGCTTTCGTTCGCGCGCCGTTTACAAACTCGATGAGTTAACTCGAAACCAAGGCATTTTACGGCGCGGCATGCGGGTCGCCGACCTGGGTGCCGCCCCCGGTGGTTGGTCGCAGTGGATTGCACGGCAGCTCGACGACGAGGTCTCCGTTGTAGCAGTCGATTTGTTGCCCATGGATGCGTTGGCCGGTGTGACCTTCATTCAGGGAGATTTTCGCGAGCAGTCGATACTCGATGCCGTTACCGATGCGGTGGGTGGCGAGCGGCTCGACCTTGTAATGAGTGATATGGCCCCCAATATTAGTGGCGTGAAGGCAGTAGATCAGCCGCGTTCAATGTATCTCGCTGAGCTTGCGCTCGAGTTTGCGACCGCGATGCTAGGGCCCAAAGGTGTATTCATCTGCAAGGTGTTCCAAGGCGAAGGGTTCGATGAGTACGTTAAGGCGTTGCGCCGCGCTTTCACTAAAGTTGCAGTCAAAAAGCCGAAGGCTTCGCGACCCAGCAGTACTGAGGTGTATGCGCTGGCGAGAACTCCTCGCTTGGTGTAGTGTCAAATTTGAGCTTGGTCAACGACATACGTATTTTTCTAGCCCGGCAAGTAGCCATCGGGCCCAATGCTCCCAAATGTAGCGATCTACGTCGAAAATGACGTTATCGCGAACCAAAGAGGCAACTTCGTGAACGATTCAGCGAAAAACATCCTTATATTTGTGGTGATCATTCTGGTCCTGCTGACGGTAGTCCAGAGTTTTGGTAACGCGGGCATGGGCGGTGCGACCAAAGAGCGCTACTCGGACTTTCTTAGCAAAGTCGAGAACAATTCGATCCAATCGGTGAGTTTTGACGGGCCGATGGTTCGGTACGTCACGACCGGCAACCAAAAGCGTTACTTCGCTTACAACCCGGAGTCGAACAATGTTTCGGCATTGGTGGGTGAGCTGCAGGAACGCGGCATTGATTTCGATATGCCTGAGCCGGAAGAACAAAGCCTACTGTTCACGCTACTGATTCACTCATTCCCGGTTCTACTCCTGATCGCCGTATGGATCTATTTCATGCGTCAAATGCAGGGCGGCGGTGCCGGTGGTCGCGGTGCGATGTCCTTCGGCAAGAGCAAGGCGCGGTTACTCGGTGAAGACCAAGTCGGGGTGACCTTCAGCGATGTTGCCGGCGTTGAGGAAGCCAAAGAGGAAGTGGTCGAAATTGTCGACTTCCTGAAAGACCCGAGCAAATTCCAACGTCTCGGCGGAAAGATCCCGAAAGGCGTTTTGATGGTCGGCTCGCCCGGCACAGGTAAGACGCTGCTCGCGCGTGCAATCGCCGGCGAAGCCAAAGTGCCATTTTTCACGATTTCCGGCTCGGACTTCGTTGAGATGTTCGTCGGTGTCGGTGCATCGCGCGTGCGCGACATGTTCGATCAAGCGAAGAAGCATGCGCCGTGCATCATTTTCATCGATGAGATCGACGCGGTCGGTCGTCACCGTGGCGCGGGTCTCGGTGGCGGTCACGATGAACGGGAGCAAACGTTAAACCAGCTTCTCGTAGAGATGGATGGGTTCGAAGGCAACGAGGGCATCATTGTCATCGCAGCAACCAACCGTCCCGATGTACTCGATCCGGCGTTATTGCGTCCCGGCCGCTTTGATCGTCAAGTGGTGGTGCCGCTGCCGGACGTTCGCGGGCGCGAACAGATCCTTCGAGTCCACATGCGCAAAGTTCCCTTGGGTGATGATGTGCGTCCCGCAATCATCGCCCGTGGCACGCCCGGTTTTTCCGGCGCTGATCTTGCGAACTTGGTCAATGAAGCGGCGCTGTTCGCGGCGCGCGCTAACCGACGCACCGTCGGCATGGAGGAGTTCGAGAAAGCCAAAGATAAGATCATGATGGGCTCTGAGCGCCGATCTATGGTCATGAGCGAAGAAGAGAAAAGTAATACCGCCTACCACGAAGCCGGTCACGCCATCGTTGGTCTCACGGTTCCGGATCATGATCCCGTCTATAAGGTAACGATCATCCCACGGGGCCGAGCATTGGGCGTCACGATGTTCTTGCCCGAGGGCGATCGCTACAGCACCTCCAAGCAGCGATTGAATAGTCGAATTGCGACGTTGTTCGGTGGTCGGATCGCGGAGGAGATGATCCTTGGCGCAGAGGGCGTTACGACCGGTGCTTCGAACGACATCGAGCGGGCGACGGACATCGCTCGGAACATGGTGACCAAGTGGGGATTGTCCGAACGCCTTGGTCCTTTGAGTTACAGCGAAGAAGAAGGCGAGGTTTTCCTTGGCCGCACGATGACCCAGACCAAGCAGGTGTCGGGCGAGACGGCGAAGGCGATCGATGAGGAGATCCGCCGAATCATGGACGCGAACTATGAGCGTGCCGAGACGATTCTTAAGGACAACATAGACAAACTGCACATCATGGCGGAAGCTCTGATCAAGTACGAGACGATCGACGAGCATCAGATCGCGGACATCATGAACGGTGATGATCCGCGGCCTCCGGCGGATTGGACGGATAGCGACGACAATCCACCGACCGCGTTGACCAAGGATGAGACGCCGAAGCGCAAACCCGAAGGGCCGATCGGCGGCCCGGCGGGGCAGAGTAGCTAGGAGCCCCTTTCAATGAGCTCGCGGCGAAACGCCGTGCGGGCGCTGCTGGATCAGCAGCGCCCTTTGATTATGGGTGTCCTGAATGTCACTCCTGACTCGTTTTCCGACGGTGGTAGATACGCGTCAACTGATGCGGCGGTGATGGCCGCACAGCGGATGTTGCAGGCGGGCGCGGATATTATCGACGTCGGCGGTGAGTCGACGCGGCCGGGTGCCGCGGACGTATCGCTTGAGCAGGAGCTGGAGCGAACCATTCCGGTGATCGATGCGATCGCTCGCGATAGCGAGGCCGTGATTTCAATCGATACAAGCAAACCCCGCGTGATGCGCGACGCAGTTGCGGCCGGTGCTTCATTGATCAACGATGTGCGTGCCCTTTCGGAGCCCAATGCGCTTGAGACGGCCGGCGAATTGGAGGTGCCTGTTTGTCTTATGCATATGCAAGGCGCACCGGAGACGATGCAAGCTTCACCTCACTACGCTGATGTTGTTATTGAGGTTCGGGAGTTCTTGTATGACCGGATTTTGGCATGCCAGCGGGCCGGTATTTCCGCGGATCGCATATTGGTTGACCCTGGGTTTGGTTTCGGAAAACGACTCGAAGACAACCTGGCGCTCGTTCGAGGACTCGACGCGATCGGCAACCTCGGTTATCCAGTACTTATCGGCGTGTCGCGCAAATCCATGCTGGGGCAGATAACCGGGCGTGGCGTGGCGCATCGGCAGACAGCCAGTGCTATTCTCGCGGCCGAATGCGTGCGCCGAGGCGCGCGCCTGGTGCGTGTGCACGATGTCGAATCAACGGTGGATGCACTCAAAATACTGGCCGCGGTCAGCGGCGAGGCTTGGTGGGAGAGCGATTGATATGGTGAAGCGCAAGTACTTTGGTACAGATGGTGTTCGGGGTCGCGTTGGTGATTCGCCGATGACAGCCGATTTCGCACTGCGGTTGGCCGGCGCTGCGGCAAGAGTGTTGGTGCCGGACGGTGGTACGGTCGTCATCGGAAAGGACACCCGGGTTTCCGGATACATGTTCGAAGCGGCATTGGAGGCGGGCTTCACCGCTGCGGGTGTCCAGGTGCTTATGCTCGGTCCTCTGCCAACGCCTGGCGTTGCGCACATCACTCGGACATTCGGCGCGGACTTGGGTGTCATGATCTCCGCATCACACAACCCGTACTTTGACAACGGCATTAAGTTTTTTGATGGCACAGGTGGGAAGCTCTCGGACGAGATAGAAATGCGCATTGAAGGGCTATTGCAAGCTCCTGCCATTACGCGTGATTCGTCCGAATTGGGTTTCGCTCAGCGGATCGACTCGGCCCGTGAGCGTTATCGCGAATATTGTCTGAGCACTGTCAGTGATTCGCTCGATTTGTCAGGTATGAAAATCGCGTTGGATTGTTCGAACGGAGCCGCATTTAAGGTCGCGCCGCGCGTGCTATCCGCGTTGGGAGCCGAGATAGTGCCGATCGGCTGCTCGCCGAACGGCAAAAACATCAACGATGGTTGCGGATCGACACAGCCGGAGTTGCTGCAGAAGGTCGTGGTCGCCGTCGAGGCGGATGTAGGCATTGCGCTGGACGGCGATGGCGATCGGCTTCTGATGGTTGATCATGCCGGCAACATCGTCGATGGCGATCAGCTGATCTACATTGTGGCGCAGGGCCGCCATAAGGCGGGTCAGCTCCAGGGGCCAGTCGTTGGCACCGTCATGAGTAACCTCGGACTCGAGCGCCGGCTTGAAGAGCATGGGATCGAATTTGTTCGCGCCCAAGTCGGTGATCGCTATGTCATGTCGGAATTGCGCAATAGGGGCGGCATTATTGGCGGCGAATCTTCCGGCCATATTATCTGTCTCGACAAATCAACGACCGGCGATGGCATCGTCAGCGCGCTTCAGTTACTGGAGCTCATCGCGACGAGCGGAAAAACGCTCGCGGAACTTGCTGGAGATATGCCAATGTACCCCCAGGTCTTGGTCAATGTCCGTGTCAGTGGGCCTGTAAATCTCGATGAGAACGATCAAATTCAGCGCGCAAAGCAAGATACGGAAGACAGCCTTGGCGACCGCGGACGCGTGGTTTTACGGGCCTCGGGAACCGAGCCTGTGATTCGGGTCATGGTAGAAGGTGTGGACAAGCAGGAGGTCAGGGCGGCGGCGGCTCAACTCGCAGACGTCGTCAAGCAGGCAGCCGCCTAGCCGGAACGATTGCAGAGGAGGCTGTTCAACGGTATTCTCCGCGCCTTTTATGTCGGCGGCAAACCGGTGCGGCCGGAGCGAATCATGCGACGAATTCTGATCGCGGGTAACTGGAAAATGAACTGCTTGGGCACCGACGCAATAGCGTTGGCGGACGGCGTTAGTGCCGGGGCGGACCCAGGCGTAGATTGGCTGGTTTGCCCGCCGGATGTTTATCTCGGGGAGGTGGCCAAGCGTTTGTCGGGCAGCAATGTCCAGGTCGGCGCTCAGAATGTGTCGGAGTATGACTTCGGCGCGTACACCGGGGAATCTGCGGCGGGGATGCTGGCGGATGTCGGTTGTTCGTTTGTGATTGTCGGCCATTCTGAACGTCGCGCGCTGTTTGGCGAAACAGATAAGGATGTTGGCGCTAAGGCAGCGCGGGCGGTCATCCACGGTCTCGCTCCGGTGGTGTGCGTTGGCGAGACACTGGAGCAGCGCGAGGCGGGTGAAACCGAACGGGTTGTGATTGGGCAACTAGAGGCGGTTGCCGGCGCGCTTGGCGTCGCTGGAATGCAGCAAATGGTTGTTGCATACGAGCCTGTGTGGGCGATTGGGACCGGATTGACCGCAACCCCAGAGCAGGCACAAGAGGTGCATGCAGTTTTGCGCAGCACATTGCGAGCGCATGATGGCGCGCTGGCGGAGACAACGAGAATTTTGTACGGCGGCAGCATGAAGCCTGCGAACGCCGCCAGCCTGCTGGCTATGCCAGATGTGGATGGTGGGTTGATCGGAGGCGCATCGTTAAAAGTCGATGATTTCCTGGCAATCGGCCAGGCTGCTGCCTAATTTTGGATTGGATGTAAGAGAATTATGGGTACGCTTTTTAATCTGTTGTCGGTCGGGCATGCTGCCGTATCGATAGCGCTGATTGCGTTGATATTGATGCAGCGCGGCAAAGGCGCTGATGCAGGCGCCTCGTTTGGCGCTGGCGCTTCAGGAACCGTCTTCGGAGCGCGTGGCTCAGCGAATTTCTTGTCGCGCGCGACGGCCATATTGGCCACTTTGTTCTTCGCGAACTGCTTAGCACTCGCGTGGTTGGCAACCCAGCGCGGAGCACCAAGCTCTAGCGTGGCGGATGATATCGTGATCGAAGCGCCCGCGACTGGCGACGACTTCGAATTGCTGCCACCTGCACCCGAAGCGGGGTCGGACGTCGATGGGTCAGCGGATGCGGTGCCGACCATCGATGGGTTGTCCGATGCAGTGGAAGCGGGTGAAGAGGCCCTTGAAAATGCATCTGGCGTTGCCGAGGATGCGGCCGAAGCGGTCCAAGAGGTGGACGATGCTTTGACCGAAGGCGACCAGGAGTAATCAATTGAATGCCGATGTGGTGGAATTGGTAGACACGCTGTCTTGAGGGGGCAGTGGCGAGAGCCGTGCCGGTTCGAGTCCGGCCATCGGCACCACACAGATCAAGCGCTCCAACTGGAGCGCTTTTTTTTGGTCATGAGAAGGCCCAAAAGTTGGGCTGACAGCGGTCGCTATCTATGGCGATACGGCGTTGAGCTGGTATAATTGAAATGCTTTGTGCGGTGCGTCCACATCGCGTCAAAGTTGGGACGTTTCATTCAGGCACGATGCGTGGGGACGCACGCAGCGTCAGTGTCTGCACCGAGGCAATATTGTGCTCGAAAACTATGTTCCGATACTGATCTTTCTCGGTATCGCGGCGGGACTTGGGGTCGTGTTGATGACCCTTGGATTTCTATTCGGCAGCGGCGGCAAAGACGACGAGAAGTTGTCTCCGTATGAATGCGGTTTCGAAGCTTTCGAAGACAGTCGAATGAAATTTGACGTCCGCTACTACCTGGTCGCAATTCTGTTCATTATTTTCGACCTAGAGATCGCATTTCTCTTCCCGTGGGCGATTTCTCTCGGAACCGTCGGCGGTTTCGGCATCCTGGCTATGGCGCTGTTCTTGACGGTGCTTGTGGTTGGTTTCATTTACGAATGGAAGAAGGGAGCTTTGGAATGGGACTGAGCGAATCAGCGGTAGCGCCGGCAGCCGACACCGAATATGAACTGCCGCCCGGAAGCATCCAAAAGAAAGGCGTCGTCGTCACGGGAATCGATACCGTCGTCAACTGGGCGCGCACGGGATCGATGTGGCCAATGACGTTCGGCTTAGCCTGCTGTGCGGTGGAGATGATGCATGCCGGTGCGGCGCGCTACGATCTCGATCGCTTTGGCGTGATCTTTCGACCGAGTCCGCGCCAGTCGGACGTCATGATCGTTGCCGGCACGCTCGTCAATAAAATGGCGCCTGCATTACGCAAGGTCTACGACCAGATGCCCGAGCCTCGCTGGGTCATTTCGATGGGCTCCTGTGCCAACGGCGGTGGCTATTATCACTACTCCTACGCGGTGGTTCGTGGCTGCGATCGGGTGGTCCCTGTCGACGTTTATGTTCCGGGTTGTCCCCCGACTGCGGAGGCGCTGATCTACGGGATTCTTCAACTCCAGAAGAAGATTCGTAGAACCAGCACGATCGCCCGATGAGTGATACCGACCTGCAAGCGCACCCGTCGCAACGCGTTGTCGATGCGATCACTGGCGCTTTCGATGATCTCGAAGTTGTCATCACGCCTGAACGCGAAGTCACAGTAACTGTGCCGACCGATCGGTGGGTCGAGGTAGCAACTCGTTTTCGAGATGAGCCATCACTGAGTTTTTCGATGCTGATCGATCTTTGTGGGGTCGACTATCTGACCTACGGCGACAGCGAGTGGAAGACCAACCAAGCGACAGGTTCGGGGTTCTCCCGGGGCGTCCAACGTGAAGTGGTCATCGACGAGTCGCAGACTTTCGAACAGAACCGCTTCGCCGTCGTCATTCATTTGCTGTCGATTGAGCACAACGTCCGAGTGCGTCTTCGGGGGTATACGTCGAACGAGAATCCGCCGCGTATCGGTTCGCTCATCGATGTATGGCGCTCGGCCGATTGGTATGAGAGGGAAGCGTTCGATCTGTTCGGTATTGTCTTTGACGGACATCCAGATTTGCGTCGACTCCTGACCGACTACGGGTTTATTGGACATCCGTTCCGCAAGGACTTCCCGTTGTCGGGGAACGTCGAGGTGCGTTACGACGCGCGCAAAGGTCGGGTGGCTTATGAGCCGGTGTCCATCGAGCCGCGGACGTTAGTGCCTCGAGTGATCCGAGACGATAACCGCTACGAGGAAGCGTTGCGGGAGGATCACGATGTCTGAGATTCAGAATTTCACGCTGAACTTTGGTCCGCAGCATCCCGCCGCACATGGTGTGTTGCGACTCATCTTGGAAATGAACGGCGAGACGATCCAGCGTGCAGACCCCCACGTTGGTTTGCTCCATCGCGGTACGGAAAAACTGGCAGAGTCCAAGCCGTACAACCAGAGCATTGGCTACATGGATCGACTCGACTACGTCTCCATGATGTGTAATGAGCACGGTTACGTACTCGCGATCGAAAAACTGTTGGGCATCACGCCGCCGCTGCGTGCGCAGTATATCCGTGTCATGTTCGACGAGATCACGCGAATTTTGAACCACCTCATGTGGCTTGGTGCGCATGGTCTCGATATTGGTGCGATGACGATGTTCCTCTACTGCTTCCGCGAGCGCGAGGATCTGATGGATTGCTATGAGGCTGTGTCCGGCACTCGGATGCATGCAACCTATTACCGACCGGGTGGCGTCTATCGCGACTTGCCGGAGTCAATGCCGCAGTATGAGGCGAATCGTTGGCGCAACGAACGTGAGACCTCGAAGCTCAATGACAGCCGGTCCGGCTCGTTGCTTGATTTTATTCAGGACTTTACGGAACGGTTTCCGGCCTGTGTCGACGAATATGAGACGCTGTTGACCGACAACCGAATTTGGAAGCAGCGTACGGTCAATATCGGGGTGGTTACGCCGGAGCGTGCGCAACAGCTAGGCTTCACTGGACCAATGCTACGTGGCTCGGGTATCGCCTGGGACTTGCGCAAGAAGCAACCGTATGAAGTCTACGATCAAATGGACTTTGATATCCCGGTTGGCGTCAATGGTGATTGCTACGACCGATACCTCGTGCGGGTTGAGGAGATGCGCCAGTCCAATCGCATCATTCAGCAGTGCGTAGCGTGGCTGCGTGAAAACCCGGGTGTGGTTATGCTGGACGATCACAAGATCTCGCCGCCGAAGCGTGCAGAGATGAAAGGCGATATGGAATCGCTGATCCATCACTTCAAACTGTTCACGGAAGGCTACACGGTTCCGCCGGGCGAGGCCTATGCCGCTGTTGAACACCCGAAAGGTGAGTTTGGTGTTTATCTGATTTCGGATGGCGCGAATAAGCCGTACCGAGTGAAAGTCAGAGCGCCAGGGTTCGCGCACATCAGTGCGATGAATGAGATGGTCAGCGGACACATGCTGGCAGATGTCGTTGCTGTGATCGGAACGCAGGACATCGTGTTTGGTGAAATTGACCGGTAATCGGAATCATGAGTACACAGTCCCACAACGAAACGGCCAACGGCGAACTGACGCAACATGCACTCGATGAGATTGCGCGTTGGCGTCGTCGATTCCCAGAGGAACAAAGCCGTTCAGCCATCATCGGTGCGTTGCATGCCGTCCAACATGACAACGAAGGGTTTCTGACGCCGGCATTGATGGACGCAGTGGCTCGCGAGCTCGATCTCGAACCGATCCAAGTTTACGAAGTGGCGACCTTCTACTCCATGTTCGAAACCAAGCCCGTCGGTCGGCATAACGTGGCGATCTGCACGAATGTTTCTTGCATGTTGCGTGGTGCGGAAGCGCTGGTTGAGCACGCGGAGAAACACCTCAACGTCAAACTCGGTGAGAGTACGACCGACGGTCGAATTTATCTCAAGCGTGAGGAAGAGTGTCTCGCAGCATGTTGCGGGGCGCCGATGATGATGGTTGACCACGTGTACCACGAGAATCTTACGCCTGAGTCGATGCAAGCCATTCTCGACGAGTTGGAGTGATCATGGCAGAGCACAAAAACACGGTTTGTTACGCGACATTGGATCAACCTGAGGGCTGGACACTCGAAGCCTACAAAGCAACCGGCGGCTACCAGGCGTGGCAAAATGTTCTCAAGGGAGAACTGGATCAAGAGGCCGTGATCGAGATCGTCAAAGCATCAGGGCTTCGCGGCCGCGGCGGCGCTGGATTTCCGACCGGATTGAAATGGAGCTTTATGCCCCGCAATGCCGAAGGGCAGAAGTACTTGGTCTGCAACTCCGACGAGTCGGAACCTGGAACTTGCCACGACCGAGAAATCCTGCGCTACAACCCACATTCGCTGGTTGAAGGGATGGCCATTGCGGCGTATTCGATGGGTGCGACCGTCGCGTATAACTATATTCGCGGCGAGTTCATTGAAGAGCCGGTGCCGAGATTCGAGGCGGCCGTGGCAGAGGCCTATGCAGCCGGTTTGCTCGGAAAAAACATCCAAGGGTCCGGAATCGATTTCGACCTCGAGACTTTCGTCGGTGCGGGTGCGTACATCTGCGGCGAAGAAACCGCGTTGCTCGAGTCACTTGAAGGGAAGCAAGGGAAACCGCGTTTCAAACCACCGTTCCCTGCCAACTTCGGGCTTTACGGCAAGCCGACCACGATTAACAACACGCAATCTCTGGCCAGCGTCCCGAGCATTATCTCAAAAGGGGCGGACTGGTTCCGCGAGTTGGGTGTCGAGAACAGCGGTGGCACTGCGATCTTCTCGGTGTCCGGCCATGTCGAAAAGCCGATGAACGTCGAACTTCCGATGGGAATTCCGTTTAAGGAGCTGTTGGAGATGTGCGGTGGCGTCTGGAAAGGACGGAAATTGAAGGCGGTCATCCCTGGTGGGTCCTCCGTCCCGGTTGTTCCTGCAGAAACGATCATGGACTGCACAATGGATTACGACTCGCTGAAGGCGGCGGGGTCTTCGTTTGGAACCGGTGCGGTCATGGTGATGGACGACACGACATGCATGGTTCGTGTGCTACGAAGAATTTCGCGTTTCTATATGGCGGAGTCGTGCGGACAGTGCACACCGTGTCGCGAAGGCACGGGTTGGATGTATCGGATGCTGACTAGCTTCATCGAAGGGCGGGGTACCGAGGCAGATCTTGGGCGTCTTTTGGATGTTGCTAACAAGATCGAAGGGCACACGATTTGTGCTCTGGGCGACGCTGCTGCATGGCCGGTGCAGAGTTTCCTGAAACACTATCGGCACGAGTTTGAATATATGGTCGCTAACGGTGGGCGTAGCTGGGTAGATGACCCGGCAGCCAGAGCGGCTTGATGGGGTCGGCGAGATAACGATGAGTGATGACAACACCATAACGCTTGAAGTAGACGGCCAAGAGGTGACTGCCGAGCGAGGCCAGATGCTGATCGAAGTTACCGACAAGGTCGGTGCTTACGTGCCTCGTTTCTGCTACCACGAGAAGCTGTCGGTCGCCGCGAATTGTCGTATGTGCCTGGTCGAGGTTGAGCGTGCGCCGAAACCTCTGCCCGCGTGTGCAACACCGGTGGCCGACGGCATGAAGGTGTCTACCAAATCGCGATATGCAATCTCAGCGCAGCGCGCGACGATGGAGTTCTTGCTGATCAATCACCCACTGGATTGCCCGATCTGCGATCAGGGCGGTGAGTGTGAACTGCAGGACCTTGCTATGGGGTATGGGCGGGACGTTTCTCGATACACCGAACGCAAGCGTGTTGTTAAGGACAAGAACATCGGACCGTTGGTATCGACGGACATGACTCGTTGTATTCACTGCACGCGATGTGTGCGGTTCGGCCAAGAGATTCAAGGTATTCAAGAACTCGGAACCACTGGCCGTGGCGAGAATATGCAGATCGGCACCTACATCGAGAAAAATGTCGGTCATGAGATGTCGGCCAACATCATCGATCTTTGCCCCGTCGGCGCGCTTAATAACAAGCCGTACCGATACAGTGCGCGCGCTTGGGAAATGGTCCAGGAGCCGATGATTGGTGCACATGATTGCGTCGGCTCGAATTTGTACGTTCACAGCCTTCGCGGTCGCATTAAGCGCGTGGTACCTCGTGCCAACGAAGCGCTGAATGAGACCTGGCTCGCAGATCGTGATCGGTTCTCGTACGAGGGTATCTACTCGAGTGATCGGCTGATGCAACCGAAACGGAAGGTTGAGGACGCTTGGACGGACATCACCTGGGAGACCGCGCTCACCGAGTTGGCGACAACTTTAAGCGAGTCGGAAGGCGATGTCGGTTTCATCGTTTCGCCGACCGCGACCCTCGAGGAAGCTTTCTTGTTGTCGCGAGTCGCGGAGCATCTTGATACGAGTCATATTGACGGTCGGATCGGTCAACGAGATACCTCCTACCAAGCGTTTGACCCATTGGTACCGACACTCGGCATCGCGATCGAGGAAATCGAAGCGCAAGACAGCATTCTGCTCGTCGGCGCACGACTTCGAGAAGAGGCGCCCATCTTGGCGCACCGCGTCCGCAAAGCGGCGCTGAAAGGTGGCAAGGTGTCGACGATCGATCAGTCGACAACGGAATATCTGTTTGAGCGTACGGGTGAAATCGTAGACGACCCATTGAGCGCATTGGAAGCAGTACTGGAGGCAGTACGCGCCGAGTCTGCTGACAATTCTGCTGCGAGCACTATCGCGGCTCAATTACTGGCGGCTGAAAAGTCTCTGATCGTCATTGGCAATGCAGCGCGGACGCACACTCGTTATGCCGCGTTGCGTTCCATCGCAGCGGAGCTTGCAAGAGTGACAGGCTCGACACTCGGCGACGTCACTGCTGGACCGAATGCGGCTGGCTTGGCGATGGCGGGGGTTGTCCCGCACCGAGGTATCGGCGGGAGTGCGAGCAGCACTGTCGGTAAGGGCGTCGCGGAGATGCTCACGGCACCGCCCAAGACACTGGTCCTGTGGGGGATCGACCCGGACGCCGATCTCACGGCTATCCATCCATCGGCACTCGGCGGCTTGCGTAAAGCGGATACCGTGATTTCGTTGTCGCCGTTTTTCGATGACTCTCTGGCGCAAACGGTCGATATGGCGTTGCCAATTGGAACGTTCGCAGAAACTGCCGGGACGTTCGTTAACGTCGAAGGACGTGCGCAATCTTGGCGTGGTGTAGCGACACCGGTTGGCGAAGCTCGACCGGGTTGGAAAGTGTTGCGAGCGCTTGCGGATGTGCTTCAGATTGCCGGTATTGACTACAACGATGCAGAGGCAGTTCGCGTTGCGGCGCTCGACGCTATCGACGCAGCGCAACCACTCGGTGTTGATCCGTTACCACAGCCGTCCGCTACTACCGCGGCGTCGGCCGTGGATAGTGTTGAGCGCGGCATTTACGACACGGATCCGGTCGTGCGTCGTGCGCATGCGTTGCAACAGACCCGTGCGGTGACCGATGCGGCTGACGACACTGAGTCATTGGAGAAGAGCGCATGAGTCGAGCGAGTGCCTTGCTGACCGCGGTTTTCATGTTGTGTCTGTCCGCGCCAGTACATGCAGCCTCGGCGCCACCCGCATGGTTCGCATTGCCTGAACTGATACGCGTTCCGGCATGGATCACGTTGCAGATTCTCGTCGTCACGGTCTGCCTGATTTTGTGCGTGGCGTACATGACTTACGCAGAGCGCAAAGTGATCGGCTATATCCAGAACCGGGTCGGGCCGAACAGGGTCGGTTTCAAAGGTCTCCTGCAACCGTTCGCTGACGTTTTCAAACTGCTGTTCAAAGAGGTCGTCGTCCCGGCGAACTCCAGCCGTTTTCTGTTTGTGATCGCGCCCTTGCTCGCGATCACGCCGGCGTTTGCGACATGGGCAGTGATGCCGGTGTCGGATACGTTTGTACTTGCCGACATCGACGCAGGCCTTTTGTACGTTCTCGCGTTGACCTCCATGGGTGTGTACGGCGTCATTCTTGCGGGCTGGGCAACCAACTCGAAGTACGCTTTGCTTGGCGCGATGCGTTCGGCCGCTCAAATCGTGGCTTACGAGATCGCTATGGGGTTCGCATTGGTTGGCGTACTGATGGCGGCTGGCAGTCTCAATTTGGGCGACATCATTGAGGCGCAGGCCGGCGGCACATTGCATTGGTTTATGTGGCCGCTATTGCCGCTTTTTGTCATTTACTTCATCTCGGGTGTGGCCGAAACGAACCGCGCACCTTTCGATGTGGCCGAGGGTGAGTCAGAGATTGTCGCTGGCTTCCATGTCGAATACTCGGGTGTTGCGTTTGCGGTGTTTTTCCTCGCCGAGTACGCCAACATGATTTTGATTGCGGCGCTGACCGCGATTCTTTTCATGGGCGGGTGGTTGTCACCGTTTGAGGGCCTGTTGGGCGCAGAGTCTTGGTTGGGGCAGCCGAGCTTTTTCTGGTTCGCTGTGAAGACCTCGTTCTTCTTGTTCTGTTTCCTCTGGTTCCGCGCGACGTTTCCGCGTTACCGCTACGACCAGATCATGCGATTAGGTTGGAAGGTGTTTATTCCGGTCACGATCGTCTGGATCGGCGTGGAAGCGGTATTGATCTGGAAGCAGTGGGGCTGGTGGTGGCCTGAGTTAGCCACGGGGTAGTGTGATGGGTGCAGTAAGAAATTTTGCGAAGACGTTTTTTCTGCCTGAGTTGGTCAAAGGACTAGCGCTTACGGGGCGCCATTTGTTCAAGCGCAAGGTAACGATCAACTATCCGGAAGAGAAAATTCCGCAGTCCGCGAGGTTTCGTGGACTTCACGCATTGCGTCGCTACGCCAACGGCGAGGAGCGGTGCATTGCTTGCAAGCTGTGCGAGGCCGTATGCCCGGCGCTGGCGATCACGATTGAGTCGGATGTGAGTGCGGATGGGACACGCCGGACCACGCGTTACGACATTGATCTATTCAAGTGCATCTACTGTGGCTTTTGCGAGGAAGCGTGTCCGGTTGATGCGATTGTCGAGACCCGAATCCATGAATACCACATGGAGAATCGAGGCGAGAACATCATGACCAAAGACAAACTGTTGGCGGTCGGTGAACGATACGAAACGATGATTGCCGCCGATAAAGCGGCAGATGCGTCGTATCGATAAGAATTGGAAAAAGATATTGGGCGCAGATAAGCGCCTGGGGATAACAACGTGTTGGTGACCCTAATGTTCTACACGTTTGCTGCGGTGCTAGTCGGCGCAGCGATCGGTGTAGTTGCGTCAAGAAACCCGGTTCATGCCGTGATGTTTCTTGTGCTGTCCTTCTTCAATAGCGCCGTGTTGTGGCTGCTGCTTGAAGCCGAGTTTTTAGCGATCGCGCTAGTGCTTGTGTATGTGGGCGCAGTCATGGTCTTGTTCTTGTTCGTTGTGATGATGCTGGATATCAATACGGAAGTCCTTCGCGACGGCTTTGCACGTTACACGCCGATTGGTTTGATCGTGGCGCTCATAATGATCGTCGAACTTGGGCAGGTGATTTGGGTCCGGAGCTTCGGCATCGCGACACTGACCGATGCACCGCCGCTTCCTGAGGGTTACAGCAATACCCGAGCACTTGGTGAGGTGCTCTACACCGAGCACGTGTTTGCGTTTGAAATGGCGTCGGTAATTTTGCTATTGGCTATCGTTGCGGCAATCACCCTGACGATGCGCAAGCGCCCCGGTCTCAAGGTTCAAGATGTCGCCAAACAAGTGGCTGTCAAACGTGATGATCGGGTTCGGTTAGTGAGTATGCCCGCGGAGAAGAAGCAATGAGCGTGGGAATTCAGCACTACCTCACACTGTCCGCGATTCTGTTTTCGATCAGCGTGGCGGGAATCTTCATCAACCGCCGAAATATCATCGTATTGCTGATGTGTATCGAGTTGATGCTGCTCGCCGTCAACTTCAACTTTATTGCGTTTTCCCGATACCTCGGCGACACGGTCGGCCAGGTGTTTGTGTTCTTTATATTGACTGTCGCTGCAGCTGAGGCAGCGATCGGGCTTGCCATCCTGGTTGTGCTGTTCCGTAACAGACGCAGTATCAATGTCGATGAACTCAACGAGATGAAGGGGTAGGGCGATGCAGCAGACTCATCTGACAATCGTTCTTGCGCCTTTGGTCGCGTCGATCATTGCAGGCCTTTTCGGCCGGCAGATTGGTCGTACCGCCGCGCACCTGTTGACGATCGGTGCCGTGGGCTTGAGTTGCATCTTGTCTTTCCGTGTTCTGCAACACGTTGGACTTGGCGGCGCCGCAGAGAACTACACGCTCTACACTTGGGCTGTGTCGGACGGCCTTCGAATGGAGGTCGGCTTTCTGATTGACCGATTGTCGGCGATGATGATGTTCGTCGTCACGTTCGTATCGCTGATGGTGCACATCTACACGATCGGCTACATGCGTGAAGACCCAGGCTATCAGCGGTTCTTTAGCTATATCTCGCTCTTCACGTTCGCGATGCTGATGTTGGTGATGTCCAACAACTTTTTGCAGTTGTTCTTCGGCTGGGAAGCTGTCGGTTTAGTGTCCTATCTGCTTATCGGATTCTGGTACAAGAAACCGACTGCAATTTTTGCCAACTTAAAGGCTTTCCTGGTCAATCGAGTCGGCGATTTCGGTTTTCTGCTCGGCATCGCCGGCGTGGTCGCGTTTACCGGATCATTGGATTACGCGTATGTGTTCGCGTCTGCCCCATCTCTCGCGAGCGAGACGATTACAGTGTGGGGCGACACGCCTTGGCACGCGTTGACGGTGATTTGTGTTCTGTTGTTCATCGGCGCGATGGGCAAGTCGGCGCAAGCGCCGTTGCACGTGTGGTTGCCTGATTCGATGGAAGGCCCGACGCCGATCTCCGCGTTGATTCACGCGGCGACGATGGTGACCGCAGGGATCTTCATGGTGGCCCGTATGTCGCCACTGTTCGAGCTGGCACCGGGTGCACTCGAGTTCATTCTCGTCATCGGTGCGATTACAGCCTTCTTCATGGGGCTGCTCGGCATCATCCAGAACGACATCAAGCGGGTGGTTGCCTACTCCACACTGTCGCAGTTGGGCTATATGACCGTCGCACTAGGTGCGTCCGCTTATGCCGCCGGTGTGTTTCATCTGATGACACACGCCTTTTTTAAGGCACTGCTCTTCCTGGCCGCGGGATCAGTCATCATTGCGATGCACCACGAGCAAGATATCCGCAAGATGGGCGGTTTGCGCAAGTACATGCCAATTACCTACATCACGTCGTTGATCGGCACGTTGGCGCTCATTGGCTTTCCGTTCACGTCAGGTTTCTTTTCGAAGGACGCTTTGATCGAGGCGGTTGCTGAGGCTGGTCACCTTCGTCATGCATGGCCGTATACGCTCGCCTATTGGAGTGTCCTCGCCGGTGTGTTTGTGACTTCGCTGTATTCGTTCCGAATGTTCTTTTTGGTGTTCCATGGTAAGCCGCGGATGGATGACCACACGCGTGAGCACCTAAAAGAGAGTCCGTGGGTTGTCACGCTGCCGCTCATCCTGCTAGCGATTCCGTCGGCGGTTATTGGCTACGTCACGATTCAGCCGATGTTGTTCGGCTATTTCTTCGACGGTGCGATCGTCCCGAACCCCACCACGGATCCGCTGTTGGTTTTGGGTGATCACTGGCACGGTCCGGTCGCGTTTGTTGTGCATGCGCTCCAGGGACCGGCGGTATGGCTTGCACTGGCCGGGGCCGTCACCGCTTGGTTTGTCTTCCTGAAGCGCCCTGCCATCGCAGAGAGTTTCTCGACTCGACTATCCGCGGTTCGTCGGGTGCTCGAGAACAAGTACTACGCGGACGACTTATGGATCAAAGGCATGGCGGGCGGTGGTCGGCTACTTGGGAAGGGGCTCTGGAAGGTGGGCGATCAGACTTTGATTGATGGTGCGCTCGTGAACGGAAGTGCGCGTCTCGTGGCGGCGTCTTCGCGAGTCATTCGCAAAGTTCAGGCTGGGTATCTCTATTTCTACGCCTTCGCGATGGTGATCGGTTTGACGCTGCTGCTGGGATGGTTGCTGTACGGCGCTTAGCGGCGCGTCCGGACACTTACGACAATGACAACAAATAATCTTCTAAGTTTGCTGATTTGGCTGCCGGTGGTCGCAGGATTCGCAGCACTGCTGATCGGCGACGGTGGTGACCGCAATAGCGCACGTGCGAAAGCGATGCGCTGGTTTAGTCTGCTTGCGTCGCTTTTGATTGCTGGTTTCTCGCTCCCGTTATGGTTGCAGTTCGATAAAACCACGGCAGCAATGCAGTTTGTTGAACGAGTGCCTTGGATCACGCGTTTCAACGCCGAGTACTACCTGGGCGTTGATGGGTTGTCTGCACCGCTAATTTTGCTGACAACCTTTATCACACCGCTCGTTCTGATCTCGGCGTGGGAAGTCATCAAGGACCGCAGTGCTCAGTACTTCGCAGCGTTCTTGATTCTGGAAGGGCTGATGATCGGCGTCTTCTGTGCGCTTGATGCGATGCTGTTCTACGTGTTCTGGGAAGCGATGCTTGTACCGATGTTCCTCATCATCGGTGTTTGGGGTGGCCAACGACGAATCTACGCCACCATCAAATTCTTCCTGTACACCTTTCTTGGCTCCGTGTTCATGTTGGTGTCGCTGATCTATTTGTACACCCGAACCGGCAATTACGATCTATTGGCGTTTCATAAGGTGCCGCTCGACACGACCGCACAGACATTAATCTTCTTGTCATTCGTCGCCGCGTTCGCCGTGAAGGTGCCCATGTGGCCTGTGCATACGTGGCTACCAGATGCTCACGTTGAGGCGCCGACCGGTGGTTCGGTTGTTCTGGCGGCCATCATGCTGAAAATGGGCGGCTACGGTTTCGTGCGCCTCGCGCTGCCGATCACGCCCGACGCCAGTGGGCAACTCGCATGGTTGATTATTGGGCTGTCGCTGGTCGCGGTGGTTTATATCGGGCTGGTCGCGTTGGTGCAGTCGGACATGAAGAAGCTCATTGCGTACTCGTCGATCGCACACATGGGATTCGTCACGCTTGGCTTTTTCCTATTTTGGAGCATCCTGGAGTCCACAGGCGATACGAGCGGGGCGTCGTTAGGCATTACCGGGGCTATGGTGCAGATGATCTCGCATGGACTGATCAGTGGTGCGATGTTCCTCTGTGTCGGTGTGATGTATGACCGAATGCATAGCAGGAACATCGGTGACTATGGCGGCGTCGTGAACACGATGCCGTGGTTTGCGGCGTTTATGGTGTTCTTTGCGATGTCCAACGCGGGCCTGCCAGGTACGTCAGGGTTTGTCGGCGAATTTATGGTCATCCTGGCAAGCTTCAAAGCGAATTTCTGGGTGGCATTGCTCGCGGCAACAACACTGATTCTCGGCGCGTCGTATACGCTTTGGATGGTAAAGCGAGTCTTGTATGGCGAGGTTGCGAACGACAAAGTGGCGGCGCTTCAGGACCTGAACGCGCGCGAGTTTTTCATGCTTGCGGTGTTGGCGGTCGGTGTCTTGCTGCTGGGTGTTTGGCCGCAGCCGTTGGTCGAGATGATGCAACCGAGTGTTGACGCACTGGTCGACCACATCGGTCGAAGCAAACTGTGACGGGGCGAGAGTCATCATGAATTTTGAAATTCCGAATTTCGGTCCCGCACTTCCAGAGATGGTGCTTCTCGGGTTGATCTCGATCGTTTTGATCGCTGATCTTTTTGTGAGTGACGAGCGGAGAATTATCACGTTCGCTTTGTCGATGGCCAGCTTAGCGATCGTCATGGTCTGCACGTTGTATGCAGCGCCTGGGGAGAGAGTGGAAACGTTCTCGGGTAGCTACGTGTCCGACATGCTAGCGACAGTACTCAAGGTGGCGGCGACGGCGTGTCTCGCTTTGGTATTCGTGTATTCGCGCGACTATTTGATGCGGAACAATTTGCGCAAAGGCGAGTTTTACTTGCTCTCTTTGTTTGGCCTGCTCGGCATCTTTGTCATGATCTCGGCGAACAGCTTGCTAACGCTGTATCTCGGTTTGGAGACGCTGTCGTTATCGCTCTACGCGCTAGTCGCATTCGATCGTGATTCGCGAATCTGTGCTGAAGCGGCGATGAAGTATTTCGTGCTTGGAGCCATCGCGTCCGGCGCATTCCTGTATGGAGTCTCGTTGGTCTACGGCATCACCGGCACGATTAACTTCGTCGAGATGACCGCTGCGTTGAAGGATATGGGTTCGGACGACATCGCGTTGTGGTTTGGACTCGCTTTCTTGATCGTTGGTATCGCGTTCAAGTTTGGCGCCGTGCCGTTCCACATGTGGCTGCCAGATGTCTACCAAGGCGCGAGAACGCCGGTGACTTTGTATCTGGGCTCGCTCTCAAAAATTGCTTCGTTCGCGTTGGCGGCACGAATCTTGATCGACGGACTACCGCTGCTACACGAGCAATGGCACCAGATGCTCGCGGTGCTGGCGATCCTGTCTTTGGCGCTGGGCAACGTGGTCGCGATCGCGCAAACGAACATCAAACGCATGTTGGCGTATTCAACGATTTCGCACGTCGGTTTCATTCTGCTCGGATTTTTCGCGGGGAATAATGAGGGCTACCAAGCCGCACTGTTCTACACGCTGACGTACGCGTTTACGGCGGCAGGGGCGTTCGGCGTTGTCGTGTTGTTGTCGCGAACGGGATTTGAGGCTGAGAACCTCGAAGACTTTGCCGGTTTGAATGCTCGTAGCCCTTGGTTTGCGGCGATGATGGCCTGTTTCATGCTGGGCATGGCTGGCATTCCGCCGTGGGTAGGGTTCTGGGCGAAGCTGCATATTATCGAGGCAGTGTTACAAGCCAGCCGCACCGTCGGTGATGCTGCACCAATCTTCGTCGGCGTTGCGATTACGATGGTGCTGTTCTCGGTGATTGGTGCCTACTATTATCTCCGCGTCCTGAAGTTCATGTACTTCGATGAACCCAAGGACAATGCGCCAATCGAAGCGCCGGTGGATATGAAGCTGGCACTCAGCGCGAATGGGTTGGCGATTCTCGCTCTCGGGATTGTTCCAGGCGGATTGCTCGCACTTTGTGCACGCGTTATTGGGTGATTTCACCTAACGTTACAGACATGTTGCACTGCGGCAGGCGCATCGGTATAGTCCCGTCCACCAGTTGCGGGGTGGAGCAGTCTGGCAGCTCGTCGGGCTCATAACCCGAAGGTCGCAGGTTCGAATCCTGCCCCCGCTACCAAAACAAATGAACGGAGCCTCTGGCTCCGTTTTTTGTTGGTGCGGAGGGTGGCGATGAGAACCTCAAGGTTCGACCGCTCGCGAAGCGAGCAGCGACGAGCGACCCAACGGGTCGCGACGCCCGAAGGGTCAGGGCGGCGTAGCCGGCCTGATCAATCCTGCCCCCGCTACCAAAACAAATGAACGGAGCCTCTGGCTCCGTTTTTTGTTGGTGCGGAGGGTGGCGATGAGAACCTCAAGGTTCGACCGCTCGCGAAGCGAGCAGCGACGAGCGACCCAACGGGTCGCGACGCCCGAAGGGTCAGGGCGGCGTAGCCGGCCTGATCAATCCTGCCCCCGCTACCAAAACAAAAAAGGGTCCCAGTGGGACCCTTTTTTGTTTTGGCGGGGTTAGGCATGAGAACCGCTTTGAGCTCAGCACGGCTTTTGGTGCAGAGGATTCGGCAGCACTTGAAGCTCAGCGCTCGACCGGATGTTACCTAGCTGCTGCATCCGACCGCAGTTTGCCGATAGCAAGGTATGATCGGTATCGAAACCAATGCTCAGTCGGAGTTTGCTGTGACTACAATGAAAGCAATTGGCTATTTGCAGGCCGGTCCGGTCGAGGACCGCAGCGGCTTGGTTGAGTTCGAGGCGCCGATTCCTGAGCCAGCTGCTCGCGATTTGCTCGTGAGCGTAAAGGGGGTATCCGTCAACCCGGTGGACCTGAAGGTACGCACCGCCATGGAACCCGATAGCCCGCCAAGAGTCTTAGGTTTCGACGCGGCGGGGGTTGTGCAGGCGGTCGGCAGCGACGTGCAGCACTACAAGCCCGGCGATGAGGTCTTCTATGCCGGCGATTTAACCCGTCCGGGGTCCAATGCCCAGTTCCAGCTTGTGGATGAGCGGATAGTCGGTCGAAAGCCAGAGTCGCTCGACTATCAATCGGCTGCGGCGATCCCGCTGACGGCGATCACGGCCTGGGAAATGATGTTCGATAGTTTCCAACTTCAAGAACAGACGGGGGGCGGCGAATCGATTCTCGTCATTGGAGGGGCGGGCGGCGTCGGTTCAATATTGATCCAACTGCTTCAACGACTCACACAGCTGCACGTGATCGCTACCGCATCGCGTCCGGAGTCGGAGTCTTGGGTTCGACAGATGGGTGCTGACGAAGTGGTGAGTCACAGAATGCCGTTGAATGACGCGTTAAAAGCGGCTGATCGACCCCCGCGGTTCGTTGCGGCACTGACGCATAGCGACGTGCATTGGGCGGCAATTGCAGATCTCATCGCGCCAAGAGGGCATATCGCGCTGATCGATGACCCTGGGCCAGTGGATATTTCAATTCTCAAACGCAAGGCGGTCTCCGTCAGTTGGGAGTTCATGTTTACGCGGTCGATGTTCCAAACTGCGGACATGCATCTGCAGCGTTCGCTGTTGAATCGGGTGTCTGAGCTGCTGGATGCTGGCGATCTGACATCCACGGCCCACCGAGACGGTGGCGTGCTGACCCAGAGCACGCTCCAAGCGGCGCACGAGTTTCAGGCCTGCGGTGCGGCGATCGGTAAGACGGTGTTGGGCGGGCTGGTTTAGCCGGTTCGCGAACTCTGGTCCCGCCTCGTCGGCGCTGCTATACTTGCGGGCTGACGAGATGTGAACTCCCTCGGCTTGGCCTTCGCGGTTTGCCGACAGTAACGCATCGGCCCACCAGAAACAGGGTGCGGCCGCGTCTGAAAAGCCCCGATGGGGCTTTTTGTGTTTATGCGTGAGGCGGCGTCGACCGCCTCTTTGGTATGGGCTTCGGCCCATTTTTGGTTTTTGGAGCAAACGACTTTGCTGACTGATCGGCTCACAGTATTGCTCAAGCCCGAGATTGAACGTCTCGGCTATGAGTTTGTTGCTTTGGAGTATGTAGGCTCCGGGGCCAATGCTGTGTTGCGCATTTTTATCGATCAGGACGCTGGAATCTCGCTGGATGACTGCGAAAAAGTGAGCAACGAGGTCGGTGCGGTTCTGGACGTTGAGGATCCGATTCCAGGTGAGTACAACCTGGAGGTCTCGTCGCCCGGACTTGATCGCCCGCTGACAGCGCCTGAGCACTTTACGCGATATCAAGGTGAGAGAATTAAAATTCGAATGCAAAAGGGCTTTGTGGGACGCCGTCGTCTGACGGGGCTTCTCACTGGGTTTGAGAACGACGCGGTGGTCATTGATGTCGATGGTGAGCAGCACCAAGTGCCTTTTGCCAGCGTCGAAATGGCCCGGTTGGCACCAGACTATGACGCCGAACTTCGGCGCAAATAAGAGCGGACTATGAGTAAAGAAATGTTGATGGTGATCGAGGCTGTCTCCAACGAGAAAGGCGTCGAACGGGACATCATTTTCGAAGCGATGGAAGCAGCATTGGCATCAGCGACCCGCAAGCGCCACGGCGAGGACATCGACGTGCGCGTCGCGATAGATCGCGAGACGGGTGAGTACGAGACGTTTCGGCGTTGGAAGGTGTTTGCCGATGACTCGACTGAGCTGGAAGTGCCCGATCGCGAACTGCGCATGATCGACGCGGTCGACGTCAATCCGGATGCTGAGGTTGACGGTTTCGTCGAGGTACCGATCGAGTCTGTTGAATTCGGAAGGATTGCTGCGCAGACCGCTAAGCAAGTCATCGTCCAACGCGTTCGAGAAGCGGAACGGCAAAAGATTGTCGAGGAGTTCGAAGATCGAGTCGGCGAAATGCTCAGCGGTTTGGTGAAGCGCGTCGATCGTAACGGTGTGTACGTCGACTTGGGCGGGACGGCGGAAGGGTTTATCCCGCGCGAGAACATGCTCCCGCGCGAACCGGTGCGGCAGCAGGATCGAATTAAGGCGCGATTGGTAGAAGTTCGTTCAGAACCTCGTGGTCCACAGTTGTTTATGAGTCGCACGGCACCCGAATTTTTGGTGGATTTGTTCAGCCTCGAAGTGCCGGAAGTCGGACAGGGTCTGATCGAGATTCTGGGTGCGGCGCGCGACCCTGGTCTGCGCGCGAAAATCGCAGTGCGGAGCAACGATAATCGAATCGATCCGGTAGGGGCGTGCGTTGGGATGCGCGGATCTCGCGTGCAGGCGGTTTCTAACGAGCTTGCAGGCGAACGTGTTGACATCATTTTGCACGATGAGAACCCGGCCCAATTTGTCGTGAACGCGATGTCGCCGGCCGAGGTCGTGTCGATCGTCGTCGATGAAGACAAGCACGCGATGGATATCGCTGTCGACGAAGACAAATTATCTCAGGCGATCGGCCGTGGTGGGCAGAACATCCGACTAGCGAGTGATCTCACTGGGTGGGAGCTCAACGTCATGACCGAGGCGGATGCTGAGGCGAAGAGCGAAGCCGAGATGCGTGAGTTGTCCGAGGTCTTCATGAAGCAGCTCGACGTCGATGGCGAAATCGCCACAATCCTGGTGCAGGAAGGGTTTTCGACGATCGAAGAGATTGCATACGTTCCTGCCAGCGAGTTGGCTGGAATCGAAGAGTTCGACGAGGACATGGTCGATGAGCTGCGCAGCCGAGCGCGCGATGTACTGCTCACACAGGCAATTGCGAATGAGGAAGTTATCGATGCGGCCGAGCCTGCCGCTGATTTGCTCGAAGTGGAAGGCGTCGACGACGCGCTCGCGTCGCATCTGGCGAGCCACGGCATCGTGACTCGGGATGACTTGGCAGAGCAAGCCACGGACGACCTTCTTGAAATTATCGACACTGATGAAGCGACGGCGGGTGAGTTGATCATGGCCGCACGCGCTCACTGGTTCGCGGAAGAGGAACAAGGCTAAGCACTGACTGCTTGGCTGCGGAGAGAACTACATGGCTGACGTTACCGTCACACAATTTGCCGAAGTACTGAAAGTGCCAGTGGATAAGCTGCTGGAGCAGCTAGACGAGGCTGGGATCAAGGTAGCAGGCGCGGACGACACCATCAGCGAAGACGCGAAGATGGAGTTGTTGGGCCATCTGCGTCGTCAACGCGGAAAGAGCGAAAGCAAGCTCGCAGCGGCACCACGAAAAATTACCTTGAAACGCAAGTCTCAGTCCGAATTGCGGATGTCGGGTAACAAAGGCAGCTCCCGCACTGTAGCGGTTGAAGTTCGCAAAAAGCGCACCTACGTGAAGCGCGATGTTCTCGAAGAACAAGCGAAGGCACAGCAAGATGAGCTTGAGAAAGCTCGTGCTGAACGCAGCGCTGAAGAAGCTGCACGCAAAGCCGAGCAGGAAGAAGCTGAGCGCCGGGCGCAAGAAGAACGCGAACGGGAACAACGTGAAGCCGAAGAAGCCGCGAAACGCCGTGCGGATGAGGAAGAGCGCAAGCGCAAGGAAGCAGAGCGAGTTGAGGAAGAGCGTCGCAAAGCACTAGAGGCGCGTGAGCGTGCTGAGCGCGATGCGAAAAAAGATACGCGTACCGCGAACAAAGACAAGACGAAGTACGGGCGCAAAGAGCTGCATGTTGCCGGCGATAAGAGTGGCCGTCGGAAACGCAAGCGCCCAGCGCAAAGACGCCGACCAAGCTCGGTCAATGTGGATACGCAGCATGGATTCGAGAAGCCTACGGCGCCAGTAATCCGAGACGTCGAGATCCCAGAGACCATTTCGGTTGCTGATCTCTCGCAACGCATGGCGGTGAAAGCCACGGAAGTCATCAAGGCGCTCATGGGTATGGGTGCGATGGTGACGATCAACCAGGTAATCGACCAAGACACCGCAACACTGGTTGTCGAGGAGTTGGGGCACAAAGCAATACCGATCAGCGACAGCAGTCTCGATGAAGAACTTCTAGAGTCCGTGTCGAATGATGAAGGCGAGGCGAGTACTCGTCCGCCGGTCGTCACGATCATGGGCCACGTCGACCACGGCAAGACTTCGCTGCTCGATTATATCCGTCGTTCAAAAGTTGCGGCGGGCGAGGCCGGCGGCATCACGCAGCACATCGGTGCGTACAAGGTGTCAACGGACAACGGCGAGATTTGTTTCCTAGATACTCCGGGCCACGCGGCGTTCACGGCGATGCGTGCACGCGGCGCGCAGGCGACCGACATCGTGATTCTGGTGGTCGCTGCAGACGACGGTGTGATGCCGCAAACGATCGAAGCGATCCAGCACTCCAAAGCGGCGGATGTGCCGATCGTTATCGCAGTCAACAAAATTGATCGTGAGAACGCCGATCCGGAACGCGTTCGCACAGAACTTTCCCAGCACGAAGTCATACCCGAAGAGTGGGGCGGCGATTCGCAGTTTGTGAATGTCTCTGCACACACAGGTGAGGGCGTGGATGCACTGCTCGAGGCGGTCTTGCTGCAGGCCGAGGTCATGGATCTCAAGGCCGTTCACGAAGGGCACGCGAAAGGTCTGGTCGTTGAGGGTTCGCTTGAGAAAGGACGTGGCGCCGTTGCGACTGTCCTCGTGCAAAGCGGTACTTTGCGACAGGGCGATTACATTCTTGCGGGCGAGGAATACGGCCGCATTCGCGCGATGTTCAATGAGCAGCAAGAGGCGATTGAGGCAGCCGGACCTTCGACGCCGGCGGTCGTACTGGGTCTTTCGGGTGTTCCTGCGCCTGGCGACGAGGTGCTGGCTCTTGAGGATGACCGCAAAGCTCGCGAGGTCGCGGAGTATCGACAAGCGAAAGCGCGCGATACCAAATTGGCCCAACAGCAAGCCGCGAAACTTGAGAATGTCTTCAACCAAATGGCGGAAGGCGAACAGGTCAGCGTATCTTTGCTGATCAAGGCCGATGTGAACGGTAGCGCCGAGGCGTTGAAAGACTCTCTGGAAGCGATCTCCAACGACGAAGTAACCGTTAAGGTAATCGCTGCCGGAGTCGGTGGGATCACGGAGTCGGATATCACGTTGGCATCCGCGTCGAATGCGATCGTTATCGGCTTCAATGTCCGGGCCGACGCCGCTGCGCGAAACCAGATAAAAGAGTCAGAGGTCGACCTGCGCTACTACAGCATCATCTACGAAGCCATCGATGATGTGAAAGCCGCGGTCAGTGGTTTGCTGTCACCCGAAGTGCGCGAGCAAATTGTTGGTTTGGCAGAAGTTCGTGAGGTCTTCCGTTCGCCGAAACTCGGTAACGTGGCCGGCTGTATGGTTGCTGATGGCTACGTCAGACGATCCTTGCCGATCCGCGTGTTGCGTGACAACGTTGTGATTTACGAGGGCGAGTTGGAGTCGTTGCGACGCTTCAAGGACGACGTCAATGAAGTCCGGGCCGGCACTGAGTGCGGTATCGGCGTGAAGAACTACAACGATGTTAAAGCAGGCGATCAGATCGAGTGTTACGAGCGCGTTGAAGTCGCTCGCAAGATCGATTGATGCGGAGAGATTTCTCTCGGCAGGATCGTCTGGGCGGGCAGATTCAGCGCGTTCTGAACGAGCTCTTGCGTTTTGAGAGCAAGGATCCGGGGTTGTCGGGTGTGAGTGTCACGGCGGTCGACCTGACACGCGATTTGTCCGTCGCAAGAGTGTTTTTCTCGACCCTCGATCCCGATGATGATCCGCAACCTGTAATCGCGGGTTTGAAGCGGGCGGGCGGTTTTTTACGCAGTCGGTTGGGCGACGAGCTCAACGTGCGGCGTGTCCCAGAACTGCGGTTTCAGCACGACGATAGTGCCGCTCGTGCTGAAGCATTGTCTGCATTGCTCGATACGCCCCAGGACACGCCTGACGACTGAAATCGATGCCGCATGATCGACGAGACTTGCACGGTGTGTTCTTGCTCGACAAACCGAGGGGCATGTCGAGCAACCACGCCCTGCAACGGGTCAAGCGTTTGCTCCGAGCAAAAAAAGCCGGGCATACGGGCAGTCTAGATCCGCTGGCAACAGGAATGCTGCCCATTTGTCTTGGCGATGCGACTCGTCTATCGCAATACCTCCTGGATGCCGATAAGTCCTACGATGTGGTGGCACGACTCGGGCAATCCTCGACGACAGGCGATGCAGAGGGCGAGATCACGACCCAAGACTCGACCCCAAGTTTGAACCGCGAACAATGGCAGGAGATCGCGGCCCGTTTTCTCGGTGAAATTCAGCAGATTCCGCCCATGTATTCGGCGCTTAAGCATGATGGCAAGCGTCTGTATGAGTTAGCTCGGAAAGGACAGGAGGTCGAACGCCCCGCGCGTACCGTACGAGTTCATTCGATCGAGGTCACGGCAGTCAGCAACGAGCGACTGGAGCTTTCGGTCACATGCTCGAAGGGAACGTACATTCGCACGTTGGTCGAAGACCTCGCCGCAGCTGCTGGCACTGTGGCGTGGACCGAGCGGCTCCACCGTAGCGGCGTAGCACCGTTTACCCAGGCCATGCATGGACTGGAGCACCTCGAAGCGCTACCGGACTCAGCGGACGTCTCGCAACAAGTGCTACTCCCGGTTGCAAGTTGTGTGGCGGGGTTGCCGAAAATCACACTGGACGCTGCCGATGCTCGACGATTCTGCGAGGGACAGGCACTGGATTTAGCAGCTCTAGTCGGTCGCTTCGCCGTGAATTCCGCACAAGATGACCTACTCGGTGTCGTCGAGGTCGCAGCGGGTGGCGAAATCGTTACTCGGAAGGTGCTGTCGGCCGCCCGGCAAGCCCTAGATTCTGCTGAAAAACCCTAAAAAGAAGGAGTGTGGGCGTTGTTTCAAAGGTTACAGCCGAGTTACAATGCGCCCGCTTTCAAACGGTCCCGCGTTGCCTAGCGGGGCGAAATGACAAATACCCCTGCGCATCGGTGTTCCGCCAGGCATGAAAAAGGCGGGGTTTCTGATGAGGGTGGTGAATTGACAGGAGTTTGACTCATGCCACTAACGACAGAACGTAAGAACAGCATCGTCGAGGAATATCGACGCGACGAAAAAGACACCGGATCTCCGGAAGTGCAAGTAGCGTTGCTTTCTGCCCGAATCTCCGATCTGACCGGACACTTCAACAGCCACAAGAAAGACCACCATTCGCGTCTGGGCTTGCTGAAAATGGTCAACAAACGTCGCAAGCTGCTCGACTATTTAAAAAAGAAAGATCAGGATCGTTATTTCGACTTGATCAAACGACTCGGTCTGCGTCGCTGAGTAAGACATTCAAGACGTGATATCAAATAAGCGCCCCTGTTGACTGGAAACGGACAACGGGGCGCTTTTGGTTTTGTAGGTAGAAAGAAAGAAAGTAATTAAGGAATCAGCGTGAACGCGATAACCAAGACATTTCAATATGGGGAACACGAGGTAAAACTCGAAGCAGGCGAGATCGCCCGCCAAGCCGATGCTGCCGTTATGGTCAGCATGGGAGACACAACGGTGTTGGTCACTGCCGTAGGCAGAAAGCAGGCCGATCCCGGTCGCGACTTTTTCCCGCTGACCGTTAACTATCAAGAAAAGACCTATGCGGCCGGGAAAATCCCTGGCGGCTTCTTCAAGCGCGAAGGTCGACCCAGCGAAAAAGAAACACTGACCAGTCGTCTTATCGATAGACCGATTCGTCCGTTGTTCCCGAAAGGTTTCACCAATGAAGTCCAAGTGGTCGCGACGGTCATGTCTTTGGACCCTCAGATTGATCCGGATATCCCATCGCTGATAGGCGCCTCCGCGTCATTGGCCTTGTCGGGTATGCCGTTCCAGGGCCCGATTGGCGCTGCTCGTGTTGGATACGTAGACGGTGACTACGTCTTGAATCCGACAGCAGCGCAACTTGAGGGATCGAAGCTCGACTTGGTGGTCGCAGGGACGAAAGACGCGGTATTGATGGTTGAGTCTGAAGCAGATCGCCTGCCGGAAGAGGTCATGCTCGGCGCGGTTGTGTTTGGACACGATCAGATGCAGACAGCGATTTCCGTCATTTCGGAGATGGCGTCCGAGATCGGTAAAGAGGCTTGGGACTGGACCGCGCCGGAACAAGACACCGCGCTCGCCGATGCTGTATCCGCTGCTGCGACGGACGGTCTAACGGCCGCCTACCAAATCACTGAGAAGCAGTCACGACAGGATGCGGTCCGTGAGGCCAAAGGCGCCGCACTGGAAGCGCTGGCTGGCGGTGACGAGCCGCAGTACTCGACCGAAGAAGTCAGTGGCGCGCTGTCCAAGCTCGAAAAGAATATCGTTCGTGGGCGTGTTCTCGATGGTCACCCGCGTATCGACGGGCGTGATCTGAACACTGTTCGTCCGATCGCGAGCCGCGTCGGTGTGTTGCCGCGAACACATGGATCTGCGCTATTTACTCGCGGCGAGACTCAGGCAATCGTTGTCGCAACGCTTGGTACGGGTCGTGATGCGCAGATCATTGATGCGTTGGAAGGCGAGCGGAAAGAGAATTTCATGCTGCACTACAACTTCCCGCCGTACTGCGTTGGAGAGACCGGTTTCATGGGGTCTCCGAAACGGCGTGAGATTGGTCACGGCAAACTCGCGCGTCGCGGCATTCAAGCAGTTCTGCCGACGATCGAAGAGTTCCCGTACGTCATTCGCGTCGTCTCAGAAATCACCGAGTCGAATGGTTCGAGCTCCATGGCTTCCGTTTGCGGCAGCAGCCTTGCGCTGATGGATGCGGGCGTCCCAACCAAAGCGCCGGTAGCTGGTGTTGCGATGGGTCTCGTGAAAGACGGGGAGCGTTTTGCCGTATTGACCGATATCCTGGGTGATGAAGATCACTTAGGTGACATGGACTTCAAGGTCGCCGGCACCGATGACGGCGTTACAGCGCTGCAGATGGATATCAAAATCCAAGGCATCACGAAGGAAATCATGTCGACCGCGCTGGACCAAGCGCGTGACGCACGACTACACATCTTGGGTGAGATGGCGCACGCAATTCAGAAACCGCGTGAGGAAATGTCTGATTGGGCGCCGACGATCATGTCGCTCAAGATTGACCCAGAGAAGATTCGCGATGTGATTGGTAAGGGGGGTGCGGTTATTCGTGCCATCACGGAAGAGACGGGTGCTACGGTCGATATCGACAACGACGGCACTGTACGTATCGCATCTGTGGATGGGGCGTCCGGCAAAGAGGCGCGCCGTCGGATTGAGTTGATCACAGCGGAAGTCGAAGTCGGCACCATCTACGACGGCCGAGTGGCTCGCCTGATGGACTTCGGTGCATTCGTTACCATTCTTCCGGGCAAGGACGGTTTGGTCCATATCTCGCAAATCTCTAACGAGCGGGTCGAGAAGGTCAGCGACAAGCTGAGCGAAGGGGATATTGTCCGCGTCAAAGTCCTGGAAGTTGATCGTCAGGGTCGTATTCGTCTGAGTATGAAAGCGGTCGCTGAAGACGAGGCGAAGGACGGCGGCGAAGAAGAGTAAGATCGTTCGTGGCTCAGTCGGTCTTTTTGACCGACTGAGTCATTCGCTCGAAATGCTCGCAAATTCGTTCAGGTAGCCAAAACCGCAATCGCCCCGGAATTCCACCCTCCACGAATCCGACGTGGCCTCCGTTCTCGGGAAACTCGAGAGTCACGTTTGCACTGATGTCAGACGTAGCGGGCAAGAGCGACTCAGCAATAAAAGGATCATCGATGGCGTGAATGATCGTCGTTGGTGTGGCGATTGACTTCAGAAACTGTTTGCTGCTGCTGCGGCCGTAGTAGTCATCCTTGTTCGCGAATCCATGCAACGGTGCGGTGACCGCATCATCAAACTCCTCGAACCGCGTCGCGCGGATTGCACGCTGCCAATCAAAAAGCTCGGTGTTGGGCGTGAACTTACGAACGAGCGATTTTTTCATGTTGCGCATCAAGTGCCATTGATAGAGTTTCGAAAAGCCGCTAGAGATCGAATCGGAAGCGCCCTGCAAATCAAAGGGCACGGAGACGGCGACGGCCGCTTTGACGGGATTATCTGCACCGGTTTCGCCGAGATACTTCAATAACGTGTTCCCACCGAGCGAATAGCCGCAGGCCATCAGTGGGAGGTGTGGGTAGCGATCAACTAATGCGTTGAACACACTGCCGGGATCGGCGGTTTCACCCGCGTGATATCGACGCGACAGACGGTTGGGGTGTCCGCCACAGTCGCGGGCATGAAGGACAACACTCAACCAACCGCGCCGTGCGGCAGCAGCCGCTAACCCGCGAGCGTAGGTGGACTCGCTAGAGCCTTCCAGACCGTGGAGCACAACTAGGAGCGCGGTTGGCGTCTCGGCACTTGGCAGGTCGTTCCAATCCAACGCCACTGTATCGGTATCCGGTAACTCGAACACTTCGCGACGCCAACGAATCGTCGGCGCTCGCACAAGTTTCAGCGATGGAAGTAGCGTTTGGATGTGCCGATTAGACAGCCATTTGGCAGGACGAAACCGCCCTGATTGTGTGTTCAGGAACGGTCCTCAGGGGGTTGATCCGAATCTTTCGACTCGTCGGGCTTTCCGCTGATCAACTTGAACACTTCTTCCTGGACCGCACGCCACCGGGCGTAGTTCCTCTGGGCGAGATTCGTGACGGTCTCGACGGGATCGATGCCCACGACTTTTCTAATCGTGTTGCGCGCATGGGCTTGCTGATTCATGAATAGGCGTAGGGACTGTTCTAGGTAGTTGCTGACAACGCTCGGCATTGCATTGTTGTAGGTGCGGATGACCTGCGACAGAAAGTCTTCGGTCATGACGGGCTCGCCTTGCTGTTCCTGTTCGGCGATGACCTGCATCAATATGGTGCGCGTAATATCTTCGCCGGACTTTTTGTCGATCACGACGAACGGCTCTTTCTCAAGCACCAGTTCTTTGATGTGCGCTAGCGTTATGTATTTGCTGAGCTTTGTGTCGTACAAACGCCGATTTGGGTACTTCTTAATTGTGCGCACTACAGCATCCGGGTCCTAACTCCTGTCTAAGTGTAGCGGAATCGCTGAGTGATTGAATCCTCAAGTGGCTACCATGAAGGGGCTTTTGGACTTAAGCAGCGAGCACGGCTCGTAGTGTTCGATGGCCCAATCCACGATTTCCGTGCACGGCGCACCTCGCAACGTCGACGCTAGGGGCATGCCGAGCAGGTTCAGACACCGCTCAAGATTTGCGGATGCATCCGCGTCGTCGATCGGTGTCGAGCCGGTCTGTTTGCTGAGTTTCGAACCCTCGCGATCCGTCAAAACCGGGAAATGACCGTATCTTGGATGTTCGTATTTTAGGAGCGCTTGCAAATGAATTTGGCGGGGCGTGGAATCGATGAGATCGATGCCCCGGACGACATCGGTAACGCCAGATGCATGATCATCGACGATAACCGCCAACTGATAGGCAAACAGAAGATCGCGACGGCGAATGACAAAGTCGCCAGGTCTATCACCGAGGTTTGCTTTTTGGGCGCCCTGCCAACGGTCATGAAACTCAATGATCGTGTCATACACTCGAACCCGAAGGGCGCCGCTATCCAATCGCTTATGACGGCACGTGCCTGGATACGCGTTCAGACTCCTCGCGGCGAGCAACGACTTGCGGGCGCAATCACAGTAGAACAGGTGGTCAGCTTGCCGCAGTTGTTCAATGGCGTTTAGAAAACGATCTGTCGAATCACGCTGAAACGTCAGGTTGCCGTCCCAAAGCAATGCGTGAGACTCCAGGGACTTCAGGATTGCGTCAGTCGCTCCGGCAACTTCGCGAGGCGGGTCGATGTCCTCGATACGCAAAAGCCAGCGGCCGGCATGTTTGCGTGCATCTAGCAGGCTGACTAACGCGGCAAATAGAGAGCCAAGGTGTAGAGGGCCGGTTGGCGAGGGTGCAAACCGGCCGACATAGGGTCTACCGGTAGCGATCGTCCCGGTCACGGAATTGTCGTTCGGCAAGCTCACGTCGTTCCTGTGCTTCAAGGCACAATGTTGCGACCGGGCGCGCCTCAAGGCGTTTCAGTCCGATTTCTTCGCCGGTCTCTTCGCAATAACCGTATGAGCCGTCATCGATCCGAGTCAGTGCCGAGCTGATTTTCCGCAACAGCTTGCGTTCGCGGTCCCGAGTTCGGAGTTCTAATCCGAATTCCGATTCCTGCGTTGCTCGATCGTTCGGGTCGGGGAAGTTCGCAGCCTCATCTTGCATGTGATGCACGGTGCGATCGACTTCTTCCATCAATTCGCGTTTCCACGCGCTCAGAATGTTGCGGAAGTGCTCAAGCTGCGCATCGCTCATGTACTCCTCGCCGCGCTTCGGCTGGTAGGGCGCGATGCCGTGGATCGGACCGGACACGATGTCCGCTCGAGAGCGGCGGGGCGCAGCGGCGGCCTTGCTAGGTGCGGGTTTTTTAGCAGGCGCTTTCTTGGCCGGAGCCTTCTTAGCTGGGGCTTTTTTCGCCGTCGCCTTCTTCGTCACTGATTTTTTACCTGTGGCTTTTTTCGTCACCTTCTTTTTAGCGACGGTTGCCTTTTTCTTTGCAGTCTTTTTCTTCGCGGTGGTTTTCTTCTTGGCGGGGGCCTTCTTAACCACTTTTTTCTTGGCGACTTTCTTGGTGGTTTTCTTTGCTGCCACCTTCTTCTTCGTCACTTTCTTCTTCGCGGCAGTCTTCTTAGCCGCGACCTTCTTTGTCGTGACCTTTTTCTTAGTCTTTGTTTTTGCTGACTTTTTCTTTGTCGGCATCAGGAACCTCCGCGATTGGTATCCGTCTGAAGCGCCGCGATTATACAGGTTATGTTGGACAAGGGAAGTGCGCCAAATCCACTGTATTCAAAGGGTTTGCATGCTATTGGCTGCCGTTGCCAGATGAACAGGCGTGCTGCCCTGCCAGTCAGGGTGGCGATGTTCGACCACAACATTCGTGTACACACCGCCGCGCACATTGAAATCGGTCGTCACACGCATGAACCGAGGGTTGAGTGCGTCGACAAGATCATCGAGCATCTTCGCCGTCACCGCCTCATGAAACGCGCCTTCCTCGCGATACGACCAGAAGTAGAGCTTGAGCGACTTTAACTCGACGCAGCGTTCATTCGGGATGTACTCGATGTAGATCGTGGCGAAGTCCGGCTGATCTGTTTTTGGACACAGACAGGTGAACTCCGGCGTATGGATTCGGATCACAATGTCGCGCTCTTGGTTCGGGTTCTTGAACGTTTCAAGGTCCCGAGACGGACCCGGCCGCGGGGTTTTGATGATCTCGTCGGTCATTCCTCAATGCTCCGTAGTGGCCTGTCGGTGGATTGCGACGGGCGTCGTTTTGCAAAACGAATTAGCTTACACTAGCGGGCTGACGCGCGCCGCCAGCGCACGCAGAACTGAATGGTCTTACGGACACCCATGCGCCTCACTAAAATCAAGCTCGCAGGTTTCAAATCCTTTGTTGAGCCAACCACCATAGAATTTCCTAGCAACCTTGTTGGCGTTGTCGGCCCCAACGGCTGTGGTAAGTCGAATGTGATCGATGCGGTTCGGTGGGTAATGGGCGAGAGCTCTGCGAGTCGACTTCGCGGCGATTCCATCACCGATGTCATCTTCAACGGTTCGAGTGCGAGGAAACCGGTCGGCACTGCTTCAATCGAATTGCTGTTTGACAACACCGACGCCACGGTCGCCGGCCAGTACGCCGGCTACAACGAAATTTCCGTTCGACGAACGGTTTCGCGAGATGCGATTTCAACCTATTACTTGAACGGCACGAAATGCCGCCGCAAGGACATCACGCAGATTTTCCTCGGGACGGGGCTGGGACCACGTTCTTACTCGATCATTGAGCAAGGCATGATCTCCCGGCTCATTGAAGCCAAACCGGAAGAGATGCGGGTGTTTATCGAGGAAGCCGCCGGCATTTCGAAATACAAAGAACGTCGCCGCGAGACTGAGAACAGGATCAAGCACACGCGCGAGAATCTTGAACGCCTGACGGACCTCTTAGAGGAAGTTGAAGCGCAGCTGCGTCGGCTTGGACGCCAAGCGAAAGCGGCGGAACGATACAAGGCCCTAAAAGAGGACGAGCGGCGAACGCAAGCCGAATTGCTCGCCCTGAGGATCAGCGAGTTACAAGGCGTCGCCGAGCAACAAGAGCGTGAGCTTGCCGAACGTGAGAATCAGGTCGAGGCCGCCATTGCGGACCAGCGTAAGGCGGAAGCGTCGATTGCTGAGACGCGCGAGCGCTTGACGGAGACCACAGAGATCTTCAACGAAGCGCAGGCTAAGTTCTACAAGATTGGTGGCGAAATTGGTCGACTCGAACAATCGATTGAACACAACAGACAAACGCGGGAGCGACGCGCTGCGGACCTGAAACAGGCTGAGAGTGGCGTTGCCGAAATCCTTGCACACATCGAGCAAGACTCGACCGCTTTGCAGCAGTTGAATCTGACGCTGGATCAACTCACGCCAGATTTGGAAAGTTCGAAAGCGCAAGCCGAGGCGTCAATGCAATCTTTGCAGCGCGCTGAAACCGCGATGAGCGAGTGGCAAGAAGGCTGGGATGCGTTCAACGCGCGCGCCAGCGCTGCCGAGCGCGCGGTACAAGTGGAACAAGCCCGCGTGGAGCAGTATGACGCTCAGATCGAGCGTCTGACGAAGCGTCGCGCACTGGTCACGGAGCAGCGAGACGCGCTCCCAGTTGCTGCGTTGAAAGACGAAGCGGTCAGGCTCGCGGCCAATGCGCGTGAGCGCCAAGCGGAAGCGGAGCAGGGCGAAGCTGCTTTGGCAGAGTCAGAACAGGCTGTGCGTCGCGCTGCGTCGGATATTGACGCGATGCGTCACGAGATGGATGAGCTGCGCTCGAGTATCTCCGAGCAACAAGGTCGCGCGGCGTCTTTGGAAGCGCTGCAACAGGCTGCGCTTGAGCAGTCGCAAGGTGGTGTTTCGGATTGGTTGGAGCGCCGTTCTTTGTCGGAAGCCCAGCGGGTTGCACAACGGTTGCGGGTTAAGTCCGGTTGGACCCGAGCAGTGGAAGCCGTGTTAGGAGATTGGCTACAGAGCGTTTGTGTGGATGACGCCGCGCGCCTTTCTTCAGAGCTTGCTGAACTCGATGGCAGTTTGACTCTGGTGAGCGCCAGCGGGGTCAGCGCATCCTCCGGTAGTGGCACGCTCGCAGCGCATGTGGAACAAGCGCCGCCGGCAGTGATAGATCTATTGAGCCATGTGCGCTGCGTAGACAACGATGACGAGGCACTCGCTGTTCGAGCGAGGCTCGGCGAAGGCGAGTCGGTGATCAGCCAATCCGGGTTGTGGCTCGGACACAGTTGGGCGCGGGTCGCGCATGGCGAGGATGCAGCAAGCGGTACTCTGGGTCGCGAGCAGGAACTTCGCGATCTGCGTCACTCTTTGTCCGCATTACGGAAAGAGCTCGAGTCGCTCGAAGGGCGCCTTGCCACCCATAGAGAGACGTTCGTTTCGCTCGAAGCGAAACGTGATGAAGCGAGACAGGCGGCTTCTCAGTTCGCACGGACGGCGGCACAATCCGCCGCGGAGTCTGCGGCTGCGGAAGATCGCGTTGCTGAAGCAACGGTGCGGTTGGAGAAGATCGATGTTGAACTCAGCGACATCGGCAATGAAGTTCAACGCGTAGAAGAGGCGATTGCTAACAGTCGGCGGGCATTGGCCGAGAACAGCGCGTTGCTCGAGGGCGTTGGCGAAGAGCGGGACAAGATGCAGGCGCAGCGCAACCAGCTGCGCGAAGATCTCGATGCGGCGCGCGCGAGATCGGCAGAGGACCGTGAGTCGGCGCAAGCACTCGCGTTGCGATACGAATCGAGACGTAGCTCGCGGGAATCAGCCCAACAAAGTTTGCAACGTATGCAGTCGCAGTTGAGTCAATTCCAGAACCGGCAACAGCAACTGCAACAAGAGATGGATAACGCGGTGGCGCCGGTCGCGGATATGGAATCGAACCTCGCCGCACTCCTCGAACAGCGGGTCCAAGCGGACCAGTCCCTCGGTACCGCGCGTGAGCATGTCGAGAACACCGAGTCGCAGCTACGAACGTTGGAGCAGCAGCGGGCCGATTTTGAAGAGCGAGTGGTTTCTGCGCGTGATGCGTTGAGCGAGATGCGCGTTGGGCAGCAAGAAAACAAAGTTCGGCTTGAGGGCGTTAATGAGCAGTTCGCCGAGTTGCAGTTTGACCTCAACGAAGTCACGCAGTCGCTCGATGAGGCAGCGAACACGGCCGAGTGGTCAGAAAGGCTTACCACCATTGGCCGAAAAATTGACCGTTTGGGCCCAATAAACCTCGCCGCGATTGATGAGCAAAAAGAACAACAAGAACGCAAAGAATATCTCGACTCGCAACTTGCTGATCTGAATTCGGCGTTGACGACACTCGAGAATGCAATACGAAAGATCGATCGCGAAACACGGAACCGATTCAAAGAAACCTACGATCGGGTTAACAGCGGGTTCCAAAGACTGTTTCCGCAGCTCTTCGGTGGTGGCCAAGCCTACCTCGAGCTTACCGGTGATGATTTGCTCGCTGCGGGTGTCACGGTCATGGCGCGACCACCGGGCAAGCGCAACAGCACGATTCATTTGCTTTCAGGTGGCGAGAAGGCGCTAACAGCCGTAGCTTTAGTTTTCGCAATTTTCGAACTAAACCCGGCACCGTTCTGTATGCTCGATGAGGTTGACGCGCCACTCGACGACGCGAACGTCGGTCGCTTCTGCCAGATTGTGAAGGCCATGTCGGAAACGGTGCAGTTTGTCTTTATCAGTCACAACAAGGCGACGATGGAAATGGCGCAGCAGCTGATGGGCGTCACGATGAACGAGCCTGGAGTCTCGCGTTTGGTTGCGGTCGATCTTGATGAGGCCGTTAAGATGGCTACCGCTTAATGGTCTGAATATGGATTCGCTTCGAGTCGCTCTGCTCATCATCGGAATTCTGGTCGTCGGGGTTGTGTACTTGACGACAAGAAAGCGCGACGCGGCTGAGGTCAAGAACAGCACCCCGGGGTCGCGGATCGAACCAAGTTTCGAAGAAGCGCCCGCACAGCGCAGCCAATCGTCTTTGGATTTAGATGTTTTGCCGTCTGTCAGTGCGGATGAGCCGGCAGCGCCCGTCGCCAACATCGCAGAGCCAGAGGCTCACAACGCCGAGCAAGATGCGGACGCTCTGGAGTCAGAGCCCGTACCCAACGTTCCACAGAAAGTCATCACGCTGCGTATTGTCGCGAAGAAAGGTGCTGATTTTTCTGCCGAGCAGATGATCTTGGCACTGCGCGACTCCGGATTGGTGCATGGCAAGTTCGGAATTTTTCACAAACTCTTCAACAATGAGCCAGACGCTGAGACGGTGTTTGCGGCTGCAAACCTCGTCGAGCCGGGAAGCTTTGATCTCAAAAACTTGAAGGACCAGCGTTTGCCCGGGTTGAGTTTTTTCCTGGTTCGGCCAGGCCCTGGGCGAGGGGTAGAGGGATACGACAAGATGGTCGAGACGGCGCGAGCCATCGCGATCACGCTGAGCGGCGATCTGGTCGACGGCGACGGCAGTACTTTTAGTATCCAACGCGAACGCTTCTTACGCGAGGAATTGATCCAATACGAATTGGATCATCTAAATATTTCGTGACAGACACTTTGCCGGAAAGTGCAGAAGCGGCTGAATCGCAGCTCGCTGAGTTGCGCGAACAGATCGATCAGCACAATCACCGCTACTACGTTCTTGATGAACCCTCGATACCGGACGCCGAGTACGACCGGTTAATGCGACGCTTACAGGCAATCGAGAGTGCCTTCCCAGACTTGGTCACGCCGGAGTCGCCGAGCCAGCGCGTGGGAGCGAACCCTGTGTCCGAGTTCGGGCAGGTCACTCATACATTACCGATGCTTTCACTGGACAATGCGTTCTCCGATGAAGAGATGCTGAAATTCTTCCAGCGAATCGCGGATCGTTTGAAGCTCGGCGCCCAGCACGATGAGCTCAAGATCAGCGCCGAACCAAAGCTGGATGGTGCTGCGGTATCGCTAGTGTACGAATCAGGTGTCTTGATTCAGGGTGCGACCCGCGGTGACGGCGCCACCGGCGAAGACATCACGCATAACGTTCGCACGATTCCCACGGTCCCATTGCGCCTGCGTGGCGCCAATCTTCCTCGAGTATTGGAAGTGCGCGGGGAAGTGTTCATGCCGAAGGCCGGCTTCGACGCGTTTAATAAGAAGGCTGCTGAGCGCGGAGAGAAGACGTTCGTCAATCCTCGTAACGCGGCGGCAGGTAGCCTCAGACAGCTGGATCCTCGTCTAACGGCCAAACGTCCGCTGGATATGTACGCCTATGCGGTCGGTCACTACGAAGATGGGGCGCTTCCACCGAGCCATTACCACACCATGTTGCAGCTCAGGGAGTGGGGCTTTCCGACCTGTCCGGATGCGGCGTTGGTCCAGGGTGTCGAAGCATGCAAAGCGTACTTCAAGGCGCTGGGTAATCGGCGTGAATCGCTGCCCTATGAAATCGACGGTGTGGTTTATAAGGTCGACGACTACGAATTACAGTCGGCGCTCGGAAAAGTTTCTCGAGCGCCTCGTTGGGCGATTGCTAGAAAATACCCGGCACAAGAAGAGCTGACGACTGTTGAGGGTATCGATTGGCAAGTTGGCCGAACGGGTGCTCTGACGCCTGTCGCTCGTTTGCACCCCGTTTTCGTTGGTGGCGTCACGGTCAGTAATGCGACGCTGCACAATATAGAAGAGCTTCAGCGCAAAGATATCCGCGTTGGTGACACTGTTGTGATCCGGCGAGCTGGAGACGTAATTCCTGAGGTGGTGAGTTTCGTCCCAGAGCGCCGACCGCGGGGCGCCGTACGCACGGAGCTACCTAAACAGTGTCCGGTGTGTGGATCTCCGGTTAAGAAGTTCGCCGACGAAGCTGTGGCCCGCTGCACCGGAGGTCCTGTGTTTTGCCGTGCCCAGCGCGTTGAGGGTTTGAAGCATTTTGTTTCGCGGCGGGCACTCGACATCGAAGGGCTGGGCAGTAAGCTCATCGAGCAGCTGGCTGATGACTTAGTTGAAAAACCTGGCGATATTTTTCGACTAACCGCGGATCAGCTCGCTGGTTTAGAGCGAATGGGCGAGAAATCAGCTCAGAACGTGATCGCGAGTATCGAAGAGTCTCGCCATACAACACTCGGTCGGTTTCTGTTTGCGATTGGTATTCGAGAGGTTGGCGAGACGACCGCTCAGAACCTGGCCGAGCATTTTGGCAGTCTTGAGGCCCTTCGCGCGGCAACAGAGGATCAGCTTCTTGGTGTCGATGACGTCGGGGAAATCGTCGCCAAACGCGTGCTCGGTCACTTCAAGGACCCGGACTTGGCGCGTGTTGTTGATGATCTCATCGATGCAGGCGTGCAATTCGAGAGTGAACCGGGTGATTTGGGAGCCACTGGCGACCTGTTTGAAGGGATGACGGTAGTTTTGACGGGGACGCTGACTGCGATGAAGAGGTCGGAGGCAGGCGCCTTAGTCAAACGCCTTGGCGGCAAGGTGTCTGGGTCAATTTCGGGAAAAACATCCCTATTAATTGCGGGTGAAAAAGCCGGTTCAAAACTCCAAAAAGCGCAAAATCTTGGAGTTGATGTTTGGGACGAGTCTCAGTTCCTAAAACGGGTTGATGCATTTTTGACCAAATAGTGCGTGTCGCTAAATCGCGAATATCGCTGTTTTCACAGCGAAATATGGTCGGAACGGCCAGAAATTCCATTTGAAAAACCTTGCGCGATATTTCCCAGAAATTGGGCACTTATTCCCAACTCTTTGATTTTGTTGATCCCGATTTTCGCGATACCTAGTATCGACGGCCATGAGAAGT
>JBCAZH010000023.1:0-45616 GCA_038533155.1 Pseudomonadota bacterium | reverse complement strand
GCGTGCTCCAGGAAGTAGCCGTTCATTTCCGGCGCGAAGAAGACCACGCCGAAGAACGCTGCCATGAACACGACGATCGCGACCAAGTCTTTTGAAGTATGGAAAGGATGGAACGCGATGCCATCCAACGGTACGCCATCCGCGCCCTTCTTCTCTTTGATCTCAATACCGTCCGGGTTGTTTGAGCCGACTTCATGCAGCGCCAGGATGTGCACAGCAACCAACATGATCAGCGCCAACGGCAACGCAATCACGTGCAGCGCGAAGAACCGGTTCAGCGTGATATCCGAAATCGAATAATCGCCGCGAATAAAGTCAACTAGCGGCTCGCCGATGCCAGGTATCGCGCCAAACAGACTCACGATCACCTGCGCACCCCAGTACGACATCTGGCCCCAAGGGAGCAGGTAACCAAAGAACGCTTCGGCCATGAGCACGATGAAAATCAGCATGCCGATGATCCATATGAGCTCGCGAGGTTTACGGTACGAGCCGTACAGCATGGCTCGGAACATGTGCAGATACACGACAATGAAGAACGCCGAAGCACCCGTCGAATGCATGTAGCGAATCAACCAGCCGTAATCCACGTCCCGCATGATGTACTCAACCGACGCGAAAGCTTCCGCCGCGCTAGGTTTGTAGTTCATCGTCAGGAAGATGCCGGTCAAAAGCTGAATAACCAGGACGACCATCGACAGAACGCCGAACACATACCAGATGTTCAGGTTCTTGGACGCGTAGTACCCGGTGATGTGCTCTTTAAGCAGCGACTCCAAGGGGAAGCGCTTGTTGATCCAATCCATCAGGCCGCCTTTGTCGCGACCGACGCGCAAGTCAGACTCCGCTCGTGCCATTACGCTGCTCCTGTGTCCGTGCCGACTTCAATGACGCTTTCGCCAACAAAGCGGTAAGGCGGGATTTCGAGGTTCTTCGGTGCTGGAACACCCGCAAGAACGCGGCCAGCCATATCGAATTTCGAGCCGTGGCAGGCGCAGAAGAAGCCGCCGAACCAATCGCTACCGAGGTCGGCCGGCTGAACATCGAATCTCGGCGCAGGCGCGCAGCCGAGGTGCGTGCATTGACCGAAAACGACCAGGACTTCTGGTTTGACCGAGCGAAACTCGTTAACCACGTACTCCGGTTGGTCAGAGGACTTTGACTCCGGATCCGACAGCTGAGGCTCCATCTGTTTCACTCTCTCGAGCATCGCCTCGTCGCGTCGCACGACGTAGACGGTGCGGCCGCGCCACTGAGCGCGAGCGACCTGGCCTGGCTGGAGGCTCTCAATATTGATTTGAACCGGAGCGCCTAGTGCCTGCGCTCTCGCGCTCGGCTTCAGCGACCCGAGAAAAGGCACTGCGAGCAGGCCGGCAGCGACCGCGCCAGTGGCTCCGGTTGCAATACCCAAGAACCGGCGTCTGCTTTCGTCCAATTCGTCCGTCATCACACTTCTCCGAAAAGGTCTTTCTCTATATCCATCCGCGCCGCTATAGCGCCGCATTTAATTCCTTGGGCCTGCTGTGTCGCCCGCACTCTATCGTCGACGGCCGAGACCGCGACAGGTATAAACGACATGTGATCGGGGAGGTTCGATCGGTCAATGCTCCAAGCACATTCTCCGATTGTTGCCCAACGGTCGAACCGATCCCTCAACTGGCAGTAATCAGCCGGCAATTATACAGTACAAGCCTGGGTGCTGCCTACATAAGCGACTGAATTTTCGTCGCGTCGCAAATTTGTATACATCGGATATCGCGTTTTGTCTAACCAATTCACTTCGTTTTTCTCGATTTAGCTGTTCGTCGAAAAAATGTCGAGTTCAAACCTTAGCTCCACCTTCCTGTTCATTGTGCGATGCGTCGTCGCTGGCCTTGCCATCGCTTGCGTGGTGTTCCTGTTCCGCCAGGCCTTCCCATCCGCGATCACCGCCGATCGACAACCGCCCGCGTCATACGCCGATGCGGTTGCCGCCAGCTCGAATGCCGTCGTCAACGTCTACACCACCCGCTTGGTGACCGGTGTCGACGATAGCGGGCTGTTGCGCACGACTCAGCAGGTCAACCTCGGCTCCGGCGTCATCATCGATGCCGATGGCTTTATCGTGACCAACTATCACGTGATCCAAAATGCCGGCGAGATCCGCGTCCAGCTCGCGGATGGGCGAATCGCAACACCGACGCTCGTCGGTGAAGATAGCGACACTGACCTCGCATTACTTAAGGTCGACGTTACAGATCTGGAAGCGATCCAATTGGGCCGATCAGACCAAGTACGCATCGGAGATGTAGTCCTCGCGATCGGCAACCCCTACGGCCTCAGCCAAACCGTGACCCAGGGCATCGTCAGCGCAACCGGCCGTGGCTCGTTGCGCCTAACAACTTTCGAGAATTACATCCAAACAGATGCGGCGATTAACTCCGGAAATTCGGGCGGTGCTCTGATCAACACACAGGGCGAACTCATCGGCATCAACACGGCGGTCGTTTCGCGCGAAGAGAATATCCAGGGCATCAGCTTCGCGATCCCTGTGAATCTGGTCAGCGGCGTTGTGCAAGCGCTCCGGCGCGACGGTCGGGTGCCGCGCGGCTGGCTTGGCCTGACAATGGGCGCGTTAACCGAGGAAGGTTGGCAACAGGTCGGGTTACCACCAGACATCGGCGTGATGCTGATCGAGGTTGTGCCCAATGGCCCGGCCTGGAACGCCGGCGTTCGGCGCGGCGATGTGCTCGTCGCGGTGAACGGTAAACGCGTGCAAACCGGTCAGCAGGCATTGCTGACCGTCGCAAGCTTTCAGCCCGGCGAGGACCTGTCCCTCGATCTCATTCGCAACGGCGCCCCGTGGAAAACGAACGCGATTGCGGGAGATCGCACGGACGCAGAAAGTCAGCCCTAGGTGATGCGCCGCACCTCGCCGCCCAGCCCGCGCAACTTATCCTCGATTCGCTCATAGCCACGGTCGAGGTGGTAGATTCGGTCGACGATTGTCTCACCTCGCGCGACGAGCCCCGCCAACACAAGGCCAGCAGACGCTCGTAGGTCCGTCGCCATCACCGGCGCGGCGGTCAAAGACGCCACGCCTCGAGACATTACCGTATTGCCACGCACCTGGAACTTTGCACCCATACGCTGCAACTCAGGGATGTGCATGAATCGGTTCTCGAATATGGTCTCGGTCACTGACCCCTGCCCTTCCGCGACCGCATTCAACGCACAGAACTGCGCCTGCATATCGGTCGGGAATGCCGGATGCGGCGCGGTCTGCACATCGACGGCGGAAGGGCGTCCGCCGCGCATGTCGAGCGAAATCCAATCCTCACCGGTTTCGATTTCCGCACCCGCATCTGTGAGCTTACCGAGCACCGCCTCGAGGTGACGTGGCGCCGCGTTCAGTGCCTTTACCCGGCCGCCGGTCATCGCACCTGCAACGAGATAGGTGCCGGTTTCGATGCGATCCGGTAGCACCTCGTAACTCGTGCCGCCAAGCGAATCGACGCCTTGGATGTGCAGCGTCGGGGTACCAGCACCCTCGATTTTCGCGCCAAGCGCATTCAAAAACTGCGCAAGATCCTCGATTTCGGGCTCGCGAGCTGCGTTCTCCAGTACGGTTTCACCGCGCGCCAGCGCGGCGGCCATCATTAAATTTTCCGTGCCGGTGACACTGACGGTATCAAACACAAAATGCGCGCCACGCAATTGATCTGCGCGGGCTCGAATGTAGCCATTTTCGATCCATACTTCGGCGCCAAGTGCCTGCATGCCGGCGACATGCAAATCGACCGGCCGCGCACCAATGGCACAGCCCCCGGGTAGCGAGACGTCCGCGCGACCAAATCGAGCGAGTAAGGGGCCAAGGACCAAAACCGATGCACGCATGGTTTTCACAAGATCATAGGGCGCGACGGGTTCGATCGCGTCACCCGTGTGGACGCTGATGCGCATGCGCTCTTCCAAGGTTGCCTCAGCTCCCATGCGTTGGAGCAACGCGATCATCGTTGTCACATCGCGCAAATGCGGTACGTTGCCTAGCGCGACCGATTCGGTAGCCAAAAGGGTCGCTGCAAGAATCGGTAGCGTTGCGTTCTTCGCCCCTGAGATCGTCACGTCACCGATCAACGGACGACCACCGGTGATCCCGAGTTTATCCATCGTTTAGCTCGCGTCCGCGTACTCAGCGGGCGTCATCGCCTTGATGGATAGCGCGTGAATGTCCGCACGCATGTGATCGCCCAACGCCTGGTAGATCATCTGGTGTCTTGCGACTTGACGTTTACCGTCGAACGCAGCAGCCACCACGGTCGCTTCGAAATGAACATGGTCGTCACTGAGCACTTCGACGTGCTCTGGTGCAAGGTGTTGCTGAATCAGCTTTGAGATCTCGTCGGGGGTCACGGGGCACTCCGTCCACAAACTTCGGCGGGCATGGTATTACATTGACTGCCGGCACCCAATAAGCCTAGCGGACTCCCACAGGTGCAGTGGTGTATAGTTCGCCGCTACCTGCGCGCCGCAGGAGACAGGTCCGGGCGCCGGAAACAGGCCAAAACTGGCCTAATCAGCGGCGATCTCTGGAGGCTACGGAAAACAAGTGTCACTCGCGGCAAACATCGGCATGGTGGTCGTCGGACTGGCGGCACTCATTTGGGGTGCTGATCGGTTCGTGATCGGCGCCAGCGCAATGGCGCGCAATCTCGGCGTCCCGACGCTACTGATTGGTCTGACCGTTGTCGGCATCGCCACATCGGCGCCAGAGATCCTGGTATCGATTATGGCCGCGCTCAAGGGCCAACCAGACCTCGCGATTGGAAATGCCGTCGGGTCCAACATCGCCAATATTGCGCTAGTGCTGGGCGCAACCGCCGTTCTAAAGCCGATTGCGGTGCGGTCGAGTACCTTGCAACAGGAGATGCCCGCACTGCTCGCCGTGACGCTATTGACAGTGGCTCTGGTGCTGGATTCACAACTCAGCCGAACCGATGGGCTTGTGATGCTGATCGCGCTGGTCGTGGTCATGTATTGGATCGTTCGAATCGGCTTTCGGTCCGATGCCGATGACCCGATCGAAGCCGAGTACGACGCGGAAATCCCGAAAGACATGCGAATGGGGACGGCGATCGGCTGGTTCATGCTCGGTTTGGTTGTCCTCCTGATCGGCGCAGAGCTGCTGGTCCGAGGTGCAACCGCCGTTGCGATCAGTTACGGCGTCAGCGAATTGGTTATCGGCGTGACGCTCGTAGCTATCGGCACCAGTTTGCCGGAGCTCGCCGTATCCTTGATTTCGGCGACCAAAGGCGAACAAGGTCTCGCCATTGGCAACATCATCGGCTCGAACATGTTCAACCTGTTGGCGGTGATTGGCTGCGCCATTGTGATCCAACCGACAAGCGTCGCGCCGGACGTCCTATCGCTGCACTTCTTCGTGATGATTGCGTTGACGCTCGTACTGTTCGCTATGGCTTATAATTACAGCGGTGCAGGACGGATCAACCAAATCGAGGGGGCCGCGTTGCTGATCGCATTTTTCAGCTACCACGTGTACGTCCTCGCGCGGAGCTTCGGCCATGTCGGCTGACGCCAACGCGCGACGCGCTCAGGCGCTTCGCGTTCTGGAAATTGAATCTGCCGCGGTCGCCGGCCTAAAAGACCGGATTGGGGAGCAGTTCGAGCATGCGTGCCAACTCTGTTTGGCGTGCAAAGGTCGAATTGTGGTGACGGGCATGGGCAAGTCAGGTCATGTCGCCGGCAAACTTGCGGCAACGCTCGCAAGCACCGGCAGCCCTGCGTTCTTTCTTCATCCCGGCGAGGCGAGTCACGGTGATCTCGGAATGATCACGGCAGACGATGTCGTTCTTGCGATTTCATACTCGGGAGAAACCGCTGAGATCGTGACCATTTTGCCGTTGATTGCGCGCCTGTCCGTTCCGTTGATCAGCATCACCGGGAATTCGAAATCCACATTGGCGCGTCGCGCTACCGTGCACCTGGATGTCGCCGTACCCGAGGAGGCGTGCCCGCTCAACCTCGCGCCGACCGCCAGCACGACAGCCACGCTTGCGCTGGGCGATGCGCTCGCCGTCGCACTGCTCGACAGTCGTGAGTTCACCGCCGAGGACTTTGCGCGCTCACATCCCGGCGGCAGCCTGGGCAAGCGACTATTGCTAAGGGTCGATGACATCATGCACGAGGGCAATGAGATTCCGATGGTGAGCATTGGCGCATCCGTTCCGAGCGCGTTACTTGAGATGAGCGCCAAGGGGCTCGGGATGACCATCGTCGGCGATGACGAACATCGCCTAATGGGTGTGTTTACGGATGGCGACCTACGTCGGCTGCTCGACCACGACCAGGACATCCGAGGCCTTGCGATCGAGTCAGCAATGACCACGCCCTGTCGATCTGTGCGGCGAGGCGCCCTTGCTGCAGAGGCGGTGCACATTATGGATACCCACGCGATTTCCGCATTGCCGGTAGTCGATGAGAATGACCGAGTGCTCGGTGCCCTGAACATCCACGACCTGCTGCGCGCGGGGGTCATGTGAGCGACGCGAACTCGATTGACACCGCCCTTCAGCAGCAATTGGCAAGCCTGAAGCTGTTGGTGCTAGATGTCGATGGCGTCCTGACGGACGGCAAATTCTCGCTCGACCATGAGGGCAGAGAAACCAAGACCTTCAACACCCAAGATGGCTACGGAATTCGCCGCTTGCTCGATTCTGGCGTCGTTGTTGCGATCATTACCGGACGGAGTTCTGGCGCTGTCACGCATCGTGCCAAAGAACTCTCGATACCCTTTGTGATCCAGGGCGCGAGAGACAAAGCGACGGCAATCCGGGAACTGCTGGACGCGAATCAGATCCAACCTACGAATGCAGCAGCGATGGGAGACGATGTACCAGACCTCGATATGTTTCGCGCAGTCGCGCTGCCGATCGCTGTGGCCAACGCGGTGCCCGAGGTGAAGCGCGAAGCGGTTGTGGTTACCGATCGCCGCGGCGGCGACGGCGCCGTGCGCGAGATCGCCGATCTGATCCTGAGTTGCCGAGAATCGGTATCGACACCATGACGCCGCGGAATGTGTTTTTTTTGGCGATTCTTGTCACGGCCGCGATCCTGACTTGGATTGCAGCCACGCCGGAACCGGAAAGCCCGCTAGGTGATAGCGCAACGACCAACGTGGAGTCCGGCTACTACGTGCTGGACGCGGTGATATTCGGTAGCAACGAGCTTGGCGAACCACGCTATGAAATTCACGCTAAGGAAGCGCGACAGCGCGACAGCGATGCACCGATCGTCATGGAACAAATCGAAGTCCGGTACACAGCGATCCAAGAACCGACTTGGCAGATTACCGCGGCGCGTGCGGAACTCGACCCGATCAGTCAAGCCTTGTCCATGAGTGGCAACGTCATCGCGCGACGTGCCGATGATCGTAGCGCCAAAACGATGGATCTCAAGACTGAGCAGCTGCTGTTCCAACCCGATGAGGAGCGCATTGAGACGCAATCAACCGTCAATTTCCGCGTGGGATCAAGCACACTGACTGCCCTGGGCATGCAAGCCTCTCTGCCGAACGACACGATACGCCTCAACTCAAATGTGAGGGGACAATATGTTCCATAGAGCTGCTATCGGTTGTTGCATTGCGGTGTGCGCCATCGGAAGCGCGGGCGCGCAAAACCAAGACACGATCTTCTTCGACGCCGCGAACAGCGAGACTGTCATGTCGGAGAACCGCACCGTTTTCTATCGACTTCGCATCACGCAGGGCAGCATGCGAATCGAAGCGGAACGTGGCGTTACCCAAGCCGACACCGATTTCTCTCAAAGTCGGTGGCAGTTTGATGGTGCGGTTGAGATCGACATCAATAACGCGCAAATCCGCGCGGACGCTGCGGACTTGCAGTTCAATAACTACGAACTGGTCCGTGCTGAAGTCGAAGGTGACCTAGCGTCGTTCTCCGACACCAACATCGAGACGGGTGAATTGACCGAAGGCCAAGCACAGAAATTCGTCTATAACTTGTCGGATCAAGTTGTGCGGTTCGAGGGGCAAGCGGAAATTCGCGACGCGCTCAACACAGTGACCGGCGGCTTGTTGAAATATGACTTGGCGAACCAGAGCATCGTTTTCGAAGGCAACGAGCAGAACGGTGAGCGCGTGCGAATCACGATACAGCCACCGCCGGAAACCGCCGATGAAGCGGTGATCGACGAAACCCGCGAGCGAGCGCTGGAGGAAGCCGAGGACGCGATGGATGAAGCGCTGCAGGAACTCGAGGGCGGAAACAATTGAGTATTCTGTCTGTCGAGAAACTCGCCAAGAAGTATCGTTTTCGTGAAGTCGTGAAGGACATCTCGCTCGAGATCAAAGGCGGTGAGGTCGTGGGTTTGCTTGGACCGAACGGTGCCGGCAAAACCACGGCGTTCTACATGATCGTGGGGCTGGTCAACGCCGACCGAGGACGGATCCTGCTAGACGGGCAGGATCTCACGCATGAACCGATGCATGTTCGGGCACGGTTGGGCCTTGGCTATCTGCCGCAGGAAGCCTCCGTGTTCCGTAAGTTATCGGTCGAGCAGAACATCATGGCAGTCCTTGAAGCGCGAAGAGAACTGCGCCGCGCAGAACGCGAAGAGCGTCTCGAGCAGCTGCTGGAAGAGCTACACATCACCCACGTGCGCGGCAGCCTTGGCATTAGTCTGTCGGGTGGAGAGCGAAGACGCGTTGAAATCGCGCGCGCATTGGCCGCGGAACCGCAGTTCATACTGCTGGACGAACCATTCGCGGGTGTTGATCCGATCTCAGTTATCGATATTCAACGAACGATTCGGGAGCTCACCGACCGGGGGATCGGTGTGTTGATTACCGACCATAACGTCAGAGAAACGCTCGGAATCTGCGGGCACGCCTATATCCTTTCCGATGGCGTACTGATCGCCGCAGGAACGCCCACTGAAATCCTTGAAAATCAACACGTTCGAGAAGTCTACCTCGGAGAAGATTTCCGGCTGTAACCAAAATCCAGGCCGCTGTGAAGATCGTCACAGCGCGCGGCTTCAGCTCTGGTATGGTTACTGCATGCGACAGGGACCGCAGTCTTGCTAAAACCATCTCTCACACTCAAGTTGGGTCAGTCACTGACCATGACGCCACAGTTGCAGCAGGCCATAAAGCTGCTGCAACTGCCGGTCATGGACCTGAACCAGCAGATCAGCGAAGCGCTCGAGAGCAACGTCATGCTCGACATGGAAGAGCTGCCCGAGGCGCCCAAGATGGATACGTCGACGACGGCAGAAGTTCGCGTGTTGGAGGCCGAGGATTCATGGCGAGACGTGGGCCGTGGCCAGGACTCGAGCTTCTCAGGAAGCGATGGTCGCTCTATGGCCGATTTTGCGGATGATCGCGAGTTATCACTCAGAGAACATCTGCTCGATCAGCTCGAGACGGAAAAATTTTCGGATGCCGAACGGATCGTCGGCGAAGCGATCATCGATGCCATTAACGACGACGGTTACTTATTCGAAACCCTCGAGCAAATTCATGAGACGCTAGGCGACGATGCGCCGACGCTGTCCGCGCTCGAACGCATCTTGGTGAGGATTCAACGGTTCGATCCACTCGGTGTCGGTGCCCGCTCACTGACAGAATGTATCGAGCTGCAACTCGCGCCGTATCCGCCCTCGACACCCGGTCTGCAGGCGGCGCGCCGCATCGCGGACGAACATCTCAACCTCGTTGCAGAGAGGAACTACACGCAACTGCGCCGCCGCATGGCGATTGAGGACGACGAACTCGATGAAGCGCTCGCGTTGATCCGGGCATGCCATCCCAAGCCGGGTCAGGCGGTCAGCGGCGCGCGCACCGAATACGTCATCCCCGATGTGTTCGTGCGCAAGATCGATGGCCACTGGACTGTTGAGATCAGCCCGTCCGGTGTTCCGAGAGTCAAAGTCAACCAAGAGTATGCAGCGTTGATTCGCGGCAAAGGCGACCACGCAGTACTCCGCGCGCAGCTACAGGAAGCCCGCTGGTTGGTCCGTAGCCTCGAGATTCGAAACGACACACTGTACAAAGTCGCAAGCACCATTGTTGAACGTCAAATCGACTTTTTTGAGCATGGCGAGGAAGCCATGAAACCGATGATCCTGCGGGACATCGCGGATGCGATTGAGATGCACGAATCGACCGTGTCCAGGGTGACCAACAACAAGTACATGCACACGCCCAGGGGCGTGCTCGAATTCAAGTATTTCTTCTCATCTCACGTGTCGTCGACGGATGGCGATGATCAATCCTCGATCGCCGTTCGCGCAAAAATACGCAAACTGATCGGCGCGGAAGATCCGAAAAAGCCTCTGAGCGACAGCAAGATTACTGCACTCTTGAAGGATGATGGCGTGCAGGTTGCTCGTCGAACCGTCGCGAAATACCGCGAGGCGATGCAGATCCCCTCCTCGAGCGAGCGCCGTCAGCGGCCCAATCGCTAAAGAAACTCGCGCGTCTCCGGCAATCTGACGGGTTTTTGACGGCCCTGGCTGCAGGTCCTTGCAGCGGGCAGACGAGAGGCGCATTATCAAGGGGAAGGCGCCCAATCGGGCCAGCCGCTGGACTGGGGGAAACAACCCTAAGTCATTGATCTTATTGGCTCCACTAAGGAGGTTTCGGAAAGCCAACACATCCAACTACAGCTAACAGGAGTAAACCATGCAGCTAAATGTCACCGGACATCATGTCGATGTTTCCGCAGCACTCAGGGAATACGTGGGCACCAAAATGCACCGAATCGAAAAGCATTTTGACCACGTGAGTCAGGTCCATTGCATCCTCACGGTTGAGAAGCAAGGGCACAAAGCAGAAGCCACAGCGAACCTTCGAGGGGCGCAGGTCTACGCTGAGTCAGTGGAACCCGATATGTACGCTGCGATCGACCGATTGGCTGACAAGTTGGACAGGCGAATTCTGAAACATAAGGAAAAACGCCAAAACCACCACCCCAGAGGACATCAGAAGCCGGGCCCATCTGACCCAATAATCTGACTTGCCTGGGCTCGGGTGCATGGCATAATCGCACCAAGCCGGTGGCGCTAGCCATCGGCTTTTTTTGAGTCCGGCAAGAGAAATCCAAGAATAGCGCCATGTCACTCACTTTCGAGAGCCTGTTGAACCGCGATGATGTCGATATCGATGTAGAAGCAGGCAGCAAAAAGCACGCACTACAACTCCTCAGCCAGCGCTTGGCTGAATCTGCCCCAGAAGTTCCCGCAGATGACGTGTTCGACGCCTTGATCGAACGCGAAAGATGGGGCTGTACCGCCACCGACGGCGGCGTCGCAGTTCCGCACGCCCGCCTGGAGACCGTGGAGCGGGCCACAGCAGTGCTGTTACGGCTCCAACAACCGATCGACTTTGACAGCCCGCAGGATGAGAAGGTGGACCTGCTGTTCGGTTTTATTGTGCCGGACTCGACCAATGACGCGGACACTGAGGCGCTGCGCCTTCTCACGCAGCGCATCATGAATCCATCTTTGATCGCCGCGCTTCGTGAAGGAAATGACAGCGCTGCCCTTTTCGACGCACTGAAAGCAGACGATAGTCGCGCCGCACGTCAGCAGGCCCACGCCCTCGCACTGCGCGGCGCTTGACCTCGCCATGGTTCAGCGCCTGATCATCGTCAGCGGTCTGTCCGGTTCGGGAAAGACCGTCGCGTTGAACGTGCTCGAGGACCTTGGCTACTTCGCCATCGATAACCTGCCGATATCGCTGCTCGATAAGCTCACCGAAGACTTTATGGCCGGCGACCAACCGAGCGACGACAAGATTGCCATCGGAATCGACGCTCGGACCAAAGCAGCCGACCTCAGCCGTCTTAGCGAGCAAATTTCACGCCTCAAAGCGCAAAACATTACGGTTGAGATACTCTTTCTTCAAACGACAGATGAAGTGCTGCTCAAACGCTTCAGCGAAACGCGACGAAGACATCCGTTGGCAACGGACGAGATGAGTCTCAGAGATGCCATCGAGCTGGAACGCACGCGACTTGCAGAGGTACTGAATCTGGCTGACCTTATCATCGACACCACGCGCACCAGCGTCTACGAATTGCGAGACCTTGTTCGAGAGCGCGTCGCGCCAAGAGAGTCTCATCGTCTCTCTCTGCTGATCGAGTCGTTCGGGTTCAAACACGGATTACCACCCGATGCCGACTACGTATTCGATCTCAGATGCTTGCCGAACCCCTATTGGGAGCCACACCTGAGGCGCCAGACGGGACTCGATCATGCGGTCATCGACTATCTCGACAGCCAACCTATCGTCGCGGAGATGCGCGATAGCATCCTCGCGTTCTGCGAGACCTGGCTCCCTCAGTTTCAAAACTTCTCGCGCAGCTATCTTACAATCGCGCTGGGTTGCACAGGCGGTCAACATCGTTCGGTTTACATGGCAGAGCGCATCGCACGGGCGTTGAGTAGCGAAAGTCTTAATGTCACGATTCGGCATAACGAGCTATTGACCGCCAAGCGCAATTCATCCTGAAATTCAACGCCTTGCGCGATACACTCCGTCGCTGACCGATCTGTGTCGAGCGGCATATGGAATCGATGATCCCCGAAAAGAGCACGCTGAGTTCTCTGCGCGACGCGCTGGAGAGTGGCACGCTGCGCTCGGCGCGTCGAATGATCTCGGGTCTCAGGCCCGGTGAAGTAGCCCGCCTGCTTGAGTCTCTTCCGGTCACCGAGCGCCGATTGGTTTGGGAACTCGTTGACCGTGATATCGAAGGCGAAGTGCTCGTTGAGCTTGCTGACGATGTCCGTGACGGCCTGATCGAGGTCATGGACACCGATCAGCTCGTCGCCGCGACCGAGGGAATGGCGGTCGATGACTTGGCCGACTTGATCGCTGATCTGCCGGAAGCGATTACCCGAGAGGTCCTGCGTTCACTCGACAGTCAAGAACGTGAGCGCTTGCGCGAAGTACTCGCATACCCCGAAGACAGTGCCGGCGGCCTTATGGACACGGACACGATCTCGATTCGTGCCGATGTCACTATTGAGGTTGTGCTGAGATATCTGCGCGCACATGCGAGTCTGCCAGAGCGGACTGATCTATTGTTCGTCGTCGATCGAGACGATCATTTTTTGGGTGCACTACCCATTACCCAGTTGCTCGTCGCCGACCCATCGACGCTGGTCGACGACTATATCCAGCGCCAAGATGTGTGCGTCAATGTCATGACCGATGCGGGTGAAATCGTTCGCCTTTTCGAAGACAGGGATTTGCTCTCGATCGCGGTGATCGATGAGCACAACCATCTGCTGGGCCGTATCACCGTCGATGACGTGATGGATGTCGTGCGCGACGAAGCAGAGCACTCGATTATGGGCGCAGCAGGCCTCGACGAGGATCATGACTTGTTCGCGCCGGTGGTTCAAAGCGCGCGACGCCGCGCGTTTTGGCTGGGCATCAACCTGCTGACCGCATTCTTGGCGGCTAGTGTTGTCGATATGTTTCAGGCAACCATCGACCAGGTCGTTTTGCTCGCCGTGTTGATGCCCGTGGTTCCCAGCATGGGCGGCGTAGCCGGTACGCAGTCCCTGACGATCATCACGCGCGCACTCGCGCTCGGTCAGATCGAGCGGTCGAATGCGCTGGCTGCACTGCGGCGGGAGCTCAGCGTCGGTTTGATCAACGGCGTGTTTTGGGCAGTTCTAGTAGCGCTCGTAACTGCGATTTGGTTCGACACTTGGAAGATCGGCGTACTGGTTGCAATCTCCCTTGCGTTCAACCTATTCATTGCAGCCCTCTGTGGGTTCGCGATACCGATGCTCCTGAAGAAACTGAACATCGATCCTGCGCTCGCTGGCGGTGTCATTCTCACCACCATCACAGACGTGGTCGGGTATGGGCTTTTTCTCGGCCTAGGCGCTTGGTTTTTGCTCTAAGCAGTCTCGATCTTAAACGTTCCCGTCAAATCGTCCGCAACCTCGGCAGGCGCAGATAGCGCTGGCACAGGCGCGCCGGTCACAAATGCGAGCAACTGATCTTTCACTCGCATGGCATCGTCGTAGCCCTGCTGAATGAGCGCCCGTGTAAACCCAGATTCGAACAACAGAAAACTCAGCAACCGCCCTTCGCTACCGCCGACGCCACGAAGCAGCAACCGCACAGGCCGAGGCAACTCCGATATGTAGTTCAGCGCCAACCGTCTGAGATCAACACTTGGAAGGACGACCATCGTATCGATCACCCGCATTTGTGCAGAGAACCCTTGGCGATGCTCTGGCGCGACCGACTCAACCAGACGATTGATCCGCGCCAGCCGCTCAAGGTCAGAGTACAAGCCATCCAAAAAGAGCGTATCCAGAACATAGCCGGCGATATGTCCGAACCCCGGATACGCCGCCTTGACCATGGTGGCATGTTGGTCCGACTTTTCGTCGCGTACGCCAATCACCAAGATTCGATCTGCACCTAAGTGCACCGCGGGCGACAGTGGCGTTGCCTGTCGCATGGCGCCATCGCCGAAGTACTCGCTGCCGATGGCGACTGGTGGAAAGATCATTGGCACGGCGATGCTAGCCATCAAGTGATCCAAATTGATGCGCTCACGGCGACCGACTCTGCGCGTTCTCTGCCAGCCTCGATGCGCCCCATTTGCTTGGAAAAAAGTGACCGATCGCGATGTGCTGTAGCCAGCCGCCGTGACCGCTACGGCGTCGATAAAACCGCGATCCAGGTTCCTTTGCACCATGGGAAACCGAACGTTACGTGACAAGAGTGCGCGTAAGGGCTCGTTATCGAGCAGCGACTTCGGATTGGCTACACCCAAACCACCGAAGACGATAGCCGCCAACCAATGCGCGCTGGTTTTGAGCATCGTCAGCGCATCGCTGCGGAACACCATCTTGGTTTCGAAGTTCGCCCACACGCGCTCCATTTCGGCGACGGCGAAGCGAAAGCGTTGGGCGCGACTCGCCAACACGACGGAGTTGATCGCGCCTGCGGAGGTCCCACTGACGATAGGAAACGGATTTCGCGCGCGGGCAGGCAGGATCTCAGCAATCGCCTTTAGCACGCCGACCTGGAACGCACCGCGTGCGCCGCCACCCGGCAGAACCAAGCCCGTCCTGCAACGCACGTCGTCGTTTACCGGTTGCTGCTCTCTGGAATTCAAAGCAAGCCGCCCTACTGCAATCGTTTGATCGCTTGATCCAAACCGCTGACGGTGAGCGGGTACATACGCTCCGACATGATCTCTCGCGTCAGCTTAACGGAAGGCGTATACGGCCAGCGCTGTTCTGGCTCCGGATTGAGCCAGATCGATTTCGGGTAGACCTGCAGCAATCGATTGATCCACACCGAACCCGGCTCATCGTTCCAGTGTTCGACGCTACCACCGGCATACATGATTTCGTACGGACTCATCGTCGCATCTCCAACAAAGATCAACTTATAGTCAGGACCGTACTTATTGATGATTTCTTGCACGCCGATGCGTTCGTTGTGGCGTCGCCGATTGTCCTTCCACAAACTCTCATAAACGAAATTATGAAAGTAGAAATACTCGAGGTGCTTAAACTCACTACTGGCCGCGGAGAATAGTTCCTCACAGACTCGGACGTGATCGTCCATTGATCCGCCGATATCCAGACACAGCAATACCTTCACCGCATTGTGGCGCTCCGGGACCATCTTAATGTCTAGGTAGCCCGCGTTGCGGGCTGTGCTCGAGATCGTATCAGGCAGGTCAAGCTGATCCGCCGCCCCCTCGCGCGCGAATTTTCGGAGTTTCCGAAGCGCGATTTTGATGTTCCGCGTGCCGAGCTCGACAGTGTCGTCAAGATTGCGGTATTCCCGACGTTCCCAGACTTTCACGCCGCGTCGCTGACCACCACCGCGTTGCTCGCCGATCCTGACACCCTCAGGGTTGTAACCGCCGACGCCGAACGGCGACGTGCCACCGGTGCCGATCCACTTATTGCCGCCTTCGTGGCGCTCTTCCTGCTCCCGCAGTCGCTCCTCAAGCGCTTCCATCAACGCATCGAGCCCACCCATCGCCTCGATCTGGGCACGTTCTTCATCCGACAGATCCAGTTGATTCAGTTGTTGTAACCAGTCCTCGGGGATCTCCGCCAGCAGCGTGGAAAAAGCGTCCTCAATACCTCGGAAGTGTGCCGCGAAGATTTGGTCGAACCGATCAAACTGCGTCTCGTCCTTCACAAGACAGGCACGTGCGAGAAAATAGAACTGCTCAGCACTCGCTTGGGCTAGCCCGGCCTTCATCGCTGACAATAGGGTCAGCAGTTCCGTCAAGGTGGTCTTTAAACCCCCTTCACGCAACATGTAGAAAAACCGGATCAGCATAAGATGCGAACCTAGTTCCGCTGACTCCGATCGAGGAACACCAGTCGTTCAAACAAATGCACGTCCTGTTCGTTCTTCAACAAGGCACCATACAACGGTGGGATCGCTTTGCGACTATCTTGAGACTTCAGAGCATCTGCCGGTAAGTCTTCGGCCAACAGAAGCTTGATCCAATCCAACAGCTCAGAGGTCGACGGCTTCTTCTTGAGGCCCGGCGTCTCACGTACTTCAAAAAATCGTGTCAAAGCTTCTCGCAGCAAGTCTTTTTTCAATTTTGGAAAGTGCACATCGACGATACGTTGCATGGTCGCCTCGTCGGGAAACTTAATGTAGTGAAAAAAGCAGCGACGCAAGAAAGCGTCGGGCAGCTCTTTTTCGTTGTTGCTGGTGATAATGATCACCGGTCGGTGCCGGGCCTTAATCGTCTCACCCGTTTCATAAACCGTGAACTCCATCCGGTCCAGCTCGCGCAACAAATCATTGGGAAACTCGATGTCGGCTTTGTCAATCTCATCGATCAGCAGAACGGGCTGTTGCTCAGACTCGAATGCGCGCCACAAGCTGCCCTTGAGGATGTAGTTGCCGATGTCGTGCACCTTATCGTCTCCGAGTTGGGAGTCGCGAAGTCTTGCAACCGCATCGTATTCATACAGCCCCTGTTGGGCTTTGGTCGTGGACTTGATATGCCATTCGAACAGCGGCATGCCAAGGGAGCGAGCGACCTCTTCGGCCAACATGGTTTTACCGGTGCCCGGTTCGCCCTTGACCAGAATGGGCCGTTGCAACGTCACACCGGCATTCACCGCCATTGTCAGATCTTCTGTTGCAATGTACTGATCTGTGCCTTCAAAACGCTTGTCGCTCATCTGCTTTCCTGCCTAGTACCTAGTCTGGTGCCATGATATCGACATCTGGCACTTCAATAATTTTCATAGCGTTCGTCCCGCCGGCAACACCGCTGAGGTCGCCTTTGGTGAATATGACGCGATCGCCCGGCATGACGTAGCCTAGCTTGTATAGCCGTGCACACACTTCGTTGTACACACGCACCGAGTTCGTATGTGTGATGTCGAATTCGACAGGATACACCCCTCGGTACAACGTGACTCGTCGACTAGTGCGATCGTGCCGCGTGAAAGCGAAGATCGGAATATCCGAGCGAATTCTGGACATCCAGAGCGTGGTCGAACCAGACTCGGTCAGCGCAATAATCGCCTTTACGGCAAGATGGTTCGCGGTGTACATCGTTGCCATCGCGATCGCCTCGTCAACCTGCTCGAATGTATCGTCCATGCGATGCGTCGCGCGGTAGCGATGGGTTTGATATTTCTCCGCGCCAAGGCAAACCTCGGACATCGACTGAATCACTTTGGCTGGATGCGCACCGATGGCTGTTTCCGCCGACAACATCACGGCATCCGTACCATCCATGACCGCGTTTGCAACGTCAGAAACTTCTGCACGCGTCGGAATGGGATTGCTGATCATCGACTCCATCATTTGCGTGGCGGTGATCACGACCTTATCGGCATAGCGTGTTAGCCGGATAATACGCTTCTGCAGTCCGGTCAGTTCCGCGTAGCCCATCTCGACGCCCAAGTCGCCGCGAGCGACCATAATGACGTCGGTCGTGGCGATGATCTCCTCAATATTGTCGATGGCCTCAGTTCTTTCGATCTTTGCAACGATCCGACCGTGTCCGCCCGCCGCTTCGAACAATGCCCGCGCGCGACGAATATCCGACGCATTGCGAACGAAAGACACCGCAAGATAGTCCAGGCCGAGATCCGCAGCGGTTTGAATATCCTCTTCGTCTTTCTCGGTCAGCGCAGAAGCAGACAGACCGCCGCCTTGTTTATTGATGCCTTTGCGATCCGACAGTTTGCCGCCCGTGACGACTTCCGTATTCACGCGCCGCCCCTCGATGCCGGTGACTCGGAGCGAGACTTGTCCGTCGTCGAGCAGCAAGATGTCGCCCGGGGCGACATCCTCCGCCAGCGCCTCGTAGGCAATGGCAACCCCTTCACTAGTGCCGTCATCTGCACCTAAGTCGGGGTCAAGAAAGAACGCCTGCCCTAGCTTCAGTTTGATGCTTCCGTCGACAAACTGGCGAATGCGAATCTTTGGCCCCTGCAAATCGCCAAGGATCGCGATTTGCCGATCCGCTTCGGCGGCAAGACGACGAATTCGCTCACAACGAGCCTCCATCTCATGCGCTTTGCCATGCGAAAAATTCAGCCGAACCACGTTCAGCCCATTGGCGATCATTTCCCGCAACACATCGTCACTGTCGCTAGCAGGCCCTAAGGTCGCCACGATTTTTGTCCGTCTCAGCATGCTGTCCCCTGCATCGGTCTGGTTCTGATTGATCTCATCGGATTACCTGCCGCAGCATTAGTGCCACGCCCCCAGGACAGGTATGTGTTTTAGCCGCGTGCCGCGAGTGCCGCAACGGCCGGTAGCGTCTTGCCTTCCACGAACTCGAGAAAAGCACCGCCGCCAGTTGAAATGTAGCTGATCTTTGGCCCAACACCGAATTTTTCGATGGCAGCCAAGGTGTCGCCACCGCCGGCAATCGAGAAAGCATCGCTGTTGGCGATCGCGTTTGCGAGTCCATTCGTGCCGTGCGCGAACGCATCGAACTCAAACACTCCGGCTGGGCCGTTCCAGATTATGGTCCCGGCCGCGGAGAGTATTTCGGCATATCGAGCCGTCGTCTCAGGACCGATGTCGAAAATCATATCGTCTTCAGAGACATCACCGACATGCTTTTGTGTGGCCGGACTCTGCGCGCTGAACTCGGTGCCAACCACGACGTCGCTCGGCAACGGAATTTGTACACCATCACGACGCAACAAGCGCCGCGCTGTGTCCAGCATATCGAATTCGGCCAGCGACTTTCCGACGGGATGCCCTTCGGCAGCGAGAAAAGTATTCGCGATGCCACCGCCAACAATCAGCACATCGACTTTACCGGCAAGCGCTTCGAGCACCGTGAGTTTCGTTGACACCTTCGCGCCACCAACGATTGCCACCAGCGGTCGCGCAGGCGCCTCCAGCGCGCGTCCCAACGCACTCAGCTCAGCCGCCAACAGCGGGCCCGCACAAACCACAGGCGCATACGCCGTAACACCCGATGTGCTCGCCTGCGCGCGATGCGCCGTCCCAAACGCATCCATCACAAAAACGTCCGCAAGGGCTGCCATCTTCTTGGACAACTCAGGATCGCAGGCCTTCTCACCGACGTTGAATCGGACGTTTTCGCACAGCACTACTTCGCCGGCTGCGACCTCAACACCGTTCAACCAGTCCCGCTCCAGACGCACAGACTGGCCGAGCATCGCGGCCATCGCATCGGCGACCGGAGCGAGCGAAGCCGCATCAGAAAACTCGCCCTCAACCGGCCTGCCCAAGTGCGACATCACCATCACGGCGGCGCCCGCTTTGATCGCACTGCGAACCGTCGGTAGTGCCGCACGCAACCGTGTATCGGACGTGATGCGTCCCTGGTCATCGAGCGGCAAGTTGAGGTCCTGCCGAATCAAGACTCGTTTGCCCGCGAGATCGAGCTCGCCCATCGTCTTTATGCTCATGCGATTGAGCGCCGTCAATCAGCTCGCGGCACGAACCAAGGCTTGTGCGGTGTCGAGCATACGGTTTGAGAAACCCCACTCGTTGTCATACCAGGCGCAGACTTTGACCAATGTTCCCTGCATCACTTTGGTCAACGTCGCATCGTAAGTACTCGACGCGGGGTCATGATTAAAGTCGATCGAGACCAACGGACCATCGTTGTAGGCCAGGACACCCGCAAGCGGGCCCTCGCTAGCGGCCTTCACGACTTCATTGACCTCATCAATCGTCGTTTCTCGTTTCGCAACGAACGACAAATCGACCATCGACACATTGATTGTCGGGACTCGAACCGCGAACCCGTCGAGGCGACCGGCCAACTCCGGCAGTACCAACCCAACCGCCGCTGCCGCACCTGTTTTCGTCGGGATCATCGACATCGTCGCAGAACGCGCACGGCGCAGGTCTTTGTGGAACACGTCGGTCAGTACCTGGTCATTCGTATACGCATGAATCGTCGTCATGATGCCGTGCTCGATGCCGATGGCGTCGTTCAACGGCTTAGCCAACGGTGCCAAGCAGTTGGTCGTGCATGACGCATTGGAGATCACATCATCATCCGCGCTCAGCGTGTCGTGGTTGACGCCATACACAATCGTCGCATCCACATTGTTTCCAGCAGGCGCTGAGATCACCACCTTACGCGCACCAGCGGCAATATGGGCGCCGGCTTTTTCTTTAGTCCGAAAAATTCCCGTGCACTCAAGCACGACGTCCACACCTAGTTCACCCCAGGGAAGCTTCGACGGGTCACGCTCAGCGGTCACGCGGATTCGGTCACCATTGACCACCATATGATCACCGTCGACAGTCACTTCGCCCGGGAATTTGCCATGCGCTGTGTCGAACCGTGTCAGATAGGCGTTGGTCTCGGCATCACCGAGATCATTGACTCCGACGACCTGCAGCTCGCTGCGTCGGTTGCTCTCGTAAATCGCCCGCAACACGTTGCGCCCAATTCGGCCATAACCGTTGATCCCCACCTTGATAGTCATCTCTTATCCCTCCCAGGGCCTTTTCTTGCTCGGTCTAATCCAATCCGCTGGTTAGCGCTTCAAAAGCGCTGCGGCGCGCGAATGTACATGCTCCGCGCTAAATCCATACTTTTCAAAAAGCTGTGCAGCTGGTGCCGACTCACCGTAGTGATCGATACCGACGACATCGCCATTGTCGCCGACATAGCGCCACCAATTTCCTGTTGCGCTTGCTTCAATGACCAACCGCGGTGTGCCCACAGGTCCTAGCACTGCGGTCCGGTAGTCAATGTCTTGTTGATCGAAGACTTCGCAGCACGGCATCGATACCACACGCGTCGCAGCGCCATCCGCCTCCAATCGTTCTGCCGCAGCCAGCGCGAGCTTCAACTCCGAACCGGTGGCGACGAGAACAATATCGGGTGTTTCGGTGGCGCCGTAAACGGTATACCCGCCCCGAGCGATACTCGCGACTTGCGCATCGGATCGTTCGACGTACGGCAATCCCTGACGAGTCAGCACTAACGCTGACGGAGTCGTCGTCTGCTCGAGTGCATGTTGCCACGCGATGAGCGTCTCCAGCGTATCGGCCGGACGCCAGACATTCAGATTCGGCATCAGTCGTAGGCTCGGTACGTGCTCGATGGGTTGATGCGTCGGCCCATCTTCTCCCAGTCCAATCGAATCGTGGGTAAACACGCAGATGTTTGGAACGTCCATTAACGCGGCCATCCGGATCGCGTTGCGTGAATAGTCGGAGAACGTCAGGAATGTCCCTGTGTAGGCCCGAACACCGCCGTGCAAGCACAACCCATTGGCGATAGCGGTCATCGCGAATTCTCGCACGCCGTAATTGATGTAGTTGCCGGACGGATTGTCCGCATCAAGCACTCGGGAATCCGAATGCCAAGTACAATTGGATCCGGTTAAATCTGCGGACCCACCGAGCAATTCCGGCAACGTCGGCGCCAGCGCGTTCAATGCAGCGAGTGAGGCTTTTCTCGTGGCCATGTCGGCCGCCGCAGCCTGGGTTTGCGCGATGCCCTGTTCAACAGCACGAGTCCAATCCGCGGGTAGACTGCCTTGCATGCGACGCTCGAGTTCGGCAGCGAGCTCAGGAAACTCGCTTGAGTAGGCGGCGAACCGCTGCTCCCACTCCGTCTGCATTGCCGCACCAGCGGCCTTGCGATCCCAAGCTTGCGCCACGGTTCGCGGAATCTCGAACGGCGCGGCGGACCACCCTAGAGCAGCGCGAGTCGCAGCGATCTCCTCGTCACCGAGTGGCGCGCCATGAGTGGCCGCAGTACCTGCCTTGTTCGGCGAACCGAAGCCGATGGTGGTTTTGCAGATGATCATGCTCGGGCGATCGGTATCTGACTTTGCTGCAACGATCGCTTTCGACAACGCCTCCGGATCGTGGCCATCAACCGCGTCGATGACTTGCCAGCCGTAGGCTTCAAAGCGCTTCACGGTGTCGTCGGTAAACCAGCCTTCCACGTCACCGTCGATCGAGATGCCATTGTCGTCGTACAGGCAGATTAACTTGCCTAACTTCAGTGTGCCGGCGAGCGAGCAGGCCTCATGCGAGATGCCCTCCATCAAACACCCATCACCCAGGAACACCCAGGTGTGGTGATCGACAACGTCATGGCCTGGGCGGTTAAACGTCGCCGCAAGATGGCGTTCGGCGATTGCCATTCCAACCGCGTTGGTCACACCTTGTCCGAGCGGCCCCGTCGTCGTTTCGATGCCGAGGTGAAGGTCCCTTTCCGGGTGGCCAGCGGTATGCGAGCCGAGCTGCCGGAAGGCGCGGATATCGTCCATGGAAACGGGATAACCGGTTAAATGCAGCAGCGCGTACAGCAACATCGAGCCGTGACCGTTGGACAACACGAACCGGTCGCGGTCCATCCAACGCGGGTCTTCAGGGTTATGCTTCAAAAACTCGCGCCACAAGACGGTGGCGATCTCGGCCATTCCCATCGGCGCGCCGGGATGGCCGGAGTTCGCGGCTTGCACCGCATCCATTGCCAATGCCCGAATAGCGTTTGCCAGTTCGCGCCTATCCAGAGCGTCCCCGCCCGGCTCTGTGGTTGTCATAATGATCCCGGTCTCTAGAAGCCGGCGCATTGTCGCGCGTTGTGTCCAGCCGGGCAAGCGGCAGAAATCGCGACGGGCGGTTGCAGTTGATATAATGCCGCGCTGTCGATGCGCGCTTGCCCGTGCGTAGCTCTACCGTCGATTCATAGCGGATTTTTTCAATGTCAAACAACTACTTATTTACGTCGGAGTCAGTTTCCGAAGGCCACCCCGACAAAGTGTCCGACCAAATCTCGGATGCCATCCTCGACGCAATCATCGCCGAGGACGCCGAAGCGCGCGTCGCGTGCGAGACTTTGGTCAAAACCGGCATGGTTATCGTCGCCGGCGAAATTACGACTTCAGCGTGGGTTGATATCGAGTCAATTATCCGTGAAGTGGTCCTCGACATTGGCTACAACAGTTCCGACATGGGCTTCGACGGCCAGTCTTGCGCGGTTTTGAATGCCATTGGCAAACAGGCCGGAGAAATCGCTCAAGGGGTCGATCGCGGTGATCCTAAAGCTCAGGGAGCGGGTGACCAAGGACTGATGTTCGGCTACGCGTGTAATGAGACAGACACGCTGATGCCTGCCCCCATCGACTATGCGCACCGATTGGTACGCCGCCAATCCGAAGTGCGCAAAGCCGGCACTCTGCCCTGGCTACGACCAGACGCGAAGAGCCAAATCACGTTTCGCTACGTTGACGGGAAGCCGACCTCGGTGGATGCAGTCGTGCTATCAACCCAGCATGATCCGGATGTATCCCAGTCAGACCTCCATGAAGCTGTTCGCGAGCACATTATTGGGCCCGTGCTGCCCGAGGAGTGGCTGACGAACGATACGCAGTATCACATTAACCCAACGGGTAGTTTCGTGACCGGCGGCCCCGTGGGTGACTGCGGCTTGACCGGGCGCAAAATCATCGTCGACACGTATGGCGGCATGGCGCGCCACGGCGGCGGCGCTTTTTCTGGAAAAGACCCTTCAAAAGTTGACCGATCGGCCGCTTACGCTTGCAGATACGTGGCGAAAAACCTGGTGGCAGCAGGTCTTGCGGATCGCTGCGAAGTGCAGGTGTCCTACGCGATCGGTGTCGCCGAACCGACTTCGATCACCGTAGAGACTTTTGGCACCGGAAAAATTAGCCCGGAGGCGATGACCAATCTCGTTCGCGACCACTTTGATCTGACCCCATACGGTATTTTGACGTCGTTAGACCTGATCCGTCCGATCTATCGTCCGACAGCCGCGTATGGGCATTTCGGGCGCAGCGACATTGACCTGTCATGGGAGAAAACCGATCAGGCAGACGCGCTGCGCAAGGCGGCTGAGAAAGCAGCCTAAACCAACCACAGAACACGAAATCTGAACTTAAAAACACCACTAGAGGCATCCACCATGAGCACAGCAGCAAGTGAGCTGAACACAAACGATTTCAAGGTCGCGGATATTTCCAAGGCGGCCTGGGGGCGTAAAGAAATCTCTATCGCCGAAACCGAAATGCCCGGCCTTATGGCCCTGCGCAAAGAGTACGGCGATCAGCAACCATTGAAAGGCGCTCGCATCAGCGGCTGTTTGCATATGACGATTCAGACCGCCGTTCTCATCGAAACGTTGACCGCACTTGGCGCCGACGTGCGTTGGTCCTCATGCAACATCTTCTCCACCGAGGACCATGCTGCTGCTGCGATCGCCGAAAGCGGTGTTCCGGTGTTCGCTTGGAAAGGCGAAACGGAAGAAGAGTACTGGTGGTGCGTTGAGCAGACGATCAAAGGACCGAACGGCTGGACGCCGAACATGGTCCTGGATGACGGCGGGGATCTAACCGGATTGCTGCACGACAAGTACCCGGAAATCATGGCGGAAGTGAAGGGTATCTCCGAAGAGACCACAACCGGCGTAAAACGACTCTACGAAATGGCGAAAGAAGGCAAGCTGGCTTGCCCGGCGATCAACGTCAATGACTCTGTCACCAAATCGAAATTCGACAACTTGTACGGTTGCCGGGAGTCTCTGGTTGATGGCATCAAACGCGCCACGGACGTCATGGTCGCCGGCAAGATCGCTGTCGTGTGCGGCTACGGCGACGTCGGTAAAGGCAGCGCGCAGAGCCTTCGCGGGCTCGGCGCAACAGTTTGGATTACGGAAATCGATCCGATTTGCGCACTGCAAGCGGCGATGGAAGGTTATCGCGTAGTGCGTCTCGACGACGTCGTCGATCAAATCGATATCCTGGTTACCGCAACCGGCAACTTCAACGTCGTGAACGGCGCAACACTAGAGCGCCTCAAAGACCAAGCGATCGTGTGTAACATCGGCCACTTCGATAACGAAATTGATGTTGCCCACCTGCGCCAGTACGAATGGGACAACATCAAACCGCAGGTCGATCACGTCATACTTCCCGACGGGCGCCGCATTATCCTTCTCGCCGAAGGCCGCCTCGTGAATCTCGGCTGCGCCACCGGTCACCCGAGCTTCGTGATGTCAGCTTCTTTCACGAACCAAGTACTGGCGCAAATGGACTTGTGGAGTGATAGCGAAAAATACGAAAAAGAAGTGTATGTTCTGCCCAAACATCTCGACGAAAAAGTCGCGGCACTTCATCTTGAGCGGATCGGCGCGAAGTTGACCGAACTGACTCAGGAACAAGCCGACTACTTTGGCGTCAAAGTGGAAGGGCCTTTCAAAGCGGACACGTATCGCTACTGATCGAGTCATGTTTGCGCAAGCAAGCTAGTGACCACAAAGGCTCCTGCGGGAGCCTTTGTTTTTGGAGTAGACATGAAACGACTATGGATCGCGCTGTTAGCGCTACTGACTGCGGTATTTTCGCCCAATGCGCGCAGCGACGCCGACGGCTTAGTGTGGGCGATCGACGGCGATCGGAACACCGTCTATTTGGCCGGTTCGATTCACTTGCTACGCAAGACGGATTATCCATTACCTACGAGTCTCGCAGCGGCATATGAAGATGCCGAGGCGCTGTTGATGGAGCTGGACATGGACGACCTGAATCCGTTGGCAATGACAAGCAAGATGATGAGTGCTGGACGTGCCGCTGAAGGCCAGTCTCTGTCCGTCGTGCTTGGGGATCAATACGAACAAGCGCAGGCGTTGGCCTCGCAGTTGAACATCGATCTAAAGCGGCTCGATACGGTTCAACCCTGGCTAGCCGCAATGACGATCACTCAAGTGGCGATGATGTCGCAAGGGTTCGATCCGACGGTCGGCGTGGAAATGCACTTTACGCAAGCCGCTGGCGAGGACGGTAAACCTATCGAAGGGCTGGAAACACTTGATGAGCAGATCGATGCGCTCGCAACCATGGACATGGACGATCAAGTCGACTTCCTAATGATGACGCTAAGCGACATGGATGAGCTGGACAGCATGATCAATACGATGGTCAGTGCTTGGCGAGCAGGAGACGTGCAACGCATGGTTGAAGACTTGATCGAACCCATGAACGAGAACCCTGACGTCTCCGAGGCAATGCTGCTGAAGCGCAACAGAAACTGGATTGAGACCATCGAAGCGCAATTGCAGCGAGACGACGACGTTATGATCTTGGTTGGCGCCGCGCATCTCGTCGGGGAAGGCAGCGTCAACGATTTGCTCACGCAAAAGGGCTACGAGCTGCGTCGAGTCCGCTCGACGCCATAAGCCTTAGATCTCAGCCATATCGAAGTCTTCTTTGCCGGCGCCGCAATCCGGGCAACGCCATGATAGGGGTACGTCATCCCAGCGCGTGCCCGGCTCAATCCCAGCATCCGGATCGCCTTTCTCTTCGTCATAGACATAGCCGCAAATGAGGCACATATAGGTTTTCAACGCGAACTCTCCTCGCCGATTCAACGCGTACGCGCGCCAATGATACATGCGCTCCACCGAGCTTGCGCGTTACAATAGTTGTGGGGATCAAGGAGACTAATCGTGACGGGACTGTTCGAACAGGCACAGAAATTTATTCCTGGCGGGGTGAATTCGCCCGTACGCGCGTTTAACGGCGTCGGCGGCGAACCACTGTTCTTCAAAAAGGGCAAAGGTGCTCGAGTCTGGACGGAAGATGGGCGCGAACTCATCGACTACATCGGCTCCTGGGGGCCTATGATTCTCGGACATGCACACCCGGATGTCATCGCTGCCGTCCAGCAAACTGCGAGTAACGGGCTGAGTTTCGGTGCGCCTTGCGCCTTGGAAACCCAGCTTGCGGAAAAAGTCTGCAGCATGGTGCCGTCGATCGAACTCGTCCGGATGGTCAGCTCCGGAACAGAGGCGACCATGAGCGCTTTGCGACTGGCGCGTGGGTTTACGGGCCGGGAGACGATCGTCAAGTTTGAGGGTTGCTACCACGGCCATTCGGATTCTCTGCTGATCAAAGCCGGTTCAGGCGCACTGACGCTGGGTGTTCCAAGCTCACCGGGCGTTCCAAAAGCGTTGGCAGACCACACCATCACACTGCAATTCAACGATGCCCAACAAGTGCGGGACTTGTTCCAAAAAATGGGCGAAAAAATCGCGTGTATCATCGTCGAGCCGATCGCCGGCAACATGAACTTCATCCCACCGGAGCCTGGTTTTCTAGAGACTCTGCGAGAGGTCTGCGATCAGCATGGCAGCGTTTTAATTTTCGACGAAGTGATGACCGGATTCCGAGTTGCGGCTGGCGGTGCGCAAGCCGTCTACGACGTGAAACCTGACATGACAACTCTTGGCAAAGTCATCGGTGGCGGTATGCCCGCTGCCGCGTTCGGCGGGCGACGCGACATCATGCAACATATCGCACCGCTGGGTCCTGTCTACCAGGCGGGTACGCTCTCAGGAAATCCTGTGGCGATGGCTGCGGGAATCGCAACCCTGCAGCACGTCGATAAGCCCGGCTTTCACGACGGACTCCAAAAAACCAGCGACCGCCTGCTTGCCGGTTTCAGACGCGTCGCAGATCAGCATGGCATTCCGATGTGGACAGCATCGAAAGGCGGCATGTTTGGATTTGTCTTCACAGATGCCGACGCCGTGCGCGGTTTCGACGATATCTGCAACGCGGACGTTGACTACTTTAAGCGCTTCTTCCATGCGATGCTGGAGCGCGACGTATATTTGGCGCCATCGGCGTTTGAAGCAGGATTCGTTTCTGCTGCGCACAGTGACGCGGATATCGACGCGACGATCGAGCACGCAGACGCCGCCATGGGATCGCTCCGAGCAGCGGCCTAGATCGCTTATTCCTCGCTGGGCTTCTGACGAGCTTGGCTGAGAACGGCTTCGATGAATTCGAGCCGCTCGATGCTGTTCGCATGTTCCAAACAGTATTGTTTGCGGGCCACGCCGATCGGAAGGATCTCGCAGAATCGGTAGCCGACCCACGTCGAGTCCTCCATGCGGCGCGGTAGGTCGGCATAGAGCTTGCCGAGATCATCCAGGACCGACGCGAGAATATCGGCCAACTCATGGAAGCGATCGGGCAGCGGCTCTGTGGGTGCGGCTGGCAAAGACTCCACCAGCCCGATTCGAAGGCCATCCGGCTGTGTCCGTTCCTCGAGAATCTTAAAGCGCGTCTCGCCGATGGCCGTGATGCCCAGCAGGCCATCGCTGCCCTGATAGAAGTCAGTGATTCTTGCTGTGGTCCCGACCGTGTGAATTTCGGAAGGTCCTACGTCATTTCCGGCACGGATACCGACCACGCCGAACAAGCTGCCATCTCGCATGCAGCTACCGATCATATCGGTGTAGCGTGTTTCGAAAATTCTCAACGGAAGCGGTCCGCCAGGAAACAAGACAGTGCCGAGCGGGAACAGCGGTACCTCGAACGCACTCATGGGCGATGCTCCGCGACCAACCGCTCACGTAAGCCGCCCAGCGCACCGTTACTCATCAGAACCACCACATCCTGCGCTTTCGCTCTGTCAGAAATTGCATTCGCCAGCGCCTCTGCTGAGTCAAAAGACTGGAAGAAACCGTCAAACCCTGACAACGCATCTTCGACGTTCCAGGCTAGCTCGTGCTCGGAAAAAACGAGCAGCTCGTCGGCATCCGCGAAAGCCTCGACCAACGCCTTGCCATGCGTACCGGATCGCATCGTGCTCGAACGCGGTTCAAATACCACGATAACACGGCCCGCTTTGGCCTCAGTCACCGCAGAAATGGTCGCACGAATCGCTGTTGGGTGATGGGCAAAATCGTCATACACCCAAGCGCCATTGATGCGGACGAGTGCTTCCATGCGGCGCTTGACGCCGCGAAAGTCGCTGAGCGACTCGACACACTGTTCAAGGTCCGCGCCCGCCGAGATGCAGGCGCCGAGCGCCGCCGCGCTGTTGGCGCGATTGTGTGCGCCATGAAGTAGCCAACGTGAACCAATTGATTGCCCTTCGTAGGATGTCGAGATTTCGCCCGGCTGCGACGCGTGAACTGCCAGTGCCGCAACACCGTTCCCGGTCGAACTGACCGGCAATTGGGGCGTCCAACAGCCTCGCTCAAGTACGCGTGGCAAGTTGGGATCATCCACGTTTACGACAACCGAGCCACTGCGCGGCACGATGCGCATTAGCTGGTGAAATTGCCATTCGATATCCGCGAGCGAGTCGAAGATATCGGCATGGTCAAATTCCAGATTGTTCAACACAACAACGTCCGGCCGGTAATGAACAAACTTTGAACGCTTGTCGAAAAAAGCGGTGTCATACTCGTCGGCCTCGACCACAAACCACTCGCCATTTCCTAAATTCGCCGATCCTGCAAGCTGCGGAACCACGCCGCCAACGAGAAACCCCGGTTCAAAACCACACTGCTGTAACATCCACACTGTCATTGCAGTTGTCGTTGTTTTCCCGTGCGTCCCTGCGATCGCAATGACGCGTCGTTGTGTCAGCACATGCTCACCCAGCCACTGCGGCCCGCTAACGAACGGTAGCCGCGCATCGAGAATCGCCTCCATTAGCGGGTTGCCGCGGGACACGACGTTACCTACAACAAACAAATCGGGCTCAAGCGCAAGCTGGTCGGGACTCCACCCTTCGATAAGCTCGATACCGAGATCGGTGAGTTGGGTGCTCATCGGTGGGTAGACATTTTCGTCGCATCCGGTGACGCGATGACCGGCCTGTTGCGCGAGCGCGGCGATACCGCCCATGAATGTGCCGCAGATACCGAGGATGTGGATATGCATCGCGTCCGACAGACTCCAAACAGCGGAAAAAACGAAAAAAACACAGCTGGGTGTGCAGCTCTGTTACATTGTTCCACAGTAGGCGCGTTGCTGCTCACTCTTCCTTCTCCTGGGGCAAACCATCGAATACATCGACACTCAGACCGCAGTTGACCAACTGTCAGCGCAACTACGTGGCGCTGGCCCGATCGGATTCGATACAGAATTCTTGCGTGAGCGCACCTACCATCCAACGTTGTGTCTGGCGCAAATCGCATTGCGAGATGAGTACTATTTAGTAGACCCACTCAGCGACATTGATTGCTCGGGATTCTGGCAGGCGCTGACCGAGGAAGAGCTTACGCTGCACGCGGGCCGGCAGGATATCGAAGTCATGGTTGAGGACAGTGACCGCTTCCCGAAAAAGATTTTCGATACTCAAATCGCCGCCGGACTGGTCGGTTTACCACCTCAGGTTGGGTATGCGGCGCTGGTCGAAGAGTTCTGTGATGTGAAGCTCGCCAAAGCCCACACGCGAACCAACTGGAGTCGCAGGCCACTCGATGCGGATGTGTTGCGCTATGCGACTGACGATGTGCGTTTCCTAAAGCCGGTTCGCGATGCGCTGAGCGAGCAGGCGGACAAGCTCGGACGAACGGAGTGGATCCAACAAGATTGCACAGACCTTCTCGATCCCGATCGGTATGCGGTGCTTCCGGAGAACGCTTGGAGTCGCCTCCGCGGTTTACGCAGACTCCCACAACGGGTGCAGCAACGTGCGATGGCTCTGGCCGCCTGGCGGGAGTCCGAAGCGATGTCCCGCAACCTGCCGAGGCAGTGGATCATTCGAGATGACGCGCTGATTGACATCAGCTTCCAGAATCCGAAAGCCACTCAAGACTTGGCGACTGTGCAAGGGCTGGACCGCAAGAGCGCACGCAGACATGGAGACGCTTTGATCGGCGCCTTGAGCGGCGATCTACCACCACCACCGGAACACGCGGATCGACCCGATGCGGACACACGAGCCACGCAAAAGGCGATGGCTCAAAAAGTACGGGACGTTGGCGCTGACCTTGCGCTAGAGAGCGAGGTGTTAGCACCCCAACGCGAACTCAAGCGAGCTGCGAGCGGCGATCGTGACATTCGTGCGCTTCGAGGTTGGAGAGAACCCTTGCTGGCGCCGATTATCGAGCCTCTGATGCCAAATTGATCAAGCGACTGCTGATAGCAGTCGGCTCTGTACTTCGTCCATAGAACCCACGGCATCGACAACCACTAACTGATCTCGCGATTGGTAGTAGTCGATCAACGGTGCCGTTTGCTCTTCGTACACTTTCAAACGATTCGCGATGGTGTGTTCCTGATCGTCATCGCGTTGGAGCAGCTCCCCACCTGCGGACAGCGTTGCCTCAATGTCTTCCTTTGGAGAAAAGTGGATATTGAGCACTTTGCCCGTCTTGGAACAGGTTCGACGGCCGGTTAACCGTTTCATCAAGATGCTCGTGTCCACTTTCATCAACACGGCGGTATCCAACGGCTGGTCAATCTCCGCCAGCACAGACTCTAACGCTTCCGCCTGCGCCGTATTCCGTGGAAACCCATCCAACACAAAGCCTTCCGACGTGTCCGGCTCCGCGAGGCGCTCCTTGATCATGCCAAGAACGATGTCGTCAGAGACGAGTTCACCGGCATCCATAGCCGACTTCGCCGCTTTCCCAAGGTCGGTTCCTGCCTTTACGGCAGCGCGTAGCAGATCGCCTGTGGAGATCTGCGGGATACCCTTATCCGCCATCAAACGCTGTGCCTGAGTGCCCTTGCCAGAGCCAGGGGCGCCAAGAAGTACTAGCCGCATAGTTGGATTCCTGAATCTTCAGGTGCGCATCGGCGCACAAATCGAGCCGGCAACCCTAACGGGGATGGCAGTGGAGGTCAACGCTTCGGGAGACGCCCAAGCGTTGATTTCGGTATCCTTGGCGCGCAGTTGGGGTATTCGATTTGGAGTCGATTTAGGATTATGTCTCGAAAAAATGCGTTCTACGCCCAGTCAGGCGGTGTCACCGCGGTCATCAACGCGAGCGCGTGCGGGGTCATAGAAACCGCTCGCCAGCACAAAGATCGGATCAATCGGGTCTATGCCGGTCGACACGGCATCATTGGCGCGCTCACGGAAGAGATGATCGATACCAATCGAGAACCCGCCCGTAACGTCGCTGCTCTAAAGTATCTACCTGGCGGCGCGTTCGGCAGCGCCCGTTACAAGCTGAAGAGCTTGGAAGAAAACCAAGCGGAGTATGAACGCCTCATCGAAGTATTCCGCGCTCACGACATCGGTTACTTCTTCTACAACGGCGGCAATGACTCGATGGATACAGCCCACAAAGTGTCGCTGATGGCCAAGCAGAAGGGTCTCGAACTTCAGTGCATTGGCATTCCGAAAACCGTCGACAACGATCTCCCACTAACCGATTGCTGCCCCGGGTTTGGTTCGGTTGCCAAATACATCGCAGTTTCGACTCAGGAGGCAGCCCTAGACGTCGCATCGATGGCCGAGACCTCCACCAAGGTCTTTATCCTCGAGGTCATGGGACGACATGCAGGCTGGATTGCCGCCGCAGGTGGGCTCGCGGGTGAGGGCAAAGGGAGTGCACCGCACATCATCCTGTTCCCAGAAATCCCATTCGACAAACGCGCTTTCCTCGCCAAAGTAAAAGACTGCGTCGAGGCATACGGATATTGCGTGGTCGTCGTTTCCGAGGGCGCACGCTACAAAGACGGCACGTTCCTTGCCGAAAGCGGAACCACCGATGCGTTCGGGCATGCCCAACTCGGTGGTGTGGCGCCTGTAGTCGCGCAGATGGTCCGGGACAAGCACGGCTACAAATACCACTATGCTGTCGCTGACTACTTACAGCGCGCGGCGCGACATCTCGCGTCCGCCACTGACGTTGCGCAAGCCTATGCCGTCGGAAAACATGCGGTGGAACTGGCTTTGGCCGGGCACACAGCCGTTATGCCAGTGATCAAGCGTACCTCCGACAAACCTTACCGATGGAAGATCGATAAAGCACCGCTCGCGCGCGTTGCCAACAAGGAAAAACACGTACCTCGAAGCTACATCACTAAGGACGGCTTCGGCATCACGGCGCGGGGACGGCGTTATTTGCAACCACTGATCAAAGGCGAGGACTTTCCGGTCTTCAAGAATGGTCTGCCAGACTACGTCACACTAAAAAATCACCCCGTGCGCAAGAAGTTGAACGATCGATTCGACGTTTAGTCTGTCGACCGGCGGACAAGGAACACGCCGAGGGGCGAAAACAAGGCCCGGCCGCGCGCCGGGCTTTTTTACGCGTTGCCGATCAGCGTCGGTTCGCGAATAAAGAAACCTTGTGCGAAATCGACGCCCAAATCGCGAAGCGTATCGAAATCATCCTGCGCTTCGACCGCTTCCGCGACGGTTCGAAAACGCATCGTATCGGCCAATCGGATCATCGATGCGACGAGTTCCTGATTGACGGAGTCTTCCGACAAATTCTGGGTCAAGCGACCGTCGATTTTCAGAAAATCGATCGGTAAGTCGCGAAGGCGTGTGAACGCACCAGGTGCACTCCCGTAGTTGTCGAGCGCAAAGCGCGAGCCCATACCGTGTAACACCTCGATGAATCGACGTGCATTGGCAAAATGTTCGTAGACCGCCTCTTCCGTGACCTCAAAACAAATCGACTCTGGAGCGACGGTGCTGGTATCGAGGGCATCGACAACAAATTCGAGAAACCCAACATCAGACAACGTCTGTCCCGAGATATTGATACCGCAGCTTCGACCGCGAGGCAGAATGATCTCGTGGTTGGCGATGGCCGAGAATGCGGCGCGGACCACCCAACGATCAATTTCTGGCATCAGTTGGTAGCGTTCCGCAGCGGTCAAAAATTCGCTCGGATTGATCAGCTCTCCGTGCCGTCGGCGTAGTCGAAGCAGCACCTCGCATGCGGGGCCGAGCGGGCTCTCGGCGCCCATGGAAATGATCGGCTGAACGGCGAGCCCGAAACGGCCATCTTTGAGGGCACCCTGAAGCCTTTGCAGCCAGCGGATCTCGCCGCGCTCCCGAGCGACGATCTCATCGCTCTCTGCGTACACATGTACCTGCCCTCGCCCGCCGCGTTTGGCCATGTAACACGCCGAATCGGCCGCGGCCAGCACGTCTTGGACTGTGCCGCTATTTTCACCCATCTCCAACAAACCGACGCTGACGCCGATCGTGAAGATTCGATCACGCCACACAAAGCGATAGTCCGCGATAGCAGCACACGTGTTATTGGCAATCTCCATCGCTTTCTCAAGCGGGCAGCCCGTCAACAACATTGCAAACTCATCGCCACCAATCCGTGCGACCGAGTCGCTGTCCCGCACTTGCTCGCGCAACAGCGACGCGACTTTGCGCAGCAGATCATCACCCGCCTGGTGGCCACAGGAGTCGTTAACGATCTTGAATCGATCGAGGTCCAAATAGGCCAACACGTGATGGGTGTTGCCGCCGCGAACCTCCTCGACTGCGCGCTCGACCCTTAGCTCAAACTCGCGCCGGTTTATCAGCCCGGTCAGCGCATCGTGACTGGCTTGGTAACTGATCTTCTTCGTATGACCACGAATCTCGCCGACATCATGGAAGACCACGACCACCCCGGTAACGTCCCCGGCAGCGTCCTCAACCGGCGACGCAGTGAGCTCAACCGACAATTGCTGGTTGCCTGATGGTCGCAACAACAGCGCACGCCGCCCCATGTTGATCCGACGGCGTTGCGTCAGGCAACGTTCCACCGGGTCGCCCAGCGCCTTGTGATCGATCTCGTCCACCAACGTTGCCAACCGCCCGAACGGTGCGCCAATCGCGTCGGCGCGTCGAAGACCTAGCGTCTCCTCGGCAGCAGCATTCATTGCCGTAATGATGCCTTGACGATCCGTCATGACCACACACTCGGCCATCGCCTCGAGGGCCAAATCCAGTCGAATGCCATCTTCAGCGCGGCGACTGGACCGCGCTTCATCGAGTCGACGTGCAAGCGTTAACAGTGCCGGTGCGCCTTTATAGGTCGTCAGTGCGGAGCTCATCTCAACCCAGATGGCGCCATGCTCAACACTCATCAACTGGACCTGCTGGCGAGCCGGTGCTTCGCCGCCGGCCAGTCGGCGCGTCGTGGTTTCGCGCAACAATGCACGGTATGGCGGCTTCACAAGATCGGTTACCGGCTTGTCAATCAGCGCATCAGCGCCGATCCCGATGAGCCCCGACGTTGCGGCGTTGGCAAACAACACACGATCGTTGTGAATAAAAGCGACATCCGGCAAAGCCTCAGCGAGTCTCGCCGTCCATCCTTCGCGCTCGGTAAGCGCCTCATCACGCGTCTGCAGAGCATCAAAAAGCTGATTCAGCGTCATGTGCAAAGGTGCGAGTGCGCTATCTCCGGAGGCCTCCAAGCGCCTACCGACCGCAGCATCAGACGCCACTTCCCGGAGTTTATCGGGCAGCACGCGTACCTCCTCACGCAGTCGGTTAGATCGACGCGTGACGAGCAGCAAAGCAACGGCCAGGGCAACGACAATGGTCGCCAACAGCCCTGTTAGCAAAGCGTACGCGCCTGGCATGCGTGGTTCTTACCCCTGACGGCCTGCACAGACCGAAGCTTGACGGTGCACTCCTTGCGTCGTCGGTTGGTGCCCCAGGGTTTGTGCAGCGTCCTTGCACCCCATTTATCTCGGGCCTACCGGGCTCGCATCAAAGCAAAGCGACCGGCGATGTTTCTTATGTGGAGAGATTAGCGCATTGGCGGACTAACGACCGGCTCGATTCACCATAACACCGAGGCCCGTGCGCTATCGTGTCCGAATCGACTATGGAATAATCCGGCACGGGACGCAAAGGGACAACGCAATGGACTTTACAAGTGCGCGCGAGCACATGGTACTCGGGCAAATTCGTACCTGGGACGTGGTTGATGATCGAGTGCTGGAAGTGATGAATTCACTGCCCAGAGAGGCTTTCCTGCCGGCTGCTTGGCAGAACGCGGCCTATGCGGACGTTTCCATCCCGATTGGCGGCGGAGAACGCACTTTCACGCCCAGAATGGAAGGCAGAATCTTACAGGCCGTCGGCACCAAAATCGGCGATCGCGTACTCGAAATCGGCTGCGGTAGTGGCTACCTGAGTGCATGCCTTGCCGAGTTGGGTGGCTCTGTTCTAGCGCTCGAGATTAGCGGAGCGCTGCTCGCACAGGCCGGAGAGAGCCTGGAGCGCACCGGCATATCAGGAGTTGAGTTTGCTGAGGCGGATGCAAGCGAGTCGCTGCCGAATGAGCGCTTCGATGTCATCGTCGTTGGCGGCGCAGTCGCGCATTCGCGCGCTCGGTTTGAATCAGCGCTACAAGAAGGTGGCCGGTTGTTCATCGTCGAGGGTAGAGGGCCGACGATGACCGCCTTCAGAATTGAGCGATTGGCCGAAGATCGTTGGCAGCGTGAAGCGTTGTTTGAGACTCAGCTACCGTACCTGCAAAACCTCGGACCGCGACCAAGTTTCGAGTTTTAAAAATGCAGATCTGCACACCCACCGAAGCTGCACAAGCGCTCGCCGACGGGACTTGGACGATTGTCGACGTGCGAGAGGCACCCGAACTCGAAGTAGTGCAGATTGCAGGCGCACTGCACGTCCCGCTCAGCGAATTCGTCGAGCGCTTCGATGAAATCCCGACCACCCTTCCGATCGCGTTGATGTGCCATCACGGCGGCCGTAGCGCCCAAGCACAGGCGTTTTTGGCCACGAAGGGCATCACGCGAACGTTGAATATCGACGGTGGCATCGACCGGTGGGCAATCGATGTGGATTCGAGTCTGAATAGGTATTGACCTCGACAGAGCCTCACCGATATAGTGTGTTAGTCGACTATAACACCATCGCGCCTAACACGTGGAAGCTCTGATGAAAACCAAATGGACCCTTGCCCTGCTCGCCTTTGGCGCAGCATCCCAATCGAGCCATTCAGCCGATTTGCTGGAGGTATACCAACAAGCACTGCAGTCGGATCCGCTGATCCGAGAGGCGGAGGCAAACCGCCTGGCGAGTGAGGAACTCATGCCACAGGCGCGGGGGCTGCTCCTGCCGCAGATTACGGCAACCGCCTTTGAACAACGTTCGGAGTCTGAAGGCGACAACTTGTTCCAGCAGCAGATCATCGACCCGGTCACCGAAGAGGTTACTGGGATTATTAACGTCACGGCACCCTTCGAAGATCGAAACAACGAATTCTCTCAGTGGGAACTCCAACTGACACAAACCGTATTCAATTGGCAGCAGATTGCGGGCCTACAACAAGCCAACAAACGTGTCGCCGAAGCGCAGGTTACCTATGAGTCGGCGCAACAGAGCCTCTTGCTGCGTGTCGCGGAGCGCTACTTTGATGTGTTGGCCGCGGAAGACTCCTTAGAAGCAAGCTCAGCTAACCGAGAGGCCATCGCGAAACAGCTGGATCAGTCACAAAAGCGCTTCGAGGTCGGACTGATCGCAATTACCGACGTTCAGGAATCACAAGCCGCATTCGACCAAGCGGTTGCCGACGAAATCGCCGCCAAGCGCACGCTGGCAACTGCCAACTATCTGTTAACGGAAATCACTGGCACACCGATTTCAGACCTAGCGGAACCGACGGGAGAAATTCCGCTGGAATCCCCTCAGCCTGCCGTCGAGGAAGACTGGGTCCGACTCGCCCTTGAGCAAAACCTGGATCTGGTCGCTGGTCGAATCAATGCAGAGGTTGCGAGCAAGGAAGTCAGCGTGCGCCAAGGGGCGCGTCTGCCAACGCTCGATTTGATCGTCTCACGACGCAATCAAGAATCGACGGGTGAGCGATCAAACGCCGGATCGGATTTTTTCCCGACTGCCTTTGGTTCTGACCAAGAGAGCATTTCGCTGCAATTTTCGGTGCCGGTGTTTACGGGCATGCGGAACAATTCTCGGGTGAAAGAAGCGGTCCACCTTCACCGAGCCGCGCGTGAACGAGTGCAACGACTAGCCCGGGAGACAGAACGGCTAGCACGCGATAGCTACCTTGGAGTGTTGACCGAGATTTCTCGAACCAAAGCCCTGCAGCAAGCGCTGCGTTCGGCGGAAACCGCGTTGGAAGCCACGCAAGCAGGTTTTGAAGTGGGTACGCGAACCACCGTCGATGTGCTAGATGCGCAGCGAAATCTGTTCAATGCGAGAACACAGTTTCTTCGTGCGCGCTATGACTACCTGCTCAACGTGCTCCGATTGAAGCAAGCCGCAGGGAACCTGCGCGTGCAAGATCTCGAGAAGATCAACGGCCTATTGGGTTCATAACCAGCAGTTCAGAGAATCGGCTCCAGGCGATCCAGGAGCCGATTCACTGCCCCTTGATTGGCCGAGATCAAACCCGCGGCGTTGTCGGCCATCCGCAGGCAGGCGTCTTCGTCAGAGATTAGGTCGAGAATTTTTTGGGCCAACGACTGTGCATCCTCGACGATCTGGGCGGCGCCACTATCGGTAAACATAGTTGCGATGTCTTGCGCATTGAATAGGTGGGGCCCTGTAATCACCGGTTTTCCGAGCCTCGCCGGTTCCAGCAGGTTATGCCCCCCAATCGGCACGAGGCTACCTGCAACGAAGGCCACATCAGCCGCTGCATAAAACATGTTCAGCTCTCCCATCGTATCGCCCAGTAGAACCTCTGCATGATCCAATGAGTGATTGGTTCGCGATCGGCGCTCGAACCGCACACCTTGCTTCGTCAATAGTTCCGCGACCTCTTCGAATCGCGGCGGATGGCGGGGAACGAGAATCAGCAAGGCGTCCGGTACTTGCTCGAGCACACGCGCATGCGCATCGAGGATTATCGCTTCCTCGCCCTCGTGGGTGCTGCCCGCTACCCACACCGGACGGCGAGGGAACCACTGGTCTCGCAACTCGCGGCCTTGTTGTGCGACACCGACGTTGAACTCGACATCAAACTTGATATTACCGCTGACAAACGTTCTTTCCGGCAGTGCGCCAAGCTCGATGAACCGCTGACGGTCAACCTCACTCTGCGCCGCGATAATGATGCCGTTGGACAACGCTTCACGAAAGAGGCCAACGAGACGACGGTATCTCGGCATCGAGCGCGGCGAGATTCTGGCGCTGGCCAAAACTAGCGGTACATCTCGAACCCCAGCCTGGTGGTACAGATTCGGCCATAGTTCGGTCTCAACGATAATCGCAAGATCCGGACGGACATGGCGATAAAACCGCCTCACCGCTGCGCCGAGGTCATACGGCGCATACGCATGTTCTACGGTATCGCCGAACAACAGCCGAACACGATCTCCACCGGTTGGTGTCACAGTGGTGAGCAATAGGTGGGCGCCAGGCATTCGCTCCTGAATAGCGCGTACCAGTGGCGCCGAGGCTTGTACCTCACCGACTGACACGGCGTGCACCCAAACCAGGCGACCGGAAGGCCGTGGCGGGTAACCAAATCCAAACCTCTGTCCGAGATTCGCTCGATACTCGGCGTCAGATAAGGCACGGATCGCCCAATAAATCGCCACGAACGGTAAGCCGAGCGTAACGAGAATATTGTAGAAAACACGCACAGCGATTAACGACTGCTGAGAATTCGCTCGATGATCCCTGTGCTGGAGCGCCCCTCGCGGAACGATAACACTCGAACTTCCCCACCGTTGGCCAATACCGCACGTCCGCCGGCAATATCGTCGACCGCGTAATCGCCGCCCTTCACCAACACATCCGGCAATACCGACTCAATCAGCGGTTGTGGCGTATCGGTTGAAAACGGCACAACCCAATCGACTGCTGCCAACCCTGCGAGCACCATCATGCGATCTTCAACCGGGTTGATCGGGCGCCCCTCGCCCTTCAGCCGCGCGACGGACGCGTCATCGTTGACTGCGACAATCAATCGATCGCCCAGCGACTTCGCCTCCTCCAGGTAAGCGACATGCCCGGCATGAAGCAAATCGAAACAGCCGTTGGTCATCACAACTCGCTCGCCAGACTGTTTCGCCTCATCCACCAGCGCCAACAGTGATTTTTCGTCGACCGCTTCCCGACCACCCTTACCACGACGATGCAACGCAACTCTCAGCTCAGCCGGCGTCACGCCAGCGACACCGATTTTGGCAACAACCCGTCCTGCCGCAAGGTTGGCAAGCTGAACGGCATCGCGTAGTGAACACCCGGATGCAATCGCTGCACCCAGCGTCGCGATCACCGTATCGCCGGCGCCGGTCACGTCGAAAACCTCGCGCGCTTCGGTCGACAAATGAAACGGCTCGTCATCGGGCGTTACCAGCAACATCCCGCGTTGGCTGCGGGTAACGAGCAAGCCACTCAGCGACAACTCATGCACAAGGTCCTGCGCTTTGCGCACGAGCTCATCGTCGTCCGCCCAGTCGCCAGCAACTGCGCGAAACTCGCTTTCATTGGGCGTGATCAATCCTGCGTTGCGATAACGCGAAAAATCGTTGCCTTTGGGATCGACTAACACCAACGCGCCGGCAGCGTTCGCAATCTCGATCAAACCAGCGACATCCGCCAGGGCGCCTTTGCCGTAGTCGGACAAAATCACGACCTGTTGTTCACGGACCCGCGACTTCAGTTCAGGCAGCAATGCCGCCTGCGCCCCGATTTCTTCTCGATCGAGTCGGATCAGCTGCTGCCCACGCGACAGGACGCGTAGTTTGGTGGTGGTTGGTCTGTCCGGATCACGGACCAACACCGTGTCCACGTCTGCATCGGTCAGCAAGCGTTGCAGACGTTCAGCGGCGTCATCTTCGCCGGCAGCGCCGATAAGGCTTACATTCGATCCGAGCATGGCGAGGTTCACCGCCACGTTGGCTGCACCGCCTGCACGTTCTTCATCGACCGAGACTCGGACCACCGGCACCGGAGCTTCGGGCGACACGCGTTCTGTGGCACCGAACCAGTATTGATCCAGCATGACATCACCAGCAACCAAGACATTGCCGGTCGAAAAATCGGGAATCGTTATAGCCATGGACGCCAAGTATACCCGTAACGAGCATCGCGCCTCGACGTCAGACGGTATGCTCCAATGGAATCAACAGAGTGATCTTCGTACCGCTGCCCGGACTGGACTTCACTTGAACTTGCGCGCGGATTTCATTGGCGCGCACGCGCATGTTGTTGATGCCGTGCTCGGTCACATCCTCGGGCATCCCGCAGCCATTGTCCGCCACCGACAGAACCAAAATATCCGCGTTTTGCGATAGGCTGATGATCAAGCGATCACAATCGGCATGCCGCACAGCGTTGGTCACGGCCTCTTGCAGAATTCGGAGAATGCTCAACGCCGCATCGGGCCGCAAATCCGGCGTCGCAACATCGTCGTCGATATGCCACTCGACGTCGATATTCTGGCGCTGCAACAGCTTGCTGATACGGTGCCGATAGGATGCCAGAAGATCCTGCAATCCGTCTTCGCTCGGTGATAGCGAATCGACGATCAAGCGCAAGTCGTCCAAAGCGAGTCGCAGCGATCTTTGCAGATCCGGGTCATCCGCACGTTCGCTGAGGGCAAGCGCATGCACTAGTTGCCCACCCAACCCGTCGTGCATGTCACGCATTAACCGGGCGCGCTCCTCGGCCAAGACTCGCAATCGTTCTTCTTCACCCAGTTTTTTGTAGCTATGCTCCAACGCGCGTGTGCGCGCATCGACCAATTGATTGAGCTCCTCGTTGCGCAGGGTAGCTAAACGAGAGTCGCGCACGAAACGACGAACCAACTGGACACCGAACAGACCAAGTGGCACGACCACCGCATACTGCAAGTAGTATGTGGTGCCGGGAATGACGATATTGATGGGTAGACTCTGCTCGAACAGGATATCTCGGATCCCAACGCCAACCACAACGCCGGACGCGACCCAAAGGCTGACACTATCGAAATCGGCGCGTTGGCGTATCGCCACGAAGTAACGTGATGCGATGTAGAACGCGACGAGCAGGAACCAGAGATTGAGCACCACGCGGGCATTGAAATAGAGAATTTCGAAGCCAAGCGATCCCTGCGCTTTCAAAGCAAGGATGACAAACACGGCAAGACCAACCACTGAAATCACACTGACCCATCGTTCCGCGCGATAGCCGTCAATAGCGAAGTAACGGTTGACGAAATACAACTCCGCCACCAGCCACAAGAGCAGCACGAAACCTAGCGAGAACCAGAGAAAGTGAAGAAATGGCACAGACTCCACCAGCAGATGCCAGGTCTTCAAACCCCACAGTGTGACCATCAACGCATACCAGCCATAGGCAGTCTGTGACGGGCGCAAGAAATACATCAGACCCACTGCAATACCGAATGCCGCCATAAATGCGAGGATTAGCCATGGTAATACGAGGTGAATCTGTCGAATCGAACGGGTCGTACGCAATGCCTGCTCGGCGGTCGTGATGTACACACGCGCGCCGAGACCGGACCATGACGATTGGCGCGACATCCGAACTGTCAGGCGATCACCACCGGACACGCCCCCGATCGGCACGATGATCGGCATTCGTTCGTAGCGCAGCGGCTGCCGAACTTCACCGCTCGAATACAAGCGCTGATCATTACGCCACACATCGAGCATGGCGTGAGGAAACACAACCAGCAGCGCTGGATTTTCAGGTAGGCCCTCTAGCGGTAGCTGATACCAGATGCTTGTAAAAGGCTCTGTCTCGTCACGTCCCCGTGGTTGATCGACGGACATATCTCGCCAACCCGATACGGGGGGTCGTTCAACAAAACTGTGCTGAAAGAACGTGGGTTGAATCAGGTGATCTGGCGGCGGGCTGTCCGGACGATCGACAAAATACAGTCCGAGTAAAACCACGGCAGGTGCCAGGACATACAAAGCGCCCAAGCCAATCAGTTCGAGTGTTGAAAACCTACGGGCAACCATCTGCGTCGCCGGGTGCTACTCGTCGACGGACATCAAACCCATTTGACGTGCCTCGAACAGTGCCTCAGCCCGAGACGATACAGCGAGCTTTTGGTAGACGCGGCGCGTATAGGTTCCAACCGTGTTCACACTCACCCCCAACATCTTGGCGGTCTCCTGGTAGGTCAGACCTTTCGATGCCAACCGCAGCACTTCAATCTCACGCTCCGAGAGCACGTCTTGTCGCGGCGCAGTCTCTTTAGGCGCACCACCGGTCGATGCGACCTGAAAACGGCGAATCAGATGACGCGCGATCGCCGGGGAGATCGGCGCTTCGCCGGCCAATACTTGGTCAATCGCGTCCGTCAAATCCTCACCCGCATCATCTTTCAGAAGATAGCCCTGCGCCCCAGCCTCGATAGCGCTGACCACACGCTTCTCATCACCAAATACTGAGATGACAAGAACCGGCACATCCGGGGCGCGCTCGGTGTGGGCAGCGATTAGCCCGAAAGATTCACCGTCCGGCAGCTGCAGATCAACCAAAAGCACGTCCGGCCTCTGCGTCTTTAACAATGGCACGCTTTCGCCGATCGTACCGGCGCTGGCACACACCTCAAACCGCGCCTCTCGTTCCAATCGATTGATCAGGCTGAGGCGGGTCTGCTCGTCATCTTCCAGGATGAAGACTTGCGTCTTTTTGGCCATGTCTTATCTTGCCGCGCGCGGCTATTGAACGACAAGCGTGCATCGCGCTGTGCGTGTCATGTTTTTTGGTGTCACGACCGGCATTCCTATTGGATGTCGCATCCCGGGTAAGGACCGATACGCGCGTCTAATGCTTCGCACAACAACCTGGCCTCCTCAGACTCACCATTCCGAGCCAGCAGCTTTGCAAGCCGCACCGTTGCCTCCGGCTCATACGGCGCTTCGCTCAGCGCCCGTCGATACCACAACTCAGCATCCGCGATCTCGCCCAGTTGTTCGTAGGTTTCGCCGATCAAGACACCGAACGCCACTTGCCATGGGCCCACGCGCTGCGGCTCATAGTCGTACGCGCGTGACATCGCCGACCATGCATCCTCGAGGTAAGTCAGCGCTTGCCGCGGTTCATCGCGCATCATCCAGATTTCGGCAAGATTCACCATGGCCGGCCAGGCGTCACCGTCGAGCGTGAGCACCCGCTCGTACAACTCGACACCGCGCTCGAGATCCCCCTGCGCGGTGTACACGAATGCCAACGACTTCAGCGCATCTGGATCCTTCGGCGACTGTCGAACGGCGCGCTCCGCGATGGCTGAAGCACGACTTAGGACCGCTTGCGCTTGTGGATCGCTCATCGTCCCTTGATTGAGCGCCTCAGTCAGCGTAGTTACGCCGCTCGAACTGGACCCGCGCGGCCATCGAACGACACGCTGAACCAGAGCGTTGGCCATCCCGGCCTGCGCTCGAGCGTTATCGGGCGCACTCGCCAACACTCGCTCGTAGAGGCCGATCGCCGCCTCGTTGTCGGCTCGCGTAAAGCGCATATAAAGATCATCGGCCCGCTCGATGTCGTTGACGAGTGGGTCTGCTGCCGCATCGGGCGTAGCATCTTGCTCGTACGTCGTCGCGAACCACGCCACCACGACTAAAGCGAATGCGGCTGCGAGGGCTGGAACCAGGCCGCGTTTGAGCGGTTTCGACCGTCCATCGTCAGACTCAATACCACGGACTGGTGCGATTAAGCGGTAGCCGCGCTTTGGCAGCGTTTCGATGATTTCGGGCGATTTCGCGGAGTCACCCAGCGCGCGACGCAGCCGCGAGACTGTGCGGGCGACCGTATCCTCACCGACAACAACATCGGACCACAGCGCGGCCTCGATCTGATCCCGCGACAGCACCTGCCCATCGTGCTGAGCCAACAGCACAAGCAAAGCCATCAGGCGCGGCTCAAGCATTACTTCTTTTTCGTTACTCGCGACGCGTCCCGTCGTCGGGTCGACCCGCCAAGGTCCTAGATCAAACGGGTGGCGAGACCAATCTAGGTGCGTTTGCTCATGACTGGGTTGCTTACTCATACGCTAAGTGTCGCATAACTGACTGATTCAATTGATGTCAGGATTTCGTCAGGAAACGAGGAAGCTGTCGACATGGCATCGATGGCCTGGATATTGAGAATCCACACCAGGTTTTACTGGAGACTCACACATGAACTTAATTAAACAGCTGTTCTGCATCACGCTTTGCATCGCGCCATGCCTGGCAGGTCCGGCGCACGCTGCTGACACACCCGAATGGGACGAAGTCATCTCCGCGGAAGCGTTGAGAGAAGATTTGACCGCGCTGTACGGTGGGTTGCGCGCGGCCCACCCTGACCTTTTCGCTCACCGTGCGAAGTCTGAATACGATGAGAAATTTGAGTCGATGCTGAAATCGTTGAATGAGCCGATGCGCCGATTCGATGCGCAACTGATGC
>JBCAZH010000022.1:29095-47018 GCA_038533155.1 Pseudomonadota bacterium | reverse complement strand
TCAATGGATTGCCAATAGCCTCGACTAGTCGCCAGCCAGTTCACATAACATCACCGCACACCTCAGCTTGCGATGATCACCCGAAGATCGACCGCTTGGCTAGCGTCAGATCTCGATCAAGCCCCATGGGATAGCCACACGCGCGGCGACAGGTCCTATGTGAGAGGCGGTGCAAGTCCTGGTATGCCAAATATGGGATTCAAGACATCTTCCATCCGAGCTGGCAGTCCCAATTGAATGGCAACGCTTACGAATGGCCACAGTGGTCGAGGTTTGTGACGCTGGTCACATCGAGTTCTGTTAACCACCGCAACGTAATTTTCTGTTAATAACGCGAAATTAGGGTGTTTAATGGTAGTGTTCTTGGCCCGGACGCGTGTTCGTTCCGGATGCAAACTTCGCTCTGGGGGGACCAGCGCAAACCAAGGATAAGTCGCGCGAGTTCGGTCGATATCAGCGCGAACCAATAAAAAAAAGACGGTGGGGATCGAATGAGTAACGCAGCAAGTGTCCGTCAGCGCATTGTCGACGTATTGGAATATAGTTCTGGCCTCGACCTCGGCGATGCTGACGATGGGACAGACTTCTTTGAGCTCGGGCTGGATTCGCTGTTTCTGACTCAGGCAAGCCAAGCGATTACCAAGCAGTTCGGCGTCGAGGTTACGTTTCGCCAAATGAGCGATTCAGAATCGTCGATCGGCGCGCTGTGTAGCTATCTAAAGGACCAGGGTGTGGTGGACGCTGAGGAACCCGCAGGAGCAACGTCGCCCGACGCGGGGGATCTTCATGCCCCCCAGGATCTCGCACCCAACCAATCACTTCTGCAAAACGTCCAGTGGTCATCCGTTGCCTCAGGTGCATCCGACTCTGCTGTGGAACAGCTTATACAAGCGCAGTTGTCATTGATGCAGCAACAGCTCAACCTTTTGTCGGCTGGCGCGACAACCGTAGCGCATGCAGTGCCCACCACGACTGACGGTGCGCGGCACTCTGTTGACCAACCGGCTTCTTCCGCGAAGCCCAGCGAACCGGTCACTGACCAAAACAAGCCGACGGCCGAACTCAAAGGCGGCAGAGGCGCGAAAATCACGAAGACATCCAAGTCACCGCTTTCGGATCGACAGCGAACGTTCATCGAGAACCTTGTTGGCCGTTACACCGCGAAAACGCCTTCATCGAAAAGCTATGCGCAGGAGCATCGCGCGTATCTTGCAGATCCGCGAACCGTGTCGGGTTTTAACGCGCTATATAAGGAGATGATCTACCCGCTCGTCACCAACCGATCTAAGGGCTCCAAAATCTGGGATCTCGACGGCAACGAGTATGTAGACCACGTCTTGGGTTTTGGCCCGATCCTGTTCGGCCATTCTCCCGAATTCATCGTCTCTGCCGTCAATCAACAGATTTTGGATGGTATTGAGACTGGGCCGCAGTCCGAGCTCACCGGTGCGGTTGCAAAATTGGTCTGCGAACTGACCGGCGTCGAACGATGCGCGTTTGCCAGCACCGGCTCCGAAGCCGTGCTGGGTGCAATTCGGTTGGCGCGGGCAGTTACCGGTCGCAGCAAGGTCGTCGTATTTGATGGCGCCTATCATGGCATCGTCGACGAGGCGATTTACAGGAAAGGTCGCGACGGAACCGGATTGCCTGCAGCGCCCGGAATACCGCGCGAATCGACGGCGAATCTCGTCGTTCTGCCATGGAACGATATGGCTGCGCTTGACGTCATCAATGAGTTTTCTGACGATCTGGCTGCAATCCTAGTCGAACCGATTCAGAGCCGCGAACCACAGACGCAGCCGCGCGAACTGCTGCACCGCCTCAGGGAGATTTGCGATGCGACTGGAGCGGCGCTGATCTTTGATGAAATCGTAACCGGGTTCCGCGTACATCAAGGCGGCGCGCAGGCGTTTTTCGACATCAAGGCGGACCTTGCAACCTACGGGAAAATTATCGGCGGCGGCTATCCGCTCGGCATCATTGCGGGCAACGCCCGCTTCATGGACGCCCTGGACGGAGGACACTGGTCTTTCGGCGATGATTCAACACCAACGGCCGGCGTGACGTATTTCGCAGGTACCTTCGTGCGTCATCCTGTGGCGCTCGCGGCCGCCCACGCTGTGTTGCTCAAACTCAAGCAAAGCGGCCCCGCGTTGCAAGAGGACCTGGGAGCAAAGACAACGCAGTTAGCCGAGACGCTGTGCGAATTCCTCGATAGCGTGTCGTCGACGATCGAGGTCCATCACTGCTCGTCATGGTTGGAAATCAATGCACCTCGCGAAGCAACGTACATGCCGTTGTTTTTCGTTTTGATGCGCCTCTATGGATTCCATGTTCAGGATGGGCGACCTGTATTTGTGAGTACAGCCCACACCGAAGACGAACTTGAGTCTTTTGTTGATGCATTCCGGGAATCCGTTTGCGAGCTGATACTCAACGACTTGTTGGACGGTGACAAACTCGCTGCCCACCGCGTCCTGAGGCGCAACGAGGAGGAGCCGCCTGTGGAGGGCGCTCTGCTCGGTCGAGACGAGGACGGTAATCCAGGTTGGTTCGTCGCGGATCCGGACGGCGATGGCAACTTCCTGAAAGTTGGCGATGCCTGAACTCGGTCGGAGAGGACGATCCACCCATGAAGTACCAGGCGGTCCATTTCGATCCATTTAGAACTGGTGCCATAAAACGCCTCAGTCCAACCACGGAAGCGCAGCGAGAGATTATTGTTTCCGCTCAAATGAGCGATGAGGCAAACCTCGCCTTCAACGAATCCTCGAGACTCCGTATCACGGGCAGCCTGGACCTCGATCGGCTCCACGCCGCTATCCGCAATGTGACAGACCGACATGACGCATTGCATGTCGTCATCACAGGTCGCGGCGATCGGATGTGCTTGCTGGAGGACCACCAGACGCCTATCGACGTGTTGGATCTCTCTGACGCAACACCCGAGACGCGTGAGACGCAACTTGAGGATCTTTGCGACGGGTTCGCTACGAGGCCGATCAACCTGCAGGAAGGACCTTTGTTTTGGGTCGTGATTGCAAAGCTCGCTGACAAAGAACACGAGCTGCTGCTCTTCGCCCACCACGTGATCGCTGACGGATGGTCGTTCGCGGTGATCGAAGAGGAAATCGTTCAGCTCTATAACGAGCCGGAATCGATCGCAGATCTACCGCATGCCCCGTCCTACGTCGACTACGCTCAGCTCGCGGCGCTCGAACCGGGTGACGATGTCGAATACTGGGTCAGCGAATTCAACAGTCCGCCTCCACCGCTGGACCTACCGGTGGATCAGAAGCGTCAGGCGGTAAGACGATTTTCAGCGGGTCGGATCGACCAGATCGTGCCGCGTGAGCTGACAACGCAAATCGAAGATCTGGCACGAGGTCTGCGGTGCTCTGTTGTGACGGTCATGATGGCAGGGTTCGCGACGTTGCTCCATCGACTGAGCGGCAACGACGACATCGCGGTCGGCTTACCGCTCGCGGGGCAATCCAACCCCGGGCTCGGTGGTTTGGTCGGGCACTGCGTGCAGACGTTGCCGATACGTGCCCAAATCGCGAGTGATACGACATTTGCGAGGCTCGCCCAGGACATCCGCGAGAAGATCATCGCTGCGACCGAGCACTCCAATTTCACGTTCGGCACGTTAGTCCAGAAAGTCGCCACCCATCAGGACCGCAGTCGCATTCCGCTCGTTTCCGTACTGTTCAATATCGACCAGGCTAGCGATTTGTATCAGTTTGGATCCGCGCAGTGTTCTGTGGACGGCGTCGCCCGAGTCGCAGAGAACTTCGAGTTGTCGTTGAACGTTGTGCCGAGCAACGATGGCATGCGAATCGAGACCATGTTTTCGGACTCGATTTACTCGGAAGCTTCGGTCAGATCATGGCTCCAGATGTACTGCCAGGTGCTGCGCGCTGCGAATGAGAATCCGAATGAACTGGTTGCTACGCTCAAGCTCGCTGACCAGCAGCACGCAAGCAATGAACCAGCAGGGACCGCGATAGAGTTTTCGGCATCGGACGTTGTGTCGCTGGTAGCCTCGAGTGGCGCGTCGGCGGATGCGAGCGCGGTGGTATGTGGCTCAGAAGTTGTAAGTTACGCGACGCTACATACGCAGGTGGATCGTCTGGCTTGGTGCTTGGCGAGCGAGCATGGCATTGGGCCAGGCTCGATTGTGGGGCTGTACTTGCTGCGCGATACGGACTTGCTCACAGCGATGCTCGCTGTGGCGAAGACCGGTGCAACCTACCTGCCCCTCGACCCGGGTTTTCCGGAGGCGCGCCTAGCGTTCATGGTCGAGGACACCGATGCGCAGCTTGTGATCTGTAACACCGATCTGCCTCAGTCGATAGACCGGCCTCGGATTGATCTTCGCAGCGACTGGCACGCGATCGAGTCGGCCACGACATCCGAGCCCTTCGTCTCGCGAGTCGATCCTGATGGTGCGGCCTACATCATTTACACCTCGGGCTCGACCGGCAAGCCGAAAGGCGTATCGGTAGGACACCGAGCACTAGCCAACTTCCTGAACACGATGGCGCACGAGCCCGGCATACACGCCGGCGACCGGTTGCTGGCGGTCACCACGCTGTCGTTCGATATCTCGATGCTGGAGTTGTTGCTGCCGCTCACCGTAGGGGCAACGGTCGTGGTGGCCACTCAGGATGAGTCCAGCGATGGACACCGCTTGATCGAGCTCATCGAGACGCACGACATCAACGTCATGCAGGCAACACCGGCCACCTGGCGGTTGTTGCTCGGGCTGGACTGGCAAGGCAAGCGCGAGCTGAAGGTGCTGTGCGGCGGTGAGGCACTGCCACCGGACCTCGTTGAGACACTGCTACCGCGCGTCGGCGAGTTGTGGAACATGTACGGCCCGACCGAGACCACCATCTGGTCGTCGTGTAAGCAGATCAAGGATGCGGGCGAACTCATCACTATCGGCACACCCATTGCGAATACGCAGCTGCACATCCTTAACCCAGCGCTGCAGCTCCAGCCGGTCGGTGTGCCCGGTGAGTTGTACATCGGTGGCGATGGTCTGGCCGACGGATATCACAACCGCGATGAGCTCACCAAAGAGCGATTTATCGACCACCCCGAGTACGGGCGCATCTACCGCACCGGTGATCGGGCACGACTGCTCGGCAACGGTGAGGTCCAGCACCTCGGTCGACTCGACGATCAGATCAAGCTGCGTGGCTATCGCATCGAGCTCGGCGAAATCGAAGCCGCGCTCAACGCTATCAACGGCGTCTCACAGGCCGCAGCATCTGTCCGCACACTCAACCACGGTGACGAGCGCCTCGTCGCTTTCTGTGTCTACGAGAATGCGCGCACAGTGGATGCGTCCGTCATGCGCGCGGCTTTGCAGAAGCAACTACCGGAATACATGATTCCGCAGCACTTTATCGCACTGAGGCAGTTACCCGTCACGCCGAACAACAAAATCGACCGACGCGCGCTTGCCGAAGACGCCGGTGCCCTTTTGGATCCAGCACTACCGGTCTCGGCCGTCACTCCGGAAGCGATGACGCCGATTGAAGCGTCTATTGTCGAAATCTACAAGGCTCAGCTTGGCCATGACAACGTCGGTCCCAATGACAACTTTTTTCAGATCGGCGGCCATTCCTTGACCGCCATTTGGGTGACCCACACCATCGAGAAGCAGCACGGTACCAAAATCGGCTTGAGCGATTTTTTCTTCGATTCGACCGCGAAAGCAATCGCCAGAATCGTTGCCGAAAGCGAGGGCAAGAACTCATCGGCCAGCGCAACGATTGACGTCGAGAAACTAGATCTCGATACCCCTGCGCACTTGTCGCCATCGCAGCACAGGATGTGGCTGGTCAGCCAACTTTTTCCGGAAGCGACATTTTACAACCTGCCGTCCGCGTTCCGACTTCGAGGTGAGTTGGATATCGAGGCACTGCAGCAGAGTTTCGACTTTCTGATCCAACGACAGACCGCGCTCCGGACACGCTTCTCGATGCATGAGCAAGAAACTGTGCAGTTCATCGGAGACGCAAGCGAGTCACCCTCCCTCGAACTCGTCGACTTATCGGATTCGGTCGATCCGGTTTCGAGCGCGCTTGACTGGATCAAGGTTCAAATCTCCACGCCGTTTGATCTGGCAATTGAATGGCCATACCGGTGCCGTTTGTTTGTGCTGGCCGAGAACGACCATGCACTCTTTTTCATGCCGCACCACATCGTCTTTGATGGTTGGTCTTTCGATGTTTTTTACGCAGAGCTGAACGCCATTTATCGAGCCATGATTTCCGGGCAGGAACCATCTCTTGCGCAGCATGATTACGGGTATCGGGACTATTGTCATTGGAAGCGCCAGACACAGACGGGCGTTCACGGTGAAACGGCGCTGACACGTTGGCGAGAACGACTGACGCCTTTACCGGACATGCTGGAGATTTTCAGGGACTTTAATCCTGGTCCGGACGTTGATCCAGCCAAACTCGCTGCGATTCCAATCCGGATCGAAGCGGGCGAAATGCGTCGCTTGAGGGCTGTGTGCGAACAGGAAAATGTGACGCCGTACATGATGCTGCTGGCGGCGTACGCGCATACGCTTTCGCGTTGGACGGCGCGAAGTGAACTGGTCATAGGCACGCCGATGTCTGGACGTGACGTTCCCGGAAGCAAGGATTTAGTCGGACTTTTTGTGGGTGCGCTACCACTAAAGATTAACCTTCTGAATCCGGTGACAATCCGCGAATTTTTGAGCGAAGTTCGCAGCACTTGCGTCGATGCCTTTGCAGATCCCGATGTCCCCATCGAAGATCTCGTTCGGGAACTGAACTTGTCTCGCCATATTGAGCGCAATCCGATTTTTCAGGTGTTCTTCGCCTTCCAGGATGCAAGAGAACGGAAGGGGCAACTCGGCGAAATGATGCTTGAACGCATCAACCCTGGTGAAGACAGCACCGAAACCGATCTGGAGTTCTGGGTTCGAGATTCCGCAGAGGGTCTCGATGGTGCGTTTCAGTATCGTCGTGCTTACTTTGATCCGCGACATATGGAAGGCTTAAGAGAGACCTTCCTGACAACACTTCGTTTGATGGTGGACGATCCCTCGCAGCCGCTGGCGATGTTGAATGCGCTGCCACAGCCGGATCAGGAAGACTACGAGCGCTTGAACACGAGCTCGGCGGGATATTCGGCATCGGACGTTGTGTCGCTGGTAGCCTCGAGTGGCGCGTCGGCGGATGCGAGCGCGGTGGTATGTGGCTCAGAAGTTGTAAGTTACGCGACGCTACATACGCAGGTGGATCGTCTGGCTTGGTGCTTGGCGAGCGAGCATGGCATTGGGCCAGGCTCGATTGTGGGGCTGTACTTGCTGCGCGATACGGACTTGCTCACAGCGATGCTCGCTGTGGCGAAGACCGGTGCAACCTACCTGCCCCTCGACCCGGGTTTTCCGGAGGCGCGCCTAGCGTTCATGGTCGAGGACACCGATGCGCAGCTTGTGATCTGTAACACCGATCTGCCTCAGTCGATAGACCGGCCTCGGATTGATCTTCGCAGCGACTGGCACGCGATCGAGTCGGCCACGACATCCGAGCCCTTCGTCTCGCGAGTCGATCCTGATGGTGCGGCCTACATCATTTACACCTCGGGCTCGACCGGCAAGCCGAAAGGCGTATCGGTAGGACACCGAGCACTAGCCAACTTCCTGAACACGATGGCGCACGAGCCCGGCATACACGCCGGCGACCGGTTGCTGGCGGTCACCACGCTGTCGTTCGATATCTCGATGCTGGAGTTGTTGCTGCCGCTCACCGTAGGGGCAACGGTCGTGGTGGCCACTCAGGATGAGTCCAGCGATGGACACCGCTTGATCGAGCTCATCGAGACGCACGACATCAACGTCATGCAGGCAACACCGGCCACCTGGCGGTTGTTGCTCGGGCTGGACTGGCAAGGCAAGCGCGAGCTGAAGGTGCTGTGCGGCGGTGAGGCACTGCCACCGGACCTCGTTGAGACACTGCTACCGCGCGTCGGCGAGTTGTGGAACATGTACGGCCCGACCGAGACCACCATCTGGTCGTCGTGTAAGCAGATCAAGGATGCGGGCGAACTCATCACTATCGGCACACCCATTGCGAATACGCAGCTGCACATCCTTAACCCAGCGCTGCAGCTCCAGCCGGTCGGTGTGCCCGGTGAGTTGTACATCGGTGGCGATGGTCTGGCCGACGGATATCACAACCGCGATGAGCTCACCAAAGAGCGATTTATCGACCACCCCGAGTACGGGCGCATCTACCGCACCGGTGATCGGGCACGACTGCTCGGCAACGGTGAGGTCCAGCACCTCGGTCGACTCGACGATCAGATCAAGCTGCGTGGCTATCGCATCGAGCTCGGCGAAATCGAAGCCGCGCTCAACGCTATCAACGGCGTCTCACAGGCCGCAGCACGCGTCTTCGATGCCGGACAGGGCGACTCTCGTTTGCTCGGGTACTTTGTGTCTGAGGCAGAGTCCCCGGTGTCTGTTGCATCGATACGGAAAGGCCTGCGCAAACGCTTGCCTGGATACATGGTGCCGTCCAACCTGATCGAGCTCGACTCGATTCCGCTGACTCCGAACGGCAAGGTGGATCGCAACGCCCTACCGAGCCTTGAAAGACTGACGCAACAAGCCGGTCAGAAATCGGAGCTTGAGTCTGAGTCGCAGATTCAGATGGCCAAGATATGGGCTGAATTGATCGGCACAGACGACATTGGCCCGGATGACAACTTCTTCCAGCTTGGCGGTCACTCTCTACTCGTCATCAAGGCGGTCCAACTGGCATCAGGGCGATTCGGCACTCAGCTCCGTCCCAAAGCTCTAATCATGGAAAACCTACGGGAAGTCACGCGCCTAGCAGAGCCGCTGCTCGATAGCGAAGACGGCGCCAACGAGCCTGACGCTGTCACGACAGAGCAGTCAGCAGATGACAAACGGAGTCGAGGCGGCGTGACGGGTATCGTCTCGCGATTATTCAGGAAGAGGAGCGAGTCCTGAGGCCGCAAGACCCCAACGGCAGCTGGCGAACCTCGTATGCCCTGCAAGTAGGGGTCGCGTGAATTATGAGTACTTCAGAGACATTTCTGCACGAGTTTGTACAACGCGTCACTGATGCTCCAGGCGCACCGTGCCTGACCGAAAGCGGATCAACCTTCAGTCGCAGTCAGGTACTGAACAAGGCTTGCACCATAGCAGACGAACTGCGAAAAGCCGGAGTCGCGAAAGGTGATCGCGTGCTCGTGCAACTGCCGCGTTCCACGCACTTGATCGCGACGATGCTCGCGACAGTCTCGATCGGTGCGATCTATGTACCACTTGAAATCAGGCAACCGAAAAAGCGACGCGAAGCCCTGATCGATTTGATTCAGCCAGCGATCATGGTCACCGAGCCTGACGACGATCAGGACACCGAGCCTTCGGTGCCTCGAAGGGTATTCGTGAATAGTCAATTTCCTCCCGTCGAGCAAACCACTCGTGAATTGGATACCGAGCCGGCCGGCGAGGATATTGCCTACATCATCTGCACATCGGGTTCGACGGGAAACCCAAAGGGCGTACAAGTGCCGCACACGGCCTTGCTCAACTACTGCGAATGGGCTGCCAGAGAATACCGCCTGGCTGACCTGGACGGCGCCTGCCTGAGTTCCGGTGTTTCGTTTGACGGCACCCTCTTGTCTCAGGTCGCACCACTCATTTGTGGCACTCCCATTGTCGTCGCACCGGAAGGCGAAGATCTGGAGGTTCTCGCGAATCTACTGGAACCGGGCAGTGGCTGGAATGGACTGATCAACTCATCGCCCTCGCATCTGGATGCAGTGGCACCTTTGGTCTCAGACGATGTGGACGCGGCACGACGGTGTGTCATCGTCGTCGGTGGCGAAGCGGTCACGGCTCGATCAATAGGACCTTGGCTTCAACGTTTTCCGAACTCGACAATTGTCAACGAGTACGGACCGACCGAGACAACGATCGCATGCTGCTTCCACAAGATCACACACGACGATTTGTCTGCTGAACGAATCCCTATCGGAAGGCCGATTGACGGCGTCGATGTCACTATCGTCTCTGCGGATCTGCAACCGGTTGACGATGGCGTGCACGGAGAAATTCTGGTTTCAGGTGTTGGTGTGGCTCACGGCTACCTGGATATGCCGGATGAGACAGCAAACCGCTTTGTGCGTGACCCATCTTCAGGCAAGCGCGCGTATCGGACAGGAGATTTGGGTTATCGAGACACGGACCACGAATTCCAGTTCCTCGGCCGATCCGATGATCAGGTCAAGCTTCGAGGGTTTCGAATCGAGCTCGAAGAAGTCCGCCGGAATCTCGCCGAGTGGTCTCAGGCGGACCTAAGCACGGTCGTCTTACGTGAAACCGACAAAATCAGTCAGCTAGTCGCATTCGTTCGTCCCAAGAATCCAGCATCGCGAACGGTCAATACAGAAACGATGACCGCGTTCCTAATCGATCGACTACCCGATTACATGATTCCCAGCCGGTTAGTCCGAATCGAGAGTCTACCGATTACACCGGCCGGGAAAGTGGATACAAAGGCGCTGCTCGCCTCACTCGCTGGCGACGTACAGCAAAACACCAAAGCTACTGCGGATGAAATTTCAAGCACGCTCGCTGAGATTTGGGATGGCTTACTCGGCTGCGGCACGCCCAGAAGTGATGACAATTTTTTCGAACTTGGTGGCAACTCGGTCAAAGCCACGCAGTTGATCGCCTTGATCAAGAAGCAGCTTGGTGTGGCGCTACGACCGGCGCAGGTTTTTGAGAACTATCAATTCTCGTCACAGATTGCCTTGATTGAGAATCCAACGAACGTCGGGGAAACGTCGACCCAAGACACAGAGAAACGCGGCGGCTCAGCCATTGCGATTATCGGGATCGGACTCAACTTCCCGGGGGCTCGCGATTGGCGCGGGTTCTGGGAGAACCTGATGGCAAAGGAAGAGTCGATCACCTTCTTCGAACACGATGAGCTCGATCCAGCAGTTCAGGCGATTGCGAACGAGCCCGGCTACATCAAAGCGCGCGGCATCATCGAAGACGCCGATTGCTTCGACGCAGGTTTCTTCAAAATGACACCCGCCGAAGCGGCACTACTGGATCCGCAACATCGTGTCTTTCTTGAAACCTGTTGGGCGGCGCTTGAGGACGGTGGGTGCGCCCCGAACAAGGCGCAAAATATCGGGGTCTACGCGGGCTGTGGGACGGACACTTACACCATACAGAACGTCGTGCCCAATGCGATCCAGAATGGCGACCTGGTCGATTTGCCGACTCGGCTTTTCAACGACAAGGATTACTTGACCACTCGCGTCTCTCACAAGCTGAACCTGACGGGACCGAGTATCAACGTCAATACCGCATGCTCAACATCACTGGTCGCCGTCACCCTGGCGGTAAAAGCACTTCGCGATGGCCATTGCGAAATGGCATTGGCAGGTGGTGTGTCTGTCGATGTTCCGGTCAACGCCGGCTATCGCTATGTCGAAGGCAGCATGCTGTCCCCTGATGGACACTGCCGACCATTCGACAGCAACGCTGCGGGGACTGTTTTCAACTCCGGTTCCGGCGCGGTTTTGCTCAAACCGCTCGAGCAGGCCATCGAGGACGGCGATCAAATCTACGGCACCATTCTGGGCGTCGGACTGAATAACGACGGGGCTGATAAATCGAGCTTCGCGGCGCCGAGTGCAGTGGGCCAATCCAAAGCGATTCGCGCAGCCTTTACGGACGCCGGTATCTCTCCAAGAGACCTGGACTTTGTCGAAACACACGGCACCGGAACGCCGATTGGCGATCCCATCGAGGTTGACGGGTTACTGCAGGCTTTCGGCAGCGAGGGTGAGCAAACCCAGTACTGCGCCGTCGGTTCGGTCAAAAGTAATTTTGGGCATCTGGTCGCTGCCGCGGGTATCGCAGGATTGATTAAGTCAGTCTTGAGTCTCAAGCACGGGGTCTACCCGGCAACGCTGCATTTTGATCGTCCGAATCCACAAATCGATTTTCCCAACTCACCCTTTTTTGTGGCCGCCGATCATGTGCCGATCAACGTCGAAGATCGCCCGGCGCGATGCGGCGTCAGTTCATTCGGGGTTGGCGGCACCAACGCGCACGTCGTCCTAGAAGCGTACAAGCCAGAGATCGGAAGCGGATCTACTTCCGACCGGGTGGGACCCACGCCACCCTTTCAGATCCTGCCATTTTCGGCGAACAGCAAGGACAGCCTTGAAGCGACAATCCATGAGATCACTGAGTTTGCAAGATCAAACGACAATCTGCTTTTGTCTGATCTAGCCTACACATTACAGCAGCGAAGGGTCACAATGGACTGGCGAGCCACCGTCATAGCTGACCGGTTAGAGTCTATTCCGGAAGCAGTCAACAGCAGCTCGGCGTTCATCAAAGCGCCAAGGGATAAGCTCCCCATCGTCTTTATGTTCACCGGTCAGGGATGCCAATACCCCGGTATGGCGCGAGAACTCGCCGCCAAAAATTCGGTGTTTGCAGAGGCGATTCTGGATTGCCTCGCCGTGGTCAATCGATTTCGAGATATTGATTTTGAAGACTTGTTGCTCGGAGAACCCACCGACGATAAGGCCGCGCTACTCGCACGAACAGAAAACGCCCAACCTGCCATTTTCACAGTGGAGTACTCGCTCTTCCGTGCGCTGGATGCGGTGGGTGTAAAACCCGATCGACTCGTTGGACACAGTGTTGGCGAATTTGTTGCTGCCGTTGTCGCTGGTGTCATGACTTTGGAGGACGCGTTGTCAGCGGTTTGCGAGAGAGGGCGCTTAATGGGCGAGCAACCTAGTGGAACCATGCTGGCGGTTATGGCCGCAAGTGCGGAGGTAGAAGCATATCTCTCTGACGACGTTGAGTTGGCTGCTCACAATGCTCCGAACGCACATGTCCTCAGTGGACCGACCCAGGCAATCGCAGACCTCATCGAGCGGCTTGAGGCAGATGGCATAAAGCACAAACCTTTGAACACCTCGCACGCATTCCACTCTAGAATGATGACCCCCGCGGTTAATCCGCTGATCTCTCATTTGAAGTCGGTCACGCTACGCCCAGCACAAGTCGAAATCATTTCCACAGTTACCGCTAGTGCCGCGGATAGTGACATGACCGATCCAACGTATTGGGGACAACAAGTACGCCAACCTGTTCGATTCGTCGACGCTCTGAACGAAGCAGCGAGACACGGCAAATCGTTGTTTGTTGAGGTTGGGCCCGGAGCACAGCTCACAACGCTTGCCCGCATGAGCCTCGCCGCGGATGAGCACGTGATTGTTCCGGCCTGCTCACGCGCTAACGAGGGCGAAGAGTACGGCTTTGCGGATGCGGTTGGTCAGCTTTGGAAAAACGGCGTCGACATCGATTGGCCTGCACTCGAGTCCGATCACGCCGAATTTGTATCGTTGCCAACGTACGCGTTTGCAAGAAAGCGGCACTGGATCGAGGCGCCGAGTACGAACGATCCCCTTGTGAGATCGCGCCAGGCGCCAGGTGTTGGGGTAACGAGCGAGAGCGTCAAGAGCGTCATTGAGAACCAGATCAAGGTCATGGAGACGCAGTTGGACCTCATCTCGAAACGAAAGCCGCAGCGTTCATAAGTCATGCAAGGGCACAACACCGACGATGCCGCCACGAACCGGCGCATACCTGTGACCTTTCCGCGGCACCCCGTCGGTGTTTGATTGTGAAATTTGCAGTGAACATTCTAGTGGGAGCCCTGTTTGTGTCAGTTAATGCACAACCTTCTGACCTGCAGCCCATTCAACTAGCGGTATTGGGAGACTCCGATAGCCACTCCTACGGCGATACGATTTGGTTTCCGAAACATGAAGGCATGCGAGGTAGCGCGTTCCGTGATACCACCTACCAATGGACCGAGATTCTCGATCGCCTGAGACACCACGAAGTCTTCCAGGGGGAATGGGACACCTGGGGCCGCAGTGGGCGACTGGCCAGCCTGGCACAAAGATTAGGTCTCGGAATTCGAATGCCGCGCAAGCGAGACTACCGCTTCAACTTCGCTTGGTCAGGCGCCCGATGTGAAGATCTCGGCAATGGCAAAGTAGGTCAAACCAGCCACCTGCTTCGAACAATCGATGCGTCGCCCTCGTTGTGGGCCAACGGGATCGTGCAAATTCGAATCGGGATCAACGACCTTGGAACGAGACAGTTCTCCGACCGTGTCGCCGCAGAAGGATTGAGCGAGCGTGTTAAAACAAAGACTGATGTTTGCATTGATGCGGTTCGTCAATCCGTCGCGGCACTTCGCAGTGAGTCTCCTGAACTCAAAATTGTGCTTGTCGGGATTCTCAATAATTCCGATTGGCCGCCGTTTTTCGATTTGTGGCAGTCACGGCGGGAGCAAAATAACATCAACGCAATGCTCGACCGGTTTGACGATAGCCTCGCTGAGCTGGCAGCACAGGATGGCGCTGTTGCCTACTTCGACGACCGTGACTGGTTCGAGCGCCATTGGGGCGGACGAGATCGCGATGGATTGCCGGACTACCATTCCGTCGATGTTGCCGCCGGCCTGTCGATCTCCAACACACAAGGGGATTCGTATGAGAACGCGATACTCGCTGACGGGCACGCCGGAACCATGTTGAATGCGATATGGGTGCGAGATTTCATCGATTTTCTAAACGAAACCTGGGACCTAAAACTGACGCCGGTGACCTCCGTAGAACTTGAATCGCTAGCCGAGAGTCTGATGAAGTGAGCATTGCACGCAAGATTCTTCAGTTCATCAGAAATCTACCGCCGATCAAGGCGCGCAGACTCGCGACCTACCGACAGAAGTTCTTCGCGAAAGGCAGTCGCTGGCCGCGGTTTCATGGACTGTTCGCTTCGAGAGCTGATGCCGAAACCTACGCGAGCGCGCAGTCCGAACTGGTGGGGTATGACCACAGTGAAATCGCAACGGTCAGCATGGAGGCGATGTCCGAGGCCTGGACCTCCGATTTTCCTGTTCTGTTCTGGATGGCGAAGTCCCTTCACTCGACTCGACGACTGTTCGATCTAGGCGGGCATGTCGGTACAAAGTATCGCGCGTGGCGATCTCGCCTCGAATTGCCAGAGGCTTTCGTATGGACCGTTTGTGATCTGCCAGAGCTGGTCGAGCAAGGACGCCGACTGTCCGAAGACCTGCCTCAGCTCGAATTCACAACGAGGTTCGAAGACGCCGAAGGGAGCGATGTGCTCCTCGCTTCCGGGGTGCTGCAATATGCCGACTTTGATCTCAAGGACCTGCTTGAAACCCTGCAGCGGCGTCCACAACACCTCCTGATCAACAAGCTGCCAACCCACGCCAGCCCGGACCAATACACCCTTGAGAATCTGCACTACTCCGTCGTCCCCTATCGAGTATTCGACGAGAAACGTTTTCTCCAGGGTATCGTCTCACTCGGCTATGAGCTTATGGATCGGTGGATAGTCTACGAGTCATCCGTTCGCGTGCCGTTTACAACGCTTGGTGAGCCGACACATCATGGGTTCTACTTCAGGAAGATCGCAAGGTGAGCGATTCTTTCGAGCAGACTAGACCTGTCGGTTGCGATGTCACTGCACGAACAGATAACGCGATCAGGATGGTCGATATCCATCCGGCGATTGTCGCCGTGCTGGCGCCTATCCTCTCGTTGCCAAGTGAAAGCGACTTCCCGGTGGAAACCGACGCTGTCGCGGCCTCGGTGGAAAAGCGTCGGCATGAGTTTTTCGCTGGCAGGCATCTCGCAAGGATTGCATTAGCGCGCCTCGGAATAGCCAATGTTGCTATCCCTCGAAACCCGGACAGGACACCGCAGTGGCCGATAGGAGTCAAAGGGAGTATCAGTCACAACGACGAATTCGTCATGGTCGCTGTGACACAGTCATCGGAAATCGCTGGTCTTGGGATTGATCTTGAGGCCGAGGCGAGTGTCGATCCTTCGTTGCGCAGCCTGATTCAATCCGATCCCTGCGAGCGTCCAATCGACCTGACGACGTTGTTCAGTGCCAAAGAATCGGTGTTCAAAGCCGTGTTTCCGTTGTGTGGCGAGTTCTTGGGACACGCAGATGTGACGATCATCAATGATCAACTACATGAGGTTTTTGCCGCCAACAGTGCTTCGTACGCTAGATCCGCGCGTGCGATGCGCAACGGAACCGGGCAGGTATTGTCAATGTCGGGGCTCGTGGTTACCACTTTCCTGCTGCAGCATTCGGAGTTCACCGGCGCCTGACAATGACTCCAAGAATCTAACCAGGTCATCGACCTCAGCATCCGATAACACGAGCGCCTGGAGTTCGTGCGGTGGTCCATCGCTCGGCGGATTGCGGTAATGCTCAACGACCTCACGCAGCGTCGCGTAGCGGCCATCGTGCATGTACGGCGCCGTATGTTTGAGATTGCGAAGGGTGGGCACCTTGAACGCTCCCTCCAACGGCACATGTGAGTGTTTACTCAGAAACCTCTGTTCAGTACAAGCCTCGGGCCGCGTGTCGCTGTATGGCCCGAGACAGTTGAACTCATCACGGATCGCTGCCTGCAATCCATAGACTCGACCGAAGTCGAGCCGCTCACCCGAGAAGTTGCCCGTGCCGATGTTATGGAATCCCTGATTGCTGAACCAGGGCCCGTTGTGGCACCGAAGACAGTTGGTCTTGTTCGAATCCATGAACAGCGCGAGCCCACGCAGGGCACTCGCGTCCAATGGTCTCTGCCGATTTCGGTCGATAGCGTGCTCCATGGCATGTTGATGCGCTGAACTCCCGACACGAGCTTCCGAGTCCTGCTCGCCAACATCGCGACGATCTGCCACGTAAAGATCAAATGGGCTGGGCGGCGCGGGTAGGCTTCTCTCGAACGCGGCTATGGCCTTACCGACGTTAGCAAACACTGTATTGATCGCGATTTGGTCCTGCCGGGATAGCTCCGCCCAGGCCGCCTTCGACATCGCGCTTCCGATTGGTCCAGCCTCGGCAGGTAACCGTGCGAAGTCGATATCCGGCGGCTTGCCAAACACCCGCGCATACTGTTCCCGATAATGCGGCGCGATCAATACGGTGCGTACAACCGCCAATCGGCTACCGCCCATTTCTTCAACGGCCTCAAATGGCACGAGCGCCTGCGACCACAACGAATCGCGCCTGCCATCCCAGTAGAACCACGACTGAGCCGAAGCACCAATAAGAGATGGCGTGTTCCGCATCGCCCGATCACGTCCCTGACCGAGACGCTCGCCATCAGCGAGAAACCGCGCAGGCTGATGACAACTGGCGCATGACGACGTGCCCGCACCACTAAGAGATTCATCGAAGAACAACTCACGCCCCAGCGAAGCCGCCGGCAAACTGTCGGCCACGCGGTTAGACGGTGATGGCGGTGGCCGCCAGTCCTTGTCGAGTGCAAGAGCCGCGAGTCCATCGGCAGTCGGGAGATCGGTCAGAGTAAGCTCGAACAACACCCGATCTCTGCCGTTGGCACTGTCGATGCTGAGCGCTAGTGTCCACTCGCCTGACATGTTGAAACGCAGACCCTCAATCGTGTAAAGGCCTGGCTGCCCGGTCGACATCACCTCGGGCTGAGTCGGTAGCCCATGCCCGTGAGCACGCATGCCGCCACCAACAACGACACGCGCATTGGATACTGGTCGGCCATCGGGTTGCTGCAGAGTCAACTGCCAGCTTTGCAAAGTCGCGATGGGAATGTGCGCGACGCCTGCATCAAGGGTGACAGTAAACACTCCGCGTTCGGTATCGGATCGCCACGTAGTCTGCGCCAGCAGTGAACCGCTGGCGCAAACTAGGCCAAAGACAACAAGCAAAGACCGTACACACGGTCTATTGAACGAGAATGAAGTCAACTTCCTC
>JBCAZH010000022.1:21157-28995 GCA_038533155.1 Pseudomonadota bacterium | reverse complement strand
CCCGCTTCCATGACGATGACGCCCAGGGTTTCCGTATTTCGAGCTTGGTCACTATCTTCGCCGACATGTTTGCCGACAGCGATTCCTGCGCTGCTCGGAGGATTCAGATGACTGACGCCATCGCTAGACCAGAACACACTCCATCTCGGGTCGTTGGTCGTCATGACCTGACCGACAACAATCGGTGCGACGTAAGACTGATCGACAGTAATCGATTCCGGGTTCCAGCTCGCGTTGGCAAAACTGGTCGCGGTCGACGTGACGCGTTGTGCCTCCATGGCGATGCCATGGTCGTCGACGTTATAGACACCGGACTCAGCAACCAGGTAATGGACGGCGTATCCACCGATCGCGTTGCCAGATGGGTTCTGCACCATCACATCGAAACTATTGCTCGAAACGTTTCGCACGCGAGTCACGACAGGAAGCTGCGACGCGTCTTGTTGAATCGTTGCGATCACAACCATCTCGACATAGGTGTCGTCCAGCGTGACCGTCTGCCAAGCAGCGGTGACATTTTCGACAGTACCTGCAGCCAACTGCGGCCCGGTTTGCTCAAGCAAATCACGGCCGTCATCCAACTGCCGGATCATCGCTGCAAGCTGCCCCAGTTCGAGATCGGTCAACACGACATCCTGGTGAGCAACAATGGCCTCCTCGAGGGTCGCCGCAGAACCATCGTGCAGATAAGGTGCCGTCTTCCACGCACCGAGCAACGTTGGTGTATCGATACCTGTCAGCGGGCCTGCCAGTCGATTGCCACTCGACGCAAGAATGGTCCCGACGTCGTGCAAGCCAGCGCCGTCGGAACTGTCCGTCATGGATCGCGGCGTGTGGCATGAGTCACAACCGGACGAGCGGAACACCTCAACGCCAGTCTGCGCCACGGCATCGAACTCACGATCGAGACCGCGATGCGGGCTGATCGGCGCGGCGTCCAGCGATGCGACGTATGCAGCCAGCGCATCCAGATCCGGACTCAGACCCGCTTTGGCATCGCCGAGCGGCTCGGAGCGAGTGCCGGCAAAGTAGTCCGCGTTGTCCATCAACCCTGTGCCACCTGCGAAGTCACGGATCTGAGCTTCAAAGTCTTGCACTTCATCGAAGTTGGCTGACCAATGAAGGAAGCCGTGTCCCATGCCTGAGCGACCGTTGAGGCTGATCGTGTTGCGCAGTCCTTCGCCGACACCGGTGAAGTCCCAAACACGTCCATCGTCGCTGCCCTCGTTGTGGCAAGACGCGCAGCTCATGTAGTCAAGTGCTGCAAGCCGGTCGTCGCGCGCGTCATAGAACAACTGTTTACCCAACAGAACCTGCGGCGGCAGTAGTTCGGTCGATACAGTGGAAACGGTCTCCAGCAACGGCGCAGAAATCTCACCTTTGTATACCAAATCGGAAACGTCGTAGATGCCAACACTGCGACTCATAAAGTTATGCACGTAGAGCCGCGAACCGTCGTCGGACACGGTGACCGCTTGCGGCGCAAAGCCGGTATCGAACCTCGATAGCTCGACGCCTGAGAAGACATCGATAACCGCAATCTCCCGGTTACCCTCCAATGCGGTAAACAAATGAATGCCGAAAGGATCAAACGCAGCATGGCTGGCGACACTCGCGTTATCCAGATCGACGCGCATCGCGAAATCCTCATCTCGTGCGGGTAATGCGATTCTGGATGCGATTGCACGCACTGTCTGATCAAACGTCAGACCCGGTCCACCGCGCAGCGCGCCGGCGAGAATATTGTCCTGCTTCGATGGCACCCATGCCGATGTTCCGTCCGGAGACACAACTGCCGGTCCAACGTAGTTCGGCACGCCGGGGCCGCTGTGCTCAGAAACCTGGCGATCACTGTGCTGCAGCACGATGGTGTCGACCGTAGCAAGCGTTGCCGCATCGAGCACCGTGATGACACCACCGTTGCTGTCGATCTCGGGGCTCGCCGTCGCCTCGCCAGGAAGGGTAGGCGTCACGAACTGACTGACGTAGATACCGCCATCCTGAGGATTCACAGAAACATGCCGCGGCCGGCCACCGAGCGTCGTGCGCGCGAGCTCCATGTGGTCGAAAGCGCTAAGTGATACAACCTCGCCCGTCGCCTCAAGCACGACATATGCAGTAGAAGAAGACATCGCGAGACCGTGCGGTTGCGTGCCCACATCGAAGAACACCATATCCACAATCGCCCGCGTGGCGGGATCGATGATATTGATCATCGACGCGGCCTTGCTCACCACCCAAACGCGACCGTCCGGCGCAACACTGATCGCTCGCGGTTCGGCACTGACGGGGACCTCTGCGACTGCCGCCATCATTGCGGTATCGATTATCGTGACCGAGTCGTTGTCCGGATTGGCGACCCACACTTCGCCACGCGTCGGAATCTCGACGACAGTGCCGGAATGCGACGGCGTGCCAGCACTCATCGCCGGCAGATGCACGAGCTGAGTGAACGTCTCGCGAACTTCGTTGCCGTCCGCATCTCTGACCGTCACCGTCACCAGATGCCGTCCGGGTGAGTCGAACGAGAAAGTGAACGTTGGATCGCTAGAAAATGGCGTCGCGATGCCGTCGACGCTCCAACTGTAAGTCAACTCGCTGGGCCCCGTAGCGACTACCGTCAACGTTGCATCCGCACCGCTGATGACCGGCAATGTATCGATAGTCAGAATCTCAAGCGGTTGCGTGTTGTTAGCCATTGCAACAAATGCTGCCTGATCGTCAATGCGCACTCGTTCGGGGTCGCTGATCTGATCTTCGTCGACACCGAGCGACAGTGTCGAGCCAGCAAGCTGGGGTCCGACCATCACGGGCCAGCCGCCATTCAGGCCGTTCATTCCGGCGCTCGATACAACCGCAGAGTCGTAGTCGGCCAGGAGTGTGTAGTTGTAGGGTGCGGCAGGCTCAACCACACCTTCAATCGTGTTCTCGCCAACACCGGCCTGATAGCTCAGATTTCCGATCGTGCCTTGTCCGGACTCAAATACGATGTAACCGAGCGTTTCGGCAGCGCGGATGACGTTCGTATCCTCAGCCACATGCTTGCCGATCGATAAGCTCGTTGCAGAAGGCGGATTACCGGTCGTGCCATCGGATGCCCAGAACACACTCCACGCATCGTCATTGGCGCTCATCACCTGTCCGACAACCACCGGGTTGGTATACGCCAGCTGATAGCTTTGCGCTTCCCCCACCCAACTGGCAGAGAAGTCTGTTTGTGTCGACGGCACGAGGACCGCTTCAAACCGCGCCTCCGGCGTATCATAGACTCCAGCCTCCGCCACCATGTAGTTCACGCCGTAGCCGATCAACGGAGCATTGCTCGGGTTCTGTACGCGCAGCTCGAAGCTGTTTCCGCCTGCATTGCGCACACGCGTAACCGCAGGCAGTTGCTCGCCCGAGTAGCGTGCCGTCGCGATCACAACCGGGTTCGAGTAGCTACCCTCCAGGTTCACTGTCTGCCAGGTACTGCCGACATCTTCGACGACACCGCGCTCTACCACCAGCTCAGGCTCCGGTATCAGATTAGTGCCGGCAAATACTTGAACTTCGGCCACCGCCAATGGACCCGCGTTCGCCTTCTGGATACGCACGTAACGGCCATTGGCGACGATCGAGCGATCGGTCTGTCGGCTGGCGACTCCACTGTGGAAATACGAACGCACCCCGGGTTGCGCTAACACCGCGCTGAGGTCTTGCGAGACAAATGGCTCAGCCGATACTAGGACATAGAAGTCGGCGAGCTGCTCCGCGCAACAGTCAGTGCGCGCCCACAAGCGAACCTGCTCGACCGCCAACTCCTGACCGAGGTCGACTTCCCACCACGCATTGGTATCCGCGCCAGTTTGTGCCAGGGATCCGATCGTCTCATCGCCGGACAAATCGCCGTCGATGGCGTTGGCAGCGCCGAAATCGACGGCACCGGTGGCTGTCGATGACTGGCTGACGGTGCCTTGAAGCGCGCGGTTTTCCAAACGCGTATCGACCGCAGTCACGCGGATAACGTGCGCTTCTGACGGCGTGCCATTGGCGTTGACCGCAAATAGCATCCAGTAACCTGGCGTGGCGACGTTCGGGTTGCCATGCAGTGTCACGTCGTAGCTGCCAGCGCCAGCCGCGGCGAATTGCGGACGCAGGTACCGCACGTCGGTGTTCATGCCGTGCGTCGTCGACGACATCTTGATCATGCTGAAGTATTCGATGTCTTCGCTCGTCGTGACATTGAACGTTGCACCGGTCTCAACAATACCAGCGCCACCTGTGATGGCAGGACGCGCCGCCAGCGTACCGTCCGCGTTAAACAGGTATGGCGGTGAATACACCTGACCATCCTGATGAGTCGAGGCCGGCACCGAGTTCGAGTTGTAGCCGCTACCCGCGGCAAGCACGCGCCCGTCGTTCAACAGAAGCGCGATAGAGTGGTAGTTACGCGGGATGGTCATCGCCGCGCCCTCACGCCAGGTGCCTGTGTCCGGGTTCCAGATTTCAGTAACGAGAATCGCGCCGTCATCACTGAATTTACGACCGGAGGTGTTACCGCCCACGACAAGCACTTCACCCGTCGGAAGCATGATGCCGTTGTGGAATTTACGCGCATGCGCCATAGGTTGCGTCAACTCGACGACCGGCATCGCGCCGTTTAGATCAACGGTGAACGCTTGGCTTGTGCTAGTGATACTGTTGCCGGCTACCCATCCGCCAGAGGTCAGGAGTTTGCCCTCTTCGTACATGATGGTCGTACCGTGCTTGTGGTACCAATCCGTGAACGTATCTCCAACCGGTTCGAAACTGCCGCTTCCGGCTGTGTTGATCCAATGCATTTGTGGCGTCGGGCCGGAGTGAAAGATCTTGCCGTTGGGTGCGACGTGCAACAACGGCCACCAGCGACTTTCCCCGTGCGAACCGGTCGAGAAGTAATCGTCGAGCACCATCGCATCGAAGTCGATACCGTCTTGAATCTGCCAACCGGTGACCGGATCCCATCGATCCGGATTGCGCGGGTTGGTGGCGGTACCAATCGCGGTGAACATGTCGCCGTCGGACAACGCCAACGTGGTCGGATACCAGCGACCACCAGACGTCATGTTCTCAATTTGTTCCCATGAGTTGTCGCGAAAATCGAATAGGCTCGTCCACGGGCTGTTCACCGTATTGCGCCCGCCGTTGACGAACACGCGTCCGTCTTCGGCCATCGCGAGGTGAGCACAGAACATGTTGTGCCCCTCGTGGAACACTTCAATGAATTCACCGGTGGTCGGATCCCACGTTGCGCTATAGGTCTGCTCGGTCCGTGGCCAAGTGTCGCGCTCGGATCCTGACCAGGTGAGAATCCTACCGTCCGGCAGATTCGCGGCCGACACCGCGACGTGTGGCCATGGCAACACCGGACCCCATTGCCCTACCGCTGATAGGTCTGGTGGTACCCCGATGACGCCATCTGCCGGAATCGGCTGCTGACCCTGGCCATTGCCCGCCCATGCAACGCTCAGTGACTGGCCGCCACCTTGCTGGAAGAAGGTCACCACAATATCGTGATCGCCAGCAGTGAGTGAGATCGTGCCGTTTTGTTGCACGACGCCGTGTAGACCATCGTTATCAACAACCAAGGTGCCATCGATGAACAGTTGCGACCCGTCATCCGAGCTGGTGAAAAACGTGTAATCCGCGGCCTCAGCCGCTGTGATCGTCCCCGTGAAACGAAACGCGTACTGGCTATCGCGATTTCGAAGGTCAATATCGAAATCCGCTGTGGTGCCAGTCTCGACCGCTGTCAGCAAATCGAAATCCGGCAACACGCTCCAACTTCCTTCGTAGTATTCGTAGTTGTAGTCGGCGAATAGCGGCGAGCTAGCTACGAGCACCCCAAAAAAAACTGAGACTCGTGCCAGGGACCTGAGTGCGTTCATGACAACCCCCGATTGTTATGGTTGTTATATCGATGTCTACGAACGTCTCTGACTATAGGCGAATCTGCGGCAGGCGCAAATGCCCGCGGTTGACATAAGCCTGCAACCGCAACCGAACCACGTTTAATCAGTCACTTGCACATCAACACCTATCGATTTCGCGGCGAACCAACGGAAAAAGGGTCCTGGAAATCCAGGATGTAAACGTTTGCAGCGCGTTTCGCCGTGTGTAGACTGGTCGTCAGATTCAGCCACGGTGCATCGCGCGCGATGGCTAAGAAACGATCGACAACATGAGGTGGGGACCATGAGATTTTTGGCGGCGCTTGCGATCTGCAGCACCATCAGTTGCTGCGCGACAACGACCGCGCTTGCGGACCAATTCAACACCAAACGCTGCATCAACATGGGCAATGCACTCGACGCGCCAGAAGAAGGTGCTTGGGGGCATACCATCGAAGCGTCCTCGTTCGTTCGAATTGCTGAAGCCGGATTCGACACGGTGCGGATCCCGGTTCGCTGGAGCGCTTACACGAGCGATGCACCCGAATACCGCATCGATGAAGCGTTTTTCGCTCGGGTCACCGACGTGATCGAGCAAGCCTTATCCAATGATCTTCAAGTGATCTTGAATATCCATCATTTCGAAGGGCTGAACGCGGACCCTGAGGCGCACTACGATCAGTTCATCGCACTCTGGTCACAAATCGCTGCGCGTTACCGGGATCTTCCCGAAAACGTATATTTCGAAGTGATTAACGAGCCAAACGCGCAGTTCAAAGGTGATCTGATGCGGCGCTACATCCGCGCCGCTTTCGATAAGATCCGGGAAACCAACCCCACCCGGATCTTGATCATCGGAGGGGAGGAGTGGTCGAGTATCCGATCGATTCCGAGCATCCCAAAGATCGATGACCCAAATCAGGTGTACACGTTCCATTATTACGACCCCTTCCTTTTCACGCACCAGAAAGCAAGCTGGACCCCACTGAAAGACAGTGACGTGGTCCGATGGGGCAGCGAGAAGGATCGCCGTGAATTAGCGCAGGCGGCTGAATACGCGAGAGCCACACAAGAATCTCTCGGCATTCCCCTTTTTCTTGGCGAGGTTGGCGCCTATGAGAAAGCGCCGTATGAGGATGTAGTGGCCTACACGCAAGCGACGCGGGAAGCGTTCGAATCCGCAGGGCTTGCTTGGTGCGTGTGGAATTTCACGGCGACGTTCCCGTTTTTTGATTCGGACACCCAAACATGGGATCAACGAAAGCTTGAAGCACTCGGTTTAGAAGCACCAGCGGCGAGTAGCCCAGCGAAACCGACCGCCAGCAGGACTCTGGAAGATGCCTTTAACGCCCTTCGTCGACATGTGGGTCACGACGGTGAATTGATGATGCTGCCGTTTGCCGACCAGCTCCTGCACTACGGACCCATCACTGTGAAACGTCGATCCGATGCGAATGTACCCGGTGGAGTTGCACTCGAAGTGGATGTCGCGCGGGCCGCTGAGAACCCTTGGGACGCTGGCATCTCCGGCCCGTTTACGGTGGCAGCCAAAGCCGGTGACACGCTCGTGATGGCGTATTGGGCGAGAGCGGTCGACAGCAAGCGCGCTGTCATTGCAAACAGCGGCTTGCAAGTGAGCTCGGCGCCGTACACGCCGTTATCGCCACTTCAGCCCGCGTTGCTAACGGACCAGTGGCAACGGTTTGTCGTAACCGCAGTCGTGGGCAAAGACTATGCGCCGTCAGAGATTGGCTACACGTTGCAGGTAGCGGGTGAGCAACAACGCATCCGCGTCGGACCGATGTTTGTCATGAACCTAGGCCAAGGCGTATCGCTTTAAAGGGCTCCACGAGCAAACGATCTTCCGGCCGGGAGACGAGGGCCGCGGCTGTCGGCTGTCGGCTGTCGGCTGTCGGCTGTCGGCTGTCG
>JBCAZH010000022.1:18012-21057 GCA_038533155.1 Pseudomonadota bacterium | reverse complement strand
GACGAGGGCCGCGGCTGTCGGCTGTCGGCTGTCGGCTGTCGGCTGTCGGCTGTCGATCGAATGAAACTACATCCAGTCCGCTTCGCGTAGTCGTGTCGCACCCGCACGCGACACGGGAATAACCTGCCCGCTGTGAAGAAGGATTTCGACTTTGCGTCCCTTCTTCACGATGCTTGCGACCGCGGCGCGGGACACCCACCAAGATCGATGCACTTGCAGGCCATCGTCAACCATGGAAAGCGCATCACCAAACCGCATATGAATCAGGTGATTGCTGCTCGGTAGCACGACATCCAAGTAGTGATCCTGGGCGCCGAGCGCCCAAATCGCTTCTTCTCTAACAGCTAACGGCAGACGCTTTCTGAGGCCAGCGGCCAAATCGACGTGTGGCGAATCTGGGCCTACGGATACTTGCTTCGGCCTTTGATCCAAATGCGCCGCCAATACCGCAAGCACCACGTTGATGACCCAAATCGATGCGACGAGAGACCACCAAAACTGCGTTGGAACGGGTCGCTCTATTGCCTGCTGCACAAAAAGGATCGCGGCGAATACGAGCGGGGTTGCCAAGATCGACACCAACACGATTCGACCCCAGCGAGGTATCCGATCACGCACGATCCGAAACACAAGCGCGTGCGTTGCGACGGTCAGCGTGATCAGCCCCATCCAGTAGAGCCATCGCGACAGGAACGGCAAGTACGTCACCGCATTAAACGGCGAGGTCAATGCGAAAAACAACCCGGACCCGACGGTCAAGGCCGCAAGTCGGGCTGGGCCACTGGATATTACTGTGCCCGTTCGCGAATCGTCAGTGGGCACTGCGATCAGCCCACGAAAAAATCAAACCGCTTCGCGAAAACTCACTGTCGATAGAAATCGTCATCGATCAGCATGTTAGCCATCGGATCAGACTCAACGCAACGGGAGAAATGAAGTGATCGATAGAGCGAGAACGACACACGGACCAACTCAACCGGTGATTCGCGTCGCCAACCAATTTTGGACCATAGGTCTCGTACTATCCGCGCTATACATAGCGAGTATGGCTGCACAGTATTTGTGGGTCGCACCCGTGGACTATCCGTTCGGTGCGCAGGCAGCAACCTACACCGCCAATCGCTGGACGATGATGCTGCATATTGGTTTCGGCGTTGTCGCCCTGCTCGCGGGCACCCTCCAGTTCGTTCCCCAGTTAAAGCGATTCAGATATTGGCATCGCGGCGTCGGCATCGTTTACTGCACGGCAGTCGGTATAGCAGGCGTCGCCGGCTTGAGAGCCGCCGGATTCGCCTATGGCGGTGTATCGAACACGCTCGCGTTTGGCCTGATGTCGACCTTTTGGCTGATGACCACCGGACTTTCGCTGTTCAAATTGTGGCTCGGCGATGTGCGCGCCCATCAACGTTGGATGAAACGCTCGTTCGCGATCACGCTTGGTGCGATCACCCTGAGAATCGAACTCGGGTTGTTTATCTTTGCGGGTGGCTTGAGCTTTGCCGACACCTATTTGATCGTGCCTTGGACGAGTTGGGTGCTCAATCTGCTGATCGCCGAATGGTGGCCGGGACTTCTCAAGTTTCGTCCACCGCCACTTCGCCGACAAGAAGCCACGCTTAATGGTCATCACGCGCTGGGCGTGACACCATCGAGGGGTTGAGGCAAAAAGGACACGGACGGTGGGCGCACCCAAAGTTCGTATTTTGCTGGCAGGCGGGACCGGCTACATCGGCAGCGCGGTCGCCACAGAGCTGGCAGCACGCGGCTACGAGGTCATCGCACTAGTCCGCGATCCCAACGCCGCCGTGAGCAGCTGCAAAACGGTGGTGGTCGACCTCCTCGATCCCGACAATCTTCGGCGCAAACTCGCTCCTTACCAGTTTGGTGCCGTTATCTCGTGTATCGCGTCGCGAACCGGCGCACCCCGAGACGCCTGGCGAGTTGATCATGACGCCAATCAAAACTTGTTGGCGCTTGCGCAAACACACGGTGCCGCCCAATTTGTTTTGCTCTCCGCGATCTGCGTGCAACGGCCTCGACTGGCATTCCAATACGCAAAGCTCAGCTTTGAACAAGCGCTGATCCAATCCGATCTCAGCTACTCGATCGTCCGCCCGACGGCATACTTCAGATCCTTGTCAGGACAGATTGAGAGAGTGAAAAGCGGCAAGCCGTTTTTGGTGTTCGGCGACGGCAAACGAACGGCATGTAAACCCATCGCCGAGCGTGACCTTGCGACCTACGTCGTTGACTGCCTGGAGAAACCGAGCCGACGAAACCGCGTGTTACCGATCGGCGGCCCAGGACCCGCGATAACGTTGCGCGACCAAGGAGAATTGATATTTGAGCTTGCTGGCATGACGCCTAAATTCCGCTCGGTGCCCCCCAGCCTGTTTACGGCGGTTGCTGCGCTCTTGCGCCCCATCGGTTGGCTAGTTCCTGCGGTTGCGGCCAAAGCGGAGTTCGCACGCATCGGTCACTATTACGCGACCGAGTCCATGTTGGTCTGGGATGAGGTCAATCGCCGGTATGACGCCGAACGCACGCCATCGACTGGGGAAATCACCCTTCGCCAGCATTATGAGAAGATATTGCAGGACGGTATCGCGCAACACGATGCTAAGGAGCATCGCATATTCTAGTGTCACGGGTGCTAATGACGCGTCCAACTGTGCGAACGCAACGAACACAATGAGTCACGACCAGAGGAGCACGGATATGCAAGTAATAACTAGGGCGGCGTTTGGCGTTCTTTTCTTGGTTCTCGCTGGCTGCGCGGCACCGCGGCTTACGTCTCTGGCAGACGGTCGGTCGGTGTATCAGATCGACTGCGACGGGACGCCGCGCGGATTAAATTACTGTCTCGAAAAAGCGGGTAGAACCTGCGGTGCGCGCGCTTACACGTTGTACGCCGAGGATGGCCGCCGGATCTCGTTTGGCGGCGATTCCGAGATTTCGGGTGAAGTGGCCTACAAGGACTTCCCGGGCGATCGCAGCCAACTCCTTTTCCTCTGCGAAGACGACTGACCGAAGCGGCAAGCGGTC
>JBCAZH010000022.1:0-17912 GCA_038533155.1 Pseudomonadota bacterium | reverse complement strand
TCGCAGCCAACTCCTTTTCCTCTGCGAAGACGACTGACCGAAGCGGCAAGCGGTCAGTAGTAGTGCGCACGAGAACACGCGCGCCGATCCCTTCCGGCAACCTGTGGATCGCCGGAACAAGGTTAGCGGCGCTTCCAGAGCGCCGCGCTGATTGATCGAGTTGGGGTTAGTTACCGACGTCCGATTGAGAACCGGATCGCACACTGCGCATTTGTCGCAGCGCGTCTTTGTCGGCGTCCGCCCGATTTTCGATCTGTGCCCGCGTGTAGCAGACTTCGCGATAGAACTTGCTGCCCGTTCTTTGCTCTTTACGGCAGACGATTTCTTCTTCTGGGTTTTCGGCATTAACCGCAACGGGCTCGCCGACGGCCGCAGGTTCCTCAACTTCGGATGACGCGCAGGCCGTGATCCCCAGGGCACACGCGACGACTAGGACTTGTTTCAACATTGGATTCCCCACAATGTTTCAGTAGCTCGAGGCTCAAACTGTACCGGAATTGACACCGGCTTGTAGTGCCAATGTCGAAATTCTTTGTAGGCTTCGGGTTTCTCTTTTCAGGTACTCAGATCGGCAGGTCCACTCGACGATTTGGGCACGCGACGATCCGCTGAAAATCGACAAATCTTCACCAAGGAACAGTCAGCGTTCCCTAGATATCGGCGGTGCACAATACAGCGGCGCTGGCGATAGCTACTGTCGTCATGGCCGCCTGTAGACTTCGGCGATTTACAGCCCAATCGCTGCGGTCATTGCACCAAACAACGAAGCGGTCGCAAGCAGCCCCGCTGCGCACGCGCCGCCCCAAGTCACCGCCACGGCGGTACCTGCGCGAACTTCGCGCGTCTGAGTGCAGATGGGCAATTGCGCTGCATACATCACCAGCAACTCGGGATCGCCCAGACGGAGCAGCGCCTCTTGCCGCCGCGCAGAGGCATGGGACGCGGTTGAGTCTGCAGCGAGATCCTCAAGGTGCGCCAACCACTCCTCAGACATGCGTGCGGCGGCCCGCTTGTCCAACCCTTGCGCGCGCAGAGCGCGGACCAACTCACATGAATCAGGCTGCACTCGGATCACCTGCAAGATTGATTGCATCGCGAATTCGGCGCCAGTCGGCCTCGAGCGCCGACAAACGCTTGGCGCCTTTGCGGGTCAAGCTGTAGTAGATCCGCTCACGTGCACCCACCTTTTTGCGTCTGGCCTTCAAGGCACCTGCCTTCTCTAACGAATACAGCGAAGGGTAAATCACGCCTTCGCCCAGCTTTATCGCTTCTCCAGTGACGAGCTGAATTCGGCGGACCAGCTCATAGCCGTACATCTCCTCGTTAGCGAGCAAACGCAACAAAAGCAGTTCTGGAACACCCGTCATGAACGGTGGGTTAGTGCGAGCCACGCAAACAACCTCGTAGAAATTGATCTTTCCGAAAATACCTTGAGCCAAATAGTAAAGTCAATATTTACTTTTTAGTTCTAGGTAATCTATCGTATACCTCGTGGTTAAAAGTAAACGGAGACAGAGTTATGTATGTTCGATACGGAACCGCGATGAGCTCAGCCAGTGTCATTACTTGCAGCCTGTTGCTACTGATGACGTCGTTGATCAGTCTCGGCAATACGCCGCCGCCGGCCGAGCCACCGATCAAACTGGAATTCACGGGCGCGAAGCCGCCAGCGCCGAAGCCGCCGATCCAACGTGTCAAACCGGTGCAACCACCACCTCCACCACCGCTGCCAAGGAGTGAATCCGGTGTGGGCGTGAGCTGGACACCGGACAACCTTGTATACGAGCTACCGACAGACCCGGGGTTCGGTCACGAGTTCGTGGGAATCGACAATGCGAGGCTTGAGGTAAAACCCATGCAAGACAGTCCTGCGATCATCGTCAGTGCTGTACCGCCAGCATACCCGAGCAAACTGGCGCAGCGCGGTATCGAGGGCTTTGTCGATGTGCAGTACGACGTGACCCCGGCCGGCGTTGCCGAAAACATCACAATTCTTCAGAGCACGCACCGCGGCTTCGAGCCAGCCGCGACAGCCGCGACGAAAAAGATGCGTTTCAAGCCGCGGATTGTTGACGGGACGCCCGTCGCAGAGCTTGGCTTATCCCGGCGGTTTCGATTCGAAATGGAAAACGACTAGCGAGTGACGCAAAGCAACGGGCGCAAGCCCGTTGCTCTAGTCGACCCAGTCAAGCGGACCGCCCGGGATAAACGGCAAGACGATGGTGTCAACCTCGCCATCACGCAGCACATACAGGTGGTAGCCGGAACCCGGGGTTTCCATCGCTTCCTGCAGCGGATCACTGGAGACGAAAGCGATAGCATCTCCGCTTGGCGAATAGGTCACAGCAGACAACGGATAACCGTGCGAGTGAATGCGTTTCGGTGATCCAGAGTTCAAATCCATTTCGAAAATCTGACCGTTGTAGACGAACACGACGCGGTCCTTCTTGGGATGCGTGTCCAACGACACAATCTCGCCGCGGATTCGGCCGTCGTCGATTCGCTCAGTCGACTTGAACTTCTTATCGGCACGGTAAAGGCCGTAGCCCGTGTCGCCGCCTCCACCGACAACGACCAACTCACCGCGGCGCGTCCACTCACCGAGCGTGAAGCCCCTGAGTTCGGCCACTAGCTCGCCGCTGGGTCGATAGATCTGAGTTGCTACATAGGTGTTGTCGCCGATACCAAATTGCGCGGCCGCGGTATCGGGAAGCTCATCCTTGGGCAGCAAAATCGCCGTATTCGCCACCGCGATCAGTTCGTCGTCGCGACTCATCTTCGGGCGAAAAAAATCGGGCGTGATGGTATCGAGTTCGAAGCACTCAGAAGCGGGCCCTGAGAAACCGTCGGAATCGGTCACGGCCAACCGCACCGCCAAAGGACTGCATTTCTGAAGGAACGCCATGCTGTTTTCACCGATCGATGGGTCCCAACCATCCGCCGCCACTTCGTATCGACCAAGTTTGAAATTCAAGCGCATGACTTTGGTCGCCTTCAAGGGTTCATTACGCGTGAAAATCAGCGTGCCGCGTAAGCCTTTCGGTACGCGCAAAGTTTGGTTTTCTGCGACATCCCGGGAGGTTGCTTCGGCGTCGTCCGGCGCATCGCCACCTCCACCGCAGGCTGCCAGGAGGCCCAACAAGACCGTCGCCGCTGAACGTCGGAGCAGTGCCAGAAAATCGGTTCGCATTGGAGTTTTCCCGCTTGAAACGCACCGCAATGATACCCAAGCTGGGCCATCAAGTCGTCGCTCGACAGGAGCGTGACAGTGACTGAAAGCCGATGGTAGGCTTGCCGACCTGCCGCGATAACCAATGGACAATACAGTGGAACTAACCGGAAAGATTACTCATGTGCTGGAAGAGAAATCTGGCACATCATCGCGTGGGCCGTGGCGCAAACAGGAGTATGTCATCGAGACGCCCGGGGACTACCCGAAACAAGTGTGCTTCATGGTCTGGGGTGACAAGATCGACCAGTTCGCCATCAAAGAGGGCGAGCCTGTAACGGTACACGTTGATCTTGAAAGCCGAGAGTACAACGGTCGCTGGTACACCGACGTGAAAGCGTGGCGGGTCGACCGAGCGGAAGCGGGCGCGACTGACAGCGCACCAACACCGCCACCACCGGATGCACCGCCGCCTGCTTTCGACGACGAGATCCCGTTTTAGTCAGCCATCGACACTTAAGTATGCAGGCTCAACGCCATCAGATGAGACTGGTCGAGATCTCGAAATTGGTGCAGCATCTCGAGCGCGGCGTCACCCTCAGGGTCTGAGGCGCGCAGGATTTCACGGACCCGCTGATCCAGGCTCGTGAGCGCCTCGGGTACACCGTCTCCGAGAATGCCAAGCCCCATACGCCAGCGCGCGAACTCGCGTGCGTGAATTTCACGATGTGCGACAATTTCAACGCTGTGATGGCGTGGGTCGTTCGAAATCGTCTTGTAGAGTGACCACAAGACGTCTGGCTCACCTTCTATGACCTGCAAGAAGAGACCATCCTGATAGAGCAGTAATCCGGACAAGCCGAGGTGGCGATTGTTGCGCCTACAATGACGCATCAGTTCGCCGAGTTCCTCTTCCGAGAATGGCGTGACCGCATGACTGATGTAAGTGATTTGCAGCAAACTCATCGCTTGTGACTCCCACTACTGGTCGCAATCGGGTAGCGACCAGTTGACTAATTTTCTTTAGTGCGCGTTTGCGCACAGATCAAACTGTGATCGACTCGATTGACACTGAAGTTAGATCAGCATTTACTTTGCCGCGAGGCTTCGGACAGCTTGTCCGGGCTACCATGGAGCACAACAACAAGAGAATCCCATGAAGCGAATGATCGCGGGCATCATCGCGACTGCCATCGTCGGCTCGATCGGGGCCATCCTGTATATCAACTACAAGACCACACAAGCGGTCGATCAGTTCGTGCTGTCGATATCGCCGTTTGTGCAAGTGGAATACGACAAGGTCAGCAGCTCGGTTACAGGAGAGGTTGCCGTCAAAGGTGTCACGGTGACGATGCCAGGCTTCGCTGACCCAATGGAGTTTGACGCTGTCGGCCTTAAACTGCCGACCTTTCTCGATCTTCTGTCACTACACGATCTTGGGCCTCTCGAGATCGCACGCGGGGAGTTTCCCGAGAAGATCGCGGTGTTTGTTGACGGACTGCACCTGGACACCGGCGATGATTACATGATGGCAATGTTCCGTTCGATGGAAGCCCAGGCGGTGGAAGAGAACGGCGGCACAATTCCTACCCGCAGCGAGGATCCCTTGGGCCACTGCATCAGTAAGTACGGCGTCTCCAGTCGCGACTTGCTCGAACTCGGTCTCGATAGGATGAGAATGTCGTTACGTTACCAAGTCGAACAGCTGGATGGAGAGATCGCCGCGGATTTGAACTTCGAAATTCAGGATGCGTTGGAGATTGACACGCAGTTTACGATTCAAGGACGCCTCGCCGACTTCGCTACTGGCAGAGCAGATCGTGCTCGTCTGATTCGGTTTGAAGTGGAAGGCGAGACGCAAGGCATCACTGAGCGGACCTGGGATCGTTGCGAGACAATGGGCGTCGAACGAGCCATCGCCAAAGAGGCATACATCACGAGTTTTCTTGCGGGCCTCGCGGAAGGCGGCTTCGTGGCCGACGAGCGGCTCATCGAACCGTTTCGCGTAGGCGTGGTTGCCGAACATCGTCACTTTCGTGTGATCGGCGACCCGCCGCAACCCGTGGACCTCCAGCAGGTGAAGCTCTACAGCGCCACCGACATGCCGGCTTTGTTGGGCGTTGACTATCAGACCTGGTAGATCTTCAGCTCTCGCTTATTCCGACACCCGTTCATACACACGAACGTAGTCCACTAGCAGCTTTTGCGGCAGCACGCTGTCGTCGGTCGGTCCACCGGACGAACCCCAGACGCCACCCATCGCGATATTGATAATCAGATGGAACGGATGATCATACGGCCACGACTTCCAACCGGTGCCTTCGTTCATATAGCTGAAGTAAAGCGTGTCATCCAGAAAGACATCGATTCGATCTTCGGACCACTCCAACGCGTATACGTGAAACTCCGTATCCACTGAGTCGTCGAGAATCCGACCCTTCCGTTGCTCCCAGTTCACCCAGTAATAGGCACGGTTATGCACGGTCCCGTGGACATGTCCCATCTGGTACCCGACGTGTTCAAGAATGTCGATTTCGCCCGAATTCGGCCAAGCATCACAGGTTTCACTGCCTTGCCAGTCCTCTCCAGGTTCACACGTCGTCGAATACTTGTAGGGGTCGGAGGGCAACATCCAAATAGCGGGCCAAGTGCCCTGCCCTCGCGGTAGCTTCGCGCGAACTTCGAATCTCCCGTAGAGAAAGTCCCCCTTGCCCGCCGTGTGAATCCGACCGGATGTGTACTCTCCTCCATCGAAAGCCTCTTTGTGGGCCTCAATGGTGAGTAGACCGTTCTCGACACGTACGTTTCGCAGTCGATCCGTGTAGGCTTGATCTTCGTTGTTGACCTTGCGCGGTTGCCACAGATCATGCGTCCATTTCGCGGGATCCGGTGCACCCTCATAGTCAAACTCATCTTGCCAAACCAGCTTCCAGCTCGCGTCGCGCGGCATCGCAGGACGCACGACGATGGCACTCAGAACGGGCTCGCCGGCTTGGGCATCAAACGTCACCGCAAGTTGGCCTTCATCGACGACGACTGAAGCTGCGGCCACCGTCAATGCCGAAACAACCTTGCCGTCGCGCCATGCCATAACGTCAAGATCGGCGATCCGCTTCTCGCCGTTAATAATGACGTCGAATACTCGCTCACCGCCCGCGATCTCCTCGGGCTCAGCGAAGTGCAAAGTCACATCGTAAACACCATTCGGCAGCGGCTGCAGCACTTCGATGTCGCCCACACGGTACGTCTGGTACAAGCTTGGATCCTGCGACCCTTTAATGGTTGCAGCGCTTCCGACCCGACCACCGGTGACCCCCGACTCCGGCGCGTAGGCCACACCATCGCTCGCTTTGTAGCCGGCTCCACCGACATTCACCGCCCAAACTATGTCGGACGTCGTTGTTGTTGTTTCGGTCATGCCTATTCCGCAGCCCGCGCACATCGCGAACGTCAGTATGCCAATCAGATACTTCATGATGTTTCTCCCCCCAAGCGCAGATTGTAGTGCATTAAATGACAGCGCTGCCAATTTGTTATTTCGACTTCTCAGACCACATATGGATAACAAACGCCGCCCCTGACCGTACTGGTGCACGTTTCTGCCGTTCAGCCTTCCGAAACCGTAAAGCTTTCCGGACCGCTGCCGCTCCCTCAATGAGCGCCAATTCAGGGAGTTGGGATGAGCATCGATATTGACATCGACGAGATTACTGAGGTCTTCATCGAAGAGAGCCTCGAAGGTCTCGACATCATGGAGCATGGACTGCTGAACCTCGATATTGGGGCCGCAGATCCAGAGACAATGAACGCCATTTTCCGCGCTGCGCACTCCATCAAAGGTGGCGGTGCGACGTTCGGATTCACCGAGATTTCCGAGTTTGCCCATGATCTCGAGACGTTGCTCGACGAGATGCGTCAAGGCGAACGCGCGGTCACCAGAGAGGGCGTCGACTTAACGCTGCAATCCGTCGATTGCCTCAGGGATATGATCCGCGCGCTGGCGACGGAGGAAGACTTCTCGGAACAGGCAGCCGATCTTCGAAAAGCGTTGGCGGCGATGATGGCGGATGGGACATCGGCACCTGAAGCCGCGCCAGCAACGACAGCCACGCAAGTCGAGGCCGAGATAGAACCTGCCGAGAGACCCATTATTGGATGGCACATCTCTTTCACACCGAAAGCCGAACTCTTCATTCACGGCAATGATCCGTCAGCGATTTTCGCCGAGCTGGAACGGCTATGCGAAGGCGAGGTCATCTGCACACCGGACGCCGCGCTCGATTTTGAATCCATGGACCCGACACGCTGCGCCATGCGATGGGAAGTGACCCTGCATGACGGCGTCGAGCGAGACGCTATTGAGGAAGTCTTTAGCTGGGCCAGCGATGACTGCGAGCTCACCATCGACCCCATCCTAGGACAGCCCGTGGTTTTGGAGCCTGTTGTTTCAGACTCGAAACCTGACGAGGCTGCGGCGGCCGCGCCTGCTGCCGCACCTGCCGCCGCAGCCCAAGCAGAGGCGAAGCCGAAGCCGGAAGCTAAGAAATCCGCGAGCAAAGGCAAGGGATCGGGCGGCTCTGAGTCGAGTTCGATCCGCGTCAATATCGACAAGATTGACAACCTGATCAACCTGGTCGGTGAACTGGTCATCACACAATCGATGTTGAGCCGCTTCAATGGCGACTTCGACTTCACCCAACTACCCGCGCTACGCGAAGGGCTAGCGCAACTGTCCCGAAACACGCGCGAGTTGCAAGACAGCGTCATGGCAATCCGCATGTTGCCAATCAGCTTTGCGTTCGCTCGCTTCCCACGACTGGTCCGCGACACCGGAAACGCATTGGGCAAGACAGTCGACTTGCAAGTCGTCGGCGAAGGGACCGAACTCGACAAAACGGTACTTGAAAAAATCGGCGACCCGCTCGTGCATCTGGTGCGCAACTCATTGGACCACGGTCTTGAGACGCCGGAGCAGCGCGTCGCTGCAGGCAAACCCGAAACGGGTGTCTTGGAACTTCGTGCGTATCACGAAGGCGGCAACATCGTTATCGAAGTGTCGGACGACGGCGCCGGAATCAACTCCGAAAAAGTCCTTGAGAAAGCGATCGAACGCGGACTCGTCAGTGCGGATGAAGTCCTGAGCGAAGAACGCATCGTCAACTTGATTTTTATGCCCGGCTTCTCGACCGCGGATGCGGTCAGCGATCTTTCGGGCCGCGGCGTCGGCATGGACGTCGTTCGTCGCAACATTGCCGATCTCGGCGGACATGTCTCTGTGAAGTCCGAGCGCGGCGTCGGGTCTACGTTTACCATCCGCTTGCCTTTGACGCTCGCTATTCTCGATGGACAGCTCGTACGGGTAGGCCAAGAATCCTACATCGTGCCGCTCGTATCGATCGTGGAGACGATTCAATCCGGCAACGAGCACACGTCACAGGTTGCTGGCGAGTCGGAGCTGTTCCGTTTGCGCGATGAGTACTTGCCCGTCTTGCGACTCCATGAGCTGTTTGGCATCCAAGGCGATGCCACAGAAATTGATGACGGGCTATTGGTAGTCGCCGAGGCGAACGGTCAGCGTGTCGGGATATTCGTCGACGACCTGCAAGAACAGCAGCAAGTCGTCATCAAAAGCTTGGAATCCAATTTCCGCCAGACAGCCGGCATCTCCGGTGCCACGATCCTGGGCGACGGCACCGTCGCATTGATCATCGACGTTCCCGGACTCATCCAACTGTTTTTCGACCGCATCGCCGAACAGCGTAAGCAAGATGCTGTTGCGTAATTTGAACTAATCGAGGACCCCTAATGGCAACCGAAGTGAACAATGACCCACTGGATCGGGAGTACGGCACCGGCGCTGCAGGTCAATACCTGACCTTCATGCTCGCTGGCGAAGAGTACGGTGTTGAGATCCTTAAAGTTCAGGAAATCAAAGGTTGGGACCGTGCAACGCCGATACCGAACGCGCCAGACTACGTACTTGGCGTTTTGAATCTGCGCGGAGCGGTTGTGCCGATTATCGACCTCAGAGGTCGATTCGGTATCGAGCGGATTCCTTACGGCGCGACGACGGTGGTCATTGTCGTCAAGATGCAATCGGAAGATCAGGAGCGAACGGTCGGCATGGTGGTCGACGGCGTAGCGGACGTCTACAAACTCGAAGACAGTGACATCCAGCCGCCGCCTGAAATGGGTGCTAGCGCACACACCGAATTCGTCGGTGGTCTTGCGACTGTGCAAGACAAGATGGTCATTCTGCTCGAGGTCGACCGACTGATTGACTTCGACAGCATCCAGGCAGTTCCGGGTCAAGCATCGGCCGCTTAAACACTAAATTAGCAAAGGATTGAGTCGGTCAAAACCAAAGCGCCGGCTTTTTGAGGAGAGAAACATGTTCGGGTCATCCAAACAGGATCAAGAAAGAATCGCAGCGCTGGAGGCGCAGCTGCAACAAGCGCGGAGTGAACTGACTGAGGCGCAACAGAAGGCGGCGTCGGCGCACGAAGCGTTGGCGAAATCTGAGGCGGAGAAATCTGACTTCGAATCGAAGGCCGAACACGCATCAGCGGACGCAGCTAGCAAGGATGAGCAGATCGAACACTACGGTTTGTTGTCGCGCATCGTCGATGACTCGGACGCGGCGTTTATGGTCGTCGATCGTGATTTCGTCATCACGTACGTCAACGAATCCACGATGAACCTATTGCGGGGCGCGGTCAGCGAGTTTCGTGAGATTTGGCCCGACTTCGATCCGGACAAGCTGATTGGATCGTGCATTGACCGATTCCACAAAAATCCCGCGCATCAACGCAATATGCTTGCGAATCCGCTTGCCTCAGCACACAACACGCACATCAAAGTCGGACCACTAACATTTTCTTTGCGCGTGACCTCGAACCGCAACGAAGCAGGCGAACACGTCGGCAACACGCTCGAATGGCAGGACGTCACTGAAGAACTCGCCAGCCGCGCTCGAGATATCGACTTCCGTGAACAACTGATGGCGGTGAGCAAAGCTCAGGCTGTGATCGAGTTTTCGACGGATGGGCAAATTCTCGAAGTCAACGACAACTTCTGCCGCACGATGAACTACTCAAAGCAAGAGCTCATCGGCGAAAACCACAAGATGTTCTATCCAGGCGACGAACGCTCTGGGCAGTCTTACAGCGAGATGTGGAACAAACTACGTCGCGGTGAATTCGTCTCCGGCGAAATGCTCCGCGTCGGTAAGGGCGGCACCGAAGTGTGGTTGCAAGCTTCTTACAACCCGGTTCGCAATGAACACAACGATGTCGTCAAGGTCGTGAAATTCGCCACGGATATCACAGCGGAGTGCCAACGTCGCGACATGACAAGAAACGCGCTCGAAGAAGTGTCTTCTGTAATGCGCTTGGTCGCACAGGGCAATCTCGATCAACGCATGCTCGGCCAGTACACCGGTGAGTTCGCAGAACTTCAACAGGCTTTGAACGGCAGCTTGGACACAATCGGCAACCGCGTGATCAAAGATGCCATCCAGGTCATGGGTGCCATGGCTCGCGGCGACCTGACGCAGCGTATGGACGCCAGTATGAGTGGGCGTTATGCGGAACTGGCAAGCGCGGTTAACGAGAGTCTCGACAACCTTGCATCGATTGTCGGCGAGATCAACCGCGTCGCTGAGTCGGTCGATACCGGATCTTCCGAAATCTCCCAAGGCAACACGGATCTCAGTCGACGAACGGAACAACAAGCGGCGAGCCTCGAGGAAACTGCGTCGAGTATGGAAGAGATGACATCGACCGTGACCCAAAACGCACAGAACGCCACCAAAGCGAACCACTTGGCGATCGAGGCGCGAGACCAAGCCGAACGCGGCGGCAATGTCGTTCGCGACGCCATCAAGGCGATGGACGAAATCAACGCCGCGAGCTCGAAGATCGCGGACATCATCGGCGTCATCGACGAAATTGCGTTCCAAACCAACTTGCTCGCGTTGAACGCTTCGGTCGAAGCGGCACGTGCCGGTGAACAAGGTCGAGGTTTCGCTGTCGTCGCGAGCGAGGTTCGAAACCTCGCAGGAAGAAGCGCTACGGCTGCGCGTGAGATTAAGGACCTCATTCAAGACTCGGGCCACAAGGTTGAAGAAGGTTCGCGTCTCGTGAACGAATCCGGCAACACACTTTCGGAAATCGTGACCGGCGTGAAAAACGTCACCGATATTGTCGGCGAAATCGCTGCGGCTAGCGCCGAACAGTCGTCGGGCATCCAGCAGGTCAACAATGCGATCACGCAAATGGATGAGTTGACGCAGCAAAACGCGGCTTTGGTCGAGGAGGCGGCGGTCGCCAGCGAATCCCTTAGTGAGCAAGCACAGAGCATGACCGAGCTGATGAGTCAGTTCCAAGTTGGCACCGCCAGTAATGACAGTGCGGCACCAGCGGTACAGCATGAACGTCGCTCGGCGTCACGTCCGTGGTCAGATGCACCGGCCGCCGCCCCGTCTGCGCCTGCTGCGGCGACCGGCACCGACGACCAAGTCTGGCAAGACTTCTGATTTTGGATAGCACCAACGGATAGCGGAGCGGCACATGGAAGCGGCAAGTGAAACCATCTTTTTACAGGAAGAAGTTGTACTCGACGGTGTGACCGACTTGCACACCTCGTTGTCGGCAAAACTCGATGCAGCGGAGGTTAAGATTGACGCCAGCGATGCACGCTTTATCGACGGTGCCGGTTGGCAAGTGTTGGTCGCGTTCTCCCAACGTCACGGCAACGCAAAACTGGTCAACACACCGGCCGGCATTGAGCACCAAGCCAAGACTTTGGGAATGGACAAACTGCTGAATATTAGCGTTGCACTTGAGAAAGCAACAGAAGCCCCGGTCGAGGACGATCTGTGTCCAGTGTTCTAGCAAAGTCAGATGCTAAAGGTCAGGCCTCGCTTCTGACCGACAAGCAGTTTGAGTACGTGATGGAGCTGATCTATCAGCTCACCGGCATTGCGATGACGGCTGCCAAACGACTGTTGGTCGAACGACGGATCATGAGTCGGATGGAGGCCCTAAAGCTTGGCTCCTTCGAGGACTACGCGGCACTTTTGAAACGCGGCGATCCGACTGAGGTCGAGTTGTTCACCAACGCAGTAACGACCAACCTGACCTCGTTCTTTCGCGAGAACCATCACTTCGAGTTCATGCGCGACACGTTCATTCCTGAGGTTGTTCGGCGTGAGCGCAATGGCGCCAAGCGGATTCGGATGTGGTCTGCCGGATGCTCAACCGGAGAGGAACCCTATTCGATTGCTATCACACTGCGGGAAGTGATTCGCGACATCGACAAGTGGGACACGAAAGTGCTGTGCACGGACATTGATTCCGAAGTACTCGAGAAGTGTCAGCGTGGCGTTTACAACCTAGATCGTGTCGATGGCATCGACGCGGGCCGAGTCAAGCAGTGGTTTCAAATGGGCTCTGGAGAGCTGAACGGCAAAGTGAAGGTCAAACCGTCACTGCAAGAGCTTCTCGTGTTCCGAAAACTGAACCTCATGCAACCGTGGCCGATCAAGAATCAGTTCGACTTGATCTTCTGCCGCAACGTGATGATCTACTTTGACAAACCAACCCAGGCGAAACTCGTGGAACGGTTTTCACAACATCTAATCAAGGGCGGCTATCTGATAGTTGGGCACTCGGAAAGTCTGGTGCGTAACACTTCCGATTTCGAACTTCTTGGGCGAACGATCTATCGAAAAGTTGCTGACTGAACATGGTCTCAAGAGGTTCGCCCGCAGGTTCGTCCGTGCTCCCGGGCTTCGAGCATGTTCAAAAAATGTTCGATATCGATCACCAGAAGCCTGCAGCGAAGGTGATGCCAGGACACTACTACGTGACCGTACAAGATGAATTGATTTCGACCGTACTGGGTTCTTGTGTCGCCGCGTGCATTCGTGACCCAGAAACCGGGGTCGGAGGCATGAACCACTTTATGCTTCCGGGCAGCGGTGTATCGGCACAAATCGGTGGTGCCGGCGAACGAACACTGAAATACGGGCCGAACGCAATGAATGCGTTGATCGAGACCATCACCCAGTGGGGCGGACGGCGCAGCCATTTGGAACTGAAGTTGTTCGGTGGTGGCGCCGTTCTGGACTTCGATCTGAACAAGATCGGTGAACAAAACGTGAATTGCGCTCGGAAATACGCACGCGATAACGGACTGGAAATCGTCTCCGAGGATTTAGGCGGCGAATGGCCTCGAAAGATCATCTACGAACCGGCGACAGGACGAGTTTTGGTTCGCCGAATGCGTCGACTGCAAACCGCGACGATCGTCGCAGATGAGCGTCGCTACATGCAGGGCAAAGTGGAGTAAGCAAAATGACTGGACCCGCAACACTGATCGACCCAGGTACAGGAAACTACTCTGCTGCCAACCCGATTCGCGTACTAGTGATTGATGACTCAGCACTGATGCGCAAGCTACTTACTGAGTTGTTCCGAGAAATTCCAGATGTTTCTGTTGTTGGTGCGGCGAAAGATCCATTCGACGCGAGAGATAAAATCAAAACATTGAGCCCCGATGTTTTGACACTCGATGTCGAGATGCCGCGGATGGACGGCATCACTTTCCTGCAGAATCTCATGCGCCTGCGGCCAATGCCCGTCGTGATGGTCTCTACGCTCACAGAAAAGGGGTCCGATGTCACCTTGCGGGCTTTAGCGCTCGGCGCCACTGGCTTTGTGCCGAAGCCCACGATCGATGTCGCCAAATCCCTCGAAGACAAGATCGGCGAATTGGTCTGGGAGGTTCGCAAGGCTGCTGCATCGGGCGATGATATTCGGCGTTCAAGAGCGCCTGCTGCTGCACCCAGGACAGCGGTTGAGAAAAGCCGACCGTCCGTCGGATCAGACAGGAAGATCAGCGGTGGGCCATCAAGTCACATCATCGCGATCGGCGCGTCGACAGGCGGTACGGAAGCGATTCGTGACGTGTTGGTCGGCATTAAGCCAGGCAGTCCCGGCATTGTGATAACACAGCACATTCCCATCGGATTCAGCGGCTCCTTTGCGCGGCGTATGAACGACTGCACATCAGTGCATGTCGTTGAGGCAGAGGCTGGCATGCAGATTCGCGACGGGCATGCCTACATTGCACCCGGTGACAAACACCTAAAAATCGTACGCGACGGTCCGGGATTCAAATGCGAACTGGATGATGGCCCGCGAGTGCATCTGCACAAACCATCGGTCGACTTCATGTTCGACTCCGTGGCGGAAGTCGCGGGTGCCAAAGCGGTCGGTGTCATTCTGACCGGCATGGGACGGGATGGTGCGCTCGGTTTGAGGCGGATGCGCGATGCCGGTGCTTGCACCATCGGACAGGATGAGTCGACCTGCATAGTCTATGGCATGCCACGTGCGGCGATTGAAGAGCAGGCGGTTCAAAACCAATACCCGCTCGACGACATCGCGGCGGCGGTCAACGCGCGATTTTCCGCCTTGCCCGCCGCGAAACAGGTTGCCCAATAACGATTGATCAGAAATCACGAAGAAAACCGCAGTTTTCCCGTCGAACTGCCGTTCAAATTCTACTGAAAGCTGTCGCTATGCGAAATGAGAGTCGGTAGCAACTACAAACGACAGGGATTGCATCATGTTCAGTAAGTTGTTCGGTCGAAAAGTTCAGGACGAGACGGCAACACGCGCCCATACACTCGCGCGCATCGTCGACGAATCCGAAACCGCGTTCATGATGGTCGACAGAGACTTCAACGTCACCTACATGAATGAAGCCTCGCAAAAGCTGCTTGGCGAGCACCGGCAGATTTTCGCCAAGCGTTGGCCGGGCTTCGATCCTGATCAAATGATCGGCAGTTGTATCGACCGGTTCCATACCGATCCATCGCATCAACGTCGGATGCTGGCGCAGCCGTTAACACAACCGTTCATCACAGAAATCGCTATCGATGATGTGACGCTGAGTCTTCGGGTAACGCCCGCGTTCGACGAGCAAGGCACTCACACCGGAAGCACGCTGGAGTGGAAAGACGTTACGGCCGAAAAGGTGCAAAAGCAGCGGGACGCCGATTTTCGTAGTCAGCTTGAAGCGGTCGACCGATCTCAAGCCCGCATTGAATTTGATCTGAATCGAAAAATCTTGCACGCGAACGACAACTTCCTAAAGACGATGGGCTACTCGGTGGATGAAGTCATCGGACAGGACCACAAAATGTTCGTGAGCGAGGAGTATTTCGCAAGTACCGAGTACACCGATCTCTGGAACAAAGTTCGATCTGGCGAAGCGGTCGTTGGTGAATTCAAGCGACAATCCAAAAGCGGCAGGGATGTCTGGCTGCAGGCGGCCTATGCACCGGTGTTTGATGACAGCGGATCGGTCATGAAAGTCGTGAAGATCGCTTCGAATATTACAGAACAACGCGAACTGCAGGGTGCCGTGCAGCAGCTTCTGAATGAGACCCAATCGGTCATGCAGCAAGTCAGTGATGGGGATCTCACAGTCCGTATCGACAATAGCTATGATGGATCACTCGGCGATCTAAAAGCCGCAGTCAACAACACGTTATCCGAACTCAATCGAACCATCGGGTCCATCTATCGCGTTGCTGACACCGTGGGTACTGGGGCGTCCGAGATTTCCACCGGCAACGCGGATCTCAGCCAGCGGACCGAACAGCAAGCATCGAGCCTCGAGCGCACTGCAGCGAGCATGACTGAGATGACGCAGACCGTGCAGCAAAACGCAGCAAACGCGGATGAGGCGAACAAACTGGCCATGGAGACGCGCGATCAAGCAGTCAGCGGCGGCGAGGTTGCTGAACGCGCCACAACGGCAATGGGCGAGATTTTCGCGGCGAGCAAGAAGATCTCCGATATCATTGGCGTCATTGATGAAATCGCGTTTCAAACAAACTTGTTGGCACTGAATGCGTCAGTCGAGGCCGCACGTGCGGGTGAGCAAGGTCGTGGTTTCGCAGTCGTGGCGAGCGAAGTCAGGAATCTCGCAGGTCGCAGTGCGACGGCCGCGAAAGAGATCAAGGATTTGATCGAAGACTCAACTCGAAAAGTGAACGAAGGATCAACCCTCGTGACACAGTCGGGTGAAACGCTGAACGATATCGTCCAGCGCGTTCAGAAGGTGACCGAAATCGTTGGCAGTATCGCCGCGGCAAGCTCGGAGCAATCTGAGGGCATATCGCAGGTGAACGGCGCGATCGGGCAGATGGACGACCTTACGCAACAAAATGCGGCGCTGGTCGAGGAAGTCGCAGCGGCGAGCCAGAGTCTGAACCAAGAGGCGAGCAACCTCAGTCAGTTGGTGCGCAAGTTCACCGTAAGCGCCGGCACAAGTCTCGCCATCGATGAGGCGCCTAGCGGCGAGCCGATCAAGAGTCCTGTCAAGAAGCCATTCGTCGAGCGCCGCGCCGCGGACCGTCCGTGGACGCCACCGTCGGACGAGCAGATCACTGCCGATCTGGGTGCGGAGGAGGACGCGGAGCTATGGGAAGCTTTCTAGGGATTGCCTAGACGCGCTACCATGCCAACACGCTATGTGTTGGTGATGTCTTGAAACTACTTGAAGTTCTGCCTTTAGTCTTACTTTCTATCGCTGAAGTTGTACTGGTCGGTTTCGCGGTTTACTTCATCCATCGTCGCTTGGAAGCGAGCTACGCGGATCAGCCAGATCAACAGTTCCGCCGCCAGACGATTTTGGTTGCCGTGGTACTGACGGCGTTGCTGGTCGTCATTTTAATTCTCCCTGTACCCAACGAGACCCGCGGTGCCTTAATGAGCCTGTTCGGCATCGTATTGAGCGCCACGATTGCATTGTCGTCAACCAACCTGGTCGGCAATGTCATGGCGGGTTTCATGTTGCGCTCGGTTGGCAGTTTCAAACTCGGTGATTACATCAGCGTGGGAGAGTACTTTGGCAGAGTCTCCGAGATGGATCTCTTACACATTGAGATTCAAACCGAAGAGCGTGATCTCACCACACTGCCGAATACTTACTTGGCTGCGCATCCAATTCGGGTCATGCGCACGAGTGGTTCTATTCTCTCGGTCGAGCTGTCGCTAGGCTACGATGTATCGAGGCATGAAGTAGAACGCCTACTACTGGAGGCGGCGAGACGCTGCGATCTCGAAAGCCCGTTTGTACAAATACGTGCGTTGGGCGACTTCTCGATTACGTATGCGATCGCAGGTCTTCTAACCGATGTGAAATCATTGCTCGCGAAACGTCGAGCTCTGCGTGCAGCAACCATGGATGCCTTACACGAAGCCGGTATCGAAATCGCATCGCCGATTCTCGTCAATACTCGCGAATTCGCCAACAAGCGGGCCTTCGTTCCACCGAATACCGAGCCTGCCGCCGAAAACAATGTGACGCCGGATGCACTTGTATTCGACAAAGCCCTGAAAGCCGAGAGTCTCGACAAGTTGCGTGAGCGCAGAGTGTCGATGGCGCAGAGGCTTGATGCTGCCAAACAGGCCGAGCCTATTGACGAGCGTGAGGTTGCTCGGCTCGAACAATGGCTCGGTCGGCTCGACGATCGAATCAAAGAGCGTGAAGACCGCATCCGAGATGACGACTAATCGCAGCCGCATACTTTTCAACATAACTCTGTGAAATTGCACATAGGTCTCTGCAAGGCATAATTGTCCTCTCACGTTGTTTAGCGGTTGTGTATTCAGCGCAGGCGAACCAATCTGCATCCACAAACTCTAAACATCCACACCTGTCA
>JBCAZH010000021.1:10649-47381 GCA_038533155.1 Pseudomonadota bacterium | reverse complement strand
CCAGAGCCAGAGCCAGAGCCAGAGCCAGAGCCAGAGCCAGAGCCAGAGCCAGAAGCCTTCGCGGCCGCTGCCGAAGATGCAAGCGCCGGGGTCGACGCGCCGGCAGTCATAGTCTCGGATGCAGACCCGCTCGTCGATAGCGATTGGGATGATCTGTTGAGTGAGTTCGCGGAAGACGCAGAGCCCTCAACGGGTGCCGATGCCCACGACGATCCCGCTGGTATTGAGCCAGACGTCGTCGACGAACCCGAGTCTGCAGCGCCATCGATGTCGGAAGCGCCCGGCGACGCGGAATTCGAGCTGGCAATCGACGACGCTCCGCAGATCGATGTCGATGTGGAGAGTGTCGGCGCTCCGAGCGCGGAGCCACTGGATTTCGATATCGCCGATTCGGCCGTGCTGGCCAAGGCCGATACTGAGTTGCCCGAAAAACTCGATTTCCAGTTGGTGGACGATGACACTTCGAGCGCCAGCGCCGGTTTGGACCTCGACTTCTCAAACGACGACCAACCGCACGAAGTACCGCAAGACTCAGACTCCATCGATCTCGATTTTTTGACCGCCCCACCCGCCGAGGCATCGAGCGACAACTTCGATTCGGACGCGATGGCGGTGATGATGGAAGCCACCAACGTATTCAACACCGAGTTCATGGCCGAGGCGCTGTCGAGTGAATCCGCGGAGGACGATCCGCAACCCGAAAGTCCCGAACAAGCCGCAGACACCGGCTCTGACAAGGGTGGCGCGCAGTCGCTGGACGATCAAGCATTGGCCTCCGATGATGGTGCCGCGGACGACGAGCTGGAACGGGACAGCCCCGAACCAATCATCGACGTTGGCGCTGGCAATAGCTGGGCGCAGGTGCCAGCCGATGATGGTCCCTCGGATGCGGAACCGTTATCGAGTGAGGAGGACGATTTCGGACTCGATCTTGATGCGCTCGAAGCTAAAATCCTGGGCGACGATGGGCCGAGCGAGGTTGCCGACGACGCCGGAGATGAGGCTGGCGAAGGCGACGCCTCCGATTCGATCGTGTTTGCGGAACGGCCGTCGATTTTGTCGGACGACGCAGGTGCTGGTCCTAGCAAAGAGGCAGACTTAGCACCCGAGCATATCGTTCTCGGCAGTAATGAAGCCGATCTCGAACAAGCGGATCTCGAATTCGCCGAATCGATGATTCTCGCACCCGAGGACGTCGACCCACCCAAAGGCCGTTGGATGGCGCTTTGCGCACTAGCACTGCTCGTACTCGGCTTGCAACTCGCGCATGCGTTTCGTGGGCACCTCGCCACTCACCCATCGGTCGGCGACACGGTGACCCGCGTCTATGACGCGATCGGCATGCCCCTTTACCCAGAATGGGACCCGAAACGAATCTGCACTGAATCGCACGGCGCAGCCATCGTCGAGGAGCGACTGCAAATCGAGACCGACATCGTCAACCGCGGCGATCAAACGCCGCCATTGCCGATCCTGCAAGTCAGACTCACAAACCCCACTGGGGCAACACTGTCAAAGCTGCTGTTGGCGCCGGACCAGTACCTGGAGGATGCAAGTGCGGTTGCATCCCTGCCGCCTTCGTCAAGGATCACCGCTCGATCAACTCTGGATGTCGCCGAACCCGAGGTTGCGCAATATCGTTTCGCCCTTTGCTATCCTGATGCGTCCGACGAGCTGCGGTGCGCATCCGAATGCCTGACACCCTGAACCCAAACCACCCGGAACACGAGGATATCCGCGGCCCATTGCCGCAGATCGGTCCTATTCGCCTGGGTGGACGGATCCTGCTGTCGCCGATGGCGGGCATCACCGACGCACCGTTTCGCAAGATCGCGCGTCGCTTCAGTGCCGCTTTGACCGCATCCGAAATGACCACGGCGGACACTTCACTGTGGAGCACATCCAAATCCCAACACCGACTCGATATCGACCTAGACGCCAAACCTCGAGTGGTCCAAATCGCCGGTTCGGAACCCGTGCAAATGGCGCGTGCTGCTGAAGCCGTTGTCGCCAAAGGCGCGGACATTGTCGATATCAACATGGGATGTCCCGCCAAAAAGGTCTGCAAGAAACTCGCAGGCTCTGCGTTGTTGCAAGATCCGCCGCTTGTCGAAGCGATTCTGCGCGCGGTCGTCGACGCCGTCGATGTACCCGTCACGCTAAAAACCCGTCTCGGCTGGAATCGAGACAATGAGAACATCGTGGACATTGCGCTCAATGCTGAACAGTGCGGCATTCAAGCCATCGCGATTCACGGTCGAACACGCGCTTGCGCGTACAAAGGCACCGCGCGTCACGAACGCATCGCAACGGTGAAATCGCGTCTGTCGATCCCGGTTTTTGCCAACGGAGACATCGACTCTCCGCAACGTGCGCGCGAGGTTCTCGACCAAACAGGCGCGGATGGATTACTGATCGGTCGAGCAACTCAGGGCAGGCCGTGGATTTTGAAAGAGATTTCCGAATTGGTATCGAACGGTACGATTTCATCACCACTTTCAAACCTGGAAATGCGTGCTATTATCCGCGGCCACCTCGACGACCTGCATGCGTTTTATGGTGAACGCAAGGGCGTCTTGATGGCTCGCAAACATCTGAACTGGTACGCCCGGGGGTTGGGCATCGACGACGCAGTTCGTCGAAAGTTGCTGAGCGCACCAGACGTAACTTCGCAACGCGAACTTGCGTTCCGGGTGTTCAGCGATGAACGCAGTGTGCAGTTTGCCGCCGCGTAATCGTGTGCGAGAAGCGATGACTAATCCCTCTTTGAGGGTCGTCACCGAAAAACTAAAAAAGTAAGAGCACTCGCAGATCGCCGACGTAGGCGCTGCATTTTTGGGGGAGTACACCGTTCGTGGTCGAGTCAGTTCATTCCAGCAAAAGCAAGAAATCCAAACCACCAAAGCGCAGACCGCTGGCTCGCATGACCGAAAGTGCACTCAAGGACTACTTCAAGAAACTCAACGGCACGGCGCCTGGCGACCTGTACGACTTGGTCATGAGTGAAGTGGAGCCTCCGTTGCTGCGCACGGTGCTGAAGTACACCGACGGAAACCAAAGCCGCGCTGCCGAGATCCTCGGGATCAACCGCGGCACGTTACGTAAGAAACTCAAGAACTACTCGTTGCAATGACCACCGCGATGCGTGCACTGGTCAGCGTTTCAGACAAGACCGGAATCGCTGAATTCGCAACCGCGCTGACATCGCTCGGCGTACAAATCATCTCAACCGGCGGCACGGCGCGCACACTGCGCGATGCGGGGCTGACCGTCACCGACGTCTCTGACATCACCGAATTCCCGGAGATCATGGACGGTCGGGTCAAGACCCTTCACCCCAGAATCCATGGTGGCCTATTGGGGCGTATCGACGTCGACCAGGACGTCATGAACGAGCATGGTATTCCGCCGATCGATCTCGTGGTGGTCAATCTGTACCCGTTTGCGGCGACGATCAACAACCCGGACAACGATCTTGCCACCGCAATTGAAAACATCGATATCGGTGGCCCCGCGATGTTGCGCGCGGCGGCCAAGAATCACCAACGTGTGACGGTCGTTGTGAACCCGGACGACTATGAGCGAGTGATCGCCGCGCTACGCAACGATGAACTCGACATCGACTTACGGCGTCAGTTGGCGGCCAGAGCGTTCGCGCACACGGCGGCGTACGACAGTGCGATCACTGCGTATTTGGGTGAAGCTGCGGGCGAGGCACCACAAGGAACATCGTTTTCCTTGGCGGGCGCGCGCCGCAGTGAACTTCGGTACGGCGAAAACCCGCATCAATCGGCTGCGTTCTATGCAGACGCCCGCGAACAAGCTAGCAGTCTTGCGAGCGCACGCTTGCTACAGGGGAAAGCGCTTTCCTATAACAACATCGCAGACGGTGACGCGGCCCTGGAGTGTGTTCGCCAATTCGAAGCCCCTGCCTGTGTCATCGTAAAGCATGCGAACCCCTGTGGGGTATGCGTCGCGGAAGATCTTGCGAGCGCCTACGACCGGGCCTTCAAGACCGATCCGACCTCGTCGTTTGGCGGCATCATTGCGTTCAACGGACCAGTCGATGGTCCACTCGCGGAAACCATCGTCGAGCGTCAATTTGTTGAGGTCGTGCTAGCGCCCGAATTCTCCGACACGGCGCTGACTGCCTTCGCCAAGCGCAAGAATGTGCGCGTTATGGCCACTGGTGCGTTAGGGCCGCTGGCGCCAGGCGTTGAAATCAAGAAAGTGTCAGGCGGTTTTCTCGTGCAAGACCGAGACGACGGCTCACTTTCCGATGTTGATCTCAAAGTAGTCACGAAGCGCCAACCGACGGATGCCGAATGGCGCGACCTTAAATTCGCGTGGGGCGTCGTCAAATACGTGAAGTCCAACGCCATCGTATTTTGCAAGGACAACGCGACAGTCGGCATCGGTGCGGGGCAGATGAGTCGCGTGTATTCGACGCGAATCGCGGCGATCAAGGCGCAGGACGAAGGCCTGTCGGTCTCAGGTAGCGTCATGGCGTCCGACGCGTTCTTTCCCTTTCGTGATGGCCTGGACGGCGCTGCCGAGCACGGCATTACGGCCGTGATTCAGCCCGGTGGTTCCATTCGTGATGATGAAGTCATCGCGGCCGCCGATGAGCAGAACCTGGCTATGGTTCTTACCGGCATGCGCCACTTTAGACACTGATGCGTGTTCTGATTGTTGGCAGCGGCGGTCGCGAGCATGCTATGGCATGGCAGTGCGCGCAGGGACCGCATGTTGAGCAGGTAATCGTCACTCCGGGCAACCCGGGCACAGCCAACGAGCCGCATGTTCGCAACGCCGCAGTGGCCGCTGACGATATTCCGGGCTTGGTCGAACTTGCTCAACGAGAAGCCGTTGATCTTGTCATCGTCGGACCGGAGCAACCGCTCGTTGCTGGGCTCGTCGATGCATGCCAAACATCGGGAATTCCGTGTTTTGGACCCACCAGGGACGGCGCTCAGCTCGAAGGCTCAAAGTCGTTCAGCAAGTCGTTCCTACAGCGGCACGGCATCGCCACCGCCTCATACGAAACGTTCGACAATTTCGACGCCGCCAAAACACACATTCTTGAGCGCGGTGCGCCGTGCGTCGTTAAGGCGGACGGTCTAGCGGCCGGGAAAGGTGTGGTGGTCGCGCAAACGACAGCGATCGCAATCGATGCTGCACACGAGATGCTGGTGGCGCAGCGGTTCGGCGGCGCGAGCGCACAAATCGTGGTCGAGGACTTCCTGGTTGGCGAAGAGGCGAGTCTGATTGCGGTCACCGATGGCAAGACCATCGTGCCGCTGGCGAGCTCCCAGGACCACAAAGCCCGTGACGTTGGCGACCTCGGGCCCAATACCGGAGGCATGGGCGCCTACTCGCCCGCACCGGTGCTGAGCGGCGCCGTTGCTGATCGAGCGCTTGCAGAGGTGTTAGAACCGACACTCCAAGGATTGCGGTCGGATGGTATCGACTACATCGGCTTCCTCTATGCCGGGCTTATGATTGACGCCGACGGAAAGGCACACGTGCTGGAGTTCAACTGCCGCCTCGGCGATCCCGAGACTCAGCCGATCATGCGGCGCCTCAACACACCCTTGGATTTGATCTGTTGCGCGGCACTCAATGGTCGACTCGGCGAGCTCGACATCGAATGGCACTCGGAAGTTTCGCTGGGCGTCGTCATGGCCGCCGAAGGCTATCCAGGGACTGCCAAGACCGGCGATCCCATCAGCGGTTTGACGGCCGCTGAGACGCTGGACAGCGTCAAAATCTTCCATGCCGGCACGGTCGCGAGAGGCACACAGATCCAAACCGCAGGAGGCAGGGTGCTCTGCGTCACCGCGATGGGGCGGACCACGTCAGGGGCGGCCGCAAAGGCCTACGAGGGCGTTGCAGCGATTCAGTGGCCCGGTGCGTTTTATCGCGACGATATCGGCTACCGCGCGATTGCCAGAGAGAACGATGATTGAGGTCAGCGAGGCGGCTGACATCGTCTATTCGTTTGCGGCTGCGCTGCCTACTGAATCCGTCCGATTGGAACGTCTCAACGGGCGTGTGTTGGCCGAACCGATCTACGCTGAGCGCGATCAGCCGCCGTTTGACCGGGTAATGATGGACGGCATCGCCGTTCAATTCGAACGAGGGCGGAAGCGATGGCGGCTCGGTGCACAGCAGCTTGCGGGGGACCCACCCTCGTCGCTAAGTTCTGCAGACGAGGCAGTAGAGATCATGACCGGTGCGGTAATGGCCATCGGCGCCGATACGGTAATCCCCAACGAACGCTATTCGCTGGTCGAAGACTCTGGGACAACGGAGGTTGTGCTCGAATCCGGCTATCAACCAGAACGCGGGCAGTTCATTCATCGTCGCGCATCTGACCACACCGATGGCACAGTGCTTTTGGAACAAGGTCAAGCGCTGTCGCCCGTCGAAGTCGCGATCATTGCAAGCGCCGGTCGAACCGAAGTCGCTGCACACCGATCACCGAGAGTGGCGATCGTAGCGACGGGGAATGAACTGGTGGCCGCTGGAGACGCGATTCAGCCCCATGAGATTCGACTGTCCAATGCGCCGGCACTGGCAGCGGCCGTGCAGAGCACCACAGGGCATCTCTGCGACTGGCATCACTTGCCAGATGATCGCGCTGTGCTGACCGCAGCTTTGCGCGATATTCTCGAGGACACGGACATTCTGATCCTGTCAGGTGGCGTATCGCGTGGGCGAGCGGACTATGTCCCGGAGGTCCTCGAATCCCTAGGCGTGACCCGCCGGTTCCACCGAGTTCGCCAAAAACCTGGAAAACCGCTGTGGTTCGGCACCAGCGAGTCCGGAAGCCTCGTGTTCGGATTGCCCGGGAATCCGGTGTCGACGCTCGCCTGTTTCTGCCGCTACGTGCGCCCTGCGCTGCTCTTGATGACCGGCAACGCTAACGTTCAAGTGCCAACAGTGAAGCTGGCGAACGACTGGGCGTTCTCGCCCGCGATGACTGCGTTCGTGCCCGTGGTGGTTCAGCCGGATGCCGAAGGTCAGCTGTGGGCAGCGCCGCTGCGGACGAACACCAGTGGCGACTTCAGCGCGCTGGCCGGCACCCACGGTTTTGTTGAATTGGCAGCGACCGACACTCAGTTCGAGGTCGGCCGCGCCGTGCCGTACTTCGCCTGGCGCTAACGCCGCATCGCGTCAAAGAACAACGCGTTGGTCTTCGTGTCCTGCATCTTGCCGAGCAGGAACTCGACTGCTGCCAGCTCGTCCATCGGGTGCAGCACTTTGCGTAGCACCCACATCTTCTGAAGCTCTTCCGGATCCGTCAGCAAGTCTTCCTTACGGGTACCCGAACGGTTGATGTTGATCGACGGATAGACACGCTTCTCGGCAATCCGGCGATCCAGGTGGATCTCCATGTTGCCCGTGCCTTTGAACTCTTCGTAGATGACTTCATCCATCTTCGAACCGGTGTCGACGAGCGCCGTGGCGAGAATCGTCAGGCTACCACCCTCTTCCACGTTGCGAGCAGCACCAAAGAATCGCTTGGGTCGATGCAATGCATTGGCATCGACACCACCGGTCAAGACTTTGCCAGACGACGGTACGACCGTGTTGTAGGCGCGTGCCAAGCGTGTGATGGAGTCCAACAAAATAACAACGTCGCGCTTGTGCTCGACAAGCCGCTTGGCCTTCTCGATCACCATCTCGGCCACCTGCACGTGACGGCTAGCAGGCTCGTCGAACGTCGACGAAACGACTTCGCCGCGCACAGTACGTGCCATCTCGGTAACTTCCTCCGGACGCTCATCGATGAGCAGCACGATGAGGTCGCACTCCGGATGGTTGGCCGAGATCGCCGACGCCACGTTCTGTAGCAGCATCGTTTTACCGGCCTTCGGCGGAGACACGATCAAACCACGCTGGCCTTTGCCGATTGGCGCGACGAGATCGATGATCCGCGCGGTGAGGTCTTCTTTACTGCCATTACCCTGTTCGAGCTTAAGCCGCTCGCGCGGGAACAATGGCGTTAAGTTCTCGAACAGCACTTTGCTGCGCGTATTCTCTGGCGGCTCGTGGTTGATTTGCCCAACCTTGAGCAGCGCGAAGTAACGCTCCCCATCTTTCGGCGGACGAATCAAACCGGAGACGGTATCGCCGGTGCGCAAATTGAAGCGGCGGATTTGGCTCGGTGACACGTAGATATCATCCGGTCCTGCCATGTAAGAGCTGTCAGATGACCTTAGGAAACCAAAACCGTCCTGCAGGATCTCGAGTACGCCGTCACCGTAAATGTTCTCGCCGTTCTTAGCGTGTGCTTTTAGCACGGCGAAAATGATGTCCTGCTTGCGCGAACGTGCAAGTCCTTCCAAGCCCATCGACTCGCCGAGCTCTACCAAGGCAGCGGCCGGTCGAGTCTTCAGCTCGGTCAGATTCATCGCGTCCTTACTCTGCTCCAGCTCCTCGGGTGGGATCACCTCGAGGCTGCCGCCGTCATCAAACGGGATATCGCTATGCGACCGCTTGCGGCCGGATTTGCGACGGGTTTTCTTTTTGCTGTTGTTGCGCTGCTGCGATTGCTGCGGGCGCGGACGGGTCGTCGTGTTCAAATCGCTCTCACAGGTTGCCGTCAATAAATTCGTTCAACGCGACTTGTGACATCGCGCCGAGTTTTTGGCCTTGTACCGCGCCATCCTTGATCACCATCACGGTCGGGATGCTACGGATACCGTACTTCGGCGGTGTATTTGGGTTCTCGTCGATGTTGATCTTCACGATCTTCAGACGATCGCCATACTGCTCAGCGGCGGCATCGAGTAATGGCGCGATCATCTTGCAAGGGCCGCACCATTCCGCCCAAAAATCGAGCAAGACGGGAACGTCGGATTCAAGAACATCAGCCTGGAAAGTGGCATCGGTGGTATGCAGGATTCTGTCGCTCAATGGACTACCCCTTTGGTGCAAACGTGGAGAAACTGTTGTGGATTAGGTGTTAGTAACGATTGGTTTGTGCGTCATCACCACGAGGTCCCCTACCAACTTTGGTGACGTGACGCGCCAGATCAGGCACTATTGCAAATTAACCGTTGGTTTTCAGACGACTTAATGTCGATCCTGACCTACCCTGACACTGCTTCATGGCGGTGTGTTCCGATTGATTCCAACGCCCGGGACTGGCATGCAACAGCTCATTTGGAGTTTTGCAGCGCCACGCCGCGAGGCGTAACCAGTTGGATCAGGATAGTGTTTGCAACGGTCGTTGCGCGTTGTTGGGCTAATTTCACCCCGTTGCGACGAAATTTGCAAGTGCCCGCTAGACAGTTTTTGTCGAGCAACGGAATCAATAGCCGAGAATAACGACGAACCGAATGTCAGAAGAACATCTTTCCACCCTTAGCTTTGCCACGCTCCCACTCCCCGATTCGCTGATGCAAGGCATTCGCGACGCGGGCTTCGAACACGCGACGCCGATTCAGGCGCAGACCCTGCCGATTGCGCTCGACGGCAAGGATGTTGCGGGGCAAGCGCAAACGGGTACGGGCAAAACCGCCGCGTTTTTGATCGCGCTGTTCAACCAATTGCTGAGCAGCAGTCCAGAGGTAGAGTCGGGAGATACTGGCATACGAGCATTGGTGCTGGCACCGACTCGGGAACTCGCGATTCAGATCGCCGACGATGCGGCCGTGCTCGGAAAACACACAGGATTGCGCACTGCGCTCGCGTACGGTGGTACCGACTATGAAAAGCAGCGGACGAAAATCGCGTCCGGTTGCGACATCTTGATCGGCACGCCTGGGCGGATTATCGATTACTTCAAACAACGCGTATTCCACATGAATCGCGCGGAAGTCTTGGTACTCGACGAAGCCGACCGCATGTTTGATCTTGGCTTCATCAAAGACATTCGTTACCTACTGCGGCGATTGCCCGCGGCTGAGTCTCGCTTGAATCTGTTGTTCTCGGCGACCCTGTCCTACAGAGTGATGGAGCTGGCCGCAGAACACATGAACGACCCTCAACTCGTTCGTATCGAGCCCGAGAAAGTCACCGCAGATCGGGTAGAACAGTCGATCTACTACCCGGCTAACGACGAAAAAATTCCGTTGCTCATCCAGTTGATGGGGGATCTCTCGATCGACCGAACGATGGTGTTTGTGAACACCAAACGCGAAGCGGAGCGTCTCGAGGACACACTCAATGCCAACGGCATCGTCGCGCAAGCGATCTCCGGTGATGTCCCGCAACGCAAGCGCTTGAGGATGCTCAAGGCGTTTCAAAGCGGTGAACTCAAGGTGTTGATAGGGACGGACGTCGCGTCGCGCGGGTTGCATATCGACGACGTGACCCACGTGTTCAACTACGACCTACCGCAAGATCGTGAGGACTATGTGCACCGTATCGGCCGTACCGCCCGCGCTGGCGCGTCGGGCGTCGCGATCAGTTTCGGCTGCGAGCAGTACGTGATGTCATTGCCGGATATCGAAAGCTATATCGGCTTCCGGATTCCGGTTGCTAGTTTCGATCATTCCGCGTTGCCCGACATCGAAATTGCCCCGCGACGCCCTCGGCGCGGGGGTCCGCGACGCGGTTCGAGTAAAGGTGGCGGACGACCGCCCCGACGGTCCTCAAATGCGGACGGCGAGCAGCGTGCGGATGGGGACAAACCTGCTGCGAAGAAGCGGCGCCGACGACGGCGGCGTAAGCCGGCAGGCGACAAACCCGCTAGTCCTCCGTCAGCAGACTAGCCACGCGATCGGTTACTGGGGGTTCCTCGACGGTCTCTCGAGCAGGCTGCCGAGAATCAGGGTGCGTCAGAGTGATCGCGCCACCAATGCCGAACACCTTGGCCGCCCGAATGACCGATGCGCTGTCGTCGATCAACACGCTTTTCTTGCGATCAATACCGGTCGACTGCGCGAACCGTTGCCAAAACGACTGCGACTCCTTCGGTGCATTGAAGTCATGCGAGCTGTAGATTTCGTCCATGTACGCGGTAACGCCGGTCCGCTGGTCTTTCAGGTCCAACAGCGCCCGGGTGGAGTTCGTCACCAAAACCAATTGATACCCCGCCGTTTTCGCCCGTTTCAGGAAATCCTCAGCGCCGTCGAGAAACGCGATACGATCCTCGCAGTCACGCTTCAAGGACAGGATGTCAAGCGCCAGCGTATCGCTCCAAAAGTCCAAGCAATACCAATTCAGAGTGCCCTGCTCACGCGCGATCCGATCGCGAACTTTGGGCAACGCCTCCTCAATCGGCACCCCGTGCGTCTTCGCATAGGCAGCAGGCACAAACTCCTGCCAGAAGAAGTTGTCGTAAGCCAAATCCAGCAACGTGCCATCCATATCGAGCAGCAGGGTGTCGGCATTCGCAAAGACGTGACGCATGTCAATAGTCTAGCAAAGCCCCGACTGCTACCATTTGCGAAGTTTTTCTGGAGTGTTCAATGCAGCAACCCTACCCGTGGGCAATCGACCTCGCCAAGCGCGCCGGTGAGGCCATCCTTGAGGTCTACAACACAGATTTTGACGTCGCCGAAAAAGAGGATCAGTCGCCGCTGACTCGAGCCGACCTTGCGTCGCATCATGTCATCGTCGACGGTCTCGCGCGTCACGATGCGCATACTCCTGTCATCAGCGAAGAAGGCGGCCTACCGGAGTTTTCCGTACGCCAGACTTGGGATCGATACTGGCTCATCGACCCACTCGATGGCACCAAGGAATTCGTCAAACGCAATGGTGAATTCACGGTGAACATTGCGTTGATCGAGCATCACCGGCCCGTGTTTGGTGTCGTTCATGTGCCTGTGCAAGGCATCACTTATGTCGGAAGCGCAGGGTCTGGCGCATGGAAACTGGGACCCGGTGATACAGCGAGTCCGATTCGCGTGGCTGCGCAGACTCCGGATACCGCGCGCGTTGTCGGTAGCCGATCTCATCAAAGCGACGCGGTCGTCGAATGGCTCGCTGGCATCGGCCATCACGACATCATCGCGATGGGCAGCTCGCTGAAGTTCTGTGTGGTAGCTGAGGGCAACGCCGATGTGTATCCGCGCCTCGGTTTGACGTCCGAATGGGATACCGGTGCGGCTCAGGCCGTGGTCGAAGCGGCCGGAGGCGCCGTGGTCACACTCGATGGTCTACCACTGACGTATAATACGAAGGACGACATCCTGAATCCGCACTTCATGGTTATCGGAAGCCGCGGAAGAGATTGGTTAACGTAGGCAACAATGGACGACAACATCACCGAAATTCTGGAGCACGAGCAGCTGCCGCTGCTGGCCAAGCTCAAGGAATTGCGCGTGATGCACCGAGATCTCGACGACCTCATCGACCGCTTGTCCCATGACGCGACCATGGATCAGATCCGACTTAGGCGGCTCAAAAAACGCAAACTCCAACTCAAAGACGCCATCGCGCGAGTCGAATCGAACATCATTCCGGATCTGAACGCCTAACGGGAACGTGTTTGCCGATGTGCTGCTCACCTCGGGCTTCGGCAAGTACGACCTGTTTGCGACGTTCCTCAAACTGTGCGCGCTGACGCGCGGTTAGTTCGTTAACGCAACGCGCACAGCAAATTCCCGGTTCGTAGTCGGGATGCTCAAGATCCTGTGGCGCCAACGCCCGACGACAACCATGGCACTGCACGAAACCGCCAGGCGCGCGCGCGGCGTCCACCGCGACGCGTTCATCGAACACGAAACACTCACCTTCCCAACGGTTCTCTATTGCCGTCTCGTCGCCAACCTCATCAAGGTATTTGATGATGCCGCCATTGAGTTGATAAAGGTTCTTAAACCCGAGTTCTTGCATGACGGCCGTCGCTTTCTCACAGCGGATTCCGCCCGTACAAAACATCGCAATCGGGCGGTCTCGGTCGTCGTCGAGCTCGCGCTCAACGAAACCAAGGAATTCACGAAAATTCTTGGTTTTCGGATCCACCGCACCCGGGAACGTACCAACTTCGATCTCATAATCGTTGCGCGTATCGATGACGAGCGTCTCAGGGTCATCGAGCAAGCGATTCCAATCGGCGGCGTTGACGTGCTGCCCTTGGCCATCGGCTGGGTTGATGTCCTCGCGACCGATCGACACGATTTCCTTTCGGTATTTGATGCGCAGACGCCGGAATGGTGCACTTTCAGAGACGGACCAGCGGCCGACCGGTGGCGAAAATCCTGGCTGTTGCGACAGCCAGTCGAGCAGCGATTCGAGCTTTGATCGATCTCCCGCAAGTGTTGCATTCAACCCTTCAGGCGCCACGATGACCGTGCCCAGCAAGTCAGACTGCCCGGCGCGCCTGCGGACTGCCTCGCCCAGTTCGCGCGGCGCATCGACCCGTGTGAACTCATAGAACGACACGACATCGCAGCGGCTCATTCGGCAGCCTCCCGCTCCTCACCGACCTCCAACGACAGATCTTCCGGCACTTCGGTTACGACGAGAATCGCCTGTCGTAGCGGTTCGCCCAAAATTCTTCGGGCCTGCGCCTCGATTGCATCGAAGTTGATCTGATACTCGAGGCAACGTTCGGAATTTAAGGTTGTCACACCAGCCTCACGCAGGGTCGACAAGAACCCTCGAAACAGGCGCTTATCGAAAAAGTCCGGCGATCGCATACCGTACAGAATCGACAGTCGCTCCGCGCACAACTGACACAGCGCTTCCAAGCGATTTTGCGTCAGATTGCCGCTGCCGTAGCGATGCATCAATACGATGGTCATGAAATAGCGTTGCAGCACCGGCACGACCGCTTGACCCAATTGCGACAGCGCGTGCGCTTCTTGCGCACCGGCAGGAAGGCGGCGTAGCAGATCGCCATCACGCCGCAGCATGCCGGAGGCACAGAAGACCTTGATAATGATACGAACCAACTTCGGCAGATCACTGTCGCTCCACCGAAGTCTCAGCTCAGCGCGCAAGTAAGGGCCGACCAGTGACACAAACCGTTCGAGGTCTTCCTCAGTCACTGCACGTTCGTTGATGAAGCACGCCGCGATCGTGGAGTGGATCGCCGTCAAGTGAAGGATGTTGTTGCGGAAGTAGGTCAGCAACACCGCCTGTTTAGCAGGCAAATGCGCGATCTCGCCCAACTTGTCTTGTTCAACCTCAATGACGTCCATCGCGATGCCGTGCTCGATGATTTCATCGGCACTCATGTCAGGCAGTGTCGTCTCGCCGCTGTACGGCGTTTGCGCAAATAGGTTTTGGTACAGCGAGAGCTGATACTTCAGATCGTTCAGTGCGAGCGCATGGCGCGGTGTGCCTAACAAGGCCATCGCCAACATGCTCACCGGTGTGACCGCAGCTGCGTTATTGATGCGTTTGAGCACTTCCCAGCCCAACCGATCGACGGCATCCGACAACCATTCTGGCTTTTCACCGGGCTCCGGCGCCTCATCGCGCCAATCTGCGTTGACCGAATTCAGATGCGCTTCGAGATCGATTGGGTCGCCGATGTTGACGTATACCTCACCAAACGGCTCCTTCAAACGACGTAGCGATCGAATCAAACCAAAGAGGGATTCCTTGCGCTTGCTGTCGCCGCGTAACTCACTGATGAAGGATGTCCCCTCGATCAGTCGTTCATAGCCGAAGTACACCGGCACGAATTTGACTGGCTTGCGCGGATCGGCAAGGTATGCCTGGATGCTCATGCTGAGCATGCCACCCTTCGGCGGTAGCAAGCGACCGGTGCGACTGCGCCCGCCTTCAATGAAGTATTCGAGCGGATAACCGCGGGTTTGTAACGCTTTCACATAGGCATGGAAAACGGTCGCGTAGAGTCGGTTGCCGCTGAAGCTGCGGCGAAGAAAAAAAGCGCCGCCGCGGCGCAATATGCCGCCCACGACCGGGAGATTGAGGTTGATGCCGGCCGCAACATACGGAAGCGACAGTCCCTCTTTGTACAGCACATAGGACAGCAGCAGATAGTCGAAGTGACTTCGGTGACACGGCACGTAGATCAGCTCACTGCCCTCCGCCACATCATGCAACCGATCGGTTCCGCCCAGCCGGATACCATCGTAGATGCGATTCCAGAGCCACGACAGGACGCGCTCCAAGATTCGGATGGTGGAATAGGACAAATCTGCGGCGATTTCGGTGGCGTAGCTCTCGGCTTTCGCGCGCGCCTTATTGCGTGCGCGCGAGCCAGAGGGCCCGGCTTCGACGATCAGATTGCGGACTGCGGCATCCGAAATCACTTCGCCCACCAGCGTGCGACGGTGCGAAAGATCCGGCCCTACCGTCGCCTCTCGGCGCATCCTGAAATGCACACGAAGTACGCGAGATGCCATGCGCAGCGTGCGCGGCGCATCGAGTGACTCGCGCAGAATCGGCGCCATTGCCATCGGTTGCGAGAACTGCATCAGCGTGTGGCGACCATGCAGAATCGTCGTCAGCATCTTGCGTATTCGCCCGGCGACTTCCCAGTCTTCTTTGAACAACAACGTGAAGAAACTGCGCTCCTTGCCCGGCGCACGTCCCCAGTAGATTCCTACCGGTACCAGATACAGCGGCAAAGCATCGACCGTTTTTGGTTCTGCGTCCCGAATGCTGACCGCGCTTTCAACCAGTGCTGTCAGACGGGGTGATTGGTGGCGTGCGCGCCGCCGAACGAATAGGCCTTTGGACGGTCTGAGGACCACGATCGAGCGGCCAAGTTGACGATTTCCGAAGTGCAGCTCGTCATCAGGCGCGGGCAAACCCAGCTTTGCGCATACACTCCCCAACGCCGCGGAGTCCGCGATCCCGCCTGTTTCCAGGACATAACACAGGCGCACGGCAGGATCCGCCTGAAGCGCTCGCAGCGCTTCCAGCGTTTGTTCTGAACCGACTTCTGGTCGCACCCACAAGCCGATGAAGCGGCTTACCAGCCGACTCAATGTACGCCTAACCCAACTCAACACGTTCGCTGTACCCCTGGTTGGGGCCACACTCCCTGTCGCCGCCATCCCCATAGTTTACCTGAGCCAACCCGGCTCGGCGCGGTGTCGGCTGACGGCGGCTGCGCTATTATCCCCCGCAACCAAAACAAGGAAGCGTCTGTGAAGGCAGCAACAGCAGAACATCGATGGCTCATCGCCGATATCGGCGGGACCAACTCGCGCCTCGCGGTTTGGCAGGATACCGGCGAGCCCGGCGGGGCGGTGCACGGGACTCGCAAACTCACTAATGAGGCCTATGTCGAGATTCACGACATGCTCGGGAGTTTCCTGGACGGGTACGAGGGCCCCTCACCGACCGCCGGTATTCTCGCCATTGCGGGCCCTGTTGTCGGCGATGAGGTCGCGCTGCTCAATATTGACTGGGCGTTCTCCGTCAACGGTTTGCGCGAACGGCTTGGGCTTGCACAGCTCATAGTCATCAACGACTTCGAGGCGTTGGCGCATGTCGTTCCGATGTTGCAACCGAATGACTTTATTGACATCGGCAATGGGGTCAGTGACTCCCGCGCACCCTCAGTGCTGATCGGTCCTGGCACGGGGCTCGGGGTTGCGAGCTTGATCCCAACAGGTCAACGCTACGTCGCCGTGCCTGGCGAGGGCGGACATGCAACGTTGGCGGCCGCCAATGACGAAGAGGCAAGCTTGCTGTCGACACTTCGCGCGCGCTACGGCCACGTTTCGGCCGAACGCGTGCTGTCCGGTGAAGGTCTTTCGTTGCTGCACGCAACGATGCACGCTCGGGACATCGAGGCTGCGGAAATTTCCCAACTCGCCAACGAGGGTGACCCGAAAGCGATAGCGACTTTTGAGCAGTTCTTCTGTTTTCTCGGTACTGTCGCCGGCAATCTCGCACTGACGATGGGCGCGCATGGTGGCGTGTACCTCGGGGGCGGCATCGTCCCGGCCAACCAGGACCTGTTTCTTAAATCAAAGTTCCGCGAACGATTCGTCGACAAAGGCCGCTACCGCGACTACCTGGACCGTATTCCAACTCGCTTGATCACTCGCGACACGCCCGCCCTTCTCGGGTTGACCGGTCTCGCGATGAGTCTGTCGACAGCGAGCTGACCCGCCATACGCGCCAGCGCCGTCCGCCTGTGCCGCACATCGGACAGCGCAACACGGCGACGGACGGCAAGGCTAGCCGGTACGAAGTGTCCCTTCAGCGAAGATTCGACTATGACCTGCCAGCCAGACGCGGCGCACTTCCCCGCCCCGCTTCTCTGTCGTCAGTGTCAACACACTCGGCCGCCCCATAGCGACGCCTTGCGACACCTGCCAATCTAAGCGCGCATCATCCGCGTTATGCAGTGCGGTCAACAATGCAACCAGCGCGCAGTTGGCGCTGCCGGTCGCAGGGTCCTCAATGACGCCGTCCATAGGCGCGAACATTCGCGCCTCAATGTTCTGCCCATCCCTGACGTAGCAATGAATATCTGGATTGATGCCGTCCGCGTGGGCCGCCTTCAACGCAGACACGTTAACTTCGGCTCGGTCCAGCGCATCCTGCGATTTCAGCTGCACCATCGTAAACGGAAGCCCCACCGAAGCTTCAAGCGGCGCATGTACGCTGAGTTCGATATCGGCGTCCGACAGTCCTAGCGCTCGAGCCACTGCCGACGTCGAAACCGGAACTCCCTGGGTCAGCGCGCCCGGTGCCAACAGTTTTGCCCACAAATCAGGCGCAGTCGTCACTTCGATATCTACCGTGCCAGCCAACTCCTCGAAACTGAGCCGACCGCTTTCGACCAGTCCGCGTTCTGCCAGCACACAAGCGGTGCCAATATTTGGATGTCCGGCAAACGGCACTTCTCGGGTCGGGGTAAAAATTCGCACCCGATAGTCATGGCCAGCACTCGTGGGCGGTAGCACGAACGTGGTCTCCGAAAAATTGAACTCGCGAGCGATGCGCTGCAGCGTCAGATCGTCTTCGCCCTCTGCATCAAACACGACGGCTAGCGGGTTACCACCACCCGGCGTCAACGTGAATACGTCCACAATCACATAAGGCAGTTGGCTCATTGATCTGTCACCTGCTGCAAGAAACGACCGAACCACTGACAAATTTCCGGCAAGGCGCTGCCGAGTCGATGATCACTGTTGACGAGATGCACGGTCACAGTGCCCGCATCCGCGTAGCGCAGTGTGTTGGCGACCGGAACCACATCGTCATGCCACCCGTGCACGATCTCCATCGGACAGGTCGGAACCGCCGGCGTGATGCGCTCGTAGCCCGGCATGAAAAATGCGGGGGCCAGTACAAACAAGCCCGCCACCGACCGTTCGTTGGCGGCTGCGGTCGCGACATGACCACCCATGCTAGAGCCGACCAAAACCACCGGTTCTTGTGGTAACTCATCAAGACATAACAACAGTTTCTCCACGCGCGCGTCAGGCTCACGCATGCCCTGATAGTCGACAGACGTGACCGCCGCGTTCTGCGCCTTAGCCGTCTCGGCCATCGCCGTAATCTTGCTGCCCCACGGACCTGACTCCAGTCCGTGTGAGAACACCACTTGCATCGTTGTTGCCTCCGTTAATCTGGCTCAGTCACTGCGTCCCAAGCGTGCCCGAATATCTTCTCGCGCGCGAGCAAGCACGGACTCGCGATCGATGCCATCCAATATCGTTCGTACGACTTGTTTAGGGCCAGACTGTCCCCAGGACTTGCCAGCGGCGAGGTACTCCCGCGCGACTTGGCCGACAACAAACGTCCCGTAGTAGGCAATCGCGCCTTGCGCGCCCGCAGTGATGGCTGTGGATAATCCGCCGGTGCCAACCTTGAGCGCACTAGACACTAAGTGAACCGCCCATAGCGTTCCCATGAGTGCGACAGCTTCGCCGCTGATCACGCCAACCAGTTTCCCTGCATCTTTGCGCGACATCGGCAGCCCAAAAACCTGCGACAAATGCGTGATCATTCCGATATCGATCGCAGCAGCCGCCATCAAATCGGCGACGGGCACCGGATTCAGTCCGACTGCCAGTCCTTTGCCAATGCAGTAGGTGCGGACCAGGCGGTCGGCCAGCTCACTGCGTGCGGCGACCAAGCGACGCCCGACTTTGTCCGACAAGTCCGCCGCGAACAAAGTGGCGTTCAACGCAGCGAGCGTCTTGCCTTCCCGTTCCAAAATTGCCCACATCGCCTCGCGCAGTGCGTCCAGATCGGGCTCCCGCGTTCTTGTCTGCTCGCGCTCTTCGCCGTCTGCATCACGAACGATCACGGTGACCGGAGCGGGCTGTGCGCTAACCGCGACCACGCGATCCGCCGACAACCATTCGCTACATCGGTCGCGTAAGCTGTCGAGCAGAAGTGTCCTCTCCCGCTCGGAGTAGTGATCACTTTTATTCAGGACCAACAATACCGGCGTGCCCAACGCTGCAAGTTCGCCGAGCGCCTGATACTCACTGTCGGTCAAATCGCTGTCGACGGTGAACAAGATGATGTCGGCGCGGCGGGCGACCTCATTGGCGATGTCCTCACGACTTTCGCCGTCCGCCTCGTCGATCCCCGGGGTATCGATAACGAACACGCCGCCCGATGCGCGGGTCTCCATAGCCGCGATTGATGCACGCCGCGTCTCGCCGTGCAGCGGGCTCACACTAAACACGTCCTCGCCGACCAACGCATTGAGCAACGAGGACTTGCCGGTACTCACCCTGCCGAACGCCGCGACGTGCAAGTGCCCCTGCTCGAGTTTCTCGAGCATCGCTTTCACTTCGGCGTAATCGCCTGCGAGCGAATCGCGTACCGACTCTGGCAATCGCGAATCCTCCAGCAATGCCGACAACGACTGCTTGGCCAGTTCGAGATCTTTCTCGCCTCGGTCGCTCACTCAGTGCGATCCGATTCGCGCCAATGGTCGAGCGCGAGCCGCGCGATCCGTTGTACATCGCGCTTCAGATCGCCGTCGAGTTGGTCAGCTACGCAATCCGCTGCCTGTTGCGCACGCAACGCGCCAGCCTCTGCGAGAGACATCGCCAAACCTCTGCCAACGGCATCGAAAATCAATCCGTAGGCAACCGCGTGAACAAGCCCACCCGCAATCGTGCCGATACCAGGGAACGCTTTCAGACCATTGCCCGCGATCGCGAGAGTGATCGGCAGCACCTTTCCAACACGGCTTTGACTGAGATCGAGAAAACGCGAAATCTCGAGCTCACGCGGATCCTCGCCATACAGACGGCACAGACGACGCGTGAGATCCGTGCCCAGATAGCCTTGAATCACGATATCTGTGCCCGGCGTGACGGCAGCAAGCGCGCCGATCACCGCCTTGCGCGTTGTGTCTGTGATGATCTCCTCCGCGCGACGTTGCCGGTACGTCTGCTCGGCCAGGGCGAGCTGCTCCTCGGCCAGATCTAGCAGTGCGTGATGACGCAATGCATGAATCGTCTGCAAATCACCACCGATCAACTCCTCAAGCGCCAACACCAACTCCTGGACTTCGGCACCGCGCGCACGGGTCTGCTTCTGCTCGTTGCCGTGTTCATCGCTCACCAGTACGTCCTGTTCACCCCCGGCGATCGTCACTACGAGAACGGGTGCGATACCGTCGCGTTGATTGCGTGCTTCCAAACGATTCGCGATCGATGTCTTTAACGCCGCCAGGCTGGAATCGTCATAGCGGTCGGCCTTGTTCAGCGACACGATCATCGGTTTTCCGACCGAACGCAGTTTCTGTAGCGCCTCGGTCTGCTGACGGGTGAGGTCACCATCGGTCACAAACACCACCACATGTGCGCGTCGGGCCTCCTCCATCATTCGCTCGTCGATCTCACCCCCGATCGCCTCTAGCCCAGGTAGATCTGCGATTCGGATGGTCGCCCCATTGCTCGCCTCCCATGCAAATCGCTGCACTTCGGTCGTCGAACCGGCGACCGGTGAGACCTCGACAATCGCATCGGGTAGCAGCGCGCGCGCCAGTGAGGACTTGCCGGTGCTCACCGCACCAAACAAAACGATATCCAACTCATCGTTCGCTGCCGCCGCGAGATCAGCTAACGTCTGCTGCGCGAGTTGCGTGTCTGCACCTTGTTGCGCCAATTCGTCAGCCCGGGTCTGCAGCGACTGGGGATCTCGAAGCACCTTGCTCGACGTCTTGGGCGGCTTTGAACGTCGGAACAACAGCCGCCAGAAAAACAAACCGAGGCCGGCACCGACCATCAGGAAACTCGCGAGCAACCCGTAACGCAAACCGGTGGGGGCATCCGACAACCGTTCCCACAGGCTCAAAGCCCGATCGGTCAAACCGAGCAGTAAGTTCAATACCAGGAAGAACAGCGCAAGGAGCACTATGCCCAGTATCCAGCGCCAAGTTCGTCCGACGGTCATGCTGCAGGCGCCCTTCGGGTTCCGATGAGAACCAGGCCCGCCAAAGCCAGTGGGACCAAACGTTCGATCCAATCGCCCGGCGCGTTCGGCTGCGCGTGAAACACAACGGTCAAAGCAAATCCGATCAGCATCGACGCCAACGTGCGGCCAGCACCCGGCTGATAACCTAGAAGCCGGGCGACCAACAACGGCCCAAACGCAGAACCGATCGCATGCCAGGCGAATAGGACTCGCGAAAAAATGTCTTGTGGCAATCCGATCGCAAGCCCAACTGCGGCGACGCAAACCAACAGCACAACCGCTCGCGTCAACGTCGGTGCGTGCGCTGCGTCGGCGGCGTTACCCCGCCAGTCGTAAGCAATTGAGCCTGCCGCCGTTAGCAGCTGGCTGTCGGCCGTCGACATGATGGCCGCCAAGACTGCGGCCAACACGAGACCCGCCGCCACAGGCGGCAATACGGCATTGGCGGCAGCAAACAACACCGCCTCGCCATCTGCGACCCCAAGACCCAACCGTCGCGCGGCAATCCCCAGCGTCAACATGCCGCTGTAGACCAACACCGCCCAGATCACCGCAACCCGCCGACCCTTGATCAGCGCTTGATGATCGCGCAACGCCATGAATCGACTCACCACATGCGGCTGACCTGGATAACCGAGGCCGATACCTAAAGTGCCGAGTGCGAAACCGATCGCGATGGGTGTGGACGCATGCGTCAAACGCGGCGGCGCCGGTGTGCCACCATCGACACCCGCGAACAACACCAACGCGGGAAGCACGATTGCAACGAAAACCATCAGAAGCGCCTGCAAGGCATCCGTAACACTCACCGCCCAAAAACCGCCGACCATCGTGTAGGCCGCTACGACCGCCGCGCCGACCAGAATTGATACCGACTGCGACCAGCCGAAGTTCTCAGCAAATGCCTTACCTGCACCATCGAACTGCGCGGCGATATAGAACGAGAAACAGAACACGATAATCACGCTTGCAACCCGCATGATCGGCACACGCGCTCGTCCAAGGGTCGCCGGCGCAACGACAGCGGTGAGCGTCAGTGCGCCTTCGGACCGCGCAACGCGCTGCAACCGCGGCGCGACCCAAACCCAGTTGATCAGAAACCCACCGAGTGTGGCTGGGAGAAGCCAGAGTGCTTGGTGCCCCCAAAGATAAGCGCTGCCGCTGACCCCGAGCAGTGTCCATGCCGAGGACGAACTCGCACTCGCGGACAAGCCCGCAATCCAGCCCCCCATTCGTCCACCGGCAAGCAGAAAATCACGGTTGTCCCGATTGCGGCTGGATGCCCAAATGCCCATAGCCAGCAAAAGCAGGTTGTAGGCAGCGAGCGTGGCCAGTACGGTGGCGTCGCGCGTCATTGCGCTATGGTAGCGGATCATGTCTGAAGATAGCGACAAACAACCCGGCTGGCAGTTTTGGATTGACCGCGGCGGCACGTTTACCGATGTCATCGCGATGGCCCCCGACGGCACCGAAAGGACGCGCAAACTCCGGTCAGACGCGCCGGAGTTGTACGACGATGCCGCCGTTGCCAGCATCGAGGCAATACTCGCAGCGTCGCCGACGCTCGGTCGTCACATAGACACTGTTCGCATCGGCACCACGGTTGCGACCAATGCTCTGCTCGAGCGAAAAGCGCCGCCAGTTGGGTTGTTGTTGACGCAAGGCTTTGCCGATCTTTTGGAGATCGCAGACCAAAGGCGCAGCGAGCTGTTCGGTCTCAAGCTGACCAAACGCGAAGTTCCAGTCGCGCGAGTGCTGACGACGTCTGCGAGAATCAGTGCGGCGGGTGAAGTGCTGAGCGCGCATGATCTCGATGCGCTGGACCAAGAATTCCGGCGCCTCGTCGACGAGGACATCAATCATCTGGCCATCAGCCTTTTGCACAATTGGCAACACCCACAACACGAGCTTGAGGCCAAACGTCTGGCACTCGCTGCCGGCATCGAACACGTCACATGCAGCCATGAAACGACGCCCGTCCAAGGTTACCTACAAAGGACTGAGACCACCTGGGTCGATACTTGGTTGACGCCGGTTTTGCAGGGTTACCTGCAACGGTTCAAAACATCACTGGCAAAGATCGCGTCCGTCACGAGCATCGATTTCATGCAAAGTCACGGCGGGCTGGACAAGGCCCACCAAGTCCGCGGCAAAGATGCCGTGCTGTCAGGCCCAGCCGGCGGCCTCGTGGCATTGGCCCATGAGGGGGCGGGGCTCGGTCTGGAATCGCTGATTGGCATGGACATGGGTGGCACATCGACCGATATCTGCCACTGGCAAGGCCGCTTCGAGCAACGTACCGACAACGAGGTCGGTGGCTATCGCCTGCATACGCCGATGCTGCGACTCGACACTATCGCAAGCGGCGGTGGATCTTTACTCGAATGCGAGGACGGAAGACTGCAAGTTGGCCCGGAGTCTGCAGGCGCACAGCCTGGGCCTGCCGCGTACGGCTTGGGCGGCCCAGCAACACTCACCGACGCCAATGTGGTCCTCGGTCGATTGCCGGCTGAAGTTCTACCTAAAGTTTTTGGCCGAGATGGTGATCAGCGTCTTGACCCTCTAGCGAGTCGTGCGGCGCTCGACCGTCTGCGGAGCGACAACACCGAAGCGCTGGGCGGGTATTCGCTCGAAGCGCTCGCGCAGCGTTGGATCGACATCGGTGTCGAACAGGTCGCTGGCGCAGCCCACCAACTGGCGCTGCGTCACGGCAGCGAACTCAAGCGTTTTGTACTCGGTGCATTCGGTGGTGCCGCTGGGCAAATCGCGTGTGCTGTGGCGACACGCTTGGATATCGAAAAAATCTGGCTGCACCCACGCGCAGGCGTTTTGTCTGCACTCGGCATCGGTATCGCACGTCACCGCCGCCTATCTGAAACGAGCGTCGACCAGCCACTCTCCGCTTGTTGGTCAGAGATTGCGAGACAGCGCGATGCGCGACTGAGTGAGCTGGGCGCGGAGACCGAACTGGAGACTTCACTGTTGGTGAGCGTCGCCGGGTCTGATGGTGTTCTGGAAGTCGACTGGGGCAGCGTGGCGCAGATCGATGAACGATTCGCTGCGGCTCACCTGCAACGTTTCGGAGTGAGACCTCGCGGTGCGTTGCACGTAAAAGGCGTGCGGTTCGCGACTGTCGGCCAGACCGCCAATTACCAAACTGGCGCAACGCAAAGTGAGGCTGATATCGACACAACCTGTCGATGTTGGTTTGGCGATCAGTGGCTGAATGTTCGAGTCTGTTCACCGCAGTTGTTAACGGAGGAACCTACCCCGGGGCCGATCATCGTCGCGGATGCACATACAACGGTATGGGTCGAGCCAGGGTGGGCGGCAAAACGCGATGTCCAGGGCCATTTGCTTCTAGTGCGACGTCAGTCATCAGCAACAGCACAACGAGTCGAAGCCAGCGATTCGACAACGGTCGACCCGGCGTTGCTCGAAATCTTCAATCGACGATTCACATTGGTTGCCGAACATATGGGTCATGTGCTCGAGAAGACCGCCCAATCAGTCAACATTCGTGAACGCCTCGACTATTCATGCGCGCTATTCGATGCCACCGCCCGACTCATTGCGAACGCACCGCACATGCCCGTACACCTCGGCTCCATGGGCGCGAGCGTGCAGCATGTGCTGGATAGCGTGCCCGATCTTGCCGCGGGCGATGTCTACCTGATCAATAGCCCGTACGCCGGAGGCACCCATTTGCCGGACATCACTGCGGTGCGGCCGTGGTTCAACGAACAAGGTCAACTCAAGTTCTTTTTGGCCAGTCGCGCGCACCATGCCGATGTCGGCGGGTTAACGCCAGGCTCGATGCCAGCGATGAGCCGTTCAATCGATGAGGAAGGCATTTTGTTCGAGAATTTCCCGTTGGTTAGAGAAGGCGAGCTGCGGGACCAAGCGCTTTTAGAACATCTCGGCGCGGGTCGACTACCCGCCCGTGCTCCAGATCGCAATCTCAGTGATTTGCGTGCGCAACTCGCATCGTTGCAAGAAGGTAGCGATCAACTGAATCAACTCATAGAACATTTTGGCGAGTCGACCGTTACACGCTATATGCACCACGTATTCGACAACGCCCGCGGGGCCGTTTCGCGCATCATTCACGGATTGTCAGGCGGGCAAGCGACCGTCGTGTTGGACGATGACAGCCGAGTCCAAGTGGCACTGAAAACCAGCGCGGACCGGTTGGTGGTGGACTTCTCGGGGACTAGCCCCCAACACCCAACCAACTTCAACGCGCCGTCGGCCGTTGCGCGCGCCAGTGTGTTGTATTTCATGCGTGTCATGGCGAATCGCGACATCCCCTTGAACGACGGTTGCTTGGCTGACGTCGAACTGCGGGTTCCAAGTGGTTCCATGCTCGACCCACAGCCACCCGCCGCCGTTGTGGCCGGCAATGTCGAGACTTCCCAAGCCATCACTAACGCTTTGTTCGCAGCCGCAGGCGTTCTCGCTCACGGGCAAGGCACGATGAACAATCTCACTTTCGGCAATGAACGTGTGCAGTACTACGAGACGATCGCAGGTGGCAGCGGTGCGGGCGACGGCTTCGATGGCGCCGCCGTTGTGCAAACGCATATGACCAACTCGCGCTGCACTGATCCGGAAATTCTTGAATCCCGGCTGCCGGTGCGACTGCTCGAATTCTCTTTGCGTCATGGCAGTGGGGGCTGCGGACGTTGGTCAGGTGGGGATGGCGCGATTCGACGCATCGAAGCGCTTGAACCCATGAGCATGTCGATACTCAGCAGCAACCGAACGCAAAGACCCCATGGACTTGAGGGTGGAGACCCGGGAACGCCGGGTGCGAATCGCATCATCCGCAAGAATGGACAGACTGAGGACCTCGCTGGTGTGGCCAGTGCCGACCTGGACGTCGGTGACCGAATCGAAATTTTGACGCCGGGCGGCGGCGGTTTCGGACGCCCCGACTAGAAGCTCGCCTCAGCGCCTTGCAGCACCGTACGCGTGGCGGTGGTACCGTCCGCCTTCAGCGTAATGCTGTACATCACCGGATAAGGCGCGTGGTGCATCTGAAATCCGACCAAGAGTCGAATGAGGCCTTGTGGACCGCTCGGAACGGAATTGATCGCGGCGTCGCATTGCACCCACCAACCCTCCGATACCGCGTTGGCCTTGAAAGCGCCTTGCGCAGCGAGCGCCTGCAAAAAGTCGCTCACTTGGTTCTGTAAGGCGCGCCAAGTTTCTGTACCGGATTCGGCGAATACGGCCCACCGAGTCCCGCGCTCGATTCTCGCAAGAATAAACTTGGCAAGCCGTTGCTGCGCCAGAGACCCCAGCGCCCGATCTTGGGTATTCGCGGAGGTTACGAGACCAGGAAACAGCACACGACCCTGTGACCCGGGAATTAGTGGATTGATGCCGTTTCGAAGCAACGCCATCGCGTCATCCGGCACGAGCTCGAACGCCGGCTGCCAATCACGATGTAGCGCTGCAGAGTTCTGTTCTCGATCGTCGACTAGCGATCGAAACACATGGCAGCGCGCATCATGCCGGCACAACAATCCCAGCAACGCACCAGCAGCCGGTTGTGCGGTCGGAATTTCTTCGCTCCGATGAACGACTTTTGGGAAATACGTAAAGCAATGGGCGCTGACCACCGGCCGACGGCGGCGCCAACCCAGAATGGCAGCGGTATCTTCGCAGTCGTCTGGCGGATCGATCATCAGCATTGCGTTGCGCGATTCGCAGTACCGCTCAGCAGCGACGAAAAAGGTCGCGCCCGCGGCAGATGCGCCCGGCGCACCGCATGCGTATAAGAAATCGAAGTGATCGATAGCGTCGAGACTGAACAGTCCGGTACCGTGACGATCCGATCCAACGAAATCGTAGTCACTAAGCGGATCACCATCGTGACCCTGCGAGTGCATTTCGACATAGCCGATCGCACTTGTTAAAAAATCGGTCGGTGAGGGTTGCGGGAACGCGTCGGGCACCCGGCGCGGTGCTAGCACTAGACGCGATTCCGATAAAGCAGCAACGGCGTCACGCGCGTCACCAGCACGCAATGACAAGTCCGCGAACAATTCCTGGTCCACAATCTGATGCGTTCGCGGATCCAGCCGCTGTAACGTCAGATTGAATCGATGCGGTTCTGAAATCCCGTGCAGATCAACGGAGGCTCGTAATCGTTCTGTCGAACCAGGATTGCGGGCCTCCAACTCCAACGGCGCTCCGCTGGTCGGAATCGATAGCGTACCGCCGCGAGCATTGGCCGCGATTCGAACGATAACCGCGCGACTTCCGCCATGCTGAAAAAATTGCGCCACAGATGTGGACAGCGTGCTCTGTGCCCACGGCTCGCCGAACCATCGCTCGAATTCCGCGAAACTCTCAACGACAAACGGTTGCTGTAAAGGACCGGAGGTTGCCCGCCCCAGAAACACAGCTATGGGCTGGGGTGTAGGGTCGAGTGCCTCTCCGCGTGCCGGCGCGGCGCTAACGGTAATTCCCGTCTCAGAATGCTCCAGCAATCCTCGCTCCCATCACAGTCGTCGGATCAATTGTTGTCGAGACTGCTATCCTTAGAATTATACCCTACCCGGAGCCCAAAGCATGCCGATTGGTTACAGCTATCTCGGAGTCCGCTACCCGAGAGTTGCCGCGAAGTTGCCTCGCCTTCCGATCGGCAACTTTCCGACACCACTTACGCCGATCGGCGACGCGGATACCGGGCTGTGGATCAAACGGGACGACCTCACGCACACACTCTACGGCGGCAACAAAATTCGTAAACTCGAATATCTTTTGGCGGCTGCACAACACCGAGGTGCGCAACAAGTCGTGACATTTGGCGGCGTCGGATCCAACCATGCGTTGGCCACCGCCCTGCACTCGCGGCAACACGGATTAGACTGCCAGTGCTGGTTGCTACCGCAAAGGCTGACAGGAAGCGTCGCGGGCACGCTACAGCGCCATCAGGCCAACGCGAGCGACCTGTTTGTTTCCCCAGCGCGCCGGCACGAACGACTCAATGCAATGCGCACCCTAAGGGATAAAGCCGGTTCGGGCTTAAGCGTCGTACCACTCGGCGGCACATCGCCCCTCGGCAGTATCGGCTACGTCAACGCCGCCTTCGAGCTTGCTGAGCAGTGGCGGGACGCACCACCATCACGCGTCTACGTCGCATCCGGCACGATGGGAACGGCCGCGGGTCTGGCCGTGGGGTTTGCGCTGCTCGGATGGCCGACCAAAGTGGTCGCCGTTCGCGTAACGCAGCCGGCGCAGTGCAGCTCGAACGGACTCGCAAAACTCTGTCGAAAAATACTTCACAGGCTGCACGCTTGTGAGCCGCGGATCGATCGACGCCTCACACCGAATGTTGAACTTCGGACCGAGTATCTTGGTGAGGATTACGCAGACCCCACCCGCGCTTCCCAGGACGCGGTAGATCATGCGCGACAACACTGGCGGCTTTCATTGGAGACGACCTACACGGGCAAAGTGATGGCATGTCTCCTGGACGAACTGAAAGAGAAACCACCGCGCGAACGTTGGCTCTACTGGCATACGTACAGCGGGCCTGCGGCGGCTGCGGGTGCACTCGAGCCCGCCTATGAGTCACTGCTCAGTCTTTGTCGCTCTGCCTAGACGGCAAGCGTTGCGGCGCCGGCTGCCGCTGTGCCAACTTACGCTGCGCTTCGGCGAGTACCACTTCTAGCCACGCGCTGTTTTCATCGACCTGAGACTCGCTCACGGCGCGCCCGAATCGCTGTCGTCGTCCGACTCTTGCATCAGCGCTTCCAGCAATTCGGCGACCTCCTCGCGGCTCGGCGCATCTTCCGGCAACGCGGCAACGTTCTGGACCGGTATCGCGCGGTCTACGACCCATGTGGATTGCTGCAAAGCCACTGGGATGCCGTCAGCTCGTGCAATGATGTCGATAACCGCCTGTCGACCCGCTTCGTCGAATAACGTACCGTGCCGATCGGCGAGATACGCTAACACCTCATCAAGCAACGCCGCCGGCGTTCGCTCGTCGTCTTCCAACAATGGATAAGCCGTTAACCAAAGTTGGTCATCAACCCACCCGGCCACGACCGGTTGGTTGACGATCGAGACAGGGGTGCCCCGCGGCGTACCCTCATACAGCACCTCAATATCCTCGGGATACAGCCGTACGCAACCATGACTGACGCGCATGCCAACCCCGTAGGGTTGGTTAGTCCCATGCAGGAGATAGCCCGGCATATCGAGCTTCAAGACGTGACGTCCCAGCGGATTGTCTGGCCCCGCCGGCACCACCGCAGGCAACGGGTCTCCAGCCGCTTTATGCTCCGCGCGAACACTGGCTGGGACGTACCACGCCGGATCTTTTGCTTTTGCAATCACCTTGGCTTCGCCGGTTGGCGTCGCCCATCCGACGCGGCCAATACCGATCGGGTAGCTGGTCACAGTGGCCGGTGCCTCGTCGGTCTGTTCAGCGAACACGAACAATCGCTTGGCGGCAATATTCAGAACGATGCCTTCGTGCTTCGCTTCGGGTAAAACGAACCGCGTTGGCAAAACAATTTTTGTGTCGGCCCCTGGCAACCAGGGATCGACATCAGGATTCGCGTGCTTCAGTTCGTCGTAGCCAAGCCCATAGCTTCGCGCGATATCCGAAAACGTATCGCTATCGCGCGACTTGATCACCTGAGTTTGGCCGTAGACCGTTCGCGTTGGATCGGTTCGCTCCCAGCGATGCGCTGTCACCGGCGAATCCGGCGATTCGGGCCACGCCGCCTCAACTTCTACCGGCGTCCTGTCGGGTGGCGGTTGTAACAGGCTGCATCCCGACACCAACGCAACCAGTGCCAGCGATCCGAGTAGCCGACCTCGCATCATGCGCTTGAAGCCTCTCGAAGCACGTGCCAGTAGCCAGTCGCGACCGGCGTCTGATGCTGCGCCAAAGCACCATCGTCAACGAGCGCGCGATGAATAACCGGCAACCGATAGCAAGGGACGCTCATGAATAGATGGTGTTCCGCATGGTAGTTCACAAAATATGGCGCGACGAACGCCCGTTCCAGCCAATTCGCGCGAGTCGTGCGCGCTACTCGCCACGGATCTGCGGCGCGCGAAACGCCAGCGTGCTCCGCGATGTTCCGCAACCGCAGCACGGCCATATACCAAGTTGCCATAGGCAACAACCAAAATACACTGTAAAGCCAAATCGCATCCGCCCACCATGCAATAACCAGCGCGCTTGTGTGCGAGGTCAGCAAAGCCCAATCGCTAGATTGCATTGGCCGTCGCCCGATCATTGACAAGAACAGCGGCAGGATCCTCAAGCGAAAAAAAGTGACGCCGGTCAAATCCCTTAACAGCTTACGACCCAAGCTCGCCTTCGTGACGGGAAACTTGGCCGACAATGGCAAATCCGGATCCTCATCTTGTTGTGCGTACGTGTGATGACGTAGGTGGTAGGTCCGGTAGTCACGCAATGACAGACCCATAGGCCAAGCGCACAACCAACGCCCAATAGCATCGTTCCAACGATGGCTATAGTGCAATAACCCGTGCGCCGCTTCGTGCATCAAGATCGCGAGCCCTAGCTGCCGAGAACCAATCACCGCAACGCACAAAGCAATGATCAACGGGTGCGACCAGGTCAGCCCGACGGCCGCAGCAACGAGGACCACGAACCAGGCGTGCGCCACCATAGCAACACCGTACCATCGGCTTCGTCGGCTCAGGCGCATCCAAGCCGATTCACCGAATAAGGCTTTTCCGGACACTCGCGCTATTCGACTCATAGACTCAGAGTGTAGCAAGTGAAGCCGGACTCGGCCGGCGGAACGCGTGCAGGACCAGCGCCCAGCGGACTCTGCGTTGGCCTGCCCCGTACCGCTCCCGTAGCGCATCAAACATCTTGGCAACCGGATCCTCGCCCGTCTGACGTCGATACCGCTGCGTTGCGGACCAGCTCGACAGGTAAGCGGCGAGTTGTTCTGCGGTCCAGTCACACGCGGTTTCAAACTGTGGTGTCGCGAGCGACTGCCAAGCAGGCAATAAACCTTTGTAGCCTTGCTCGACCCAAAAGCGCTCGACTGGCCAATACGGCCCCAACACATCCTCATACAGCTCGCCGATCAGTTCGTCGACCGCGCGAGTGATATGGACTTGGCGGTAGGTCCACATCGACAGCAAGCCACCGGGCACCAGCACGCGCGAAGCCTCTTCGTAGAATCTCGCTGTATCGAACCAATGCAACGCTTGACCAACCGTGATCCAGTGAACCGACTCGGGCTCAAGTCCGCTTTGCTCAGCAGAAGCCACTCGGTAATCGATGTTAACCTGCGGGAGTGCACACTCGATTTGCTGTGGGCTGGCATCGGTCGCCACCACATGATCAGCATGCTGAATCAAGTCGCGAGCAACTTGTCCGTTGCCCGTCGCGCAATCCCACGCACGAATCGGTCCAGCATGAGGAATCTGCGCTCGCAACCATTTGTACATGCTGGCCGGGTAGCTGGGCCGCGCGTTTTGATACGTCGCCGAATGCCCTGAGAAGTGATCTTTAAATTGGGATGCCGTCAAAACGCAATCTCCTCCACATGATCCTCGCCAGTCAGAAACACTCGGTCGCCCCTCTGAGGTGTCACGCTGAAGCCGCCTGTAAATCCGCCGAATGCTGGCAGTACCGCGCCCTGCCGCCGAAACCAATACACCGGAGCTCGCAGTCTCTCGCGACCAGCACGAAGCACCCACACCGGATGAATGTGTCCCGCAAGCACGTAGCCGTCGGTTCGTTCGGAGGGTTCGTGATCCAATATGAACGGTCCGACGCTTAAGGTCGAGTCATGCCAAACCAATCGAGACCCCAAATCATGGGGAAGCGCACTCGCCGAAACACGATCATGATTGCCCGCGATCACCGTCATCGAAACGCTGTGATGACGATCCAACCACTCGGCCAGAGCGGCCGGCCACAAAGACCGGTGACTGGGTGGTGCGTGCATGAGATCACCCAAAACATGAACTTGGGTCGTGCCGAAGCGCTCCACCAACCGAGACAGCCGCGCCAGGTCATCGGCATCGCTACCATCAGGAATGGGCAAGCCTCGATGTCCGAAAACCTCGGCTTTGCCAAGATGCCAGTCCGCCAACAGGATCGCGCTTTGCGCCGGCCAAACCAGTGCGCACTCGGGTGTTGCGATGAGCTGCTCGCCGCAACACTCGAAAGCGACATCGCCGTTGTGCGCATGCTCGTTCATGCGCTCTGTCGCTTACGCCGTGCCGCTGCATTCAATTGGTCAGCCATCCGTTGCACGCGATCACGCCAGCTTTCCGTGGACATGACCTGGCTCTGAAGTCTCTCGGCCCACAATGGAAACGCGAACGGTGACAACCGATCGGTCTCCACCACACTAAAGCTGCAAGCTTCGATACGTCGCATCGACTCGAACATCCTCTGTGACTCAAGCTGCGCGTCCAACACTTCGCGCTGCGCCTGATCGAGTAGCAAGTTGTCGGCGTCATACCGTTCAAGCACATCGTAGATCAATCCACTCGACGCTTGGATCTGGCGCGTGGATTTCCCGGATCCGGGATAGCCTTGAAACACTAGTCCTGCGATACGCGCGATGTCGCGGAATTGCCGTTTAGCGGATTCCGAAAGATTGACACCGGACATCAGATCATCCGCCAATCGCTCCGGCGATAACCACTCGCGCAATGCGCTTTCTGTCACGTCGACTTTCTCCGGTGACAACAGCTCAAAGCCATAATCGTTAACGGACAACGTGAACGTGATCGGGGTATCGCGCGCGATCCGCCACGCAACGAGGGTTGCAAGACCTTCGTGGACTAACCGACCTGCAAATGGGAACACGAACAGGCTGTACCCTTCGCGTGATTTACATTGCTCGACGAGCAATGTCCCGGGAACAGGCACCTCGGATACCCGCGCCTGGTGTTCGATCAACGGCGCCAACACATTGAGCTCAGGATGTCCACTCAGTCCTGCGCGTTCGTCGGCAAGGACGCGCTGCATGCTCTCGGCGAGCTCGTTGGACAATGGCATGCGCCCACCTTGCCATCTTGGGACTGTCTTCTTGCCACGCTTCGAACGGCGCACGTAAGCGATCATGTCACGGACCTGCACAAGCTCCACCAACCGTCCTGCGAATAGAAATCGATCGCCTTTGTCGAGTCGCGATACGAAAGACTCCTCGATCTGTCCCAACGAACCACCGGACAACCATTTGATTCGCATCGTCGTGTCGCTCGCGATCGTTCCGATGCCGAGCCGATGCTGCCGCGCGATACGGCGGTCGGTCATGCGATAGCGACCTTCAGCCACCGCCACTCGGTGAAACTGTGGATAGCCCGATAATGCCTGCCCGCCGCGCGTAATGAAGTCCAGACACCAGCGCCATTGGGTATCACTCAGATCGCGAAACGCATACGTCGAGCGAACCTCCTCGAGCATCGCAGCTGCCTCGAAACCACTGCCGAGCGCAATCGTCGCAAGGTGTTGCACCAACACATCGAGCATCAAACGCAGTGCAGGTCTCGCCTCGATGCGCTGCGCTTCCCAGGCGTCGCGTGCCGCCGCAATCTCGACTAGCTCAAGCGCATAAGTGGGTACACACCAAACTTGCGATATCGCCCCGGGTTGATGACCACTGCGACCGGCGCGCTGCATCAATCGCGCCACGCCCTTTGGACTGCCGATCTGCAAGACTTGATCGACAGGCGCGAAGTCGACACCAAGATCGAGCGACGACGTACAGACCACCGCCAACAGCTCGCCCGACTTCAACGCGAGTTCGATTTTCTGGCGTAGCTTCCGATCGATCGAACCATGATGTAACGCGATACGCCCGACCCAATCAGGGCGTGTCTGCATCAGCGCTTCGAACCACAGCTCGCTTTGCGATCGCGTATTGGTAAAGACCAGCGTCGAGTTCGCTTTTTCGATCTGAGCTGCTACGCGATCGATCAACCCCAGCCCGAGATGCCCAGACCACGGAAACTGATCGAGATCCGTTGGCATGATCGAATCGACCCGAGTGACCTTCGGCGATTCACCTGCGACGAGTTGCGCGTGCTCGGCACTCGGGCACAGCACTGCCATAGCCTCATCGAGATTAGCCAACGTCGCCGACAATCCCCAGGTGTTGAGATCTGGCCGTAGTTTGCGCAGCCTTGCCAAACAGAGTTCGAGCTGCACGCCGCGTTTACTGCCGAGCAGCTCGTGCCATTCGTCGACGATGACGGCATCCAGTTTGCCGAATAGTCGCTCGTTGTCTGCATAACTCAGCAACACCGACAGGCTCTCCGGCGTTGTGATCAGTGCCTCGGGCGGACTTTTTCGTTGGCGTTGACGTGCTGTACTCGATGTATCGCCCGTGCGTATCTCGACCCGCCACTCGCTGCCGAGCGCCCCAACGGCTTCGGTCAAACTCGCACAGGTGTCATTGGCCAGCGCGCGCAGTGGCGTGATCCACAGCACCCGCAAGCCGCCTGTCTCGTGACCACTTTGCATCAGCGGCCCTAACCAGGCTGCAAGTGTCTTGCCGCTGCCCGTTGGCGAATGGATCAAGCCGGATGCACCGCTCAAGAATGCGTCCCACGCGGCAGTCTGGAATCCGAAGACCGTCCAGCCTCGGTCGTCAAACCATCGATGCACTGCGTCGCGCGTAACGCGATTCATAGCATCGCCTCAAGCGTCTCGATCGTATCCGCGTCTTTTGCTGCCAGATCGCGGCGCCAGCGTTTGATCCGCGGAAAGCGCAATGCGACACCAGACTTATGACGGGTTGAGGCGGCGATTGCCTCGAATGCCAATTCGAACACTTGCTCAGGTTCAACCGAACGCACCGGGCCGAACCGTTCTCGAGTGTGGCGTCGGATCCATTTATCCAACTCGTCAATTTCTTGGTTGCTCAAGCCAGAGTAGGCTTTGGCAATCGGCACAAGATCCTCGCCGCGCCACACGGCGAACGTATAGTCGGTATGCAAGTTGGCCCGACGACCATGACCTGCCTGCGCATAGAGCATCACAGCGTCGACGGTGTGCGGTTCGATCTTCCACTTCCACCAAACACCCCGCTTGCGGCCGGTCTCGTAAGGCGCATCGTTGCGCTTCAGCATGAAGCCTTCGACCCGGCGATCTCGCGACTCAAGACGAAGGCGCTCCAACGCTTGCCAGTCAGGCGCTCGCACCCGTTCCGATACCGAGAACAACGGTGGGAAAGACGATGATATCTCGACGAGCAGCTCGCGCCGTCGCGACTGCGGTTGCTCCCGTAGGTCTGTCGCTGCCATTTCGAGGAGATCATACGCGCGAAAAATCACGGGGTAGTCGGTCAGCGTCTTTTTGCCCGGTTTCTTTCGCCCAATCCGGCGTTGTAGCGCCGAAAACGGCAGCGGCTTATCGTCGCGCCACGCGAGAATCTCACCATCCAACACGCAGCCGTCGGGCAACGAATGCGCTGCATCCATCACTTCCGGAAATTGCCCGCCGATCAACTCCTCACCCCGAGACCAAAGAAACGTCTGTCCCTCACGGCGCACAAGTTGCGCCCGAATACCGTCCCACTTCCATTCAACCTGCCAATCACCGACGTCGCCCAGTGCGTGCTTGAGATCGCTCGGCGTCATGCTGCCCGGCTCTGACTCCAAGGGGCTGGCGAGACAAAATGGATAGGGGCGGGACAAATCCGTCGTCCCGTCGTCTTCGGCCAATAGATGTCTTGCAAATTGCGCGTCCGGCGTCCATTGACCCATCATCCGGTGCAAAATGACCGGTCTCGGTAACTCGGCAACTTCCGCCAGCGCCGTCGCCACCAATGTTTGCGAGACGCCGACTCTAAGTGCGCCCGTCATCAATTTGTTGACGATGTAGCACGCGTCGTAAGGCAGGCGTGACCACCAACCTAATACCCGGCTTGCCTGATCTGCCTCCTGCATACTCGCGAGCGGCTGCAGTTGCTCACTGACAAACTCGGTTAATGTGGTTCCGGCGAGCGCACCTTCAGAATGCCGATCGGCCAGCAGCAGCGCGATCGTCTCCGCAAGATCACCGACACTCGCGTACGTGTCTTCGACCAACCATTCGGGTAGCTCGGAAGCCTCGACTAACCAGCGTCGCAACGCGCTCGCACTGACCAGTCGTTTGAGTCGACGACCGGACAGGAAAAACGTCGCCCACGCTAAGTCGTCGTCGGAAGCCTTTTCAAAATAGGCAACCAACGCGGCGATCTTGGCACGCGTGGAATTGGTCTGATCCAGCGTGTGATAAAGCGCAATAAAGCTATGCATCACGCAACTCGGACAACACGCCCGCGTCTATGCCCCGCTCGTTCAGCAAACGCACCAACGTATCGGCATGCCCGTGCATCAGGTACACCTTGCGCGCAGCAACCTCGTCAATCGTGCGCAACAGGCCGGGCCAATCTGCATGATCGGACAGCACAAATCCTC
>JBCAZH010000021.1:0-10549 GCA_038533155.1 Pseudomonadota bacterium | reverse complement strand
ACCCAAACGGAACGGTCCGTGTAAGCCATCAACTCTGCCAGCACGCGCTGCGCCTTTCCGAAGGCATAGCAGAACAACACACTGGGTCGACCTGCAGCGGCATTCGCCTGCCACCAAGCGGCGATTTCCCCCGCCACACTACTCGCGGAAGGCCAACGATAAATCGGCAATGCAAACGTCGCTTCGGAAATGAACGTATCGCACGACACAACTTCAAAAGACTCACAAGTGGGGTCCGGATCCCGCTTGAAATCGCCTGTCGCGACCGTGCGTCGCGAACCGTCTGACACAGCAATCTGGGCCGATCCCAAGACGTGGCCGGCCGGATGGAAGCTCACTTCCGTCTGACCGACCGTGATGACCTCGCCATACGGGACACCGGTGATATCAATATCATCGCCCAAGCGGTGTAGGAGGATCGGTACCGATGGTGCCGCAGCGATGTAGCGTGCGGCGCCCCGACGCGCGTGGTCGGCATGCGCGTGCGTGATCAGTGCGAGATCGCACGGTCGCATCGGGTCGATATGAAAGCCGCCGAGCTCGCAAGCGAGCCCGGCGGTATCAGGAATCAGCAGCGGCTGCGCCGCGGATGCGTGACTGTTACTGCGCACCAGCGCGTCGCGGCGCATTCAATGACGATGGACGATTGCAACTCGGGTTCAAACCTTCTTGCTGCGCTTCGTTGTAAGCCACCAACGCTCTTGGGAAATTGGATACCAACTTATCGATTCGGGTATCGCTACTGGGGTGCGTCGACAAAAACTCCGGGACCTCACGCGACTTTGAGGCCGCCATGTTCTGCCACAGATTGACGCTTTCTCGCGGATCAAAGCCAGCCCGAGCCATAAAAATTAGCCCTTCCTCATCCGCTTCGCTTTCCTGCGCACGATTAAACGGCAACAGCAGGCCAAATTGCGCGCCCATTCCGATGGCCGTTGAGATACCACGAGCGGTATTGTAATTCTGACCAGGGATGACCGTTCCCGCCAGAACATTGACGCCAACGTCCGTTGCAACCGCGCGCGCCATCCGCTCAGCGACGTGACGTTCGGTCACGTGTGCGATCTCGTGCCCGATGACTGCGGCCAGCTGCGAATCATTTTCAGCGACTGTCAACAATCCGGAGTACACCGCGATTTTCCCGCCAGCCATAGCAAATGCGTTGACCTGCGGTTGGTCGAAAATCGCGAGCTCCCACTCGTATTCTGCGGGTCGACCCTCCAAAGCGCCAACCACCGCCGTCGTCACGCAAGTGACGTAGTCGATAACAGCCGGGTCTTGAACCAGCGGGACGTGTTTTTTCATCTCGCCGAACTGCTTTTCTGCGTCTGCCTCGAGGCTCGACTCCGGCACAACGGCTGCGCACCCAGCAATCCCGGTCAACACCATAGCGCCGAGAAAACCATAAAGCTTGCTTCGATTCGATTGCGTCATCTGTCCTACCTCTCGCTTGGCCGCGCGTGCGGCTATCGCCCAGCGCGGGCTACCCAGCTCCGTTTCAGAGACTCGACCGCGCGGGACAACCAGCTGTCGGCAGCGCCCAAAAGTTTCTTTTGTAACGGCTGCTTGATTTCATAGTGTACCGCGTAAAGGTCCCGGTCCTCACATGCCGCATGCAACAGGCCATCGCTAGTCTCTATTCCATCAATAAGACCCAATTCGAGCGCTTCCGTTCCATGCCAATACTCCCCGGTTGCGACTTTTTCGAGATCGAGCTCGGGACGGTAGCGCTGCACGACGTCCTTGAACTGGCGGTGAATCGCCTCTAGCTCTTGTTTCAGCTTTGCGCGATCCTCATCGGTATTCTCGCCAAACATCGTCACGGTGCGCTTGTATTTGCCGGCGGTCACCTGCTCAACATCGATACCTTTGTCTTTGAGCAGCCGGCGGAAATTGGGTAGCTGCGCAATAACGCCAATCGAACCAATAATCGCGAAAGGCGCTGCCACGATCCGATGGGCGACACACGCCATGAGATAACCGCCACTGGCGGCGACTTTGTCGACAACCACAGTCAGATCCAGCTCAGCATCTCGCAGACGTGCCAGTTGCGCCGCACCCAAACCATGATCCGGCACAGCACCACCTGGATTCTCCATTTTGACAACGACGGCATCGGACTCACCGGCCACCGATAGAATCGCGGAGATTTCTTCACGTAACGCAGCGACCGCCTGAGCGCGGATATCGCCCTTGAAATCCAACACAAAGGTCTTCGGCCGATCAGAGGTTTGTGACTTCTCGGACTTTCTTTCGGCTTTGCGCTGCTTTCTCAATGCCTTGGCATCGCCGGCACTCATCGTGGCGGACCTAAGGTCGTCACCGATCCGTCGAAATTTGGCGTTTAAGTGTTCGACACGCAGGGTTTCGTCTTTGCCACCGCCGCGGCGTGAGGCGGCAGCGATCATCGCGATCACGGCGCCGATCGCGAGAACCAAAGTCACGGTCTTCGCGAGAAACAAGCCATAGTCCAGAAAAAACTCAGCCATCAGCGTTATCCAGACCTGCATTGTTCTTTTCCAGCACTCGCTCCGCTCGATAACTCGAACGAACGAGTGGGCCCGATACGACTTCCAGGAATCCGCGCTTCAGACCGGATTCACGATACTGACGGAATTGCTCGGGGCTAACATATCGATCGATAGGCAAGTGATTCACCGTCGGTCGCAAATACTGCCCAAACGTGACGATGTCGCAGTTAATGGCGGCAAGATCGTCTAGCGTCTGTTCGATCTCTTCGTCGGTCTCACCCAGGCCCAACATCAAGCTGGTTTTGGTCAAGACGTCGGGACGGTATTGCTTGGCGAATTTCAGCACATCGAGGGTTTGGTGGTAGCTCGCACGGGGATCCCGGACCGGATGGGTCAGGCGCTCGACGGTCTCGACATTTTGCGCGAACACCTCAAGACCCGAGTCCAGCAACAGCGCAACGTGGTCGTGAACTCCCTGAAAATCCGGTGTCAGCGCCTCCACCGCAGTCGCGGGAGTTCGTGCCTTGATCGCTTTGACGCAAGCGGCGTAGTGACCCGCGCCGCCGTCCGATAAATCATCGCGGTCCACCGACGTCAGCACGACATACTTCAACCCCATCGCCTCGACCGCGCGAGCCGTATTTTCTGGCTCTTCATGATCGAGCCAACCCTTGGGATTGCCGGTATCCACCGCACAGAACTGGCAAGCGCGCGTGCACACGCTGCCCATGACCATGATCGTCGCGGTACCCGCATTCCAACATTCACCGATGTTGGGGCACATCGACTCTTCGCAGACTGTCGACAATCTGCCTTCTCGTACCGTCTCTTTGACGGCAGAGAATTTCTTGCCTGATGGCATTTTCGCGCGCAGCCACTTCGGCTTGCGACCGATTTCAGCGGCAGCCCGGTCGGCACGCTGCTTCACGCCGTTCTTGATGGCGCTGAACCCTGCGTCCGTCTTGAACTTCTGACCGCTGGTAACCACGGGAATACCGCGCAGCGTGTTGGGTCTGTCAGACATCGTTACCTCGAATCTGCAAGCCTGAGTGCAATCGGCTATTGTGTCACGCCGCGGCCGGAGGGACATAGCTCGACAGCCGCGCGACAATAGTAAAGAGTTGGGGCCGGAATGAACGAATTACAGGGCCACGCCCACAAAATGCTGGTCTCCCACGATCAGCCTGTGACTTACACGCTGCCGTTGGATGAGCACAGATTGCCTATGAATCCGGAAATCGGCTCGACGATTCAGATTGAATTCACGGGCGCGATTCACTGTATCAACTGCGGTCGCAAGACCCGCAAGAGTTACAGCCAAGGGTACTGCTACCCGTGTAGCCAGCGGCTCGCCCGTTGCGATATGTGTATCGTCAGGCCGCATACCTGTCACTTCGATGCCGGCACGTGCCGGGAGCCAGACTGGGCGCTCAGTCACTGTTTTCAGGACCACTACGTCTATCTCGCCAACTCCTCTGGACTCAAAGTTGGCATCACCCGGCAAGACCAATTGCCCACTCGTTGGATCGATCAGGGTGCCACCCAAGCGTTGCCGTTGTTTCGCACACGGTCGAGACTGATCGCAGGTCTGCTCGAAAAAGCGATTGGCGCGCACGTGTCCGACCGCACCGACTGGCGTCGAATGCTCAAGGGCAATGCCGAAGCGCAGGACCTCCAAACCGAAGGAGACCGTCTCGTTGAACTGGCTACGGCCGACATTGCCGCTATTCTCGAAGCAAAGACCGACTCGAAAACTGCGGAGCTACCGTTCGAGCGGCTCATGGATCAGGCGATCGTCGATATCGAATTCCCGGTGGATCGCTGGCCGGAAAAGGTGCGTGCTCATAATCTGGATAAAACGCCGCTCGTCGAGGGCACACTCGAGGGGATCAAAGGGCAATATCTGATCTTGGCCGACGGTGTGTTGAACGTACGCAAATACACCGGCTACGAGCTCATTGTGCGAACCGGATAAAAAGAAGCCCGGCAAATAGCCGGGCCAATCAGGGGGAACACTTAAAAATAAGTGTCAGAGGGGTTCAGTGGAGCCGTGACCAAGTCACCAATTGGACGCTATCCGCATCAATTTGGAAGTTATCAGCCAGCACTCGCTCCAGCAGCGCTGGGCTCACGTCCTCGATTTGACCTTCGCGCAACTCAACGATGCCGCTAAACAGGCTATCGGAGCTGCTGCCGATGTCATCGACCGAAAATTGTGCGTAGAACTTCATCTCCATGATTCGACTTTAGCCACTCGTCGAAGTTCCTGCTGTGACCGATCGCACAATTTGACATAGCAACGTCGCAAACTGCCGACTTGCCCTAAATCGGCCGCCAGACGACAATATGCCATCGAAATCCGTCGGAAAGTGCCAATGAATTCAAGGTTTTTTGCATTCGCAGCTTCGGCTGCCCTCGTCCTCGCGTCGATGCCGATCCAGGCGCAGACGCTGCGCGATACCCTGTTTGCGGACGCGGATGCACAGCTTGAGCTCGCCAAAGAGGCGGATGCGCCGCTGTTGGCACCGCGCGGATTCGAGCGCGGGATGAAGGCCTATGAATCGGCCGAGGAGGCACTTGAGCGAGGCCGCAATGTCGAAACTGTACGCAGCCGATTGGCCGACGCGCGCGATCGATTCGCCGAGGCCACCGAAACCGCGAGAACCTCTCGACTCACTTTAGAAGCCACGTTGAAGACGCGCGAGAATGCGCAGGCGGCGGATGCCATGACGCTATCCCAACCCATCTGGGAAGATGCCGTCAAGAAACTCAACGACGCCATCCGCGTTCTTGAACGCGGCGACTTACGCAATGGTCGTCGTCACGCAGCGGAATCGGAAAGCTTGTTCCGGGATGCGGAACTCGGCGCAATCAAGACCCGCTACTTGTCAGAGACCCGTCGACTGCTGTCCGAGGCGGAGCGTGCCCGCGTGGGTCGGTTCGCGCCTCAAACACTCGCTCGATCGCGCTCGTTGCTCGCCGAAGCGGAGAAAGCGCTCAACGAGAACCGCTACGACACCGACAGACCACGGAGCCTTGCGCAACAAGCGAATTACGAGGCCGAACATGCCATCTACTTGGCTGAGGTGGCGCGCAAGGTACGCGATGATGACCAAAGCGTTGAGCAGCTGGTACTGAGCTGGGAGGCGCAACTAGCGCGTATTGCGGCAGCTGCCGATGTCGTTCCCGGCATGTCTAAAGGCGGCACAGCGCTATCCGAGGAACTCGCCGGCATCGTCACCGATCTTCGTGCTGAGAACCAGGCGCTTCAGCAAGATCTCGCAACCAGCGAGCTCCGCGTGGCGGAGATGGACGAGGAGATCCGGCTGCTCGACGAGAAGCTCGGCGGTGCGACCGAAGAGCGAGCCGCGTTGATGCAGCGAATTCAGCGTCAGACGCGCATCAAAGAGCAGTTTGAAACGGTTGAGCAGATGTTTGATCGACAACAAGCCGTCGTATTCCGTGAAGGCGATGCAGTCACACTGCGCCTCGTAGGACTCAGTTTTGCAAGTGGCAGCAGCACGATCGAACCTTCCGCCTATCCGCTTTTGGAGCAGGTTGAAGCAGCGATTGATGTGTTCCCCCGATCGACCATCCTGATCGAGGGACACACCGACAGCTATGGCAGCGATGCGACCAACGCGGAACTCTCGCAACAGCGCGCGGACTCAGTGCGCCAATACATGCTGAACGCCATGCGGATTCCGTCGTCTCGTGTGTCTTCGGCCGGCTACGGCGAGTCCCGTCCTATTGCCAACAACGAGACGGCTGAGGGTCGCGCGCGCAATCGTCGGATCGACGTTGTCATTCGACCGCAACTGGATTGACGTTAGGACATCGCGTGAGCACGCCACCAGTCTGCGAGCAGTCGCCCTGTGGTTGCGTTGACTAAGTAGCCGTACTCACTGTGCACGAGTAGACGCCCGTTTTCGCGGTAGTGATTGTAGACATCAAGATCATCGATCTGCTCGACGAGGCCGAGTTCGAGCATCTCACCAAAGTCGTTTGCCATGTGACGATCCAAAGCCGTCAGCTCACCGACCGCAACGATATTCGTCCAACGCCGAATGTTATCGGGGTACCGCTCGAGTCCCGTGTGATTTCGCCCTTTTAGGCCACGTTGAATCACACGATTCCCTAACGGACTGCCGAGTGTGACGAAGTGATCGACCGAAACATCCGCCTGGCGTTGCTCGCGACTTAACGTCCACAAGGTATCCCAAGCGATCACCGATCCCAGACTGTGGCCGATAACCAGAACCGGCGCGCCGTCTGCCATCTTCAATCGATCTACCAGATCCGCGCGTACAGTGTCGCCTATCCCCTGCGTATTCTTGACGTAGCGCCCAACGTCCTTCAGCGTCACGCGCATATCCGCATTCGCGACAGAGTCGACGATAAAAGGCACAGCATCGCCAGCAAGGTAGGCAAGACGCAGTAAACGGTTTCGCCATGATCGAGCCTCACCCAGGTCCTCCGGGGTTGGCGCACGTTGGCGCAACAAGGTTTCGATCCCCGGCAAATCAATGTTGATATCCCGATACTGGCCATAGAAGGCCCAGGTCCAGCTTGCTCGTTCCAACAGGTCGGGATGCGCTGCCATGGATGCAGCGACTGTCGGATCAACGCGCTCAACGCCTTCCAAAAGACATCGCCACAACTGTTGACGGTGCACTTCAGCCGGTGGCTTAGGTTTCATGCCGGGCACAAAAATGATCTTCGGAATCGTCATTCGTAGTGCAGCCGTATTAGACCAGGGTCCAAAGTCGCGAGACTGGTCAGTTCCAATTGCGGCGTGTCGAGCGCCTCGGGCCAAGCCCTCGCGCGACGATTGAGCCACAGTGACTGCTGTCCGGCAGCGCGTGCGCCTTCCACATCCATTACTGGGTCATCCCCAATATGTAGGATTTCGCCGGGAGAAACGCCCAAGGCGCTGGCCGCTGCATCAAAAATTGCCCGATCGGGCTTGGCCGCGCCGGCCTCTCGCGCACTGAGACTCTGAACGAACCAACCGGCGATGCCGGTTCGCGAGAGACTTGCGTTCCCGTTCGACACGGAAATCAGTGAATATCGATTCGCGAGCCTCGCGAGTGCGGGCAATGCATCGGAGTAGAACCAGACTTGGTTCCGCGCGCGGTCAAACGCATCGAACGCCCCCGCGACCAGCGCCTCAGAGGCCTCAATCCCATGCAACAGCGCAAAGCGGCGCAGACACTCAAGCCGAAGAAAGGTCAGATCAAACCTCTGATCAGGATACTCGTTCCAGACTTCCCTGCGCAGTGGTCCAAGATCGTCCTCATCGAATTCGAGTGCGGGGTAGCGTTCACGAACGAATTGCCACTGCGCCCGCTCGGCGCGCATGATCGCCGGCCACACCGGCCATAGCGTGTCGTCGAGATCAAACGAAATCGCACGGATCATCGCGCGCCTGCTGCGGCGACCATGTCCGTATCGTCCGACGGGTTTCTCAACGTAATTACCAATGCACCTGCGAGTGTGACTAACCCACCGATCAACATCTTTGCGCTGAGCACATCGCCCATCAACGTCACACCGAACACGACACCGGCCACCGTCGCGAGCAGCAACAATGGAGAGACTAGAGAAAGGTCGTAGTGCTGTAACAAAATGAACGTGCCGCCGTGACCAAACAGCCCTGATCCTAACCCGGTGAACACAAGACACGCAGCAGCTAACGGCGACAACGCCGATGCCTGGGCCAACCCGCCGGGCTCCACAACCAGGGACAAAGCGAGCAAAGACGGGAACCCGACCGCTGCAACCCAGCCCTGCAATTGAAACGCATTCATCTCAACACGCGCTTTCATCAACGTCATCCCAGCGGAGCCCGCCGCAGCGGCGCCCACCACAAGTATCACTGCGATCCGATAATCGAACACGCGCGGATCAAAACCCATGATCATGACGCCGGCAAAGGCCAGCGCGATACCCAACCAACGGCGCCAGCGAATCTTCTCACCCAAAAACCAAACCGAGAACAGCGTCGAGAATGGCACGCCGAGCTGAATCAAAATCGCGACGGTCGAGATGTCGCCCGCGAGCGAGAGACCTGCGTTCAGCAACGCGAAGTGCAAGCTACCCATTAACAAACCAACCCAGAGGATGACTCGCATCTGACCGGGCTGCCATCGCAGTAGCGGTAGCATCACCAATAGAATGACGGCGAAACGCAACGTAGCCGCAGTCAAAGGCGGCAACTCCAAAACAACGATCTTGGTCGTGACAAAGCTCAGGCCAAACACAAGATTGACCGCTAGCATCAAAAGCCAGTGAGCGGGGCTCATGCGGTAGACGTCTCCTCGGAGCCGAGCAAGAACGCCCGACGGAGCGTCAGGTTAACACTGTTTGCAGGAGTGAAGGTGCGCCATCGAAGGCTTCACGTACGAGCAAACAACGCTTACGGGTCAGGCCCCATCGATATCCGCCGAGCGCACCGTTCGATCGGAGCACCCGATGGCAAGGAATGAGACAGGCGATCCGATTCGCACCGACCGCGTTGCCGACCGCGCGCACCGCGTTTGGTGCACCGATTTCCCGTGCGATGTCGGCGTAACCTGCGGTCTGCCCAGGTGCGAGCGCGAGCAAGGCTTGCCATACCTTGAGCTGAAACTGAGTGCCTGCCAATAACAATCGCACGCCATCGGCATCAACCTTGCCGTCGACAAGGCTCGCAAGGTAATCCCGCGGCAACGCAGTCTGCACCAGCGTCGCACGAGGCCATTCTTTTTCGAGGGCAGCGAGTAACTCAGCGCGATTGTCGTCGCAGAACCTCAGCGTCACGATACCGCGGTCACTGGTCACCAGCATGGCCTCTCCGAAACGTGTTGGTCCAAACCCAACGCGTAAGACCAGCCCCTCACCGCGTCGCCTGAACTCTCCTGGAGAAACCGCGTCAACGGTCACGAACAAATCGTGCAACCGCCCACTGCCGGACAAACCGCTTGCCCAAGCGGCAGACTCGACGGTTGCGTCGTTGCGCAGATGTTCCCGGGCATCATTCAATGTGAGTTGCGCCAAGAACTTCTGTGGCGATACTCCGGCCCAGCGACGAAACACTCGCGAGAAATGGGCTGAGCTAAAACCGACTACGTTTGCCATTTCGCTGACGGTTGGTTGCTCGTGGCGGTGGCGCGCGATCCAATCAATCACACGACCCATGGCGTCGAAGTCGGAAAGTTTGTCAGGTTTGGTACTCATGGGCGTAGTGTCGTCAACGCGCGCTCGAAGCACCACCCGAATCGTGCCGGCGCTTACCCAGGAAGAAGCGCGGGTAACTTAGCCGCGTTTTTTCGTGCAGCGAGGGCGCCGGGTTGATCGAGACGACGCAGAACGCCGACCATCGCCGTACCATCCCAGTCCGCTCGATCGCGGCCATACAGCGAACGATCCAACTCGAGCACCACGGCGGCATCCTTGTCATCCAAGTGACGGGCCAAAGCGGTCAGCCCGCGGCTGGCGCCTGCGCCTAGGGTTTCGTTAGCCCACAACAGAATCGCCTCTCGCGTGGCCGCGGCATCGTTGTTTCTTGCCGCCTGCAACGCGACACGACGTGCTTTGCGGGCGTCATGGTAACCCGCGTGCTGTTCCGCTTGGCGGCGGTCTCGTTTGCGTTGCTTGCGACGCATTCTCGGTTGCCGCCACATGATGTAAACCGTAATCAACCACAGCGCAAGCAATCCGTAGATGATCAACTTCAAACGAAATTGTTGCGCCTAGGGTTTCGTTAGCCCACAAAAGAATCGCCTCTCGCGTGGCCGCGGCATCGTTGTTTCTTGCCGCCTGCAACGCGACACGACGTGCTTTGCGGGCGTCATGGTAACCCGCGTGCTGTTCCGCTTGGCGGCGGTCTCGTTTGCGTTGCTTGCGACGCATTCTCGGTTGCCGCCACATGATGTAAACCGTAATCAACCACAGCGCAAGCAATCCGTAGATGATCAACTTCAAACGAAATTGTTGCGCCTTCCATGCAAGTCTCAAATCCTGGAGTTGCTCGTCAGCGTCCTGCGACACATTGGAGCTCGCTGTGCTGGACTCAGAATCGATGGACTCTGATGGGC
>JBCAZH010000020.1:0-47646 GCA_038533155.1 Pseudomonadota bacterium | reverse complement strand
GTCAGCAACGATTTGCAGCGCGAATTCTTCGATTTTCTACTGACGCGCCTGCGATAGGAACCTAAGCTGCTCTTCGGGTTGCTTTATTTGATGGCTCGAATCGAGAGTCGTATTTCTCAAGGACGTGCAATCGAGAGTTGCTAAAATAGGAAAAGCAGAGTCAGCGGTGATTCGCGCGAGTAGGCAGTTTGGTGGCGGAAGAGTTGGTCACTGGCCGTCCGGCAGCGAACCGGGGAAAGTGATGACGACGAAGGAAGAGAAAGCAAGACGGATGGAGGTTCGTCGTGGCAATGGGTCACGGGCCTTGCCAAATCGCGCGTCGCAGCCGCAGGGTCCTCCCTATGCGGCGCACTACGCGTGCCTCGCCTGCCGGAAGTCGTTTAAGCGGACACTCGACTTCAGCGATTATCCGGACGGCTGGCCTACGACCATGACCTGTCCTCAATGTGGCGGCCCGTCTTTGAACTTCGGCAGAAAGTTCAAACCGCCTAGGCAATCCGATCGTAAGCAGTGGGAGAAGGTCAAAGCACTGGCGGAGCATGGATTTTGGTTTCACTCATCCGCGGGCACGGTTGAATACCCAAAAACCTTGCAGGAGGTTCCTGAGTTCCTGGATGCCTATGCGCATTTGGTTCGCGGAGTCGATCCTGATCTTTGGGAGTGCGTGATCGCGTATTGCAAGAAAGCGGAACAACACTAGGGCATGTCTGTCAGTCGGAGTCCGGTGTTTGCTTCTCTCGGGCGGCTTCTTCGAGAAGTTCGAGTGTACGCCGTCTGAGTTCGGGTATGTGATTGTGGTCACCCAGAAAGTCTGCATCGCATCTATCGCCGCAAACGGAGCGGAACAGACTCTCAAGCGCGACAAGCTCAGGGATGTCGATATTGCTATCGAACCAGATGTACCGGTCGTCAACAATGGCCATGAAGTGAACACCTCTGCCGTCCGCAGCGGGAAAAACATCTTCTGTAGGATTGCGATCAAAGATATCGAGCGCATAAAGTTGGCGAACAAGATCTTGATACATGCTACGTGAGATCGTCCGTTCGTACGACTCGAGCAACGGCGGTTCTGCCCACTCTCCATAGTAGGTCTCAGCGCTTACCTCAGCGCCCGTCTCGGTAGGCGTGACCGTGATCAATGACGTATCTCCCCAAGCGGGCGAGAATACCAGTCGGAACTGGCCCTCCAAGGTGATATCTGGAAACCCAAATCGCTCATTGGGATACTGGTACTTGTTGTCGCCGGGTGTCCATCTCGGAGAGTAGCCGACCGACCAAATGCTCAATACGTAGCCGAAGCCTGCAAGAGTCGCCAAAAGCATCAACGATACGACGGCAATGTTCCATCGAGTGTTCATGTCTATAGACTCGCATTGACTGGGGTCTCTTGACCAGTCCTATACGGCTCGGGTTCTCGCCAAGATCAAGTTGAGATGCAGATCGAAGTCAGCCAGGCGCACTTGCGACCGGGACGCTCTATTGACGCGAGTAGTGCCGCGCGCAAGTATCCTTGACGAGTGAATAGCAGGGAGTGGCGATGAACGATATCTACGAGACGCCTGAATCGAACGTTGAGGGTCGACGTACGCCGCAATTCGAGTCTGGGGTCCTGCAGATTGAGACAGACCTGACTCGCAAGGACCTCCTGCGGTTAAATCTTTCCCGAATGTTCAGCGATCGATCAAGCCTGAATCTATTCTTGATCATTTTCGTTGTTGCGCTGCCGATGACGGTACTCAAGGCGCTGGATCGTGGCGTCGATGTGAATTGGCCCAAGCTGCTTGCCGTGGCAGTGCTCGCTAGCTTTTGCGGGTTTCTTGCTGCGTACGCTTTTGGACTGTTGAGAGTTGTCTTCTCCGCGAGTGCCGCGACCGGCACGCTCGGACGGCATGTTTTGATCATTGAGGACAACGGTCTTCGAGAGCAGACCGAAGCCAACGACTCGCTCCACTTCTGGCACGCGATCCGAAAAATTGACAGGAGTTCGTATGCGATCACTGTTCAGGTAAACGCCTTTCTTTTTCACGTGATCCCCCAGCGCGAGTTTGAGTCAGCTTCAGACTTCGAGACCTTTTACACGGAGTTGATGCGTCGTTACGAGGCCGCACGGTGAAGGGCGCCTTCAAAGCTGACTGCGCGGAACTCAGCAAGGGGATACTCTGTTACCGGTTCTCAGAGAGCGGGACAACAGTTTCGTTTGGCGGTGCTTTGCAACTGCTAAGAGACGATCAACACTTTCTTTCGTTGTTTACCCAAGCTCTCGCCGACTCCCCGTTTTCCGCGTACCGCTGGGAGACGCCACCCGTCACGCGCGAGACGGCAAGACGCGACTTCGAATTTGTTCTGTTAGATGCGCCTAGACTCAAGCGACCCCCGGATCCGTCGGTGTTTGCCGAGCATTTCAGCTCAGTGGGCGACGGAGAAGAGGTGGTGGTATTCGAAATCTAGGTCGCGACGCGATGATGGTCGTGCCATGCCCGGTGCAACGCAATTCTCAATACTGCCACCTGGCGGATTTCGTCCGAACCGCGCCGCAGGCGCAGGTGCATGCGTTGTGGCAAACGGTCGGTGAAAAGGCGTCCGAACGGCTGAGTCACCGTCCCATGTGGCTCAACACCGCTGGCGGCGGAGTGGCATGGTTACACGTACGGATGGACTCGACACCGAAGTACTATCATCATGCGCCCTATCGTACGCTCGGTTGAAGTTCAATGATCAACGGTATCAACCACATTACGCTCGCGGTATCGAAGCTTGACGCGTCAATCCAGTTCTATGAAGAAGTGCTCGGGTTTCGGTTGGTCTCCAACCACCAGTCGGGTGCGTACTTCGAAGCGGGCAGTCTCTGGCTCTGCTTGTCGGAAGACTCCAATGCCGGAGCCCCTCATAGCGACTACACACATATCGCGTTCGATATCGACGACGACGATTTCGATGCGTTCGCGGCGAAGCTCGAGGCGAACAATGTCCGCATTTGGAAGCAGAATCGCAGCGAGGGGAAGTCCATGTATTTCCTGGATCCCGATGGCCATAAGCTTGAGCTACATGTCGGAACCCTCGCTTCTCGGCTTGAGGCAATGGGAGATGCACGACGGTCCAATCAGCGCTCGAACCAGAGGGTTGGTCAATGCAGTCGGTAGGTAAGGTCTCGCTGCTCGCTGTCAGTGTGTTCGGTATTTTGCTCTATGGATTTTTCCTGGCGGCTACCTTTGCGGACAAGACGTGGATCGAGAAAGTCGGTACAGAGTACATCGACTACCAAGTCAGAGGCCGGGTGAACCAGACGGTCGACGCGATCGAACCACCCAGCGGGGATTCGCTGCTGAAGAACGCTGCTCGAGAGCTCTTTGAGCGAAACGAAGCCAAAATTGAGTTGTATAAAGTTGCGCTCAAGGAGGAGATTGCTACGAAACTCCTGGATGCGCTCGCCGAAATTCGAGATGTCTCATGTGAGTGCCGACAGTTTCTGGAAGAGACCGCTGCGGATTTTCTCAATGTTTCGATTGCCGATCTCACTGCTGCCAACGCTCGAATCACGTCGTTCATTCATTCGTCCTATGCATCCGTCATTCGAGATCTGCAACGCGACTTTCGAATCTTCGCCGGATCGAATCTTGCGGCGTTCTTGATCTTGTTGGCGATTCTGTTGGCTAAGTCCCGCGCTGCTGTCCACCTAATGCTGCCGGGCGCAATGCTCGCTCTGTCGGCGCTGCTGTGCAGTTACTTTTATTTGTTCGAGCAAAACTGGTTCATGACGATCGTGCACGGAGATTATGTCGGTTTTGCCTACTTGGCATGGCTTGGTGTCGTGTTTTTGTTCCTGCTCGACATCGTCATGAACAGGGGACGGATCACCGGCCAAGTTATCAGTTCCATCTTTGATGCTTTTGGGTCGGCGTTCTCGGTGGCGCCGTGCTAGGAGATCTCTTGACGCAAACCTAGCGATCGCTAGTCGGCGCTACTCTGCGCCCGAAACTCGGTTGGCGTTAGCCCAGTGCGCTCTTTAAACGCCTTGTTGAACGTTGATAGGGATTTGAAGCCGTGGTCGAGTGCTAGCGTCAGGACGGGCACCTTGGGGCTGTCGGGACAGGCCAGTGCAGCCTTAATTGCATCGATGCGATAGTCGTTCAAGAACTGGCTGAAATTCGGATAGCCCAGTGTGGTGTTGATCAGATGGCGAAGCTGGTGCTGCGAGACGCCGATACGCGCGCTCAGTTTGGCAATCGTCAAATCCGACTCTCGAAAGGCGGCACCTTCGGTCATCGTTTCCAACAATCGGGTCTTCAGCGCTTGCTCTTTGTCGCTTAGCGTCTTGTTCGGTGAATCCGCCGCACGGCCGAACGCGACGGCGTCTTTACCGAAGCGCAGCATCCAAACAGTGCCCCAGGTGATCGCGATCCAGATCGACAACATCTTCAGTGTGCGTTTGTCGATCGCGAGCTGATCGTTGGGCAATGGGTCGGTAAACGCGGCAACCGCCGCGACGATAGTGATCAGCACGACAAAGTAGACTCGAGACGCACGACGTTTGACGAGCAGGTCATCGGTCCGACCGCGCAATGTGCTGTAGCAAAGATGCAGCATCAGCAGGACCGATGTGCTGCTGATCGCGATGAGCACGGACATCGGCAGCATTGGCAGAGGCAGCAGCAAGCGAAGCCTTAGATAGAAAATCGGTAGTGAGTAAACGACGCCGACAACCACGTGGTACCAACGCAGTTGAAACCGATCGTCGAAGAGAGACAAGGCGAACAGCCAGACGAAGACGAGATGGGGCACATCAACAAAGCGCACCAGAAGATAGATGGGGTCAGGCGGCGTCAGCGGCTCAGGCAGATACCCCATAAACAACGCGGCAACGCTGATGCATGAGAGCACCAAGTACGGGGTGCTGCGCCACGGCCGATGATCTCGCCAAACTGAGTAGCCAAGGAGCGTCAGCATGCCCACGCCGGAGAACCGAAACAGGGCATCAACGAACAACATTGAAGATTACCGAGTCGTCAGGCATGAGCGTTCGTCGCAAGGTGAAGTCTCTTGAGACTACCTTGCCCGCGATAGGTTCACACGAATGATCAGACGCCGCTGTCGATTGATTTCGCGACTTCCATCTTCACTTTGGAGATCGACGGGATGCCGGGTGTGGCGTTGTGACGCCGCACCAGTCCGTTGATCTGATTGAGCGATGTCAGCATCGCATGCATCAAGATCAAAAAATTCGACTGGTTGAGCGTGACAAGCGCGTCGCCATCGAGCGTCTTGAGTTTATCTTCGTCGATGGTGTGCAGGCCGGTGATGGTCTGCGGCTCTCGACCGACGAAGTCGAGCGTGATGTCCACCGGTTTGAGCAGTCCGCGGGATTCGATGTCGGTGAGGAACTGCTGGGTCAACGCGGCCTGTCGGATGTCGTCTTCGAGGAGCGCGGTAACACGTTTGAGATAGTTCGACGGCTCGCCGTTCTCAAGGTACAAAGGTTCGCCATCGCCTTCCGTGAAATCACCACCCTCAGGATCGATGCCAACGGCATAGCCTTTCTCATCATCCGCGGCCATCAGATAAATTGGGTGGCACTGTACGAGGATCGGGATCCATGTGGCTTGCCAGCCGTCCTTGCCGACAAACAGGTTGCCTTCTGGCAGGAAACTCGTAACGGCGGACAGTGTCCATCGGCCCGTGTGATGGTTGCGATTGATGAACACCGGCATGCTAGCGCTGGCGTGACCGATTTCATTGGCGCGCATCGTAATGACGTGTTGCTTGCTCGCGAATCGTGTCGCACATTCGTTGGACGCGCGCAGTTTTCCGTGTTGCTCGAAGTTGAGCGGACTCAGTGTTGCCATCGTGGTATTCCTCTCGCGGCCTTAGGCCGCCGCCAGCCAGCGGTTGATGTATTCACGGTGGCTCGGTAGCTGTTGCAGCATCTGTTGCGTGAGCTGCCGGTTGCGTTCAATGATTCGTGACGCTTGGTCGCCGTCGCGCAGCAGGTGCGATTGTTGTCGAAAGTCTGGGCGGAACCCCATGCCGTACGCGACGCATTGGTAGCTTGCTGCTGGGAACAATTCAGCCGCGCTTTCAAAGTCACTGCGAATCGGACCGCGATGCGACCACAAAGCGAGATCTTCTCGCAGGCTTTCGGGCATGCCTTTCGGGTCTGCATGCGCTTGCCAATAAGGTTCCGGGCGCTCGGTCAACGCGTAATGCAGTTTCAAGAAATCGATGATACGACGCCAACGATAGTCCATTTGCTCGTTAAAACGTCGTGCCGTGATCGGCATGATGTCCGAGCTCGCAGGCAGTTGTTCGGCGACGTAACGTGCGGCGATTTCGATCAGCATGATCGCCGTGGCCTCGAGGGGTTCGACGAAGCCGCCCGACATTCCGACCGCAACACAGTTCTTGCACCAGTACTCGGCGCGGTGCCCTGACCGGAATCCAATCTTGCGGAATTCGAGATCCTTGGCCGCCGGTCCGATATACGCGCGTAGGTTTGCTGCGGCTTCATCGTCGCTCAAGTACTCACTGGCGTAGACATGGCCGACCCCGCGGCGATGCGTTAGTCCGATGTCCCAAATCCAGCCGGCGTTTTGCGCTGTGGCAACCGTATGGCAGGCGATCGGCGCGTCGTCGGTCGGGTAGGGCACGTGCACTGCAAGTGCCGAGTCATTGAACAGATACTTATCGGCACTCAGGAATGGCACATCCAATGTCTTGCCGAGCAACACACTCGCAAAGCCGGTGCAGTCGATAAACAAATCGGCAGCGAGTTCATCGCGCTGTTCGAGTTTGACGGCGCGGATGCTGCCATCGTCGCTCAACTCAACGCCGGTAACGGTGTCGACGACATGCGTGACACCGAGGTTGTCGCGGCAGTGATGCTTCAACAGATCGGCGAGTGCGCCGGCATCGACGTGGTAGGCGTAGTTGCATTGCGCTTCGTACTCGCGCTCACCCAACGAACGAGGCGCAAGGCCCGCCTCGCAGACGTGCTGCTGCCAATTGGACGCTGTCGCAAACTCAGCAACGTCATCGACATACGGCGCAAGATCGATCTTGCCGTAACCGAGAGGCACGGTGAACGGGTGGTAGTAGAAGTCGTCCTTGCCGTGCTGCCAACCAGCGAACTTACCACCTTGTTTGAACGCGGCGTGGCAGGTCCGAAACACGTCATGTTCTTTGAGGCCGATGCGCCGCAGTGTTTGGCGCATCGTCGGCCACGTGCCTTCGCCAACACCCACAGTCGGAACATCAGAGGATTCGACCAACGTTACTCGCGGGCCACTGCCGTCTTCCGTCTTGTGGTGTGCTGCGATGATTGACGCGGACAACCAACCAGCTGTGCCGCCACCAACAATCAAAATGTCGCGTATGGGTCCCTGCATCAACTCCCCCCGAAGCTTTCGAGATGATCGCAAAAAAAAGCGGCCCGCGATACTAGTTCGCGAGCCGCTCCGTTCGACATTGACTCGTCAGCGATTCGCTCGCTGAGAGTTATGTCAGCACCGCTTTAGAAGGCGGCGCGCACCCCCACTGCAAAGCGTGAGCCGTTATCCTCGATGGAGTAGATCTGGTTCGCGAAGCGGCCGGTTTGAATCAGCTCTTCTTCGGTGATGTTGATCCCTTCAAGGAACACGGTGATGTTGTCGTTGACGTCGTAGCTTGCGCTGATGTCCCACTGACCGAAGGTTTCGGTATTGATGGGTTCACCGTTGAAGCCATTGTCGATCTGACGCAGGAAGCCTTCACGGTTGTTAAACGCAAGACGCGCCTGCCAGCGATCGCGCTTGTAGAACAGAATGATGTTCTGTGAGTCGCCGAGACCTTCCAAAGCGAAGCTCTGAGAGGTGTCGCTGCCCAATGCGGCATCCGAGTCAACAATCGTGGCGTTGGCCGTAAAGCCGAAGCCGTTCTCGAAGACATGCGTCAACGCGATCTCGTAACCCGTCACGCGCGCAGACTCACCGTTCTGCGGACGCGTCACACGGTAGATCTCTGCCTGACCATTCAGCTCTTCGGTTGTTGCCACAACGTCCAGTCCCGGCTGGTTCGGATCGAGAACAACACCTGGATCACACAGCGGTGAACTTGCGCAACGGAATCCGTCGGCTGCACTACGATTGAACAGCGTAAACGTCTCTTCGCCCGTCAGTGTCGTGATGAAATCTTCGATTTCTTTGTTGAACACTGCGAACGAGAAGGTGCTGAGGTCGTTGTAGTACCACTCGTACGAGATATCCCAGTTCTGCGAACGGAAAGGCTGCAGGCCTGGGTTACACCGGCCGCTGCCAGGTTCTGGCGACGTGGCTCAGCGAATGTGGTCGCTGGCGACATCTGCGCCATCGTTGGACGGGTCACCGAGTCATACGCCAGGAAGCGCAACACCATGTCGTCACGAATATCGAGACGTGCACTGATGGTTGGCAACAGGTTCGCGTAGCTGTCGCTACCGGTGATGTCCGTCGCTGGGCCCAACACGTTCGAGAACAGCGTCAGGTCAGTCGTCGGGACGACGTCGGCAATGAAGCTCTGAACCGCAGACACTTCAACATCGGTTTGCGCGTAGCGCGCACCCATGTTCACCGTGACTGGCATGTCTTCGATCGAGAAGTCGAACTGGAAGTCGAAGTACAGACTCGTGACGTCTTCCTCGATGGTGTAGCGGTTGTTTTGCAGCGTCGGTGTAATCGTGTTCCCCGAGTCCGCCAGGAACTGCACATACGCATCACCGTCATAGGTGTAAAACGTGTCGATCAAACCGCCGAAGAAGTTGTTCGCCTGGAACGGACGGAAGTCGATCGCCGCGTTTGGCGCCGGGGTGCCATAGCCACAGAATGCACACTGAGATGCGAAGACCTGGAATTGCGATTTCTCGCGCATCTGGTGGTAAAGACCAAATTTCGCTTGTGTGAACACGCCCGCATCCGCGTCAAACACAAAATCCGCTTTCAACTCGGTGATCTCGTCTTCGTCAGTCGGCTGGTTGCCTTGCTCGTTGTAGTGCAAGCGAGACAGCGTCGGATCTGGCAAAGCGCCGTTGACGAACCTGTCGTGCGTGACCGATGGCGTGCCGTTGCCGTCGAACTGGTAGTTGTTGATGATGCCAACGACGTTGAAGCGATCCTGGCCCGCGCGATCATTTTCCGCGGTGGACGTGAACACATCGAAAGTGGCTGAGAGTTGATCGTTGATCTGCCAGTCAGCATTTAGACCGAAGCCGGAATTGCGAATATCGCGACGGTTGCGCGTCGTGGACACAAAGTCTGACGCCGGATCACCCGAACCTTGGTGCAGATCGATGCCTTGGGTAAAGCTGATCAGCGTGTTCGTGGCGGGGTCCAGGACGCCACTGCCTACGCGATCTGGCTCGAACCAGGAGGCGAGATCGGTGACCAGAGAGTCGACTTGGAACTCGGTGTAGAATCCATCGAAGGTTAGCGTCAGCTCATCGCTCGGGGCCCACTGCAAGGTGACGGCTGCGTTGGTGCGCTCGCGCTGCTGGTTGTCGACGATTTGGTCCCAGTTACGTGGGATAAATGCGCTCGAGAACAAAACACCATCGTTACGGTTCGAGATCGTTTGACCTGGACGCCACCCAGCGGTGCCGATTTGGTTGATCTGAACGTCACGCTCTTGGTAGCTCAACGAGACGAGTGCGCCGAACGTATCGTCCGCCCAGGTGTTGCTCGCGAGCAGCGCAATCTGTGGCGCCGTTTCTTCAGACAGGCTCTCGTACATGCCTTTGACTTCAGCACGTAGCTGGCGACCGGGTTGGTCCAGCGGGCGCGCCGTGGTCAGGTTGATCGTTGCACCGATGCCGCCTTCCTGCAGGTTCGGCGTTGACGACTTGTAGACGTTCGCGCCGGAGATCAAGTTGGAGGAGAACACGTCGAAGTTGAACTCGCGACCGCCACTTTCCGTAGCAATTTGGCGACCGTTCACCAACACGGTGTTGAACTGCGGTCCGAAGCCACGAACCGTGACTTGCTGACCTTCGCCACCATTTCGGTCGATCGAGACGCCGGTGATGCGCTGCAGCGATTCCGCGACGTTCAGATCAGGGAACTTACCGAGATCCTCTGCCGAGATCGCGTCGACGATGCCGTTGGAGTTTCGTTTGATGTCCGAGGCGCGTTGCAAACTGCCTCTTAGGCCTGTGACAACGATCTCCTCGAGTACGTCGTCCTGCGCGTATGCGACGCCGGTCGAGCCGGTAGCCAATGCCGTAGATACAGCAGCAGCAAGCGCGGTTCTGCGCAAAGCCCTGGAAGCGGGCTGTCTATCACTCATACCTAACCCCCCGTATGACGTGTTAACCAAATTTTTCGAACATGCGTGCGCTGGCGTTGCGCCCGCACCACAGCGAGAACGTAAAGAAGTCCGGATACAATGTAAGGTTTTGCGATGGTTCCGTTTGAAAAAATGATCCAATCGTTTGGCAAAAAAACCTGAGCGGCCGTTGCAGGCGAGCAACAGTCACAGTAAATCAGTGACTTGGGACTACTTAGTGGGAGGTGGAGGCGGCTTCCGAGCCCTTGGGCACGCGGATGCTATCGACAAGGTCCTGCACCTCTGTCGGCGGGGCGGGTGTCGCGCGCGAGATCGCAATGGCCACCGCGAAATTTAACAGTGCACCCACCGCGCCGAACGCGTTCGGTTCGATGCCGAAGAACCAATTGGGCGGCAAATCGCCGAGGAACGCGGTGCTTTGCACAAACATAATGCCCTTGTGCTGAAACACGTAGAGCAGTGTGACGCCGAGCCCTGCCAACATGCCGGCAATGGCGCCTTGCTTGTTCACGCGCTTGGAGAAGATGCCCATCATCAGCGCCGGGAATATTGATGACGCGGCTAGGCCGAAGGCGAGGGCGACGGTCCCAGCGGCGAAGTCGGGCGGATTGAAGCCAAGGTAGCCCGCGACCGCAATGGCACCCGCCATCGCGACGCGACTGGCAAACAGCTCTTCTCGTTCCGTGATGTTCGGTTTCAAGACCCCTTTCAAAAGGTCGTGTGAAATCGCAGAAGAGATAGCGAGCAAAAGACCGGCCGCGGTTGAGAGTGCGGCGGCCAAACCACCGGCGGCAACAAGCGCAATCACCCAGTTCGGTAAGCCTGCGATTTCCGGGTTGGCCAGCACCATGATGTCGTTGTCGACCTTGGTCAACTCATTGGTGGCTTCGTCAGAGGAATACTGAATGCGCCCGTCACCGTTTTTGTCGGTGAACTCGAGCAGGCCGGTCTGCTCCCAGTTGCGAATCCACTGTGGGCGCGCCTCATACACCATGTACTCGCCATCGGACGGCTCGATCGTATTCATGAGGTTCAGTCGCGCCATTGCAGCCACGGATGGCGCAGTCGTGTAAAGAATGGCGATGAAAACTAGCGCCCAGCCGGCAGAGCTCCGTGCGTCCTTCACCTTAGGGACGGTGAAGAACCGGATAATGACGTGCGGCAAGCCCGCCGTGCCGATCATTAGCGACATCGTGTAGAAAAACATGTTGGTCTGGCTGATTCGCGCGCTGGTTGTGTACTCGGCGAATCCCAGGTCTTTGACCACAGCATCCAGTTTGTCGAGCAGATAGACATCGCTCCCCAACATCGTTGAGCCGAGCCCGAGTTGTGGTACCGGGTTGCCCGTGAGATTGAGTGAAATGAACACGGCGGGAATCGTGAATGCGAAGATCAGCACGCAGTACTGCGCGATCTGTGTGTAGGTGATCCCTTTCATGCCGCCCATGACCGCGTAGAAAAAGACAATCGCCATGCCGATCGTGAGGCCGAGATCGTAGTCGACCTCCAAGAACCGCGAGAATGCGACACCGATGCCCTTCATTTGCCCGATCACATAGGTTACGGATGCGATGATCAAACAGATGACGGCGACGATCCGCGCCGCCTTGCTGTAGTAGCGGTCGCCGATGAATTCCGGAACTGTGAATTTGCCGAACTTTCGAAGGTACGGCGCGAGCAGCATTGCCAGCAGCACGTAACCGCCGGTCCAACCCATCAGGAATACCGAACCGCCATAGCCCATGAATGCGATCAAACCAGCCATCGAGATGAACGATGCGGCAGACATCCAATCGGCCGCGGTTGCCATGCCATTGGCGATCGGGTGAATGCCACCGCCGGCGATGTAGAACTCTTTGGTACTGCCGGCGCGTGCCCAGATCGCGATGCCGATGTACAGAGCGAAAGTGGCGCCGACGACGAGGTAGGTGAGGGAGGTCAGTGTCATTGTGCGGCTCGCCTACTCGTCGACATCGTGCTGTTTGTCGAGCTTGCCCATCCGATAGGCGTAGAAAAAAATCAGTGCGACAAAGACGTAGATTGAACCCTGTTGGGCGAACCAGAAACCGAGTTTGTAGCCGCCGATTCGAAATTGGTTCAACCAGTCGACAAGGATGATGCCAAATCCGAACGACACAACGAACCAGATGACAAGGCATAGGGCGACCAGCCGCAAGTTGGCTGACCAATAATCGATTCGCGTCGGTGTTTTCATAGCGGGAAGCGGGCGGTGTCAGCGATTCATGCGGTTGTCGATCAGGTCATCGACGACGGACGGATCGGCAAGCGTGGAGGTGTCGCCCAGATTGCCGAAGTCATTCTCTGCGATTTTTCGCAGAATTCGACGCATGATTTTGCCCGAACGGGTTTTCGGCAACCCGGGCGCCCATTGCAAAAGGTCTGGCGTGGCGATGGGTCCAATCTCTTTCCGCACCCATTGTTTTAGCTCGCCCGCGAGCTCGGCCGAGGGCGACTGCCCCTCCATCAAAGTGACGTAGACATAAATGCCTTGCCCTTTGATGTCGTGCGGGTAGCCCACCACCGCTGCCTCCGCAACGCTCTCATGTGCGACGAGCGCACTCTCGACTTCGGCGGTGCCCATGCGGTGGCCGGAAACGTTCAGCACGTCGTCCACGCGTCCGGTGATCCAGAAATATCCATCGTCGTCGCGCTCCGCACCGTCACCGGTGAAGTACCGGCCGGGATAGGTGCTGAAGTAGGTATCGACGAAGCGTTGATGATCGCCATAAACGGTCCGCATTTGTCCCGGCCAGCTATCCGTTAAAACGAGATTTCCCGACGTCGCGCCTTCGAGAGTGATGCCTTCGTTGTCGACGATCTCAGGTTTGATCCCAAAAAACGGTCGTGTGGCGCTGCCCGGTTTCAGATCGGTCGCGCCGGGTAACGGCGAAATGAGGATCCCGCCGGTTTCGGTTTGCCACCAGGTGTCGACGATCGGGCACCGACCCTCACCGACGACTGAGTAATACCATTCCCACGCCTCGGGATTGATCGGTTCGCCGACCGAACCCAGGAGTCGGAGGGAGCCGCGATCAGTGGATTTGACCAAGTCGTCACCCTCACGCATCAAAGCGCGGATCGCGGTCGGGGCGGTGTAGCAGATGTTCACTTGATGCTTGTCACACACGGCCCACAGGCGACTAGCATCTGGGTACGTTGGTACGCCTTCAAACATCAAGGTCGTGGCGCCGTTCGCCAGCGGCCCGTACACGATGTAGCTGTGACCGGTGACCCAGCCCACGTCTGCTGTGCACCAGTACACGTCGCCGTCTTGATAGTTGAATACGTACTTGAACGTTGTGGTTGCGTACACGAGGTAGCCGCCGGTCGTATGCAAAACTCCTTTGGGTTTGCCGGTCGACCCGGAGGTATAGAGGATAAACAGCGGATCCTCGGCATTCATTGGTTCCGGGTCGCACGTCGCTTCGACGGTTGCCTCGATCTCGTGCAGCCACACGTCCCGATCAGCATCCCAGGCCACTTCGTCGCCCGTGTTCTTGACGACCAACACCTTTTCTAAAGTTGTGACACCATCAATGTTCGCCGCCGCGTCAACGTTGTCTTTCAATGCAATCGTGCGCCCACCGCGCCGACCCCGGTCGGCGGTAATCACAACGTTCGACTCACAGTCGATGATACGGCCGGCGAGCGCTTCCGGAGAAAAGCCTCCGAACACGACTGAGTGCACAGCGCCGATGCGCGCGCATGCCAACATAGCGATAGCGGCCTCGGGAATCATCGGCATGTACAGGGTTACGCGGTCGCCTTTTTTCACGCCGATGGCTTTCAGTGCGTTGGCGAACTTACAGACGCGCGCGTACAACTCTTGATAGCTGATGTGCTCATCTTTGGTCGGGTCGTCGCCCTCCCAGATGATGGCTGTGCGATCCGCATGTGTCGCCAAGTGCCGGTCGACGCAGTTTGCGCAAACATTGAGAACACCGTCTTCGAACCAGCGAATGTGCAGATCTTCTTTGTCGAACGACACGTCTTTGATCGTCGAGAAGGCCTGCATCCAGTTAACACGTTGCGCTTGTTCTGCCCAGAACGACTCGTTGTCTTCGATGGAACGCTGGTACATCTCATCGTACTGCGCTTTGTCCACCAGGCCGTTTTCCTCGTAGTAACCCTTCACTGGATAGACTGATGTCACGGTGTGCGCTCCCCCTAGACTGAACACGAAACCCGAATCGTTCGATCCCGAATCATAGCCGGATTTGCGCACGCTTCCAGTCGCATTACGCTATCGAGCGGATAGCCGCGGCTTGCTGTGCTGTCTTGCCATTGGTAAAACAACGGATAGCCAACCGCCGTTCGACGCGGGAGGACAGTGTGGGGGGCACTGATCCATGACACTACAATTTTTCATATTCCTGTTTCTGACCGGACTTATTGCGTTCCTGACCTTTCTGAAATGTCGGGCAGATATTCGCAAACAGGCAGGACAGTCGATCGACGGCAACAAAGAGGTCTTTCTGGCCGGTGGCGGACTGACGTGGATCTTCGTTGCCGGCTCGATCACGCTGACCAATCTATCGACGGATCAGCTCGTCGGCATGAATGGCAATCAGATGGCATTGTTGGCGTGGTGGGAGTTTGCCGCGGTCGCTGGGCTGCTGATTCTCGCGAAGGTCATGCTGCCGGTGTACTACAAGTACAAGTGCACGACGACCACCGAGCTTTTGGAAAAGCGTTATGGCAATCACCATATCCGTGCTTTGATTGGGTTGCTGTTCCTGCTCGGTAACGTGTTCATCTTTATCCCAACGGCGCTGTACTCCGGATCGCTGTTCATGAAGAGCATGTTCGCGCTCGACTATCCGATTATTTACATCGCCATGGTGTTCGCGGCGGTGGGCACGGCCTACGCGGTATTCGGCGGGCTGCGCGCCGTTGCAATCTCCGACGCTTACAGCGGCGTGCTGCTTTTGGTACTCGGAATCGTCGTTGTGTTCCTCGCGTTGCAGGCGATTGACTTCGACTTCAGTGGGATTCCGCGCGAGCGATTGACGATGATCGGGGCGAATGACTCCCCGATCCCGTGGCATACCCTGCTGACCGGCATGATATTTATCCAGGTCTTTTACTGGTGTACTAATCAGACGATCACTCAGCGCGCGATGGCGTCTCCGACCGTGCAGGAAGGCCAGAAGGGCGTGTATGCCGCGGCGGCAATTCGATTCCTGTTGGTCCCGCCGATGATTGTGATTCCCGGCATTGTGTCATTCAAACTCTACGGCGACATCGGAGACTCGGCGTTCGGCACGATTGTCGGTGACGTGCTGCCGAGTTATTTGTCGGGTGCCTTCGCGGCTGCAATTGCCGCGGCAGTGCTGACGACGGTGAACAGCATTCTTAATTCATCGACCGCGCTCTATGTTTGCGACATCCACGAGAAGTACTTCAAGAGCGAGCCGAACGTGCCGCGGTTGAACGCGATCATGACACTCGTCATCGTGGTTATCGGACTGATCATGGTGCCGATTTATGCGCAGGCGGAGAGCATCATCAACCTGATTCAACAGCTCTATGGTTTGCTGAGCATGCCGATCCTGTCGGCGTTTATCGTTGGGCTATTGTTCACCGATGTCGACTATCGTGCGGCAATTATTGCGGTCGTTTTCGGCGTTTCGCTCTACGCGTTTTTCTCATTCGTCTGGAACCCGCTGCACTACATTCACATGATGGCGATCACGCTCATCACGTGCGTCGCGACCGCACTGTTTATTAGCCGATCGGCCTTTGGTACGCGGCCACGACTCAGTTTCGCGATGCGCGGTGAGCCGTCAGCGGACCTGCAAGTGCAGCAGTAGCAGCGTTTCGGGTTTCAGGATTGGCAGTTGCAGACCGAATCGCATCAGCGAGTCGCCACTGACATGCTGTCCATTGATGACGTCAAGGATCGACGGCGTGTGACTGCGGATGCCTTCCGGCCATACGATATTTACTTCGTATAGCCTATCTGCATCAAGTCCGTGCAGGCGCAGCCGACCCGGCGCGCTATGCGGTGGCGTCGCGACGACCGCGTAGCTGAACAGTGCTTCCCCGCGGTCCCCGGCAACTACGCCATGGGCCATTTCGAAGTCTTGCGTTTCGAGCCGCACCACATCGCCTGTGAAGATCAGTTCGCGATGTTGCTTATGCAACGCGATGGCTGCTGCCAAGACCTCTCGATCGTCCTGGGACATTTCATTGATGTTGGCCTCGATGCCCATGTCGCCCATGATCGCGACGCCGGCGCGCAGCGCCATCGACAACGTGCGACCCGTGATGTGGCACTCGCGTGGCCCAACATGCGCGCCCATATACTCAGGCGGAAAGAACATCGAACAGCCGCGCTGGATTCGCAGTCTATCCAGCGCATCGTTGCTGTCCGAGGTCCAAATGCGATCGGTGTGCGCGAGGACGCCATAGTCGGCACGCGCGCCCCCTGACGAACAGCTCTCGATTTCGAGCTTAGGATGAGCCATGCGAATACGGTCCATCAGCGCGTAAACCGCCAAGACCTGTCGATGAACCGCCGCGCGACCGTGTTGATCGCCGGGCTGATGCAAGTCGCGATTCATGTCCCATTTGAGATAGGTAATCGGATACTCCTGTAGCAACGCATCGATGTGCGCGTACAAGTAGTCGCAGACCTCAGGCCGCGTGAGGTCGAGCACGAGCTGGTTGCGCGCCAACACTGTCGGTGCGCCCTCGACGCTCAGCACCCAGTCGGGGTGATCGCGGAACAACTGACTGTCGGGATTCACCATTTCGGGCTCGACCCACAAACCGAACTCCATACCGAGTTCATGCACGTGATCGATCAGCGGTCGTAGGCCTCGCGGAAACTTCTGTGCATCGACCGTCCAGTCGCCTAGGCCTGCCGTGTCGTCATGCCGACTCGGGAACCAACCATCGTCCAGCACGAATCGCTCGGCGCCGACGGACGCTGCCGCGTCGGCGAGCGCGCACAGCCGTGGTGTATCGAGGTCGAAATACATCGCCTCCCACGTGTTGAAGTGAATCGGTTTCAGCTTGCCGCGCATGCGCTCGTCAGTGAGGTGGCTGCGAACGAACCGATGCAAACGCTGCGACAGCGGTGTTTGGCCAGAATCGGTCACGCTGCTGTAGAGCACTGGTGACTCGTAGGTCTCCTGCTCGCCAAGTTGCAGTTCGCCCGGGTAGAAGACCTCGCCCAACTGCGCCAGTGCTCTGCCGGAGATCAAACGCGTGACGCTCATTCGATGATTGCCACTCCAGCCGAGCGTTAATGCAATGCCCTCGCCCCGATGCTCGCCGAAAAGGCGGTCATGCACGATCAAACCCGGGAAATTGTCGTGAGATGTTCTGCCCGCCTGAGTCTCTCGCACAAAACTGCCGTGAAATGGTCCTACGGTTTCGGTTTGAAACTCATGGGCCCATCGGCCCTTGAACGCGGTGATGTGCGAAAGATGGTTGGCAATCGGTAGGGCCGGCGCATCGCAGCGATCGACCTGAAGCGGCGCGCTGGATAAGTTCTTCAAGCACGTCTGTGCGCTTAGCGTATCGCTGTCGGCGTCGAGGGAGAGTCGGTAGTGCAATTCGATCTGACACGCTGGGTCGATGCATTGGATTTCCAATGTCTGATCGTCGGGCTGTGTACATGATGAAACCACCGGGTTCACGCCCCAATCACGTCCGTTGCGATGCACCCTCAAACCGGCGTCTCCGTGAAAGCCAATGCCGAGAGCCGGCGACAAGGCGATAGGTGCTTCATTAGCGACGCTCGCCTGAGCTTCTTGCGGCGTGGATAACAGGCGCAGCATTTCGGGTGTGGTCGCATTGTCGAGTCGGCCGCCCCAGTACAGCACGACCGGCGCACCACTTGTGCAATCGACCACCAAGCTAGCGTTGCTGGAGTGCAGGCTATACACCGAATTGGAACTCATGATTTGTCTCGTTGATCCCCCGCCGGAAGGCTACCGCGTTTGCTGATCGCTTTCGACATTCTCGCGTGAATTCCGAACGATACGGTTTCGGGTGGCAGCCAACGACCGGACGTCGGCATAATCGGCGCTCAGATACGGAGACCCCTATGAAGAAGCACCCGGCAGAGATCAACCTAGATCCTGAAGATTGGGATGCAGCCCGACAGTCCGCGCATGCGCTGCTCGATGTGTTGTTCGATCGTATCCAAACGCTCGGTGAACGTCCGATCTGGCAACCGCTTCCGGCAGATGTGCGCGACGCACTGAGTGAGTCCTTGCCCCGCAACGGCGCGCCCCTGGGCGTCGTGTGCGATGCGCTGCGTGAACAGGTGATTCCTTATCCGACGGGAAACGCCGGCCCACGGTTTTATGGCTGGGTCATGGGCAACGGTACAGTCGATGGATTGATCGCGGATATGGTGGCGGCCGGCATGAACGCGCATCTTGCTGGCTACGATCAGAGCGCCAGCGTCATTGAGGCACAGACGATTCGGTGGTGCTGCGAGCTCATGGGCTATCCGGACGACGCGGGCGGTCTGTTCGTCAGCGGGGGGACGATGGCGAACGTGATCGGACTGATCGTCGCGCGTAATGCTTCGGATCCCGCAAGGGTTCGCGCTGATGGGCTTGCTGGACGCTCGCCGTTTCGTGTGTACGGCTCGACTGCAACCCACAGCTGGGCGGAGAAGGGCTGCGATATCATCGGTCTGGGACGTGACGCCGTCGTACGCGTATCGGTGAACAAAGAAGATCAAGTCGATCTCGACGCGTTGAGAGGCGCGGTTGCGCACGATAGAGAAATTGGGGCTCACCCGCTTGCTGTGATTGCGAATGTTGGCACCGTCGATAGTGGGGCAATCGACGATTTGCATGCCTTAGCCGATTACTGCGAGGCAGAGAACTTGTGGTTGCATGTCGACGGGGCGTTCGGTGCGTTGCTCGCCTGTTCTTCGCGTTTGCAGCCACTGATCGACGGAATTGAACGCGCGGATTCCATCGCGTTCGACTTACACAAATGGGGCTATCTGCAATACGAAATCGGCGCGGTGCTGGTGAAGGATGGCGCGTTGCAGGAGCAGGCGTTTGCGACTCAGGCGGCCTACCTCACGCCACCCGGACGCGGTGTGCAGCCGACAGATTTGAAGTTTGCTGCGATCGGCCCGCAGCTGAGTCGCGGGTTTCGTGCGTTGAAAGCCTGGGTGGCGTTCAAGCATCACGGTATCGAGAAAATCGGTCGAGTCATCGAACAGAATGTGACTCAAGTGCAGTACCTCGCCGATCGGGTTTGCGAGCATCCCAAACTTGAGCTGTTTGAGCCGGCCACACTGAATATCGCGTGTTTCCGCTACATCGGTGATGGCGACCATACCGACGCAACGCTTGATGAGTGGAATACGGAAATTCTGATGCGCATCCAGGAGAGTGGCTTGGCTGTGCCGTCGAGCACGCGGCGTCAGGGTCACTTCGCGCTGCGTGTGGCAAACACCAACCATCGCAGCACAATGGCCGATATGGACCTGTTGTTTGATGCTGTGCTTGAGCACGCCGCGGTCGTCGCGACTACAGCGTAAAGAACACAACCAAGAACTGGATGAGCCGGTATACCAGGTGAACCGCGTAGTAGCTGACCAGGAATACCGGCCCGGTCAGGGCAGCGCGCCACCAAGGTAGTTCGAACGCGACTCGGAACATCACCACGATGTACGCGGCGACAAACCCCATGAAGGCGACCCAGGCAGCAGAGTCCGGCGCGAATGGACTTAGCAAAAATCGAAAGGTCGGCAGAATCACCATTGGCGCGAATACGAAATACAGAAGCACGAACGCCATGAAGTGCAGAGCGGCCGCGATGTAATCGATAAAACGGTAGCCTCTGTCGATAGTCAGCAATGCGGTGATCAATGCGATGAATGGCACGTGCACAACGATGATGGTCTTGGAGATATCTGCTGCGCGAAGCTCGTATGCATTCGAGAGCGCCATCATTGCGCTCGCGCCGTCTTGCCACGCTGCAATGGCTGATGGGACATCGAGTCGCGCGCTCACCAGTGGCTCAATCCATGGGCTGTAGAATTGCAGCGTGATCTGATCGAGCAGCGTAATTTGAAAATCCGACAGACTCGGAATCAGAAAGTAGACGACGTTCGCAAACAGGAACAGTCCGATGGGGCTGACGAACCGGCGCCGTTGGCCGATGCGATAAGCGCGCGCTAACCGGCCGGGCAAAAACACCAATGAGAACAATGAAGGCAGCACTCGGCCTCGCATGTCAGTTGCTTCGGCGAAGACTTCGCGGGCGAGCGCGCGCATCCGTCGATCGTCATCGGTAAGCACCTTCTGCCCGCACGCCGGGCAATAGCCTGCGCCGTTAGGCAACGTGGCACCACAATTCGTGCAGAATTGATCCTGTTCCATCGGCGCAATTCTGGCGAATCCGTCGCAGCGTTGCCAGGCGTTGAAAGGATTTTGTGCTTGGAGCGGTCTACTAGGCCAACACAAGATCACCGCATGGGGGTGAGTTTATGCTGCGAGTACTGTCTGCGGTCGCTGTGGTGGCGGTTCTGTCCGGCTGCGCCAACCAGTCGTTTACTGAAAGTGGGTTCTTGGAGTCTTACGAGCACGAGGTCGTCGAAGGTTTCGACGACATGGTGGCGACTGTCGATCATGCATCGCTCGCGCGTTACCAACGCGTGGTTATCGCGGAACCAGAATGGCGCTTGGCAGAGGATGTCGAGGTCGACGAAGAGAAGCAGGTGGAACTCTCCCAGCATCTACGTGAGTCTTTGATTCGCGAGATCAGTCAGTGTTTGACGGTCACCGACACGTTGGCGCCTGGTGTCCTAACTCTGAAAACCGCGATCACCGACATCGATGGTGTCAGCCGCGGACTCAACTTGTTCACGAGCATCGTGTTCTTTGGGCCGGTGGACAATGGCGGTGCGAGCGTCGAATTCACGCTGGAAGACACGAGCACGGAGTTGCAGCTCGCTTCCGGCGTTGGTTTTGAGGCGGGTGGTATCAAGGAAGTGACCAAGAGTTTCTCGCAGTACGGGCACGCGAAATTCGCCTTCGATGAGGTTGCCAAGGGCATCAAGGCGTCTTTGGAACCCGCAGAGCCGGCTGAACCGGTCGCGGCGCGTTAGCACTACAGCCAGCCTAGCTCCCGAGCGCTGCGAAACGCCTCGATTCGATTCGCAGCATTGAGCTTTTGCATCGCATCCGTCAGGTAGTTCCTGACCGTGCCGACGGAAAGCGACAGCTCCACTGCGATTTGCTTATTCGTGAGTCCGGCCTCCGCAAGACGTAGGACCTGACGCTCGCGATCCGACAACGGATCAGGTGCCGTCCACGCAAGTTCTGCGAGATCGGCTGCGACATGCCGGTCGCCGCGCGCGACAACGCGCACCGCATTCGCCAATTCGTGACTCGACGTGTCTTTCAGGATATAGCCGTTCACGCCAGCCTGCAGCGCGCGTTGCAGGTAACCGGGGCGCGAGAACGTTGTCACGATCAAGACTCGCGTTGCGAGTTTGTGCGTCCGAATCGACTGCGCGAGATCGATACCGGTGCGTCCCGGCATTTCTATGTCGGTGACGAGGACGTCGGGTTCATGCTCACGTACCAGTTGCCATGCGGCGTCGCCATCGCTGACATCGTCGATAATCTCAATATCCGGCTCGAGTGACAGCAGTGTGGCGAGCGCGCCACGCAGCATCGACTGATCCTCAGCAAGGACAATGCGAATCATGCGTTGGCACTGCTGTGGTCAAAAGGCAAAGAGATATGAACTTCGGTGCCGGCTCGCATGCGGATCGCCGTTTGTCCACCTAACGCGGCAATTCGTTTTCTGAGACCTTTCAATCCGTTGCCTTCTGTGGTGCCGTCCAATGCGCCAGCACCGTTGTCGCGCACAATCACATTCAGTGTTTCGCCGTCATAGCGAAAGTCGATTTTGGCTTCGGTCGCGTTTGCATGACGGACGATGTTTGTCGTGGCCTCGCGAATCGTCAAGCCGAGAGCTTTGCTGACGGTTGGGTCGAGCGGTGGAACGTCGTCGCTGATCGTCAACGTAACGCCGGCCGCGTCCAAAGCCTGTCGGGCCCGATCCAACTCTTGCTCAACGGTCGTTGCCGTCATGTCGTAGACCGCAGCGCGGATTTCTTGCAACGCGTTGCGTGCGGCCTCGGCGACTTCGGCTGTTTCCTGTTTCGCGCGTGCGGGATCTTGTTCGATCAATCGATGAGCCACTTCTGACTTTAATGCGACGGTGGTTAGCGTCTGCCCAAGGAGATCATGTAAGTCATGCGCGATGCGCTCGCGCTCGGCGAGTGCCGCGCGCTGTTGTTCCAAAACCCAAGATCGGCGCAGGGCGCGTCCTCGTTCTAGCCCGGCTGCACCTGCACTACAAGACAGTCCGGTCACGACTCCGAGGAACATCGAAAATAACCAGCCGAACGTATTGATATCGACAAAGTAGCCCCAGAGGCCGTACGTAGCGGTCAACAATCCAAGCAGCACGAATGTGCGGGATGCCGGTCTTTGGTAGCCCGCTTGTACACATGCGTACACATGAAAGATGCCTTGCGACCCGCTGAACGGCGACAACGCGAATGCAATCAGTTCGAGGGCCACGATGTGCCAGATGAAGCGCGACTCGTGGCGCTCGAACGCCGAGAAATAGATCGGAAGAAAAACTGCGGCGGCAACGACAATTGCGATGACGTCATTGACGGTCGGTCGTACCCAAAACCACTCGATGAAGTAAAAGCCGAAGTAGATGAGGTTAAACGCCTGCCACAGCCTACGTCGCCGTGCGCTTTCCGCGATGTCTACTGCGTCCATCATAGGCTTCTATTGCACCAGTTTTACGTCGTCGATAGCAAATGTGTACTCGCCGGCGCCGAGCGGTGTGACAATCGCGAAACCCACAAACTGCTCCGCGTTGAAGGTGCCTGCATCCGCTAGCGTCAGCGTAACGGTTTGCCAATCTTCGGTCGCATCGAACTCGATCGTGGGCGGTACGCCGAGTGCGTCGGCCGTGAACAACATGAATCGATAGCGTGCGGGTGTGCCACGTACGGCGAACGAGATTCGCGTGTAGTTGCTGATGTCGGCCGGTGCGATGGTGCTGGCGTCCAGATAGAACCCGGACCACGGATACGGGAATCCGGGTGCATTCGTTGCGACGACTTCCCACGCAGTGTCGGAGCCGTTGGCGCCGGGCGAGATGTAGCGCGTCGTCGCTTCGGACTTGCCGCCCATCATCGAGTCGGTAGTCGTCGTCCACAACAGACCCTCGATGCTTGGTGTACCAGGCTCAAAGTCCGCCAAAGACGCGGGCATCGGAGTCGAGGCGGATTTGGTGTCCATCGAGACCTCAAGCGGGACGGCTTGTCCGTTGCGATAGACGGCCTTGATGTTGCGTGTGGCCAGGATATCCGCCGATGGATCGCCCTCGACCAAGACAAGATCTGCTCGGCCACCGACCGAAATCGAACCGCGATTCGAGTTGTCGAGTGGGAACTGCGTCATGGGTGCGCTTGTCGCCGCTCGCAGTGCATCCAGCTCGCTCATGCCAGCACGCGTTAGCAGCTCGAGTTCGTCATGCATCGATACGCCGTAGCCGGTTCCAGGGTTGGGAGCATCTGTCCCGGCCAAGATCGGTACGCCTGCTTCGTACAGCGCTTGGATACTCTGCAACGCGTATTCGAGCGCTCTGATTCCCGGAAATCTACCAAACGACTGCGTTAACGTTGCGCGTTGTGAGTTGGAAAGCAATGGTGTTAGCGGATCATCCTCAAGCCAGTGAAGGCCAGGTTGTTCGCCATTGATCGACGCAATGACCGCAAGTGTCGGAATGATGAATACGCCAGCATCCACAGCCTTTTGGACGAACGCACTGTCCGCGGGTTTGTCGATGAAAACGTGCACGAAACCGTCGATGCCCGCATCGATTAAATCATCCGCCGCCTGATAGTCAGTGACGTGCGCGACTGCGAGTAGATCGCGCGCATGCGCCGCTTCGATGACGGCTGTTGCGGTGGCCAAGTCGATACTGGGTGAACGGCCGGCGTACGGGTCGTAGACCAGTTTGATGTAGTCGGAGCCTTCTTTGATTCGCGCATCAACCCAGGCGTTCGCCTGTTCGGGCGCCGACAGCGTTTCAATTGCGATGCCGAATTGTGTGCCGTGTCCGCCTTCTGCCGTGGCCAACATACCGGCGCTGAACAAAGCGGTTTTTGCGGTCGTATCAAACGACGTTCGGTCTTCACGAATACCGCCCATGTTGGCTGGATCGGTGAACATATCGAGCATGGTCGTCACGCCGAAGCGTGCGGCATCGGATAACGCCTGTCCCCAGCTGTGGGTGTGTGCGTCGACCAATCCAGGTAACAGCGTGTGGCCGGTGCCGTCGATCGAGGTTGCACCCGTCGGTGGTGTGACGGCATCGCCGAGCGCGATGACCTTACCACCGTCGACGACCACGGTTTGCTGGCGCAGCATGGTTTCACCATCGAACACATCGACATTCGCGAACACGACAGCCGATGATTCAACTTCGTTCGCCGAATCGTCGCTCGCGGTCACTGTGGCGTCGGGTGTTGGCAACAGTGTGATGAGAGCTGCGAATGCCAGTACAACAAGGATCGCGGCACGGTAGAAGATTCGGTTGAGCATGATGACAGTCCTCCTTATCGATCAGCGTTGACGTGACCAGCACAACGTCGCAAGAACACCCAACACGGCGGTCATCGCAGCGATGATCGCTAGGTGATTCAGTGGGTTCCGATCGCCACTGGCACCGGCCGCCCAAAGACCCAGTTCTGCGAGATGAAATGACGGTAACCACACGGCCAACGTCTTCATGAATCCGGGAAATAGCGATATCGGAAACCATAGCCCGCCCAGCACGGCGAGACCCAAGAACACGATATTGCACACGGCGATGGCACCACCGCTGCCAAACGAGAAACCGATGGACAGACCGATAAACGAAAATGGTGCTACGGCCAGCAAGTGACAACCGAACAGTGTTACCCACTGCATTCGCTCCATGGAGACGCCGCCAGCAAACCCGGCGAGTGCATAGACCGGCAACAGAGCAACGGCGGAGAACAGCAGTGTTGTTAGCAGTTTCGACAGGATGTAGTTAACACCGGAGGTCGGCGCTGCTTTTGTGAGCATCAACCAACCTTTCTCGCGCTCACTCGACACGTTAGCGCCAAACCCGAAGAGTGCAGGTCCCATCACGGCGAACACACCATAGGTGGCCAGTAAGTATTGCGCGACCTCCGGGCCACCACGTGTAACGGCAATGCCGAACAGCGCGTAGAACGCGCTCGGTAGTGCGAGCGTCGGAATGAAGAATTCCGGTGCGCGTAAAGACTGCAGCAACTCTGCACCGGTATCCGAGCTCAACGTGTGCCAGGCCGAATTCATGGGCGTGCCTCCTTAGCAACGGATTGGGTCAATGCGCCGATCGCTTCGCTCAGCGAAGGTTTGGTGACAGATAGGTCCTCGATGTTCGGATCCTGGGCCAGCAATGCAGCAAGGGTCGACGGCGCGTGCTCTGTCAAAACTTGTAAAAGTCGGCCACTGCGCGACGTCGAACGAACGGCTGGGAGTGCGGCAACTGCGGTCTCCGCCAGAGCGGTCTCACAACTGATCAGGGAGCCGCCAACCTCGGCACGAATCCGATCCGCAGCATCATCAGCAACAATGCGACCTTCGTTGATCAGCACAATTCGGTCGGCGAGTGCGTCGGCCTCTTCGAGGTAATGGGTGGTCAGGATCACTGTCGTGCCGGTCGCCACCAGCGCACGGACGCTGTTCCACACCGCTTCGCGCGCCTCTCGATCCAGTCCGGTCGTTGGCTCATCGAGAAACAACACATCTGGCTGACCGATCAACGCAACCGCAAATTGGATTCGACGTTTCTGCCCGCCGGACATCTTTTTGTAGCGCTTGTCGGCAAAGTCACTGAGTTCGGCGCTGTCGATTAAATCGTCGATAGCGCGAGGATGCTGGTAGTAGCTCGAAAATCGTGCCAGGTGTTCTCTGCCGGTTAGCAAGTCGGGGAGGTCTGTGTCCTGCAACATGACGCCCATGCGCTTGCGTGCGCTCAAGCTGCCTGCTGCATGGCCCAAAACCGAAATGTCGCCTCGATCGATAGGCACGAGACCAAGCACTGAATGGATGAAAGTCGTCTTGCCAGCGCCGTTTTGTCCGAGCAGTGCGCAGACTTGACCCCGCTCAATCTCGATATCGATACCGTCGAGCGCTCGGGTCATCCCGTATCGTTTGTGAACCCCTCGCGCCGAAATCGCTGCCTCTGCCAAGATCGCTCTCCATTCGGTGAATTGATGGAGACACTATGGAGCGAGGGGAGGCTCGCGCCCATTGGCAATAGGCCTAACGCGAATATGACATTTGTCAGGTCAGTCAGGCGGCCAGTTGCATGACCTGCTGGTAGAGGTGCTCAGTTAAAGCATGGCGTGATTCGATATGCGCCAGTGCGTCGTAGGCGAGAGGTTCACCCATGGTCACCCGTATTTTCTTGCCCAGCTTGTTGCGAACTTCATGAATCAACAGCGCCATCCGGAAGGTCTCAGAGACATTCGAGGCGACATGAAATTTGCGGGAGTTCTGGCCATGGAAGTGGACGGGCAGCACGGTGGCTCGGTGTTGCTGAATCAGTTTGGCGACAAACGTGTTCCAAGGGAGTTCCTGGACCCGCCCGAACCCAAACCGGCTTCGAGCTGTTGAGATCCCGCCGGCGGGAAAAATCAGCACAGGTACGTCATTTTGTAGCGCCGCATGCGCCCGCCGTCGTGAGGACACATTCGTTCGTGCCGCTTCGCGGCTGCCGCAAAAATCGATTGGCAGGAAGTACGGTTCTAGATCCTGGTCGCGGCAGAGCAGGGAGTTGATCAGCACTCGAAAGTCTCCCCGCAGACGCATTGCAAGATCACACAGAACGAGACCATCGATCACCCCGAACGGGTGGTTCGCGATGATGACCAGCGGTCCCTGGCGCGGAAGTGCATCGAAATCGGTGCCTTGCCAGTCGATCTCAACATCGCCATGACGCAGCGCTTCGCCGAAAAACCGGAGCGGAGAGAAGTCCCGCTTCAGGTCGTGGTAAATGCGCTCGACCCGACGTCGGCCCATGCTGGCCTCAATCGCGTTGATGAAGGTTCGCTTGATCCACGGGTCCTCATGACCGGCGTAAGAGATTGTGGGGCTGGTGTCAGCCATCCAACGAGAATCTCTTGCGAAGGAAGCGCGCAATCCCGTCTTCGTCGTGATGGCCAATGACTTCATCGGCTTTTTCCTTCACGACGCTCTTTGCATTCGCGGGCGCATAGGATTCATCCGCGGCAGCGAACATGCTGAGGTCGTTGTCGCTGTCGCCGAAGCACACCACCTGGTCGATATCGAGCAACGATTTCAGGGTTTCAACCGCGGCGCCTTTGCTCGCGTTGCTGTGGTGAATGTCGAGCCAGCACAGATTGTCATCCTCGATAGCAATACCCGAATAAGCAACAAGATGCGGCGCGTGGCGGACCGACTGCGTAATGCGTTTGATGGCATCGCCAGCACCAATCGCGCTGATATTCGAGATACGGGCATCGCTCGGCAGCATTTCGACCGGGTGTGCGGTTAACCCGCGAGGTCCGGTGTACATGTTGATGACGAACGTCTCCGCTTTGTTGCGCGGTGGCGCGTGATAGACGGCGTGGTCATTGTCACCTTCCAGGGTAAACACGAATGGCGTGACCTCATTTTGGTAGCAGGCGCTCATCACTTGGGCGACTTCAGCCGACGTCAAGGTCGTGCAGTGCGAGAAGCGGTCGTCGTCCGGGTGCCAGATGACCACGCCGTTCTTGAAAGCATGCGGCAGCTCGAAGGCGTGACCCTCAAGCACCGCGCGCGACGCGTGCAGCGTGCGACCGGTGGCCACTGTGTAGGCAATGCCGCGCTTGCGCAGTAATGCCAGAGTTTCTTTGGTGTACGGCGTGATGGACGATTCGCTGTTCAGAAGCGTCCCGTCGAGGTCAAAAACAACTAATTCCATGTCGCTATTGTACGGAATCCATGTGACGGCCGCGCGACATCCGATTTTGTTGTCAACCAAATCGAAACTCCTGCGTTGAGAGGGGTGTGCGCACCCTTTTTCTTGTTGTTGGGAGCAATGGTAATGAACAGAGTTATGTCAGCTGCGGCGTCGATGGGTGCCGCAGCTAAGGAAAAATTAGTCTGGAGTGCAGCGGTTGGCGCGATGCTACTGGTCGCTGGCTGTGGTGGTGGCGGTTCAACGACGGCCACTGACCCGGACCCGATTGAAGATGTCCAAGAAGGGCAGGTGATTGTTGGATTGACGGATGCCGAGGGCGATTTCGCGAGCTACACGGTCGATGTATTGTCGATCTCGTTGGAACGCGCGAACGGCACGATCGTGGAAACGCTACCGAATTCGACGCGTGTCGATTTCGCGGAGCTCACGGAAGTCACTGAGTTGGTCAGCATCGCGACTGTGCCGGCCGGCAACTACGTGTCCGCCAGCATCCAGCTCGACTACACGGAGAGTCAGATCGTGATTCAGGACGAGAATGGCGTGACCGCAGAAGCGGTCGCGGTCGACGAGTCCGGCGCCGCGATCGGTCAGTGGACATCGCGTTTGCAGCTCGCTTCCAGCGAGACCATCCGGATCGCACCAGGCGTGCCCGCTGCGTTTTCGTTGGACTTCGACCTCGACGCGTCCAATGAGATCGACTTCAGCGTGGCGCCGCCGGTTGTAACGGTTGCACCGTTGCTGCTTGCGTCGGCTGAGCTCGAAGAAGACAGAGAGCATCGGATTCGGGGTTTGGTCAATGCCGTTGACGTTGATGCGGGCAGTATCGCTGTCGACGTGCGTCCGTTCTTCCTTCGCCAAGGTCGTTTCGGTGAGGTCACAGTCATCGTGGATGACGAGACAGAATACGAAGTAGACGGCGAGGGCTTTACCGGTTCGGCCGGTCTTGAGGCCATTGCGGCGTTGGGCGAGGACACACCGTTGGTTGCGGCTGGAATGATCGCGGATCGTCAGCTTGACGCGGATGTGATCGTTGCCGGTAGCAGCGTTCCTTGGGCTGACGCGACCGCCGTCAAAGGCACCGTCAAGTCTCGAGATGCGGATTCGCTGACGATTGGTGGTGCGCGCATCGAGTTCGGAGATGGCACCGTTCGTTTCGCGGGAGATCTCGTTGTGCTGGTGGGATCTGACACGAGCGTGAGCGCGCCCGGTGTTGATGCAAGTACACTTTCGGCTGACAGCATTTCCGTCGGTCAAAAAGTGGTGGCATTCGGTAAGATCGTTGACGATCAGACATTGGATTCGACCAACGCGCGGATTGCTATGCAATACAGCCGCTTCTCGGCGGAAGTGGTTGCAGCGCAACCGTTAGTAGCGGACTTATTCTTGCTCAACGGACGTCGACCGCAAGCCTTTGACTTCACCGGAACTGGCTCAGCGCCGGAGTTCGATGCCGATCCGGACAACTATGAAGTGGAGACCGGACCGATGGCGCTCGGTTCACTGGAACCGGGTGACTTGATCCGTGTGCGCGGCTTGGTCGCACCATTCGGCATGGCGCCGGCGGACTTCGACGCGAAAACGGTGATCGATGTCAGTCTGCGTAACCGCGCGGGTGAGTTGACGGTGCGCTGGCCTTCGGATGCGCCGAGTGCGATGCCGTTCATGAATGCGGATGCCTCTGCGATCAACATCGACATCAGCGAGTCTCGCGAGTTCCTGCGGGTGCGCGGTGTACCGCGTGCGCTGACGAACGGATTCGACATGTTGACGTTGACGCCGACCGCGTCGGGCGACGGTGCCTATGCGGTGCGCGTGCGCGGCAGTCAGTCGGTCACGCTGTTCCGTAGCTTTGCGGATCTCGTTGACGAGTTGAACGCGCAATTGGCAGCAGGTGCGAAACTCGCGAGTATCCACGCGGGCGTTCGATATACTGGTGACACTGAAACTCTGCCGGCAACGCGGGCGAGCTTCGTGTTCGTCAGTGAATCTGACAGCGAATGAGATGATGGAAACTGATGGACGGCAGCGCAGCAGCTTTGAACGAGTTCCTAAAGGAAGTGGAACAGAGCGCCTATCGGATGGCGGTGCTGTCCATCAGTCATCGCGAGGACGCGTTGGATATTGTGCAGGAAAGCATGATGACGCTCGCGAGAAAGTACTCGAAGCGGCCGACCGAGGAATGGCGGCCGCTGTTTTTCCGAATTCTTCAAAACCGAATTCGGGACTGCTATCGACGGCGGCGATCATACGGCAAGGTCTTTTCGTTGTTCGGTCGTTCGCGGGACGATCTCGACGAGCAGACCCCGGCCGAGGAGATGATCCCCGCGCCGGCAGCGGACAACCCACAAGTGCGAAGCGAATTGGATACCTCGCACGAGGCGGTGCAAGCGGCGGTCTCGGCGCTGCCGCCGCGACAGCGCGAAGCTTTTCTGCTGCGCAGTTGGGAAGGCTTGAGCGTCGCGGAGACTGCACAAGCCATGGAATGCTCCGAAGGGAGCGTCAAAACGCATCACTCTCGCGCGGTTCAAAAACTGCGTGAGTTATTGGGAGCGGAATGGTCATGACAAACAACAGCGATTTGAATACTGACGATCAGGTGTTTGCCGATCGGTTGGTGCGCAGCCTCGACCAGCCCTTGGATGAGGCCACGTTGGCGCGATTGCAGGCGGCTCGCGAGGAAGCAGTACTCGCAGCCTCCGCACCGGTCGGGCTGGATCCACGCTGGTACGTCGGCGGGTCGTTGGGCGGCGCGGTGGCGGCTGGCGTGGCGCTGTTCTTTATTTTGCAGTCGCCCAACATTCAACCGCTGCCAGATTTGAACGAGGCAGAGCTCGCGATTGTCGCCGACATCGAGGTGCTTGAGTCGCTGGAGCTGCTGGCTTGGCTCGATGATGAGATGTTGGTCGAGGAGTCTCTCGATGAAGGTTAATGGATTGATGTGGCAAGGCTGCGCGGTCGTGCTGGGCTTGCTGGCCAGTGTGTCGTTAGCCGATTCAGATTCCTACGATTTCTTTGATTTCCTGGGCGACATGGTGGAAGTAGAGGATGAGTTGGTTGATGCCATGACGTTTGAGTCTGTCGAGTCAGAGGCATTCGAGGACACGTCTATTCCATCCGATGGTCAGGATGAGAATGAAGATACGGCGGTGTCAGACACCGCGGAGGCAGTGTGATGAACCAGTGGATTCGATTTGTCATCATGACGACGGCGCTTTTGATCTCCGGAGATCTGTTTGCCCAAGAGTGGGTGGATCTATCGGGTGAACAACAGACCGCCTTAGCCGCCTACGAGCAGCAATGGGTCGACCTTGATGCGTCGCGGCGGGAACGTCTGGTACGCGGTGCAGACCGCTGGCTTGCAATGGACGACGATCAACGCGCGGAGCTTCAATCAAAGTTTGAACGGTTCCAAGGGTTGCCGGAGGCGCGTCGAACAGAGTTGCGTCGCCGGTTGCAGGTGTTTCGTGAAATGTCTCCCGAGCAGCGCGAGGAACTACGGAACCGGCTACAGCGATTTAATCGTCTGTCACCGGAGCGTCGCGAAGCACTGCGGAATCGCTTCCGCACGCTGACGCCTGAAGAGCGCGAGAAAGCGATGGAGAAAATGCGCGAACGGGTTCAGCAGCGTCGCCGACGGGCGAATCGAGACTGACGCGCTAGTTGAATCCGCCGTAGAACAGATAAAAGACGCTAAGAAAAACCGTGTTGCCGTCGAGGCCGTCGCTGCCTTCGGACACACCCACGCTGATATCGAGATCACCTGTTGCGCCTGCCGGCGTAAGAAAGCCAACGCTCAGTGTGTCAGCGATCCCGAGATCGCCCGCCAATTCGTCGCGGGTTACAGAGACATTAAACGCACTCTGCTCGCCCACCTTCCATTCGGCACGCAGGCTGTCGCTGCGATCTAGTAGCGAGGTTGCCAAGGTCAGTGATGTCGGCGATAGGCGTTGAATGATGACGCGAGTACCGAGCAACGTGAGGTCTCGGTCGTAGTCATACCAACGTGAGCTTGCATTGATACGAAACCCACCCTCCGTTTTGTAACCCAGACCGACCCGCCAACCGTCGGCAGCTAATGGCACGCTGATGTCATCAACGCGATCGAGATTCGGAGTACGCAGGATCAGATCGATGTCACGTTCCAAGTAGCGTACCGACCAGCGCCAGTGATCACCGAAGTGATACAAGCCTGCCGACAAATCTTGCGAGTCGAAATCATCTGGATCACCAGACTGCCCACCGTAAACCTCGACACCGATCGGGCCGAAATCATACTGGCCACCGACCTCCCAATCCCGAGTCTGAACACTATCGGGTGCGCCATCGGCTCGTGTGGTTGCAAGACTCGCGCTCAACATAACGGCGTCGTTGACGATGTAGTTGCCGAGTACACTGAACGTCGTACCATTGCCATTGTCGGCCGCCGCACCGAAGCCGATGGCATAGCCGCTATCGTCCTGCGCGAATAGCGTCGCGCTCAAAGAGATCAGCGCCAAGTAGCTAATCGATGTTTTCAAAGTTCCATCTCGGCATGGTGTTTCGAGACTGCTGACCCTATCATGTTGGCGTTCTAAGCACAGGGGGGAATACATGGCGGAAATCGAAGTGGGTGGCGTGCGGATCGCTTACGAACGCCACGGTGATGCCGATCGGCCGGTCATCTTTTTAATTCAAGGTTTGAGCATGCCGCTCAACGCATGGCCACCGTTATTTCTCGAACGACTTCTCGATGCGGGTTTCGGCGTCGTGACCATGGACAATCGGGATATCGGCAAATCTCAGCTGTTTCGATCCGCGGGTGTTCCCAATCTGGTGTGGCAACGATTCAAGGCAAGCGTGGGCTTGCCGGTTCGTATGCCATACACGCTCGACGATATGGCAGGTGATGTGTCCGGATTGATCGGTGCACTCGGCATCGGCCAGGCGCATATAGTTGGCGTTTCAATGGGTGGAATGATCGCTCAGAGTCTTGCGATCAAATACCCGCAGCGTTGCCTCAGTTTGACGTCGATCATGTCGACCACCGGTAACCGGCGATTGCCCAAGCCCGACGCGGAGTTGATCCGACAATTGCTCAGCCGACCGGTCAGCTCCGATGTTGATTCACGCATCGAGCACAGCATGAAAACATGGGAGATGATCTCCAGCGACGGGTTTGGGGTCGACCTCAATCATGTTAGACAGCGATTGAAAGATATGTACGCGCGCGGCGTGACGCGCGGTGGCGTGACGCGCCAAATGCTCGCGATTGGTATGGCGAAGAGCCGCGTTCGTAAGCTCCGCGAGGTCAGGGTGCCGACGCTTGTGATCCACGGGGACAAGGACCGCCTTGTGCCTGTAGCGGGCGGCGTTGATACAGCGAATGCGATTCCTGACGCACAGTTGGAGATCATTGAAGGCATGGGTCACGACCTACCGCCGGGTTTGATCGATCGGATTACGGGTTTGATCATTGAGCATGCGAGACGAAACGACGCTACGCGAGCCGCCGCCTGAGGTTTGATCGATAGTGCAGTTTTCTGACACGCATGATTCGATTCGATCGGTAACCGAGCAATTCGTTGCCGATGTTTTAGATCCATCGGCAGAGGCTTGGGAGCGAGACGGCAAGTTCCCCGCGCATGAGGTGTTTCGCGCCGCCGGCGATCGCGGTTTGTTGGGAATTGCGAAACCAGAACGCTACGGTGGGCTCGAGCTCGACTACTCACATCAGATCGTGTTTTCCGAGGCACTGGGCTACACGCTCGCCGGCGGCGTTGCGATGGCACTCGGCGTGCAAACCGACATGGCGACACCGGCTCTGGCTCGTTTCGGCAGTGACGAATTGAAGGAAGCATTCCTAGCACCGGCAATCAGTGGCGAGCAGGTATGTTCCATAGCGGTGAGCGAACCGCATGCCGGATCGGATGTCGCCGCGATCAAAACGCACGCACGAACCGACGGCGGCGACTACGTCATCAACGGTACCAAGATGTGGATCACGAATTCGACGCAAGCCGACTTCCTGTGTCTGCTCGCAAACACCGAAGACGCACCGTCACACGCCAACAAATCGTTGATTGTCGTGCCGACGGCATCCAAAGGCGTCAGCTTTTCGGAACCGCTCAATAAGCTCGGCATGCGCGATTCGGATACAGCTCAGGTGTTTCTCGATGATGTGCGTGTGCCGATCCGCTATACGATTGGGGAGCGCGGTCACGGTTTTCGCTATCAAATGCTGCAGTTTCAGGAAGAGCGTTTGTTCGCAGGCGCAGCAAACCTGCGTGCGATGGAGCGTTGCATCGAGTCGACTGTCGAGTACACGCAAAGCCGCACGACCTTCGGTAAGCCGATTCTCGACAATCAAGTCGTGCAGTTTCGGTTGGCGGAGCTTCAGACAGAGATCGAAGCACTACGGGCGCTCGTGTATAGCGCGGTGGAGTCTTATGTAGCGGGTGTGGATGTCACCACACTCGCGTCCATGTGTAAGCTGAAATCTGGTCGCCTGTTTCGTGAAGTTGCCGACAGTTGTTTGCAGTACTGGGGCGGCATGGGGTTCATGTGGGATAACCCTGTCGCGCGCGCCTACCGTGACGGCCGCCTCTCGTCGATTGGCGGCGGCGCCGACGAGATCATGCTCGGCATTATTGCGCGGCGCATGGGACTGGCTTCGGGCCACTGAGCAGCGCTAACTTGCCTCGCTGGCGGGACGGCGGCGGAAGTACCAGCGGAATACATCAGCGAAGCTGCGTTTCACATCATCCGCAATCATGATGTTGACCGGCACCAACAATAACGTGATGAAGGTCGCGAACAGAATTCCGTAAGCCAGCGAAATTCCCATCGGAATCAGGAACTGCGCCGTTGTCGATTTCACACTGAGCATCGGCAACAAACCCAGGAACGTCGTCAGTGACGTTAGCATCACCGCGCGGAAACGTGCCACGCCTGCCATCTTCGCAGCCTCAAGCAGCGGTGTGCCGCTACGATGTTTGCGGTTGATGTAGTCGACCAGCACCAGGCTGTCGTTGACGACGACACCCATCAGCGCGATCAACCCAAAGACGCTCAGAATTGAGACCGAATAGCCCAACAGCCAATGACCAAGGATGGCGCCGATCACACCGAACGGAATCACGGACATCACGAGGATCGCCTGGGCATAGCTTTTCAGTGCAAGAGCGAGCAAACAGAAGATGACGAACAACGCGATCGTCAATCCTGACTTCAAACTGCCGAAAATCTCGCCCTGTCTTCGTGCTTCGCCTTCGAGTTGATAGGTGATTCCTGGGAAGCGTGGCATCAAGCCATCGGCGTAGGCCGTAATGCCGGCCTGAATCAGTGTCATGTTAGCCGTATCTTTATCGACTTCGGCTCGCACGTTCAGGGTTCGGTAGCCGTCGATTCGCGTGATTTGCGAAGGACCTTTGCCCGGGGTCAGCGTCGCGACATTGGCCAGCGGTACGTCGCGACCATCGGGTGTCCGTATCAGTAACTCATTGAGCGTGTCGATCGTTTGGCGTTCTTGACCCGACAATCGAATCAGCACGCGAATATCGTCACGACCACGCTGGATTCGTTGCGCCTCGAAACCCCGGAATGCACTGGACACCTGGCCGACGACCTCCGCGCGGGTCAGGCCGAGCACGTAGCCTTCTTGAGTGAGTTCGATGCGCAGCTCTTCTTTCCCGTCAGATAAGCTGTCGTTGATTTCATAAACCCCCTCGTAGCTCGCAAGGTGCGCTTTCATGGTATCGCCCACCAGCGCGAGTTGATCGAGGGACTGTCCTGAGAACTGTATATCAATCGGATTTCGGCCGCCGGACCACGACGAGCGGATGTTCATCGTCTCTGCGCCCGGAATCACACCGAGTCGCTCGCGCCATACGGCCGCAAACTCGTTTGCAGACACTTTGCCAACGCGTTGCTCCGCGGGCGCAAGTTCGATCTGCACTCGACCGATATGCGACCCGTTGGCGTCGCGGTTGGCACCCGTGCTCGCGAGAATGTTGCCCGCGACTTCCTCGTCGTACGTTTGGTTGTATTCCTGTTTCAGTCCGCGGGCAATGTCCAGCATTCGTTGGATGTGCCGGTCCGTGACCTCATAAGGGGTACCCACTGGCATAGCGAGTTCTGCGGTGATTGTCTCGCTGGGGACACTCGCGAAAAACACCCAGCGCGCATAGCCGCTTGTGACTAACGTGACCATAATCACGAGGACACCGGCGAAGCCGGCTAATGTTGAATAGCGGTATCGCAGTGCGAAATTCAATGCAGGTTCGTAGAACCGCAGTATTCCGTTTTCGAATCCATCGGCAAATTTCTTCTGGAATCGCTGGAAACGGTTGCCGTGCTCGCGGACGCCACGAATCTTCACGTGCTTGAGATGCGCCGGAAGAATCAGTTTCGATTCGATCAACGAAAACACGAACACAGGAATGACGACCAGGGGAATGTTCGAAAAAAATCGTCCGAAACGCCCCTCGAGAAACACCAGCGGTGCAAATGCAGCCATGGTCGTCAGAATACCGAATGTCACAGGGCCAGCCACTTCGCGCGTGCCTTCGATCGCGGCCTGTAGACCATCCGTTCCCCGCTTCAAATGGGTGTAGACATTTTCGCCGGTAACGATCGCATCGTCGACGACCAACCCCAGTACGAGAATGAAGCCAAACAGCGTCATGATGTTGATGCTGACGCCGAGCGCATTCATCAGCATGAACGCACCAAAGAAGCTGATGGGGATGCCGATGAACACCCAGAATGCGATCGCCGGACGCAAGAACAAGGTCAGCATCAAGATGACCAACAGACCGCCTTGCCAAGCACTGCTGATCAAAATGCCGAGTCGGTTTTTCAGTGTGACCGAGTCATCGTCCCAATAGTCGATGTACAGCCCGACCGGAAGCTCGGCGCGTTTTTCTTTGACGTACTGACGCGCAGCGGCGGCAATATCGAGTGCGCTTTGCTTACCCACGCGCGACACGCGTAGGGTCGCCGCACTGACGCCATTGAAGCGGGTCGTGACAGCATCTTCTTCAAAGCCGTCGTCCACCGCGGCGATATCACGGACACGGATGATGCTGCCATCCGCATTGGTGCGCACCACGATGTCTTCGAAATCAGTTTGCCGGTAGGCCTGCCCCTTCGACCTCAAAAGCACATCGCCACCCGACGAACGCAGGTTGCCAGCAGACAAATCCTGAGAGCTTTGACGAACGGCATTCGCCACCTCTTCGAGCGTGATGCCGGTGTCGCGCAGCCGGTCCTGCGAAGCTTCAATCGCCACCTCGTAGTTGCGGACCGAGTCGAGTTTCACCTGTGTAATGTCCGGCAACAACAGTAGCTCTTCGCGAACTTGCTCGGCGACGCCCCTGAGCTCGTCTTCGTCGACCTCACCCGATACGACAATTTCGATCACGGCAAACTCGCGTTGGGCGAGGGCAATGACGGGTCGTTCAGCTTCGGCGGGCAATCCGTTGATCGCATCGACACGACTTTTGATGTCTGCCAGCAACTCGCGTGGATCGTAGCTACTCTCCACTTCAATCGATACGGTCGTCGACCCTTCTATCGAGCGCGAAGTGATCTGCTCGATACCTTCCAGATCGTTGACTGCTTCTTCGACGCGAACTGCGATGCCTAGCTCGACGTCCTCGGGTGTGGCGCCGCGAAGCGGCACGCTGACGGAAATGACATCAGGGTCGGCGGGTGGAAATACCTCAAACACCATCAACCGCGAGACGGTGAATGCACCGCCCACGACGATAGTAAACATCATCAGGTTGGCGGCGACGGAGTTGCGGGCAAACCAAGCGATCATTGGCTGCGCGCTCCTGCGACGCCCGGGCTACCCGAGCGGCTGCCAGTGCTCGCATCGCTACGGTCCTGGTCGGGTGCGTTCAGAACTTGAACACGCGTGCCGGTTGTGACTTGGCCGAGCTGCGTCGTGACGACTTGTTCGCCGCCGCGGACGCCGCCGGCCACGATGCTCTCCGTATCGTTCTGCCACAGCACATCCACTTTGCGACGGTTGAGTATGTTGTCATCGACGACGAACAGATAAGTGCCTTGCGACAACACCTCATTCGGCACCACCAAAGCGTCGGCAATCGTCTTACCCTCGATCTCAGCCGTGACGTATTGCCCGATCGTAATCGGAGTCGCCCGGCTCGACTCATCAATGTCGACAAGCTGCGCGATGACATGCAGCTGGCGTGCGGTCTGGTCGATGGCGCCTTCGGTTCGAACAAGTCGCGCTTGCCACGTCGCGTGATCTCCCAGTGTGGAGGTCAGGACGACTTCACCGCCCTCTGTGTCAGCGGTTGCGCGTTGCGTCGGTAGATCGACAAATGGAAGATCACGGTCGCGCAGCGGCAGCCTCACTTCGACGCTATCCGTCGCGTAGATCTCGCCGAGCGGTGTATTCGGAGCCACGACTTGGCCGACGTCAGCCAGCTGTGTGAGGACACGGCCATCGAAAGGCGCGCGAATCGTCGCGCGTTCCAGACTGAGCTCGGCTTTGGTCAGCGTGGCTTGCGCGGACGCCACTCGCGCCTCGGCGGCACGAAGCTGGGGAATCCTTGCAACGAGCGCAGGCGGTTCACCTTCGTTGCCTAGCGCTTGCCAGTCGACGAGCGCCTGCTCGGCTCGCGCCTCGGCTTCAGCCAGGGTTTGCTCGGCGTCGAGCAACGATGCGCGAGCGATATCGACGTCCGCCGCAAAATCGCGCGCGTCGATACGCACAAGAACATCGCCGCGCGAAAACACGCCGCCCTCACGGAAGGCCGGATCAATCGCGACGATTTGCCCGCTGACCTGGCTCACCAATTGACTTTGTGTTCGCGGCTGCACGGTGCCGTAACTCTGCAGGCGAACATCGTAGCTCTGCGGGTCGAGTGTGACCGTTTCAACGACCAGAGCGGGGCCTGCGTTACCGCCGCGCCGCGGTGCCTCCGGCGGGTTCGCGCTGATGATCCGCGCGACGCCGATCAGGCCGCCGATGATGATCAAAGGCACGAGCACCTTCGCGACAATCGAAGGTTCGTTGGGAGTGCCGTCTTGAGGGCTCATGTATTCGGCTCCAATGGGTTGCGGTCGTCGAACGGGCCACCCAGTGCTTCATAAAGATTGATCCGATTCACCAACAATGCGGCGCGGATTTGTACAAGATTGCTTTGCGCGTCAAATGCCCGCTGCTGCGACTCGAGAACACTGGTGTAGTCCACAAGTCCGAGCCGGTAGGATTCGATCGAGCGGGTCAGCGCATTCTCCGAGCTTTCGATATTGCGTTGTGCAGCTGTGAATCGTTGGGCGAGGGCGTCCGCATTACTGATCGCATTCTCGACTTCTGCGAATGCGTTGTTGACCGCATCGAGATAAGTCAGTTCCAATTCCTGCGCTCTAGCCGCGGCGCGTCTTGCGTTCGCTTTCAGCGCACCGGCATCAAACAGCGGTTGGGTCAGACGAGTCACAAATGACCAGCCGAGCGGTCCGCCGTCAGCCGCTTCCGGAAGATTGTTACCGATGTCGTTGAGTTGCGCGCTCAACACGATCGATGGGAAGCGCTGGCGTTGTGCGACCGCCAAACTGGCATCGGCGGATAACAAATTCAGCCACGCGATTTGCAAGTCTGGCCGGCGGGTCAGAAGGTCACTCGGCACACCGATTGCTGCCGCGCTTTCGAGGTTCGGTAGCTGCGGTGCGTTCGCCTCGCCGCCTGGATAGCTCGCGCCCAGCAATTCGAGATTGGCAGCAGCGATCTTTTTATTCTGGATCCGCGTCGCGAGAACGTCTTCGGTCTGTGCCACAGTCGTTTGCGCAAGGTAGACATCGAGCGATTCGTTCAGACCAGCCTGGTAGCCTCGGTCAACCACATCGAGTGCCGCCTTAGCGATTTTGACCTGCTCTTCGGCCACCGCCTCCAGCGCCGCAGCTTCCGCCAATGCGTAGTGTGCCCGTGCAACATCGGCGGCAAGCTGCCGACGGGCGTCGATGAACGTTGCCTCCGCCGCGGCATAGTCGTAAGCGGCGCGGCGTGCATCGGCAGCGAGCTCACCCCATAAATCAACTTGCCAATCCAAATTCAAGTTCGCAGAAGCGACTTGGTTGACCACCCCATCATCGAGCGCATCACCCGTAAAGTTTCGAACGATCCGACGTCGGTTGCGATCGAGTGTCAGTGATACGCTCGGTAAGCGCGGCGCACGAGCAATGACGGCGGTCTGCCGGGCTTGCTCCAGTCGTGATCGAGCGGCGGCGAGCTGATAGTTACTGTCGATTGCGTCGGCAATGACGCTCGGTAAGCGATCATCGCCCAATCGCTGAAGCCAGGCATCATCCGCCGACGCCTGAGCGCCCTCGGCACGCACCCATGCCTCCGGCGCGGTGACGAGCTCGGATGGCGCAGCGTGTCGCGTTTGGCAGCCAGCGGTGCTTGCTATTGCGACGAGACACATTGACAGATAGCGGAGGCTCACGACGAAATTCCGTCCAATAGATCTTTCCGGGAAGCGACGCTCGTATTCGATTTTCGTGTTGCCACGGATGCAACACCAAGCGATTGAAAAATCGAACAAATACGGGCGAATGGTAGCAGCCGCTGGCCGGCGGCCGCAAATTCGACAATCGAAATAATGTCGAGGTTCCCACAAAACTTGAACGTGCTTCCCATTATCACGCCGCCTTCGTGAAGATTTTGCCGTCAGTGCCGCTACGCCGCCCATCGGGAGTATTGCGGATCACGACACGATGGCACCAGACATTCGGGCACGGCTCAAGCGATGGAAAAAGGCTGTTTTGGTCACAACAGCGTTGGCGCTGAACGCCTGCGGTGGCGGTGGGAACGCGCCGCAAACGCCTGTCGCGGAACCGGCACAGACGCTCGGTATTGCCGAGCGAGTGTACGATGCTACTCAGCGCACTCCGGAGGGTTTTCTGGAGGATGCGTCGCAGTATCCTGGCCTGTCCGAGTTCCGTTTCCATGTCCAGGCCCAAGATGTGGGAATCGCCTCGCCAGGAGATGTGCGGTTTGAGGCTTGCAGCGATGAATTCTCAACGGTGTTCTCCTGGTCCAACCAAGCCAGCGCATCGCGCGGCCTTGCTTCCACGGCTTCCAGTAACTCAGAGACGGATTGGTATTTTCAGATTGATCGCGTTCTGGACGCGGATCCTGCGTCGGTGGTCGTGAGCCGCGTTTTCAAGTGCAACGCGCTGGATCGCAGCACTCGAGATGCGAGCGGCGGGGCGGGTGTGGTCCAACGACAACCCGCCACCGCGGAAGATCTTCAATTCCTCAGCGAATATTTGTGGCGTTTCAGCCCGTATAACAACGCGTTGCACGCTGTGATTTCGAGCAACGGGGCGGAGGACTCCGACGTTCTGACCCATGATCTCGTGCGGGCGGAAGCAGTCGTTGGCGCCGGTGTCGCGGGATGCGACCGAATCGACGTCTATCAGTGGCGCCATTCGCTGGACGTTACAACCGGCGACTTGTCCGAATCGACGACTTGGTTGCAGAGTTTCGACGCCCGCTTCGTGAACGGGCAGGCGCAGCTTTGTGACGACTAATCGCGGTGGTCCGCGTGACCCGCGTCACAGCCATCGACGCTTCGGGCGTCTAGACTGCAAGTTACTGAAAGTTATGGTCTAGATCGTGCCCAGAGATTCCCTCATTATGGCTTTGCCGGACATCGTGCTGGTCGTCCGGCGGGATGGCCGGATCCTTGATTCGCTCGGCGGCCGAATGTTCAGCATCGATCTTGGGCCCGAGAATTGGGAAGGAAAGTCAGTCGACGACCTCTTGTCCAAGACCGTCGCCAATAGCCTGACCGCGCAACTGCCACGCGTTTTGCGCACTCGCCAGCCGGTGATCGAGGTCGTCAGTGACGGTGGTGATGACTACGAATTGCGCTTGAGTCCGCATGGTCGTGAGCGCGTGCTTTGCGTTGTTAGGGATTTGTCCGGCGAGCAACAAACGCCAGCCCAGCTGCTCGAATCTGCGTCCAGCACCGGTGAGTCGGTCAATCGCGAGACTTTCATGCATCTTCTGAACGATGCTGTGAATACCGCGCGCATGAGCGAACGTCCGTTGGCCCTGATGACGATCGGTATCCGATCGTACGTCGAGCTGTCGGACAATCTCGATGTCGAGTCCGAAAAACTGCTCGGACAACTGATGTCTGTGCGAATCGACGATGTACTTGCCGAATGCACCGAAACCATGGGTGCGATGATTTCCACTCAGCTCAGCGTCGATCAGTTCGCGGTGCTCGCCGCTACGATTTCGGACGGCGAGCAATCGATGCAAGTCGGGCGGCAGATTGCTGAGGCGCTGTCCCAACCGTATGAGTTGGGCACTGGCAAACTCACGCTACGGCCGATGGTTGGCATTGCGGTCGCGCCGCAGGACGGTGGTAGCGGTGAGCATCTGATGCGCAACGCGATGACCGCCATGGAAGAGTCGGCGGCACTCGATCGCAGTGGTATTGAGCGTTATACGGATACGCGTCGGCTGCGCTCGGAGCGGCGGCAGGACTTGGTCGAAGAGCTTCGCTGGGCGATCTCCGAGAATCAGTTGGTCATCCACTATCAACCTGTGTTTCAGCTTCGTGATGCGGTCCCGGTATCGGTCGAGGCATACCTTCGCTGGAACCACCCGTTGCGCGGCATGTTGCCTGCCGGTGAGTTCGTACCTTTGGCTGAGGCCACAGGGCAAATTCAGCGCATCAGTGAGTGGGTGCTCCACCAGGCCTGTACCGATCTTGCCAAGATTCGCGAAACGGTAGGCACGGGGCTCGCCGTCTCTGTGAACCTGTCGAGACACTATTTTTCGCGCCTGGATCTGATTGAAAACCTCGTTGGGATATTCGAGGCGACCGGGTTCGAACCTGCTTGGTTGCAGCTCGATATTACGGAGCGCATGTTGATGCGGGCGGAGCAGGTTGGTCCGATTCTCAACCAGTTGAAGAAGTTAGGTATCGGCTTGCAAGTGGACGACTTTGGAAGTGGCTACACATCATTGAAGCAAATGCGGCGGTTCCCGCTCGATGCATTGAAGATCGATGGTGATTTTATCGATGGCATCGGTCGCTCATCGGACGATGAGGCGGTGTGTCGCAGTGTGATTGCGTTGGCGCATGCGTATGGTATGCGATGCATTGCCGAGGCGGTGGAAACATCGGCTCAGGTCAAATTCCTGCGCGAAGCAGGCTGTGACGATGTTCAGGGGAATCTGTTCAGTGGCGCCATGCCCATGGATGGCTTGAATCTGTTTTTGGATCAATTCCAGCAGGGCCGCAGTTTCGGTTCGCCAGACGCCGAGACCGAGATCGTCGCAGGTTAGCTGCAGCGGGTGACCTCGTTCGAGGCCACCCGCCGTTTTGGCTCAGTCCAGTGCAACCGGCGCTTTACCGCGGCCGGTGGCTTTCCACCAACCCTCTTCCAGTTCGACTGCCGGGGTCATGGCGTCGTCGATGCTGCAAGTCGCGCGATAGCGTACCGATTTCGCCTCGCTTTCCGCCTTGTGGCGTACGGTCAGCCAGAACATGGCTTCACCGCCACTGTTCGTGCTGCGAATGCGGTTGATTCGGGTTGAACCCGGGCCGAGTTCGACGCGAATCGCGTCTTCGCAGGTTTCCATACGCTTATTGCTGGTGCGCGCATCGGCGTCAATTGGGGTAGCGACGCCAGTTGTGAACACCAAGGCCGCAAGTGCTGCTGTCAGGACTTTCATTGGCTTCTCCTTAGCACGCGACGCTGGGGGTAAAGGGGGTGTTGCGTCACGTTGCGAAGCAGTTTAGGTTTTGCATCTACGCATCAGCAATTCAAATAAAGCACGGTAAATCTGCAAAAATGCAAAACTTCGATTGGGATGATATTCGTGTGTTTCTGGCCATCGTGGAATTCGGCAGCGTGTCGGAAGCCGCGGGGGAGCTGGACATCAACCAAAGTACGGTGAGCCGACGGATCACTGGGCTCGAGCAACAGCTCGGCGTCAGTCTGTTCGAGCGTGCGCGAGGCAGTCGATGGGTATTGACCGCCGCCGGCGAGCAGATGCGTGACTCGGCAGCGCTGATGCAAGAGAGCGCCAACTCGATTTCGCGCGAAGTGTTGCGGAACAATACGGAGATCTCGGGGCACGTGACGATCACATTTATGGATCATGGGACCCGATCGATCGGCGTGCCAACGATGGCGCAAATCGCCAAAGAGTATCCAGATCTCAGACTGACGATGCATATCAGCTCGGACGAGCTGGATCTCAGTGCGCGTGAGGCAGATGTGGCGATTCGGTTGGCCGAAGATGTGCCTGACAACCTCGTCGCGCGAAAGATCTGTCCCGTATCGGTTGGCGTCTACGGCAATCGGGAATGGTACGAGCGTTTCAAAGCCGGCGAGCGGAACATTCCTCTCATCACGTGGTACATGGAAGGACGGCCGTCGGAGTGGTTGCAAGCGATGCTGCCAGAGGGGTACGTGGCGTACCGCGCCAATCGCCCGCAGGCGATTCAGCAGATGGCGAAGCTTGGCGCCGGTGTTGCTGCGATTTCGTGCTTCGAGGGTGAGAGCCAGCCTGACCTGTTTTTGTTTCGCGAGCTGGGGATCGTCAAAGAGAAATTTCTTTGGGTGATTTCGCACACCGACCTTCGTACAACGGCCAGAGTCCGTATTGTGCGAGATCGCGTTATCGACGCACTGGAGGCTGCAAAGCATCAGATTGCGTTCGATTTGGCGGACTAGGAGAAGACCCATGACGCTCAAGATTCACGCAGATTTCGCTCAACGGGCTGTGGTCACACCGGACCGATATGAGTGGGTGCCCTCGCCGATGCCGGGCGTGGAACGCATGATGCTGGATCGGGTTGGCGATGAGGTCGCGCGGGCCACGTCGCTCGTGCGATACGCGCCGAACAGCGAGTTCTCGCCGCACACACACGGTGGTGGCGAGGAGTATCTTGTGCTCGACGGTGCTTTCGCTGATGAGCATGGCACCTACCCGAAGGGGTACTACGTGCGCAATCCGATCGGCACGTCGCACACACCTCGGATCGGAGACGAAGGCGCCACGATATTCGTCAAATTGCATCAGTTCGAGGCGGCCGACCAAACGCAATTGGGTATCGACACGACGAGCGCCGAGTGGCAGCCCGGTTTAGTGCCCGGGTTGTCTGTGTTGCCACTACACAGTTTCGAGCGTGAAAACGTTGCTCTCGTTCGTTGGGCACCGAACACGCAGTTCAAAGCGCATCAGCATTGGGGCGGTGAGGAGATCTTCGTTATCGAGGGGACTTTCCACGATGAGCATGGATCGTACCCGGCAGGTTCTTGGATCCGCAGTCCGCACCTCAGCAAGCACACGCCGTTTACGAAAGATGATGGCGCACTTATCTACGTCAAGACGGGGCATTTGGCTGATGTCTAGTCGGCGCCGGTAAATGCCATGACCATTCAATGGTTGGACGATGTGCGCGCGTGCCGACAGTGCGATGCGTTACCACTGGGGCCGAAACCTATCTTTCAGATTGATCCGAGCGCCAAGATATTGATCGCCGGTCAAGCGCCTGGGTCGAAGACGCACGCAAAAGGCGTCCCGTTCGACGATGCGTCCGGCAACCGCTTGCGGGAATGGCTGGGCGTCGACCGAACGACGTTTTATGATCCTGCCAAGATCGCCATTCTACCGATGGCCTTCTGTTTCCCGGGCACATCAAAGTCAGGTGATCTGCCACCGCCGAAACGCTGCGCCGACACTTGGCGCGACCGACTGTTAGCGGAACTGACGCAGGTTGAGTTGACCTTGATCATCGGGCAGTACGCGCTGGATTGGCATCTTCCAACAGGTCAGTCGAAGACACTGACCCAGACAGTGTCGCGTTGGCGTGAGTTTTGGCCCACATGCTTGCCGATGCCGCACCCGAGCCCACGCAACAATCGTTGGTTAAAGAGCAACCCGTGGTTCAGTGATGAGGTACTACCGAAGCTCCAAAGTCGCGTTCAACAGCTAGTTTAAGTGGCCGGACAGTCGACTTTGGTCGGGCATCGCACTAACTTGCAACGCTCGTTTGCTTGTTGTGATGGAACAGCAAGCCTATTCAGGAGTCTTAATGCTCCAGTCATAGAACACAACAGGGAATGCTAACCATGCGAAACCGATTGTCACTGTTTGTCTTGTTTGTGCTCGCCGGTCTGTCTGCACACGGCCGTGCCGATATGCCAGAGCTGGTCCAACAATGGGTGGTCGATGGGTTCGATGCGCCTGAGGGCGTTGCGTATGGCGACGGCAGAATTTTCATCTCGAACGTCAACGGCCCCGGGTCCGAGAAAGACGGTAATGGATACGTGTCGGTGCTGTCGACCGATGGCGAAGTGATCGAGAAGCAGTTGGTGACGGGGCTCGATGCACCGAAAGGCATGGTGTTGGTCGGGGAGCGTTTGTACATCGCCGACATTGATCGCGTGCATATCGCGAATTCGTTGTCTGGAGAAATCGAACAGTCGATATCCGTCGAAGGCGCAAAGTTCCTGAATGACATGGTCCACTGGAACGACAACGTTTACGTCTCGGACAGTGCCACCGCCACGATCTTCGTTGTCACAGTGGAGGGCGTATCGCCGTGGAAGTCTGGTGATTACTTGAGCGGTGTGAACGGATTGACGGCTTCAGGCAGTCGGCTGCTGGTATCGACCATGTCCTCGGGTTCTCTGTACTCAGTGGAAGATGACGACGTCGAAGAAGTCGCAAGCGGTATGGTCAATGCGGACGGCATCGGTGTTGCTGAGCAGCACGGTGGCTACCTCGTCTCGAGCTGGCCGGGGCAGATCTGGTTTGTTTCGGACTCTGGCGAGACAGCGGAGCTGCTCAACACTGAGGACGATGGCATCTATCAGAACGATCTTACTTACGTCGACGAGATGTTGATCGTGCCCAACTGGAATCCAGGCACGGTCACTATGTGGCGATTGCAGTAGTGTTCTGTGCCGCGTTGAAGCGGCCGGAATAGTCCTGGTGTGTTAAGGCTGTCGGTGCGTTTAGTGGCGTGAAACGCCCGAGCAGTATTGAAGATTGGTGGGCCCGCCAGGGCGAGCTTGCGAGCGCCGCGTTCAAGCGGCCGGAATAGTCCTGGTGTGGTCGCACTGTCGGCGCGCTAATAGGCGTGAAGCGTCCGGGCATCATTGAGGAGTGGTGGGCCCGCCAGGGCGAGCCAGAGTCATGCTCTGCGAGCGCCGCGTTGAATCGGCCGGAATAGTCCTGGTGTGGTCGGCCTTTCGGTGCGCTTATAGGCGTGAAGCGTCCGAGCATCATCGAGGAGTGGTGGGCCCGCCAGGGCGAGC
>JBCAZH010000019.1:0-47961 GCA_038533155.1 Pseudomonadota bacterium | reverse complement strand
TCTACGGCTACGACGTCACCGCGCCGTCGCGGTAGACTGCGACCATGCACATACCGCCTCCATTGATCGCGTTCGCTATCGGCGCAGCCATGAAGGCCGCCGTTTGGACAAACCCGGCCTGGACGTGGGAAACCCCTGCCCGCTTTCCCATCGCTGTCGGTCTGGTCATCGCAGGCGCTGGAATTGCCGCAGTCGGCGTTTTGCAATTCCGCCGAAACCGAACCACGATCAATCCGTTGCAGCCGGACAAAGCCAGCACATTGGTCACCGATGGCATCTATCGCGTCACCCGCAATCCAATGTACCTCGGCCTTTTGTGTTTTCTGTTGGCCTGGGGCATTTGGCTTGGAAGCCCCCTCGCGATTCTCATCGCGCTGGTCTTCATCCCCATTTTAAACCGATCGCAGATCCTGCCCGAAGAGCGCGCACTACGGCAGCGTTTTGGCGAGAAGTTCAGCGCCTATGTGGCAACCACCCGACGCTGGCTCTGACGACTATAGAAACACTATAGGCGCGCGACCATCCCAAGAATGACTCTGGCGCCGCCAACCGTCGAACAGCTCGATCACGTGCGGATGCGGCTCCAACAGCTCAGTCATGCAACCGAATGCTGCCCGAGTATCAACATAGGCAAAACGAGGACCGCCGCGCATTTGCCCAACGTTGACCGTTGGCTGCCCCTGCCGTGCATAGTGCGCAAGATCCGCATCGAGATCATCGCTCCAGAAACAGACATGATGGAAACCGGTGCGTCCGGCAGGATACATATCGCGATACGCGTTCGGGGAATCACCGAGCGGCTCGATCAGCTCGATCTGTAAGTCACCGCTGTAGGCAATCGCTGTGCGCATGGTGAGCTCGCCCGCCCCGCCCCGATACTGCATGCCCTCGAACAGGCTGGCCGGATAGGTGCCCAAGAAAAAAGGCCCGATGCCGAGTGCGCGCGACCAAGCCCGTGCTGCCTGTTCGATGTCACTAACAACCCAGGCGTTCTGTGTGACCGTACGTCGAGAAGGACCACTCATGGCGCGGCGGGCGCGAACACCGCGAGCAGATTGCCAGCACCATGGAAATACAAACCGTAACCGGAGTTTGCGATCAAGTAGCCGTTCGCAACGATCGGCCCGGCGCCACTCATGCCACCGCCTGCGCCTTCGATGCCATTGACCCCCATAACGGGCTGTTTCGTGTCGTAGGACCACACCACAGCACCGTCTCGCTTGTCGTAGATCCTGAGGAAGCCATCGAGATGGCCGGCCACCACGGCACCCGGAAATGCCGTCACCGGCGCAGAGACTCCCGGGTCGCAATACTGCATCTGATCGGTGCACACGTTTTCCTGCACGTAAGACCACAAGACACTACCATCGGCTGCGTCGATCGCATGAACTCCAGGTCGCGCATCTTCCGCCGAAAGTACGTCGCCGTTGCGAGTGTCGTTCATATCGTTGATCGGCACATAGACGGTGCTGCCATCCGCCGCCAGACCAAAATGCACACCGCCCTGAATGCTGCCCCTGCCGACGCGGGTCTGCCACAGCAACGCCCCGTCATTGTCGGGGTCCAGACCAATCACGTGGCCATCCTTTAAACCCGCAACCAGCACTTGTTTGTCGTCAGCGACGTCAACCAACAAAATACTGGAGCCGTGATCGAAATCGGGACCATCCTCCTCAGGACAGTTCGGATTGTTTGCCATCATGCAGGCGACGTTCCAGGCATCGCCCTCGAACGTCTGCCGAGTCCACAAACGCTCGCCGCTGTCTAAGTCAATCGCGATCACCGCATCACTATTGCCATCGGCGGGCGAGGAATAGTTTTCGCCCGTCCCGATGTACACCCGCCGGCGGTCATAATCGATTGTGGGACTTGCCCAGACCGGCGCACCGGAGGGCGCCATCACCGCCGTTCCAACGCTGGTTGTCGCCACTTCGGAGGGCGCATCAGGAATCGCGTAGTGCGTCCAGGCGACATCGCCCGATCGTGCATCCACTGCGAGCGTCTTGCCTCGAAACGTGCAGCAAGCGTATTCGGGATTCGCGGCTGCTGTCACCTCGAGCGACGAGACATTAACGATCAATCGATTTTCGGCGAGAGACGGCGTCGCGGTCAGCGTCGCGCTCGGGTGATCATCAACTTTGAACGACCACACAAGCTCGCCCGTCGTCGCATCTACGGCGTAAAGCCGCGCGAGAATATCGCCGAACACAGCCAGCGGTGGCGCAGCGTCGGTTGCCGGCACCAGCACAACGCCCGTGCGCACCTCGGCGCTCGCTTGCATTCGCCAATGCGCGCACCCGGAGTCTAGATCCAACGCATACACGCTACCATCCTGGCTGCCGACAAAAATGGCCCCGAAACCAACCGAAGGATTGGAGCGGGCCCTCAATGCACCCGGATAGCTGTAAGCCCACTTCAGCTCCAAATTGACCACATCGTCGACCGTCAGTCCGGCTTGCGACGGGTCTGCATAGCGTTGGGTGTCGTAGCCCCATCCCGCAGCGACAATCGAAGCATCCATATCCATGGTTGTGTCCGCTTCGCACGCCGGCGCGTAGGCCAAAGCGGTCCCTGCAGCATCGGCAGGGGTCTGAGTGATGTATTCGGCGATGTGCTGGCGTTCGGCCGGTGTCAGCGCTTCGGCCTGTCCCCGCATGATCCCTTCGTTCATCGTCGTCAGGATGGACTGCGGTGACAACATCTCAAGAAATGTCAGATGGGGCGCTTTGGCGATGCCGCCGCTGTGGCAGCTCGCGCAATGCGCAGCATAGAGCACCGCGCCGGGCATCTCATCGCGAGGGCCGAGGTTGACCGCGCGCTCAGTGAATTCGTCTGTGGATTCGATAGTTGCCGCCGCGGGCTCTCCCGAACCCGAATCTGGTTTCGAGCAACCCACCAAGATCACACCGCAGACTAATGCCGCCAGTGTGTAGTACGAGCCTGATCTCACTACTGTTTCCCCCGCCAAACTGTCGCGAACAGAGTATAGACTTCGGTTTTTAAAAAAAAACAGTCTTGCTTGACTTTTTTGTGGTGATACAACAGAGTCCGTGTACCTATTTTGTCGCAATCCGGGGGGATAAGAGATGAACAAGGGCCTGCGTGTTTCAACGAAAGCGGCGCTCGGCATGGTGTGTGCGGTATCAACGTTTCTACCGGATGTTGCACTGGCACAACAGCAGCTCGAGGAAATCGTCGTGACGGCAACCCGCCGCACCGAAACAGACCTTCAGACCACGCCTGTGGCCGTATCAGCGGTCTCTGCCGAGCAATTCCAAGGGCTGTTTGCCCAAGACATCGGCGAGGTCGCGACATTTGTTCCGAACTTTTCCGCAGCGACGGTAACCGGCTTCAACGCCGCGTCATTCGCAATGCGCGGTGCCGCTGAGACCGACATCATCGTCCACTTCGACCCGAAGGTTGGCGTCATTGTCGACGACTTCGTGGTCCCGCACGTTCAGACCCAGTTGCTCGAGCCGTTCGACATCGAAGCGATTGAAGTTTTGCGTGGACCGCAGGGCACACTGTTTGGCAAGAACACCACCGGCGGCGCCGTTGTGGTCCGCACCGCGCGCCCGACGACAGAAAACACGTTCGCGCGCACCAGCGTGCAATATGGAAGCTTCGACGACACGAAGCTCAGACTCGCCTACAACCAACCGCTTGGCGACAACCTCGCGTTCCGTTTTGCAGGCATCTACCAGACAAGCGACGGCTACTACGCCAACGGCAAAGTCGATAATCCTATCGATGCCTTTGGTGCGGGACTGGGTGACGCAGGACAGACCGATGGCAGTGCACTGCGCGGCGACGGTGGCGATCTCGGTGGCAAGGACGTTTTCTCAGGTCGTGCAAAGCTGCTTTGGGAACCCACCGACAATCTGACCATCTACGGCCAGCTGGAAATGATCCGTGATCGGAGTGAGCCGGTGCCGGTGGTGAACATCACACCTGACGGCGCGGGCCAATTGGCAACGCTGCTCGGATTCCCTGGCGTCTCGTCGGGCGATCCGATCGATCAGGCAGGCATCCACACCTCCTCGGTGGTCGGTCTGAATGAGAGTCAGGTCGTCGATGTCATGGGTGCGTATTTGAATCTCGAGTGGTCGCTCGAGAATCATACGGTTTACGCGATCCTCGGCAGACGCGACCAGGAATCACGGCTGCCCAACGAGTACCTCGGCACACCGTACGAGAGTTTCTTTTCTGCACGTCGTGATGACGACCGCGAGACGTTCCAGTTCGAAGCGCGTATCGCGTCCGATCTAAGCGGCATGTTCAATTATGTTGCCGGTGTATTCCATCAGACGAACGACACAGATTTCTGTGTCCGCCAGCAACTCGGCTTGCTCGAGTTTTTCGGTACTGCGGTACCGGGCGTTCTCGATAACGAAGCCCCGCTGTTGCTCTGCAACCGTCAGGAGTCGACCGCGAATGCCGTATTCGCTGATGGTACGTTCGACTTCACAGACAAGTTCCAGCTCGGCGTTGGAATTCGCTACACGGAAGAAGAAAAAGACTTCACAGCGCGCGAAGGGTTGCCTGAAGTCCTGATCCTTCCGAACGGCGGCGAGCCGTTGGACGGTGCTAACTTCGCACTGCAACCCGATTTCGTTCAAAGCGACTCGGCGACTTTCGAAGAGGTGACCTGGCGCGTCACGGCGGCCTACACGTTTAACGACAATGTGTATGGTTATCTCACCGCATCGCGCGGGTTTAAATCGGGCGGCTACAACGATCAGGCCGGCTCCGGTGGTTTCGCGAACTTCCCGCTACAACCTTACGATCCGGAATTCGCCAACAACTTTGAAATCGGTGTCAAGACGACCGCCTTCGATGAGCGCCTGCGCTTCAACGCAACGTATTTCTTCGTGAACTACGAAGACTTCCAGCGCAGCGCCGTTGTCACTGTCCCTGGTACCGCATTCCAGGAGACGCGAACGTTCAACGCTGCCGATGTCGACGCGAGTGGGTTCGAGATTGAGTTGGAGGCGCTGTTGGCCGAGGGCCTGACTTTGCGAGCCAACCTTGGAACGCTGGATGCCGAATACAACGAGTTCATCCTCGACCTCGACCAGGACGGCGTGAACGAAGACTTCTCTGGCCGCGACGTGACGCGTGCTCCAGACTTTACGGCAGGCCTCGATCTGACCTACCTGCACGACATGGAGAGCGGCGCCAACGTTCGTTACAACATCAACCTGAACTTCGAGGACGAGAACACGTACTACTACAACGAAGTGATCGGGGCGAACTTCGACACCGTGCTGGAGGAGCGCTCAATCCTGAACGCGAACATTACCTACACCTCTCCCAACGAGGCCTTCTACATCTCGGCATTCGGCAAAAACCTGACCGATGACCGGTACAAGACGGCAGCGCAGGCGGTGGGCGCACTGTGGACATTCGCCAATTTCGGCCCACCTCGCGTATGGGGTGTTGAGGCAGGGTTCAATTTCGGTCTCTAAGTCCGAAGACAAACGAAGGACAAAGGCGCACCTTGTATTGAGGTGCGCCTTTTTTTTGGGAGTACAACGACATGTTTGATCTGACAGGCAAACGCGCAGTCATTACCGGCGCGGCCAACGGCATCGGACGAGCGATCACCGAGTTGTTTGTCCAACGCGGTGCAACCGTTGTCGCAGCGGACATCAACGGCGAGGAATTGGAGGCAGCATTCGGCGATGTCACAGGGGTCGCGACGATCGTCGGCGACATTGCAAACGATGCGACTCATAGCGCGATCTTGGCGTCTGCCGAGGCCGAGCTTGGCGGACTCGATATCTTGGTCAACAACGCCGGGATCGTAATCGCTGGCGAGTTCGATACGCTGACCGATGAACAATGGGACACCATCATGGGCGTCAACGTCCGGGCGGTGTTCCGTCTGACCCGTGAAGCGATTCCGTTGCTGAAACAATCGGGCAAGGGACGCGTCATCAACCTCGGCTCAATCATGAGCGATGTCGCGGGGCCTGGTCTGGCCATTTACGGCACCTCCAAGCATGCCGTCGCTGGACTGACCAAAGGGATGGCGGTCGACCTTGGAAAATACGGCATCACCGTCAACTACCTGCAGCCCGGTTCAATCATCACCAAACTATCTGAGCCCTTCATGGATGACCCCGACTTCAAGGCGTATTGGGAGCAGAAGGCGCCGATCGGCCGTTTGGGGGACGCACACGAAGTTGCCGTCGCGGCGCTGTTTCTCGCCGCCGACGAGACGCAATTCGTTTCCGGTTTGGGATTGAACGTGGATGGCGGGGCCATTGTTCAGTTTTGATCGCACGTAGATCAGAGAGGGGAATACACATGTCTACGCTTGAGAGAATACCGAGAGACCAGTTGCCGGAAGAGTTCGCACTGGCCTGGGACACACTAAATGGCCTGACTGGTGAGCCCGCTTTCGTCGAAGCATTCGCCACAGCGCCGCACGTTCTTCGCTTTGTCATGGGCGACTTCTATCAAAAACTCTTTTTCGAAGGCATCGTCCAACAGCGATACAAACAGATCGCTCGGTTGCGGTTATCCGCGCTGCACGGCTGTAGAACCTGTAACAAACAAAACACGGTAGGCGCCGCTGAAGCTGGACTCTCCGAAGCCGAGATCCAAGCGATCATGAATGACCCCAACAGTGATTGTCTGTCAGCGAAAGATCGGGCGATTGTTGATTTCGCGAACCAAGTCGCGTTGACCAACGCAGACGGGGTGCTCACGGCAAACCGAGTCGCGGAACTGCAGGCACACTTCAGCAGTTCGGAGATTTGCGAACTCGGTACCGTGATGGCGGTGATCAGCGGGATGGCCAAGCTTAGCTTTGTGATGGACCTCGTCGAAAAAGAAAGCTATTGCGAACTCGCCAACTCCGCGTAGTCGGTAGCTTTTGGTATAACCGACGGCGCAGGTTGAGGCGGACTACTGACGAAAGACACGGCTGCCTTCACGGCATCAGAAAGTCATCACTACATACCAAATTCCGAACCCGAGATTGTTTTGGAGGCAGTCCGGTCTATCAGCACATTTGAAGCGCCGAATCATTCCGACCGCAGGTAGGTATACATCACGGGATCGACGATAAACCAACCGCCCTCGAGATCAGGACGAATAAAGTCCTGCGCCTCTAGCACATCCTTCGCATTGCTCCCGGTCGATGCCGACAATCGAATTTCGGCAAGAAACGCTTGGCTCGTGGGCTGCTCAACTCGACCCGCGTTGGCGATGCCAATCAGCAACGCTCGCTGTGTTGCACTCAAACTCCGGACTCGCTCGGCAACGACCGGTGTCGACTCTTCCACCACTTCTCGCCATGCAGACTCGACAGCACTCTTGCTGGGTGGTCGCCGCTCATCCCACAGTCGACTGCATAAACTGTTGACGTAGAAGGGTTGACGTTGAGACCGCCGTAAGATGAGCGCAATCACTCCGTCGGAAAGTGGTTTTTGCCAACGCGCCCGAGCGGCGTTATTGAGGAAATCAAGATAGTGTGCCGCGGAGATGCGACCTAGGCTCATCTTCCGGCTGTGGTGGTACAAAGGTCGGTCGGCGTTTTCAAACATATCGGCCAATAACGAACGCTCGCTGCCCGAAAATACGTAGGTAATTCGCTTAGCACGCTCTACCGCGTGCCGAATGGCGCCCTCGAGGGTCATGTCCTTGCGTCCATGTGTCAGGCGGCTCACTTGTTGAAACTCGTCGAGAACGACCACTGCGCGGCGGTCGAGTGTCACAGCAAGCTCATCGAGCCCAAGCAAGACATCAGCGATGTTCGCCGCTGGCGCTTCGGTCGGGTTCAGACGCATCTGGAACACGGACGGTCCAATCTGAAAAGACGGTCTAAAACGAGCGAATGTACTCGTCAACAGACTCTGGATTTTGGCGCGACCACCGGGGCTCATCTCAACCGCCAATGCCGCGACAGATTTTCGAAGTGCTTGATCCAACGAATCGGCGTCGTGAACGATATTGCAGTCCAAACGGGCAGCACGAATCGCGGGCCTCGACTGCGAAAGCTCAAGTATCACCTGTTCGACCAAACTGGTTTTGCCGATTCTCCGTCGCGCCCAAATCCAGGTATGCCTGCCAGCACGGATGTTGCGCTTCAGCGCATCTCGCTCTCCAGCGCGATTGCAAAACGCCGGCCCTGTAGCCACGCCAAGCGGAAACAAATCTCTCGTAAGCTCACTCAATTCGTAAAACACCGATTCGTAATAATACGAAACTAATGATTTCCGATTTTGACCAAGCTGTAAAGCGCCCTCTCAGTCCAGTGGCTCTACGAGCGCGTATCCGAAAAGGCAGCGGGTAACCCAAGACTAACTTCCAGACCACCCTGGACACAGTTCGCGAGTATCAATCGCCCGCCGGATTGCTCTGCAAACCCGTTGACCATCGACAGTCCAAGCCCCGAACCTTGCCCGACCCCCTTGGTCGTAAAATACGGTTCGCACGCCAGCTCCAGCGTCTCCATGTCCATACCTGGACCCGAGTCCCGGACTCGAATCTCTACCAGGGACGCATCGGAATTCGTCGACACCGAAATATCGATTCGCCCAGGATGATCACCGATTGCGTCGCGCGCATTAATCACAAGATTGAGCAACGCACTCTCTAGCATCTCCGGATCGCATTGCACGTTGCATCGTGGCGCGATGTCGATTCCCAATTCGATCCTAGCAGGCAGCACACGCGGGAGAACGGCAAGCATTCGGTCCATGAGCGCGGGAACATCAACTTCTGTTTTTTTGAGATCAGATTTTCTGACGTACGCCATCATTTGCTTAATCAACTCAGCGCCACTTCCTGCCGCGGCGTATGCATCGCCGAGGTGCTTTTCGCGCTGCGCCTGTTCTTCAGTCACTCTCGCAAGTTCAATGTTCATCGAAACCACCGCGAGTAGATTATTGAAGTCATGTGCCAATCCACTGGACAACTGGCCCAACGCGCGCATCTTCTGATCTTGGATATCAGCCAGGTGCCGCTTGTGAAGACTCTCTCGATCGCCAAGAACCTGGCGAACAGCAATGCAGAAATAGCCGATCACGCAGAGACCTCCTAAGAGGGTCGCCACCATCGCCCACTGAGAGTTCATTTGTCCAGCCGCTGCGAGCAACACGCCGATGCCGGCGACTACCGTGGCGGTGAGATCGATTAAAGCCGAGTAACTGAATTCATCGTTCGTCGACAAGGTGTGGAGCGCAGCGCCTACGGTGCCGCACGCGGCCAAGATAAGGTAGTCGCCATCGCCAAGGGTAGCGACGTAGACCACCATGCCGGCATACCAGGCGGAAATCAGAACGCTGCCCGACAGCACAATACGCAATTGGTTAGGCGTCGCGCTCTCTGTCCTGCGGGACGCAACTTTCCAGAACCAAAGATTCAGAACGCAGTAGCCTATAGCCCAAACCAACATCAGCAATTGGTCTGTGCCACGCCAAAGAACAATTCCGACCAGCAATACGACGGCCAGCCGCGCAGTGAAATCCTGCACATCATCGTCACCGATGCGCACAGCATCGAACTGCCGATCCAGTTCAGCCTGCGTCAATTGTGAAATCGAGACCAAGTAGGTTTCCGCACACGCCCCCACTGGTCCTACCATACAACGTAGGCTCAGCGTTGCGAACTTTTCTCGGAGTGATTAGGAGTCGCGCGAATCGCGTAACACCGACCTGCTGTGGTTTACCCAGACATCGTTACAGTGCCTAACCTAAAAGTTACCCTCAATGTCCAGTCGAATCAGCAGTCCGAACTCTCTTAGTCGCGCCTCACTGAACGCGATCTCGTTGGCGACTCGATCATCGAAAATCGTTCTCGTGAACTCGATACGACGATCGTTGAGATTGCCCACACTCCCGCGCAACGTCATTCCCCAGACATCTTTGTTTTCCAAAAAAACCCGAGTGAACGGTCGTGTGGGACGGTTCAAGCTAATTTCGTCCAGCCGAATCGAGGGGCGTTGCTCGCTGTAGAACATTTCGATACCCGCCGCCCACTGAGTTCCGGAAAAATCCTGTCGGATCGTCGCCTCGAACTCGAGGTAATCGTCATCGGAAATGGGGCGCTCCGCGCCCGTCAACGGATCGACCACATTAGAACGCGTGTAGCCACCGTCCAGATCAATCCTGAGCCCTTGCCAACCCATCGGATCGAATAGCAGCGTCAAGTTCGTCGATGCGCCCCACCGCTCTGCCGCATCCACGTTGCCAGGGGCCTGCCCTCCACCCTCGATCGGAATCTGATCCACGATGTCGGTGATGTCTTCAAAAAAGCCGCTTAGCGTTACCGATCCCCAATCGCCAAGTGACTGCTGTGCCTGAATTGTCAGCAACCAGCTTTGCGGCGGCACAAGATCCGCGTTCGACACATTCACGCGATCTTGGTTGACGTTGACCGACGCAATAAAATCGAAAAACCGCAGCTGACCCACTTGCCGTTCAAGCTGCACCGCCACATCCAATGCATCGTTGGCGGCCCAATTCGCCGACACGAAGCCTTTGGGCCGAACGAAATCACGCGTTTGTCCGGACAATCCAGATTGCCGGATCTCGGAATATTCGGCGCCGAGCGAATACTGCATCTGCAAGCGATCAGTCAGGGCGTGGCTGTAGCTCGCGGTGAGCTCCGCCCTGTCCTCCTCCACACGTGAAGAGACTCCCGGCAATTCGACTTGCACCAATTCGCCAGTGTCATCGCGAACGCTGAGCGTCCCATCGATATCCAAAAAATTGTGCGTGCCTTCCAGCGACCACTGCCAATCCCCACCCAACGCGTTGTAAGTGTATTCGGCACGCAAAACCGTTTCGGCTTCCTCGGCTCGGCGATCGAAGACAGACCCGGTTGGTGGTCGTTCATCCGAAAAATCTGTCCGAACCCTTGCCTCGGTCGGACTGTCTTCATATCGATGCAGGCCGATGAGTTTTAGCCGTCCACGACCTAGCGAGAAATCGTAGTCCGCACCAATCTCGAAGTTAAACTCATCTTCAGTTTCGACAAGATCGCGAGTTTGCTCGACATCATCAATAGGATTTCGGCGCGAACGTTCCTGCAATTCGAAAAGAAACCAATTCACCTCTGCAGACAGGTTCAAGACGTTTCCGGAGGGCCACACCTTTGTGATCGAACCTGCAATCCCCGGTTGATCAAAGAAGTTCTCGAAATCCTCCTCACGTCGATCCGTCACCACGCCTGAACCGTCGGTGACAAGCTCCGGCCCCGTGGCACCGCGACTGGCTTGCTCATTGCTAATGTTCAAGGTCCACTCGGTGAGTTCACTGCCTCCCGACAGTGCGAACGCCGCGTCACCCCAGCGGAACGGCACGCCATCGGTCCGGCCTTCCGGCGAGTAACGAAACTGCCCGCTAATACCGCCTCCCGTCGCCGTCACCACATTCAATACCTGCCCCGACAGACCTCCGATATCGAGACTCGCTCCATCGAGTATTTCGAGACGCACGACATCGTCGGCCGGGATTCTCCCGAGCACGTTGACCGGTCCATTCGATTTGCCGGAAATGCGTCGTCCGTTGACGAGAATATTTGTGTCTGCTTGGCCAAAACCGCGTTCGGATTCCCCTTCATCGATCGGAAAACCGGGAACCTGGCGCGCCATATCCAACGCTGTTCGCGGCGCGAACCTCGCGAAATCTGACGGCGCTAGTACTTGCCGAACCGAAGACTCCGTCGACTGGGCGCTCGACTGGCTGGGGGCACCGAGGACCGCCACCGCGAGCAGTGAACCCAATACCGACGAGTGCAAAAATCTATCGAATGACATCGCGCCATTTTAGTGCGAATTGCACCCCGACTGGAGGCGGATTACAGAATCGGTCAGTTCGAGACGCGCCGGCGGCAACACGACGCCTGTCGGACCGATCCCATTACAGGCTGTCGATGAAGCCCGTGGGAATCGGCGTTGCGTTTCGCTCCGTACCTGGGTGCTGGCGCATGACGGCTTTGAAGTCGTCGGAGACACCCCCACGCGACATAGTGACCGCGACATCGTCACAGCCCATCGGCGAGTGCTGACTGAGCTTGCCGCTACTAACGGTCCAAACGAAGTCATTCATGTCCGACCCCAATGTGACGAAACCCTGCGCACCGAAAAAGTGAATCTCACCGTCGCGATCGTCTCTGACCATCGCGGCACAATTGTCAGGGCGCAGGTTCTGTTGATAAGCGCGCAGCCTCAGCAAGGCCACCCGTTCTTGCATCGAAACACCATGGGGCGATTCCCATGTTGCCTTGAACAGACAATCGTAGTCAGGGAAATAGCCGTAACCCGTAACGCTGACGCCAAACCGATCCGACCAAGTCGCAAGTTCGAAGGGCTTCCCGTTGAAGGTTCCAGACCAGCCACCGACAAGCGTTTGAAAATCAGCTCCCCGACGATTGACGACCGTCGCGGCCGCTCGGCTCTCCCGATAGGCGGCATCACAGGCGAAGCTCTTCGGCGGTAGTTGAGCTTCTCGAGCTTGCGCAGCGGCATAGCGCGCGGCCGCACGGTCTCTAGATTCAAGCACCGCAGCTCGAACTTCCGCCTTGCGACGCTCTCGATACTCCGCCTTCCTTAACCGCTCCGCCTGGAACTCCGGCACGACCAACGGATCTTGACCCTGCGAGAATCGGTAGAGATTTTCATAAGCCGCCGAAACATCGCGCGCATCGCAACGCCCTTGCAGGTGATTCTGCATAAAGACTCGCGGCTCAACAATCTGATTCACCGCGCTTTGGAACCACTTGGTCGGCAGTTCGAGTCGCTCTCGGGCCTCAAGCAGCTCGCGCCCCCAATCCTGCGCCATACTGTTCGAAACCTGAGTGGAGTATTGATCATAGGCGCCGACTAGGCGTCTCGCGACTTTCATCACGTTCACCTGCTCGTCGGTCTGCACGCGACTAAAGTCAGACACCAACCACTCACGCCAGACAACACTGCGGTCAACAGGATCGACGACTTGGTTGGCGCAAAAAGTGTAGTACCCCGTGACGTAGTGAACGAAAAAAGATTTGAAGAGGTTGGTATTGTCGATTGCGTCGAACTGGCCGTCACGCAAATCTGCCAACAACCTGTCGAATGCACCGGTCGATGGTGTCGCACCGTCATCCGATAAGCACCCTTTGTAGTCATTCTGCTTGCAGGTCCGGCAATGGACGTTACCGAGTTTCACAGCCCGCGCATAGCTATTGGGTGGCGTCGAACGTTGATCGTTCATGCGGGCGGTCAGCGCGTAATAGTCGTTGGTGTAGGTTTCCCAATCCGCATCGGTGAGCAGCTCGTTGAAATAATCGTTCTGACACTGACACCATGCTTCGTCTACCTCATTGCCGAGCTCGCCGGTGACCAAACAGGCGTACTTGATGCTGTCATCACGTTCCGCCGCGCCCTGCGCCAACAGCGGATTCGAGATCAGTACGATGGCGACGGCCGTCACCCACTGCATGACTAAGTTCATTGTTTCACTGCCTATTCGATGAAGCCTTGAGTCTGCTGCCAGATCGAACGGACGTCAATCGCGGCGCGCAGCAGTAGAAGGACACTTTTCAGCATGTCAGCGAGGTATGCGATCATAGAGCGCGTGCGTGTTGTTCCCACTGGAGTGCGCAACCGGGCACCAGGCGTTTCCTGCTCGGTCGCAACCATGAAAATGATCATCGAGAATCGAGGTTGGTTTGCCTTATCGACGCTGGTCGTCGTCCTGCTGGGCTGGTCCGTCACCGCAATAGAAGTCAACGCGCTGGGTTTCAACCCAGAGACTATCGTTGAGGAGGTCAAGCAAGCGCAGCTCGATGGGCGGTTGACCGAAGCGGAATCCATAGCGATGGCGGCGCTCGAGGAGCAGTTCGGCGCAAACGAGACTCCGCTCAGAGCTCGAATCATGTCGGGATTGGCCGAAGTGTACATCGAGCAAAACCGATACGATGACGCGGAGCGGTACTTAGTCGAGTCACTACACATTCTTGGCGACGGTGATCCAGCGAGCGAGCGCGGCAACGCGCTTTTGCAACTCGCGCGCGTGCATCGGTATCGCGCTGACTACCCGAACGCGCTATCTTGGCTACACCAAGCTCGCGATGAGTTCTCCGCCTTGAACGACACCACGGGCACACTCAGCGTGTACAACACCTATGGGGTGATCTACCGCTTCCTCGGGCAGCTAGAACAGTCTCTGGAGTGGCACCAACGGTCGATGGCAATCGCACGCCAGATTGGCGATACCTCCGGCGTCGCGGATGGGTTGTTCAACGTGGCGTCGATCCACGAATCACTGGGCGAATACCCTGAGGCATTGCGCTACTACGAGGACGCGCTCGAACTGGATCGAGCATCGGGCTCGCCACGCAACATTGCCTACAGCCATGTGCGCCTTGGAATGGTACTCATCGAGGTCGGCGAACTGGCAGCCGCACGAAGCAATGTTGAGACCGCAATTTTATTGTTCGAGTCGATTGATACGCCTCGGGACTATCAATGGTCCTTAGCGACGCTCGCGAGAATCGAGAGCCTCGAGAACAACGCAGAAGACGCGAGAGCGCGACTCCGCGATATTCTGCGAAAGTGCGAGACCGAAGACTGGCCAGTCCTTGCAAACCGGACACGCCAATGGCTTGCGGAAATCGAGCTTGCGCTGGGTTCGTATGGATCGGCGCTTGAGCATATCGAAGCAGCTCTACAAGACGCGATCTCACAACGATCCATGCAAAGAGTGCTCTGGCTGCATGACCTTGAAGTCCAAGTCCTCGAAGCTGCCGGTCGGCCGAACGAAGCACTGGATGCAATGCGGCGGCGAATCTCAGTCAGCCGTGAACTATCGGATGGCATGCGCACTTCGGTGCTCGCCGCCATGCAAGGTGAGGTCGAGTTCGAACGCCAAGCCATAGCATTGGAACTCGCGCAGAAAGATCGCGAACTAGCGACGTTAGCCTTGGAGCGCGAGTCTACGAGGCAGCGCACGTGGATCGTTAGCTTGCTGGTGGGTTTCGTATTGCTGTTCATGCTCTACAGCCGTCGAATGGCACACCAAACCAATCTCCGCCTGGCCGAAGAAGTCGCGAGCAAGACACAAGCGTTGCGCGAGCGAAATGCCGAACTCACTGACGCCTACGACGCTGTTGACCAGGCTAGCCTGACAGACAGTCTGACCGGATTGTCGAATAGACGGTTTCTAGAGCGGCATATTGACTCAGATATCGCGCGCAGTGTTCGGCTATGGCGAGAGCGACAGCTACGTTCCGAATTTGCCACTAATGAGGCGGCGGATCTGGTTTTCATCCTGATTGACATCGACCACTTCAAAAAGGTCAATGACGTGCATGGACATGACGCCGGCGATGCCGTGCTGAAAGCCGTGGGCGCGGCGCTGAAGCAATGCTCGCGTCAGGAGGACTATGCGATTCGGTGGGGCGGCGAGGAGTTCCTGGTCGTCGCACGATTTGTCGATCGATTGAACGCACCATTTATCGCGGAGACGATTCGCGAAGAGATCGAGGGATGTCCAACGATCCTTGAGAACGGCGAGGTCTTGCGATGTACCTGCTCAATTGGGTTCGCTGCACTGCCGTTTGATGGTCAGAACGTCGAACGCTTTTCGTGGCAAGATGTTGTGAGTATCGCCGACCATGCGCTGTACGCCTCCAAGCAGGCTGGACGAAATCGCTGGACGGGTTACCACCCCTCCGTCGCCGTCGTGTCGGATGATCTGTCGAAAGAGTGGATCAACGAGGCGCTCACTTCAGGCGTCCTTGAAATGGTCAGCTCAAGCGACTAACCCGACACTCTAATCGCAGCGGAGCTACTGACGCTGAAGTAGCACCTGCAGATAACGGTTGTTCCTCAGGAACACCTCGCTCGTGCGTTCGTCGCCTTGCAAACGCTGCGATAGTCGATTTCGTCGACGTTCGGACACGAACAGCTTCAAGAGCATATTACCGAGCCAACGCAGTTTTGGCCGCTTGGCCGACAGTTCCTCGTCATATCTAAAGATCGCCGTGCCAAGGATTTTATAGAAGCCCTGTTCGATATCGATTGACGGCGCGACGGCTTCGGTAATGTCGTCCATTAGCAGCTGGTCAAGCGGCAGGTCAGCAACGATCTTTTCAAAATTGGCGACCAAATGACCACCCCCGACAGCGCGTTGCTCGGCGCTGCGTTCGAATTGATCCGATCGAAAACAATCAGAAATCAAAACATGGCCACCGGATCGCGTGAGGCGGCACGCTTTTTCAAGCGCGAGCTGCGGAGGGATGTATTGAAAGCTCTCGGAGAACAAGACGAGATCGAATGTCTTGTCGGTTTCAAAGTCCTCGAACTTCGATTGATGAGTGATGGCATCCAGCGCATTGACACGGCATCGCTCCGCCAGCATGGCTGACGGTGTCACGATATCCACCGTGTGGCCGAGTTCACACATCTCCCCCGCGGTCTCACCAGCACCACCGCCGACATCAAGCACTCTGAGCGACGCCCCAGGAAACAGCCCCAAGAGTTTTTTGGTGTAAGCAGCCTGAGCGCGACCTACGTTGCCAGCATTGGCTTCGAGGCCGGTCCACAAGCCGTAGTGCAAATGCTCAGCGCCGGTCAACCAACGCGCGAACCGCATCCCCACGTCGAGCCCGATGGCTCGAGTATCGATTTTCTTGTCGCCCATTACGCAAGGCCCAGAAGTGTTTCAGCTGCCGGTATCTTCATGGCGCGAAGTATGACACCGCGACTGGGATCAACGCCATGGAATCGTGAAGTCTCCCAGTGCCGTTTGAATTTCCGCAACCTCATCGGCCGAGTAGCCGGAGAGTTTCACTAGCAGGCCCGTAGGACCGTCCACGACGTCAGCCGTGCGCGCCTGAAGGCCTGCGTTGGCTAGAGTGGCATCAAACACCCGCCGCACCGCCATCTTCCGAAGCGCCGGCTTGAAGACTTTACCCACAGCGGTTTGTGGCAAAGCATCCATTATCTCCACATGCTTCGGCCACGCCGCCTGCTCGGTGATGGTCGGTCGCACAGCCGCCGCTAGGGACTCCGCGCCGCCTTCGAGTTCGTCGCGCAACGTCACATACACACAGGGCACCTCACCAGCGTGCGTGTCCGGTTGTCCAACCGCTGCAACAAGATCAACCGCAGTGTGAGCCGCGAACGCCGCCTCGATTGCCGCGGGATCTATGTTGTGGCCGCCGCGAATGATCAACTCCTTCACGCGGCCTGTGACCCATAGATACCCATCGTCATCGAAGTGCCCGAGGTCACCGGTCAGTAGAAACCCATCAACTGAATCCACAGGTTCGGCCGCGGCGTCCAAATACAGTGCATCGGTGCGCACACCGGGTCCACGCACAGCGATCTCCCCGATTTCGTTCGCGGGGCAGGTCACCGACTGGCCATCGACGCGTTTGTGTATGCGCACATCGACACCGGGAAAAGGAAACCCAACAGATCCGATTTTTTTGCGACCACCGACCGGATTCGCCGCAACCAAGGCGGTAGCCTCGGTCATGCCGTACCCTTCGACCACCTCGATGCCGGTTTCCCGCTCGAAACGCTCGTACAGTGCAACGGGCAATGGCGCGGAACCACACAGCAGAAGGTCGACAGACGACACGTCCGCGTCGACTGGGCGTTGCAGCATGGCTGACATCGCCGTCGGTACCGCAATAACGAACGTTGCCTGCCATCTCTCGATCAGTCGCCAAAAATTGTCGATGACACCTGGGCCTCGGAATCCTGCTGGCGATGGGAGCACGACGTGTGCACCCGACAGCACCGCACTCATGATCACCGCGTGACACCCAAAGACATGGAACAAGGGCAGCGGACAAAGCGCGACGGAAGTTTTCGAGAACAGCATGGTCGCACCCAGCCATCCCGTGAAGATAACCCCTCGCTCGAAGTGCTGAACAACCTTTGGGTTTCCCGTTGTTCCGCCGGTGTGAAAACACGCAACCGGCCGATCATCTGAACTCGCATCATCCGTCCAGTCGGTGCTTTGGCTGTCCAAGGCATCCGAAAATGCGACGCGCTGCACATCCGGCCGATAGACAACATTGGGGCGCAAGGCGCCGGCCAGCCAACGCTTCACCGGAGGCAAGTGACGTGTGATATCCACCTCAACGACCGCGATCGTCGACTCCAACTCGGCAACGGCAGCCGCCGCACGTTGCGCGATATCGACCCCGGGAATCGGGGCGAGCGTGACTAGCATCTTCGCACCCGTCGTCCTCAGTATCGATGCGATCTGTTTGGGTTCAAGCAGTGGATTGATTGGAACGACACAACCGGCGACCATCGCGCCGAGGTAGGTCACAACGGTCTCTGGCAGGTTTGGCAGCAGGTAGGCCACCTTGTCGCTCGGCTGAATGCCATTCTCTCGGGCAAACCGGGCGAACCGAATCGCATCATCGACCGTCTGCCGCCACGTCATTGTGGTCGAACGACAGCGGGGACGACCGTCCATTTGGAAGCTAATCCCGGGTTGATCCCCGACCGAAACAGATGTCTCAATTAAACTTTCATAAATAGACTTTGGGTATTCTCGCTCAATACCGGACTCGACTATTGATCGTCCAATCTGAAGATCATCAGCTATATGAAGGTCCATTTCCAAGGATCCCCTAATGAGATTCGTGACCGAGCAACGTGAAGCGCAGGGATTTTGGTCCTGTTGGTCTTGTTTTGCAAGTTTATAGCTGATCTAATTCATCGAATAGTCGGACCAAATTTATGACCCTGATCTACGACGCAGTACGCACTCCCCGAGGCCGCGGTGTCTCCGATGAGACCAACCCCGGAGGTCTCAACCAGTTCACCCCCCAGGAATTGGTGCGCCAATTGGTAAATGCGCTGGTTGAGCGAGGCAGCCCGGCACTGCCTGAATACATCGGCATGCTGATGCTGAGCTGCGTGGGTCAGGTGGACAGTCAGGGCGGGCATATCGCCCTGGTGTCGAAACTCGCCTCGTCGTTGCGTGCCGAAACCGCCGCATTCAGTGTGAACAATTACTGCGCGGGTGGGCTGAGCGCGATCAACCTGACCGACGCTTGGAGTCGTTCCAAACCGCATCAACTGGCGCTTGCGGGCGGCGTGGAGATGCTCTCCCAGGTACCGTTTCTTGCCGATCGCGCACACTTGTATTGCGATGCGAGTGTCAGCCATCAACTCGAGTGGACACCCGCGCCGCTCGGCTCCGAAGTGCTGGGCGCGATGGAAGGCTTCACGCGCGCGGACCTTGATGCGGTTTCGCTTCGCTCGCACCAACGTGCCGCGGCAGCCTGGTCGACCGATCGATTTTCGAACGCGGTCATTCCGATGGTCGACAGCAACAACGAGGTTGCGCTAGCGACAGACGAGTGGGTCCGAGCCGATCTGACGCTGGAACAACTGGCGCGCTTGCCCACTCTGTTCAAAGACGATGCATCGACCGAAGCCCTACGCGCGCTGGTCAAGCGCCGGTTCCCACAGCTGGGACCGTTCGACTTCACGCACACGCCCGGTCACGTCCCTGGCTTTACTGACGGTGCCGCGTTGACCTTGATGGGCTCAGCGGAAGCAGGCCGTCGTGCGCAGCTATCCCCGAGAGCCGAGATAATTGCAACTGCCGAAGTGGGCGGTGACCACGTTCTGCAATTCGGCGCCGGCTTTGCCGCAATGGAACAAGCTCTCAACGACAGCGGTATGACCCTGCCTGACATCGACTTGATCGAATTTATGGAGGCGTTTGCGGCAGCACCGCTCAGATTTGAGCGGCGCTACCAACCGGACATGGATCGGGTCAATCCAAACGGCGGCCACCTCGCTATGGGTCATCCAATGGGGGCAACCGGCGCGGTCCTGACCAGCATCCTCCTCGACGAATTGGAACTTCAAGACAAAGAGACCGGCATGGTCGTGACGCTCGGCGCGACTGGCATCGGCTCGGCAATGATAGTGAGGCGCACCGACTAAGGTTTGGCCGCAAGGAGAACACGCATGGCGCAATTGGTGAACAGAGTCCGCAGCACGCTGCGTGAGAACGACCACCCGTATCGGAACGGTGCTTGGACACCGAACTACGACGAATACGATGCAGACGATCTGACGGTGATCGGACAGATCCCGGAGGATATCGACGGCATCTACGTGAGAAACACCGAGAACCCCGTGCATGACGCGATTGGCAAATACCACCCGTTCGATGGCGACGGCATGCTGCATATGATGCAGATCCAGGATGGTAAAGCTCGCTATAAGAATCGCTTTGTGCGCACACAAGGGTTCCACGCCGAGCAGGAAGCCGGTGGCCCGCTTTGGATCGGCTTCACGGGCAATCCTGCAAAGTCCACGCGCCGCGGCTGGGGTGCGCACGGTCACGTGAAAGACAGCTCTTCCACCGACATCTGTGTCCACGCGGGCAACTTGCTGTCCACGTTTTGGCAGTGCGGTGATGGCTATCGCTTGTCACCTGAGGACCTAACGACCCTTGGCATTGAGGGATGGGTCCCATTCGACGGAATCTCTGCGCATCCGAAAGTCGATACGAAGACCGGTGAGTTGATGTTCTTCAACTATTCAACCCATGCGCCGTACATGCACTATGGCGTGGTCAGTGCCGACAACCAGCTGCAGCACTACATCCCGATTGACTTGCCAGGGCCGCGTTTGCCACACGACATGGCGATCAGTAGTCAATATTCTGTACTGAACGACTTTCCTCTGTATTGGCCGCAACACATGCTGGAACAGGGATTCTACGTACCCTACTACGACCGCGATCTACCCGCTCGATTCGGCGTGATTCCCCGGTTTGGTGCAACGCAAGACATGCGTTGGTTCGAAACCGACACAACCTACGTCCTGCATTACACGAATTGCTATGAAGATGGCGATGAACTGGTACTTGATGGTTACTTTCAGAAAAATCCTTGGCCAAAACCGCTGGAGTCGATGCCAGATCCTTACAAGATCATCGGCGCCGGGATTGATCTGCATTCATTGAAACCACATTTGCATCGATGGCGTTTTGACCTCAAGACCGGGCAAGCGAGCGAATCAAGACTATGCGACGCAGAGTTTGTCGAGTTCGGGACGATCAATCCAAACTACCAGGGTATTCGCAATCGCTACGTGTACAGCGCGCTTGGCGAGCCGGGCTGGTTCTTGTTCCGCGGTCTGGTCAAGCACGATCTCGAGCAGCAGTCATTCGAGCAATACGAGTTCGGCGCGCAGCGGTTCGGTTCCGAGGCGCCGTTCATTCCGCGTAAAGACGCAACCGCCGAGGACGACGGCTATCTAATCAGCTTCATCACGGACATGGCGCAGGACCGGTCTGAATGTGTGATCTTGGACGCGCAGAATCTGGGCGCCGGTCCGATCGCGACAATCTTGCTGCCACATAGAATCTGCAGCGGCACCCATGCGGTCTGGGCCGAAGCAGACGAACTCAATCGTTGAGGTGTCACCGATGTCGAACACTGTCTTCATACTGGGCGGGTATCAATCGGATTTCGCGCGGCACGCCACGCGCGAAGGCCGCGAAATCTCTGACCTGATTTTCGAGTCGATCAACGGCGCGCTAGAAGCGACCGCAATCGATGCTCATCAAATCTCTGTCGGCCACGTCGGCAACTTCGTCGGCGAGTTGTTTACCGGTCAGGGCATGCTAGGGGGGTTTTTCGGGCATGCACACCCGGATCTTGCCGGCATACCGGTCTCCCGTCATGAGGGCGCCTGCGCATCAGGATCGTTGGCTGCGCTCGCCGCGATGGCCGATCTCGAGAGTGGTCGCTATGACATCGCGTGCGTGACAGGCGTCGAATTGATGCGCAACGTTCTCGGCAAAACCGCCTCTGACTTCCTGGGTGCGGCCGCATGGGTTGGCGAAGAAGCGACAGATGCTGAATTCGTATGGCCTGCGATGTTCTCCGAGCTCGCTGAGGAATATGACCAGCGCTATGGTCTTAAGCGAAATCACCTAGCCGAAATCGCAAAGAAGAATTTCGCGAATGCGAAACGTAACCCGCGCGCTCAAACACGCGACTGGACGCTATCTGATGCGCACTTCTCCGAGGACGATGAGCTAAATCCGGTCGTAGAAGGTTGGATGCGCCGCCACGACTGCAGTCAAATCACGGACGGCTCCGTGACCCTCATTCTCGCCTCCGAAGCGGCGGCGACGACTTACTGCGCGACGCACAACAAGCGACTTAGCCAGCTCGCGCGGATTTCGGGCTGGGGCCACACCACCGCCCCAATGCGACTCGCCACTAAGTTGGCTGACAGTAGGCACGAACACTACGCGTTGCCCTGGACGCGCAAAGCGATCTTGGATGCCTACCGGCGCGCTGGAATCACCGATATCTCCCAACTTGATGCAATCGAAACGCACGACTGCTTCACGGTGACGGAGTACGCGGCCATCGAACATTTCGGAATCACCGACGCAGGCAAGGCATGGCAAGCCATCGAAGATGGCAGAACGCAGTTCAATGGGACGATCCCAGTCAATCCATCGGGCGGGCTTATGGGCACCGGACACCCGGTTGGTGCGACCGGGGTGCGCATGCTGCTCGACGCCAGTCGCCAGGTGACCGGTTGTGCCGAAGAAATTCAGGTGGCGAACGCGAAAAATGTGGCAACCTTCAATGTCGGAGGATCGGGAACCACGAACTGCTCGTTCGTGGTGAGCGCAGGCGACTGACATCACTACTGAATTCAACCGGGATTTGCCACTGACAACCAGTGCACTCAAACAGACCAAGCTCGTGCGAACGTGCTCGATCTGGCGAGCACTCGATGTGATTGGCGACCTGCCGTCCTTGTTGATTCTTGAGTCGATCTGGCTTCAGACCCACCGTTTCTCGCAAATCCAACAAAGGACAAGCCTGCCGAAGGCCATGGTGTCCAACCGGCTGCAGAAGCTGCAGGAAGCACAAATTGTCCGCAAGCGACCGTGCCGCGGAGACTCGTCGCGATTCGACTACCTGTTGAGCGATATCGGCTTGGACCTGTATTGGGTGACTTTGATGTTGCACCGATGGGAGCAGCGCTGGGCACGAACGCCAAAGGCGTTTCGCGTGTCGCTCATACACACCGGATGCGGACACACCACGATACCCACGCCGATTTGCGGGCACTGCCACGAAGAGTTCGACGTCAACGATGTGATCTGGGAGCCTGGCCCAGGTCTTGGTCTTATGCAGCCGAACTACATGCGACGCCGATTACGCCGTGCGCTCGCGACGTCTACGGAGAACGCGTTGTTGTTCACGGACTCGGCAGAGTTGCTGGGGGATCGATGGTGCGCCCTTGTGATCCGGTCGCTACTGATGGGCGTCGATCGATACGATCAAATCTTGGAAGACACGGCGATTGCGACGAACATTCTCAGTGAACGTTTGAAATGGCTGGTGGAGTTTGAGGCAATCGAGGCAATCCCCGTGGGCGACAACTACGGACGCAAGCGATACCAACTGACCGATAAAGGCAGCGATTTCGCCCCTGTGCTGATCATGCTGCAGGCTTGGGGCGATCGACACTTCGCGGCCCCTGAGGGCGTACCGATTGTTGTTCGTCACAAACGTTGCGGCGCCGTTTTGCAGCCAACCGTCGCGTGTTCGCACTGCGGTGAACCGATGAGTCCGGGCGATACGCGACCGCAAATTGCCGAAGCTGTCGCGCGCTAACCGATTCAACTCGCTCTACTGTTCCGGATACAAGACCTCGGCCGCAGCGGCGCTCATTCTTCGAAAATCATGACCGACATTCGGCACGGTTTGCAAAGACCAATTCAACTTCATGTCTCGCGCAATCGCTGCGCGCTGGGCCGCTGCGAAGAACCGTCGCCCGCGTTCGAAGCGATGCGACCCCTGGAGCGCGTCCAATTGCGAACTCCGCAGCAGCGTGCCCCCAGCGCCATCGCTGTTGTCTTTCTCACCCAGCAATACGACCAGGTCGATGGTCAAAGCTTGATCCAGACGTTCCGTCGCTAGCTCACTGTTCGCAATCCCGAGTGGCAAGTCCACTGCAGTTTCTGGGAACGTGTACCACCCAGCGTTAGCGGCAACGACTTTGTTGATAGCAAGCCCCGGTCGGAAAAGGACCATGCGATGGGCAACTTGGGCGCCTGCTGAGTGACCGAAAACATCGAAGCGCGCTTGATTCAATCCGAGCACACCGCAAACGTGCTCGATGGCTTGCTCGATATCCGTGAACAGCCACTGTGTCTGATCGGTTTGTGCCTCCGCCGTGAACGGATCGTCATTGAGGCGCACCACGCGCGAGCGTTTGTTGATCCGCTCGAACTCCGGTTTCGAGTACTGAAGGTTCCGTACCGTCCCCGCGAGGTTGTAGGCTGCTAGCGGGTAGGAACGCTCGGAGAACTCCAATGCGAGCACAACCAAATCCCGCCGCATAGCCGTCTCTAACCAAACGTTCCGGTAGTCATCCGCATTGCGCCCGGCCCCTGGCAATACCACTAACAAATCAGCGTTCTCGGTAGCGTTTTGCGAACGGAACACATGGGCGCGAAAGCGTCCACGCACCCCATCCAGCTCAAATCGCGATGCTCCTACCGGAAGATTCGCGGGCGCCAAACCAAGTTCAGGATCGACCGCGGGCCTTAGAATCATGTCGCAAGACGGACACGTCCCGGGCTGCTCGAACAAGATATGATCACTGTCACAACCACACGGCGGACAAAAGAAACCGGACTCCGCGCCCGAGTGGTATCGATTCTCCGATCCACAAGCTGAACCTGCGCAGGACACCAACGCGGTCATAACAAAAGCGCGTCTGGAACACCGATTCATGACTACCCCCTTACCGAATTTAGGAACCGTGCTCGATAACGTGATGGAGTTACACCGTAGGCTGACAAGAACGCCCTGCGCAGACCATCCTCAGTTTCGAAGCCGACAGAGTGCGCGGTCTGGGTGACGGTGTTCCCCTGCGACAAGAGCGTGCGCGCACGATCCAACCGCATCCTCTTGAGATAGGTTGCCGGCGACGTGCCGTAGGCTTGTTTGAAGCTCCGCGAAAACTGTCGCGTGCTTAGGCCCGAACGCGCTGCGAGTTGTTCGACCGTCATGGTTTCACCCAATCGACCGACCGCCCAACTCAATGCGTTGTCGAGATGCGCGGGCGCACTCGCCTGTGTCTTCAGCGGCTCTGAAAATTGCGACTGATGGCCTGATCGACGCAAAAACACGACCAACTCTCTCGCCACCTCCATTGCGGCCCGTCTGCCGACATCCTCGGAGACGATCTGCAAAGCGAGGTCGATTCCCGCCGTGACACCGCCCGAAGTCCAAAACTTGCCACTGCGCTCGAACAAGCGATCAGCGCAAACGTCTACCTTTGGAAACTCGTTTTGCAGCGCTTTGGCGAATGCCCAGTGCGTAGTGATTCGCATGCCATCGACGACACCCGCCGCTGCCAAGACGTAGGCGCCTGTGCAAACTGAAACGACGCGATTGAATCGCGCCTGGTTCCGCTTGAGCCAACTTGCGCATTGAGTCAGGGTCCGGGGCTCACGAATGCCCCGCCCGCCCGGGATTAACAACAGGTCCGCGCGTCGCCGAGTGTTCATTGAACGATCGGCGAGCAATCGCAACCCGGACTCGCACCGAACCTCACGGTCGCCGCTTGTCCAAGTCTCAATCTCGTACGGACACTCGCCAGATGCCAGCCTTGCCGATGCGAAGACTTCGGTTGGTCCGGTCACATCAATTGCGTTGACGCCATCGAACAGCAAAACCGCGATACGGAGTTTCATAGTCATACCGAGACTGTAGGCCAAAAGGTTGGATGGCGTAAATGGCATATATACGACCAATTCGGCCATCTTGTCGGTTCGCCGTTAGACGACGGGAGAGTTGGTACACTGCATCATCACGCAAGCTCGAGGCGACAAAGGATTGAAAGTCAGAACGATTCTCACGCTAGGCGGCGCGAATGCGGTCTTGGCCATCGCCGCCGGCGCATTCGGCGCGCACGGGTTGAGCGCCAAGCTGCCGCCGAATCTATTGAATGCCTTCGAAACCGGCGCCCAATATCACTTTTACCATGCGCTCGGCCTCATCGCGCTCGGACTGACGATCCATTCATTGGGTCGTAGCCGAACTCTGACCGCAAGCGCCTGGTGCATGCTCATCGGCATCGTACTGTTTTCGGGCAGTTTGTATGCGCTAGCGCTAACCGGCATCCGCGCGCTCGGCGCTATCACACCAATTGGCGGGACGCTGTGGATTGTGGCTTGGTGCCTGTACGTTGTCGGATGTAGAAAGACGCCTTAGTCGGGCTGGCCGTTAGAAGCGTTCTCGCACTGCGCTGGAACCACAACACCGTAGGTCACTTTGCCGTTCGCGAAACGATACTCTGCGAGACAGACGCTGGGCTGTTTCGGAACGTACAGTAGCGTGTACACCTGTAGTTTTTTACCGGATGACAACCGGACGTCCAGTTTCCAGGAAGCGGAATATCCGCCGCCTGCCGGCATGGTCACGGCATATTCGACCTCGGCGAGACGATACGTATTGATGCCCTCGGCACGATACATCGCGGGCCTGAAAAAGAATGAGAGTCCGCTTAGCAACAGGACGAAGAATACGATAAACAGCCAACCACCGAGATCACCGCGGTACCACTCGAAAGCGAGTCTAAGTTCGCGTATCACCAATTAGCTCTGCCAACCTCGATGCACTACTCAGTCGCCATACTCTTCAGATTTGGCCTTCACGTAATCAGCGATCGCGTCGTACACCAGTCGAATTCGGCGGCTCGTCTTAAGCTCTCGATGGGTCACAAGCCACACCTCAACATCGAACGGTGGCAGATCCGGCAGTACCTGCTCTAGCGAGGGTTTGGTCGCAGCAACATCCCGCGTCATCACGCTAACACCCAGACCTTGCTCCATCAGCGCCAGTATCACGACACCGCTTGCACTGTAGACCTTGAAATTCTCGCGCGTGACAGGAATTCCGAATTCGTGAAACAAACCCGGCAATCGCTCTGGACTTTCGAAACCGATGAAGTCGTATTGCGCAAGGTCCTTTGGAGACTCAGGTCTACCCACTTTGTCGAGGTACGAACTCGATGCATAAAAATGCCCTGTCATGCTGCCGATGCGTTTGGCAATCAAATCGCTGTGCTCTGGCCGTGCATGACGAATCGCGATATCCGCTTCGCGGCGCAGGAGATCGAGCGACTCGTTTGCCGCGATGATTTCAAGCTCGATTCCAGGCGCCTGGTGACGAATTTGCTCGACGATGGCTGGAATGTGGAGCATCCCAAAGCCTTCTGTTGTCGTGACTCGGACACGGCCATCGATGTCCTCCGACTGCCCTGCGGCCGCGATCGATACACGGGCCGCTGCATCCCCCATCACTCGAACGTGTTCCAAGAGCCCATGGCCGGTCTCTGTCAGCTGCATGATGCCTTTGCCCCGTTCGAATAGCGTGACGCCGAGTTCCGATTCGAGTTCGGAGACTTGGCGACTCAACGTCGGCTGGGTGAGACCCAGGGCCCTGGCCGCAGCGGACAGCGATCCCTCTTCCGCGGTTGCAAGGAATGCACGGACCTGATTCCAGTCGAAACTAACCGCCTGCCAATTCATAAATTTTGCATACCCACTATCGAAAAATCGCCAATTTACGTTCCTGAGGGCCAGGGCTAGCATGCCAGCATGAACTCAAGGAGCAACCCCATGCCCTACAACAACGCACAATCAATACCCGTCATCGATCGATGGTTCGGTTCCTGGCAAATCCGAATCGGTCGCCGGCCGCTAGCCACCGAGGCACTTGCTTCTGCCTATGATCGCGAAGCACCGACGTGGACAGAACTGACGAACCGACTCGGCTATCCGACATCCTATCGCCGTGTGTTCGAGCAGTTTCTTGATCGACATGCGCTCGAATCGGGCGATGCGCCACTCCGCGTACTGGATTGCGGTGTCGGCACGGGCTCTCTTTCGCTTGCGCTTGACGATGTCTTGAACAAACCGATGGCATTAAGCGCTGTAGATATCTCGCCTTCTATGGTGCAGCGGTGCCAAGAGCGATTCGCAACCTCCGGCCTCACCGCCGACGTCCGAGTTGCCTCGGTCGCACAGCTGCCCTATTCGGATCACCAGTTCGACTTGGTGATCGCTGCACATGTTTTGGAGCATTTGCCGAACCCCATCGAAGCGCTTGCCGAAATACGTCGCGTTTTGAAGCCTGGCGGCTGGGTGGTGAGCTGCCTAACGCGCCGATCTTGGCTTGGCACCTACATCCAGACCAAATGGCGAACTCATCGAGTGTCACCCGTGGATGCGCAGGACTGGCTGCGACGGGCGGGATTTCAGCCACGCGGCACTTTAGCGCAACCCAACGGTCTATTTCGATATACGAGTCTGACAGCGGTCGGCCAAAACACGATCGCTGCAGCAAACAAAGAGGAGACGCAACGATGACTCGCTCAGCTACAGAAGAACTCGAAACACAAGCACGGTTCTGGGATCGTATTGCGCCTCGGTACTCTCGAAAGCCAGTACCGGATACGACGGTTTATGAAAACAAGCTCGCGAGGACCGAGAAATATCTGGACCCCGACCAGCACGTCTTGGAGGTGGGCTGCGGGACAGGAACGACCGCGATCTACCACGCGCCATCGGTCCGACATCTGCATGCAACCGATCTATCCAGTCACATGATTCGCATTGCAGAAGAGAAAGCCATAGCGGCAAAGGTGCAAAACGTGACCTTCGAAGTGTCGAGCATCTCGAATTTGGATGCGAAACCCGAGCAGTACGACGTGATCCTCGCCCACAGCATCCTGCACCTCGTACCCGATGTTCCGCGTGCTTTGCGTCAGTTCCGGCATATGCTGAAACCGGATGGGTTGCTGATCACCAGCACACCGTGCCTTAGCGATATCGCTGGGTGGTTGCGCTTTATCGCACCGATCGGAAATGTGTTTGGCGTGATACCTCGACTGAATTTTTTTCGCGAGAGTCAGTACTTCGATTGGATCGACCAAGCGGGATTCTCGGTTGGGGAGACCTGGCTACCCAACCCCAAGTCGGGTCACTACACCGTGTCGCGCAAAGTCGGCGGATCTACGTAGTCAACGATAGCCGTCCGGCGTGGTGACCGGACGGCTTTCTTGAGACCATGCTTACGGCGTTCGGTTGATCTGAATATCGCCATTCAGCGTCTTCATTCGAATGACGGGGCCACCACCATTGACGTTGGCGATGATCGCATTCTCAACCGAGACTTCGATGGTACCGCGGTCCTCTGTTCTCGATACTTTCGGTGCGCTAGGTTGAATGTCGATCTCGAAGTCGGACGTAATGTCACCGCGCGCAGTATCCAAATGAACCTCAGCGCTGGCCGATTCGGGCAACCCGATCGTCAGACTGCCATTCACCGACGTCAACGAGGTCGCGCCAATATCGTTCAGATCCGAAAACGAAACTGAGATATCGTCGTTCACGGATTCTGCAATGACAGGGCCCGATGCCGCTTCGACAGTCACCGGTCCGTTGGTGTTCTGAAGTTGCATTTCGCCAGAGATCCCACGAACCAGAATCGTCCCGTTGTTGGTCGTCCACAACTCGACGTTAGCTGCCTCGGGCACTCGGATCACAACCTGCAACGTGCTATTGCGCCAGTCGGAACCGACCTCAACAACGTTGTTGTCCTCGGTCGCCGATAGACGGTAACTACCGCCAGTAATTGCCTTGCTGCCCGAAGGGGTCACGATACGACGCTCGCTCTCGCCGCCTTCAACCACCAGCTCGACATCACCTCGCGCCTCGCCGATGACCACAATATCCGCCGAAAGAATACCCACCTTCAAAGTCATAGGTTGGTCGGGTTGCGACAGCTCAATCGTAATGGGTGATGACTGGGCATAGACGATCGGTACAGCAACAAACATACCGATCAAAAACGCCACAACAGCAAGTGCACGATCCAAAGTGGTATCCATGATTATTGACTCCTTTCGACGAGCACGTCGCCGTTTAGACTTTTTAAGGTGAGCGCTTTGCCGCCGCGACCCACTCGCAAGCCAGCGCGCTTCTCAATTTCATAGTGGTGACGATCGCCTCTCTGGACATGCTCAACCTGCGCCGGCATCGACTTCGGCGAGAGATCGATCTCGCTGCGCATTCGACCGTTGGATAGCGACACTTCGAAGTCGGCATTCGCTCCGCTGGGTAGCGACACATTGATATCGCCGTTCAGCGTCTCGATATCGCAATCGCGCTGCGGACTCTGCACAAAACCAACGAGCACATCGCCGTTGACAGATTCAATGGTCTCGCAGCGGGCAAGGCCCGAGGTCGAAACGCCACCGTTCACGTTCGATGCGGTGACGACGCCGGCGACGTCCGACACGATGACTTCGCCATCATTGACGCTACTCACATCAACCGCGGTGTTTGAGGGCACCCGCACCACAACATTGACGACGACGGAACACCCTCGACAAGGCGGCAGAGTATTCCAATGTCGCCAATCCCTACCCACACGCAAATAGATGTCATCTTTGTCTTGCCCGATGTTCAGCGGAATCTGTTCCAGCGAACGTTCGAAGCTGACCTGGTCATCTGCGCGACGAACGGACTCGATGGTCATTTCAATCCGGTCGCTTCGCCCTTTCTCGACAATGACATCACCCCAGATGACGTCGACCGTCAACCGCGGTGCGTCACCAACCTCAAACGATTCAGTCCACTTTTTTTCGTCGACGATGGGCGCTGTCTGTGCAGTCGCACTGACGAGCAGCAGACCCATCGCACTCAAGTTTGAAATGGTTCGTTTCATATCTGTGTCCCTCCAATGGATTCTTCGACATAGCCGCGCAAGGACGGATGCAGACTGTCCGCCTCAAGTCCCTGCTGCAGTGATTCGAGCAACGATGGATTTCCCCGCCGCAGTATCAAATCGACAATCGCCATCTGTACGATTGGCGAGTCGCTGCTGTTAAGAACGGAAAGCAGGCGGGCTGCGGTATCGGGGTGATTGATCTCGTCTCCGAGCGCACTGATCGCTGCGGACCGGACCGAAGCAACCGAATCGACCGCCGCCCGTTCCAGCAAGACCATCGCGACTTCTGGGTCGCGTTCGGCCAGCGAGGAGGCCTGAAGCGCCGCCGCAAGGCGCTCACTCGGTGCATTCGCAGTCAGCCGGCTCACCAGCAGCTGCTGATTCAACGCATCCAGCTGCATCTCCATTTGTCCCACGCGCTGATCGAGACCGCCATCGTCCTTACCGACGGTTTGCCCAATCAAGATACCCACGATCAGCGTTGCCGCGACGCCTGCCCATTGTGGCGTGGCCATCGGCAGCATCGCTCGCCACCATGGCAGTCGCGTCTCCGGCGACCGGCGCAAATCACCGAGCACGCGTTGTCGCAGTGCTGGATCGGGCTCGGCCATATTCAAGGCTTTGAGGTCCTGCCAGAGGTCGCGCGCTGTGTCGCTCTCCAGCAGCTCGTTGTCAGAATCGATGAGATCAGACATTAGGTACCACTCCACTCACAATTTCGAAAGCGCTGGTCAGGGCCTTCAGGGCACGGTGCATGCGGACGCGCGCTGCGGCTGGTGTACAGCCAACTGCGACCGCCAGCGATTGGTAATCAGGAAACTCGAACCGACCGAGCCAAATGATGTCCTGCTGATCGATTGGCAGGCGCGCCATCGATTGGGCCAGAATCTTTAGCTCTTCTGCATCCGAAGCAGATCGCTCAGCGCTTCGGATGTCGATCAGCTCCTGCTCGAGTACAACCGCGGAATCCGTATCGGTCTTGCGGTTCGCTGCCTTGCGGAGCTGATCGAAAGTGAGGTTGCGCAGGATGTGATAGGCCCAAGCTTTGAAGCTGGATTCACCCCGAAAGCTCGCCGCCTTGCTGAGAAGCTTCAAGAACAACTCTTGCACAAGGTCTTCGCTCTGGGCCGGGTTGCGTGTGAGCTGCAGGGCGTAGTTGTACAGACCCTTTTGATGCCGCTCGAACAGGGTTCCGAGACAGGACGCATCGCCCTCCGCTACCCACTGAATCAATTGTTCGTCTGACACTGCTTGCATGCGATATCTCGCCTCCTGCAGCTTAAGACGACTCAGACGGCGAAGTGTTACAGATTTTTTTGCTCAAGCATGTGGCGCAACTTCTGCACCGTATTCCAGTTACGCGCGGTCGCCGTCACACCCAGGTGGCGCTCAGCCGTCGCGGCGAGCTTGGATCGACCGACACCGTCCGGCGCATACAGGTAAAAGCACTGATCCAAAAGCGCGGTCCGCTCGGTCGCCGATCGCAGTGCATCGAGTTTCTCGAGGTTCGGCGACTTGGGCGTAGACTCGAGAAAGTACAAATGCAGCGTTTTTCCGTCCTGCGTATCAAAAGGCGTCGCCTCGATGGCGCGTAGAAAATGCTCTGCTGTGAGACACAGAACGCTAGCGGAGAACCCGAATTCCTGTTCGATCGCGCGAGCGATAGGGCTGGACCAGGGCTTTGGTTGACCTTCGAATACCGCATTGCCGCTCTGGATGTAGGTCGCGACCGACCGGCAGCCCAGCGACTCGAGGAGTCCAACCAGCGATTTCATGGGCAGTTTGTTGCGACCACCTACATTGATTCCGCGGAGCAACAGCACATACCGCGCTGGAATGTCATTTGTCATGCTCTGCCGTCTTCCATCCCAACCGTTCTATCAGTGCAAGATCTTGCGCATCATCCAATGGATGCCGAGAAGGATGACGCCGAGCAAACCCGCAACTGAGTTGATCGGATCCAGCAAGAACCCCAGCCATTCTCCCTCAAGTGCCACGACCGGTCGCGTCAAAATTGAGCCGATCATCCCCATCGACTGTTGAATAGGCGATTCGAGCAGAAGCTCAAGAGCGATGATCGCAAGCAAGACCGACACTCGAGCGCCGATCAACCGGTAGCGCCGCAGGTCGGTTTGCGCCATGGTTTGCGACACGAAATCGGAGTCGTCCGGAACCGTCGGCTGCGCATCGAACAACGCCTGCAAGTCAGTATCTGGCGTTTCACTCATTGTGAAGCTCCATAATCAATCAAGCGCGCCCGCAATCGAGCGCTTCCTCTGCGGATATGCGATTTCACCGTACCGATCGGAAAGCCCGTCGCAGTGACAATCTCCGGATGGGTCATTTGTTCGTGATACGCGAGAACCACGCAGACCCGCACCGCGTCCGGCAATTCAGCCAAGGCGCTATCGAGGTCAATCGCAGCACCCGGCGTCGCTGCTTGATCCGGCTGAATAGTATCGTCAAACGGTTCGTCCCACGTGCCCGCCTGCTTTCTCTGGTGATCGATCCACTCATTGACGGCGATGCGTTTGATCCAACCACCGAACCGATTGGCCTGTTTGAGAGATCGAATCCGGCGCCACATCTTTAGGAAAACGCGTTGAGCGAGATCATCCGCAAGCGTCTCGTCACCCGACAGCCGCCGGAGCAGTCCCCGCAGCCAGCTGGCTTTGCGCCGGACAAGCTCCGTAAACGCATCTCGATCGCCTCGCATCGCAAGATTCACGATCAGCAGCTCCGGGCCTTCTCGGTAGTGACTTTGAGCATCACTCATCCGACGGGCTCACACCCGCTCTTGGCCGCGCGCCACGTATCGGGACGCCCCGTATAAGCCGCCGCTGATACAAGCGACGAGCGCGGACACGCCCATTAACACCCAGCGAGCATCTGACGAAACAATGCCCAAGAACATGCTGAAAACCAGCAGTCCGCCGGCCACACCTGCCAGAACATACGCGCCAATTCGGTACTCTCTTGCAGTGTCCCGCGCATCCGCCTCCCCGAGGATCCTATCGATCACCTCCGCGTCAACGTCACGTCCGCTCTCGACAACGCGCCGAAGCGTCTCCTGCTTCGCTTCCTTTTCCTTGACCTCACTCCAAATCCCGCTGAAGACCGCCACGGCTATAAACAACCAAAAACCCAGCATGCCTAAGTCGCCCACTGTCGAACTCCTGTTTGATGACCACCTACTTATAAAGACGGGCTGCTGGCCCGTATGGATGCAGTTGCCGCAAAAAAATTAGTCTTGCGATCCTAGGCCTTGACGGCCGCCCCGTCCGCCCTGAAATATTTCGGCGACGGCGGTGGTCTGATGACACATGTCCGGCGAGCCTACCATCAACTGTGAACCGAACTCCCAGCATTGAATCATCCTGGGCCTCCAGGTATTACTCTCGAGTGGCGAAGTCTCGACAACCCTCGACCGTGCCTCGGTCACTGCTTAGATCCCCACGAACACGCGCCTTGATCGCGGCGACCATTGCTTTCGTGTTTTATGCGCTGTGGGCAGCGTGGGCCAATCGGCAACACGGCGCTGGAGACATGGCGTTGGCGGCGCTAGTCCAAGGCGGGTACAGCGCTATCGTGACGCTGGGGATGACTTCACTGATCGAGTGGCTTTTTGCAGGCTCTGGCTCGCTGTGGCAGCGAGAACTCCGATGCGTTAGTGGGACCGTCCTGCTTCTCGTGTTTTCCTCAACGGCCGTGCACCTAGTCGCCGGCACAGCCGAGCTGCTCATGACCATTCTGCCGAGTTGGGTCTTCGGCACGCTCTACGCATTGGTCTATGCCCGTGGCTTGGTCCGAGCGAGCCGCCGCGACTCAAATTCGGAGAATTCCTGACGATGGTGGCATCGCGGCAACATCGCATCTCTATCAGGACGGTTGCGGACCCAGCGACCCGAACTGGCAGACGATTGCGACGCTTGGCGCCGCTGCTCGACCGTTTGCTCGGCATCCACAGGCTGGACGATCTGTACCAAAAGCATGGGCTGAGCGGATTGACAGCCGCAGAATTTGCAACCCAAAGCCTCGAAGCGCTCGATGTTGAGGTGATCGGTGGTGACCAACTGAACCAGCGACTACCGAAAAGCGGCCCCGTCATTATCGTTTCCAACCACCCGCACGGTGGCATCGAGGGCTTGGTACTCATCAAGCTTCTGACCGCCTTGCGGCCGGACACCAAGATCCTCGCGAACTTCGCTCTAAAAGTGTTCCACGAACTGGAGTCGCATTTCCTGTTTGTGAATCCGCTTGATCCACATGACCCGGCGAATCGAACCGGTTTAAGGAAGAGCCTTCGCCATCTGCAGGACAACGGCGTGCTCGTCGTTTTTCCGGCGGGACGCACGTCGTTCTACCAACATGATCTCGACTGCATCGCAGACAGTGAATGGAGTCGATCTGTCGCGACCCTCGCCCGCAAGTCCGGGGCGAGTGTGATGCCGATTCGTTTCACTGGCCTGAATAGTCCGCTGTTTTATCGACTCGGTTCGATTTGGTACCGATTCCGACTCTTAATGTTGGCGCGCGAGCTGATCAAGATGCGATCACGCCGAATTGAGGTCGCTGTGGGTGTCGCCGCGCCCTCGAAGAAACTCTTGCGCTATGACAACACCGAGGTCACCGAAATGCTTCGTGTGTTGAGTGCAGCGCTCGAGATGCCAGCCGAACAACCCGACGGGCATCAAGCGCACGCCCATTTGCCACTAGCGGCTGAACGGTGCGGGAAGACCATACAGACTGAAATAGACGACCTTCCAACTCACCAGCGCTCGGTCAAGGCGCATGGGATGGTGGTCGGCTTCGCTCGTCGTGCCGAAATCCCGGAGTTAACGTTGCAAATCATGCGCGACCGGGAGAGAACATTCCGATTGTTGGACGAAGGCAGCGGCGAGCCTGTCGATACCGATCACTTCGACGACAGTTACGACCATATTTTTTGCTGGGACGAGCAAGAGAAAGCGTTGGTGGGCGCGTACCGAGTCTGCCGAGGTCGACCAGCAACCGATGATCAAGCGACGTATCTGCATTCGGTATTTGACTTTGAGAATGCCTTCTTCGAAGAACACGAAGCTGCTTTAGAACTGGGCCGGTCCTTTATCACTCCCGAGTATCAACGCTCGCGGCACGCGCTCGATCTTCTCTGGCGTGGCATCGGCAGTTACCTCAAAGCGCATCCTGAGTTCGATGCACTCTACGGCACGGTATCGCTGACCCAGCAATACGATCCAATATCGGTGCAGATGATGTGCGATACGCTCATCGAACCGAGCCCACAGGTTAGACCCAAATTCCCGCTAGCGAAGACCCTTCCCGCAGAATGGTACCGGTTGCGCCGTAACCAGGACATCGATCTGGCGAAGTTGAGTGCTTTGGTGAGCGCCCGAGAACCCGATGGCAAAGGCGTGCCCGTGCTTCTGAGGCATTACGCCGGGCTCGGCGCGAAATTTCATGCCGTCGGTGTCGATCGGCAGTTCGCCAATACTCCCGGCCTCCTGCTGAGTGTCAACCTCAACACATTGCCGTCGAGTAAGCGCAAGCGCTACCTCAGTTGATTCGACGAGTTAGATGCCCGAGCCCGCTTAGGGCTTGTACTTGCACTTCTTGTCGTACTCCTTCAATCGATCTCGAAACCACTTGCCGTGAAGTGCCTGCACCTGCTTGTAGCTTGGATTTCCGAAGAACTCCGCAAAAGCCTCGCGCGATGGCGTGTAGGCGCGTTCGCATGCCGATCGCTTACCCACCGTCGTCATGGAGTTCGCCCGATAGTTCGCAAACTCAGCCTTCATTTGGTTTAGATATCCGCGTGCTTCGTCGAAGTTTCGTGCGGCATTGGCAGCTTGCAAGTACATGTCTGCCGCACCGGCAGAGGAGAATGTCTCGTCGGCGCGGGCCGCTAAGTTCTCAAAAAACACGGTCGTCTGGAGCGGGTCTAACGTCAGCGGAAGAGCGTACGAATAGGCGAAACTTGCGTTGACGTATGGCGTACGCAACTGAGTCACCAATTGGAAAAGTCGGTTCGGGTCCATCTTCGGTCCACGTACCTCGACTTCCCAAACGTAGCCCGATACATCGGAGTATTCATAGCTGTACGGAACGAAGTTAATGATCTCGCGGAGCTGATCACGATTACGCGGATCTGCCAATCCGTCCTCCGCCAAAATTTGATCTGCCGAAAGAATGTAAGCGTCTCCCGAAAATCGCGACAGAGGCGCGGACCAGTCGAACCGACCCATACGGTGCGCAACGAAACTGGCAGCCATGAACAACTCTCCTGCGCGCCGGAAATTTACTGAGTTCGGACTACCTGACAGGTAAAAGCGCGCGAGACCGGTCATCGCCCGAACCGTCTCCTCATGGTCACTCCGAACGATAGCGTCGGAGAGAACAGACGCAAGCGCGATTGCGATATCAATGCTAGGTTCCAGACCCTGATCAAGGGCCTTCTTGATTTGATGTTCATAGGTTGCGCCCCCTATCAGACTATCCATCGTATTGACCAATGGTCTCTCCGCGGCGATGCCTTCATTGAGCTTCGCGAGCCACGGCTCGGACCGAAATGTCAATAAGGCTAAGCTGTCAGCGCTCAGTTTCCCGTGAGCCGCGAGGCCCACCCCACCACTGGTCGACGCATGGCGACGAAGAGTAAACGTTGCGGGCGTCGAGGCGGGTAAGTCGAAGTCACGTATCGCTTGAGCTTGGGCCAAATTCTTGGAATTGGTTACGCGTTTGAAAAAGGCGCTTAAGACCCGTGGCAGGATTTCTTTGTCTAAATCGGCATTGTCGTCGGACTCCAAGCAACGCTGAGCACGATTTCTCAACCCCCCTAGACCGCGACTGTCCAGATCATGCTGCAGGGATGCATAGACCAGCGCAAAGTCTCGATTCTGTCGCACCATGAAGCGCCCGCGTTCGAGCAGTGTCTTGAAAGCCTGCTTCTCCAGCTCGATAAGGCGCGCTTGGGACGGCTTAACGTCATCCGTCCGGAATTCTGCGATATGACCTTCATACCACCGGGCGACCGCATAACAATAGAGGTCTCCGTAATACTGGTCGTCGAACGAGACTCCTTCGGTTTCTGGTTGCACAGAGGCGAGAGGCCGTCCAAGCGAATCTCGATGGTAGGTGGGTACGATAAAAGTAACAGGTGCAAACTCACGCGGGTCTATATCGACCATCATGAACCAATAGTCGCGGTTGGCGCTTTTGTCGCTCACATCTGCGAAAGCTTGCCGGGTCGCATTGTCGCAGGACATCGCCAGATTGATCGGTATGCGGTCGGCGCAGACCGGCGATCCGTCTGGATTAAGAATAACCGACAGGCGTTTGCTCGTCGCATTCTCGACTCTGTTATCGGTACCCAATGTCATGGCATACGCCGCCGCAGACACAAACTTCCAGCCGGCACTGTCAAACGCGTTGTTGTACTCGAAGTACAGCGCTTTCCTTCCATCCGGGAGCGTGTGGGTCCAAGCGGGTGAGCCGTAGACCTCAAGAAACTTAGCTTCATCCCAGGATTTCTCTGGTGAGTCGGCTTTGTAGCCGACGCCGGTAACGCCTGGAATGCCAGCGCATCCCACAAGCCAAATTCCACAGAGTCCGCACAAAACCCAACGTGTGAATATCCGCATCACTGTCCCTCCGCAACTTGCTGGCAATCAGTCTTGCGAATGCGATGGAGGTAGTCCTTACGGCGACCTTACGGTTTCATTCCGGAGCTTGAAATCGCGCAGCTCCCGGTAAACGCGGTGAATCCTCTTAACATAAAGTCAACTTCCTGAAATTCAGACACCTTGAACCACGTAGCGAAAATTCGAAGTTACTCAGATCACTAGAGGACACCTGTCTCCAATTACTGACACCGGTCACAGTAGAACTTGTGAAATCCATCACATTTTCGATCGCACCACCGCAATAGTGTGCTCGCGAGATCGAGAGAGTCTAAGCAGTATCCGGCCACCGCATTGGGGACCCGCGGTTGCGCCTGAGCTAGCGTCTGGGGATGCGACATGTCTTTACGGTTTGCGGGTTACGGCGGTGTTCTTTTGGCCTTGCTGTTGGCAGGTTGCGGGAGCAGCGGAGGCAATGACCATACGTTGATCGACCCGGGCGACGATCCTAGCGACCCCGCCCCACCGGCCGATCCACCACCGACGAACCAGGCACCGACAGTCTCGTTCACGCAGCCGCAAGCCGCGGCGGCCTATACGGAAGGAGACACGGTGCATGTTGTCGTTGCAGCGTCCGATAGTGATGGCTCGGTCACCTCTGTTCAACTTCTAATGGACGGTGCGCCGGTCCGAACCGAGAACCAAGCGCCCTACGAGTGGGCAGCGCCGGGCAATGCGAACGACGCTATGCTGCGCGACATGCCGGTCGGCAGCTACACACTCGAAGCGATCGCGACCGACGACGACGGAGACTCGTCGAATACGAGCATCACTTTTTCGGTCGAAGCCGATAGCACGATGGGCCAGGACGACAACTGTGTCGCATCAGGCGATCTCAGACAGTGGCACCGTGTCGCGCTCACTTGCACGGGCTTCGCAGCCAGCGAACAAGACGACGCCACGTTCACCGACCACCGGTTGACTATCACGTTCAACCAAGGCGGCCAGTCGATTGCGGTCCCCGGGCACTTCGCCGCGGACGGCAACGCCGCGGATTCCGGCGCCACAGATGGCGATGTATGGCGCGCGTATTTTTCACCGCCCGCGACCGGTACTTGGAGCTACAACGTCTCGTTTCGAACCGGCAGCAATATTTCGGTCTCTAGCGATTCGGCGGCTGGACAAGCAGTAGATGTGTTCGACGGCGAAACCGGTACATTCAATGTCGGCGCTGCGCCTGCTGCCGGTCGCGACATGCGCACCCGCGGACTATTGGAACATCGAGACGGAGAACGCTACTTGCGCTTCCGAGGAGACGATTCGATCTTCATCGAAGGCGGCATGGATAGCCCCGAGAACATCTTTGGATACGATGAATTCGACAACACAACAAAATTTAATGATGCGGGAAGCTGTAAAGGCATTCTCCACCAATTCGAACCGCATGTCGCCGACTGGGAGTCCGGCGATCCCACTTGGGCCAACAATCGAGGTCGGTCTCTGATCGGATTGATCAACTACATCTCGTCGACAGATGTGAACGCGATCTACATCATGATGAACACGGTTCGTGGTGACGGCTGCGACGCGCACCCTTGGACCACGTACAACGCCGGTGGTGACATTCGCACATTCGATGTCAGTAAGTTAGATCAGTGGGAGCGCGCGCTGACCCACATGACGGCCAATGGCATCTTAATCCACGCCATGACGCAGGAGACCGAAAACGATCAACTGCTCAACAACGGCGATCTTGGGCTCGAACGCCAGCTCTACTACCGCGAACTGATATCGCGTTTTGGGCATCACCCGGCGCTGCAATGGAACCTCGGTGAGGAGAACACCAATACACCCGCACAGCAGCGGGCGTACTCGGACTTCATCCGTGCTTTGGACCCGTATGATCACCCGATATTCATGCACACGTTTCCAAATCAGCAAAATCGTTACAACGACTTGCTCGGTCACGCGACATTCGACGGGCCGACCGTGCAATTCGGCGGTATTCCGACCAACGCAACCGGCGACTCGGGTGTGTATGGCACTGCGGTCAACTGGTTGAATGCATCGACCAACGCCGGCAAATCTTGGGTGGTCACGTTCACCGAAGCATCCGGCAACCAGGCACCGACACCGAACACAGCGGTCACCGACACACAGCGAATCTACTGGATGTGGGCAAGTGTCATGTCGGGTGGCGGTGGCTTCGAGTGGTACCTTAAAAACAACGGCGCCGGTCACGCTTATGATTTGGCGGTCGAGAACCTGCGAGAGTTTGATGCTCACTGGCAGCAGTCCGGGCACTTGGTTCGGTTCTTCCGTGACGTGCTGCAAGGCGACCTGGGTCTGGATCTTCAGTCTTTGCAGCGCAATAACGGCGCCACCAATACCGGTAGCGATTGGGTACTGTCGAATGCCGATGCGTTCGTCGTCTTCCTCAGAGACGGTGGCACGACCGACATCAACCTGCCCGATACGCGGCAATGGAACGTACAGTGGTTCAATCCACGAAGCGGCACTCTGACCAATGGTGGCACGCTGCAAGGCGCGGGCATGACGAACCTAGGCAACCCTCCCAGCGAGACGAATTCAGATTGGGCGGTCGTGATCAGTGCGGACGGCGACCCAACGGGCAACGCGACCTATCAGCAGGTCGACGGCCTGGTCATCATGGAAGCGGAGAACACAGCTTCTGCCCTCGATGAATGGGTCAATCGCACGAACGTTGCCGGATTCACGGGACCGGGCTACATCGAGTTCACCGGCAACAGCCCAATCAATGGACCACCGACCTCACCGTTAACCTATACGTTCCAAGTCAACCAAAGCGGGCTGCACTACCTACACCTGCACGTCGCGCGCGAAACGCTGACGATCAACGGCGAGGTGCGAACCGACGTCGCCAACGACGCCTATGTTCGTTTGGACGGCAACTACGGCGCGGGACCGAACGTCGGCAACAACCACGGCGACGATGCGCCGCTGGCGGCGCTGCAATCCGATACGAAGTTCTTTGGTGGTAACGACAACGCGTTTGTCTGGGCCACAGGCAATCGATTGGATCTGGGCGGTGATACCAACAAACGGGTCGCAGTCTACGACCTTCAAGCCGGCGAGACTTATACGTTCACCGTGTCCGGGCGCTCGCAGCTATTCAAAATCAACCGGATCGTGTTTCGACATGAATCGGTGACGAGAGGAATGGCGCAAGACTTAAGTCGTGGCGAGACGCGGTAGCCTTTAGGTATTCATTTTCGGTTCGGATCTACTCTGGTTGCAGAGATGCTTCAAATTCAGGCGCGAGTCGTTCTGCCCAGACTGGGTTCAGCTCAGCAAAGCGCCGGAAATTTGCTCTCGCAGTTTCATCGTCGCCGAGTCGCGCAGCGAGTTGCGCGGCGCCGAGCCATATCCGATCCCAAGTTGGTGCGAGGCGCGTAGACTGCAAGGCGAAATCTTTTGCCTCCTCCGGGTTATTGGATCGGCGTGCGCGGAACAACAGCGTGCGCGCTGTCGTCGCATCCAACATCTGCCTGAGATCTACAATCGCGGTTCCTGGGGCGAAGTCGACCCTCAGGTCGATGTCGACAGGCCAGCCCTGCGGCGTCGCAACAAGCAGCGCTGCTGAGGTCACCCCGATCGTCTGTCCACCTGCAGCATACCCTGCCTCAAGGGCACCGAGCAGACGTTCCGCTAACGGTCCCTCGCTATGCTCAAAGCGATCCAGCATCGATGTCAATACGTCTTCCGAGGCAAGGCCATTACCTTGCACCGAAGCGAAACGAGTGGTTTGGTGCCCCGCATACCCGCCCGCCTCGCTACCCGTGTACGCCGTGGCATCACCGGAAAATCGAACCACGCCGAGCTGCCGATACGCCGCTCCGAGACCATCTGGGAATTCCGAGTCTCGGTCGAGCGCCTCAGATATCGCGTCTTTCGCGGCCGACCCCGCCCGTAACGACTCGACGATTACGGTCGCGTGTTGCGGATTCGTTTCAAACTGCGAGACGCCAGCGCCAAGTTCACTGACGGCGAACGGCACGCTATTGCCCACGGCGAGGTTATGAGTCGCCACTGCGACGCCACATGCTCCCGTCTCTGCGTCGCAAGCCGCGATGGAGAACGTCGCTAGCGCTGTCGCAGGAACAAAAATCGACAGCGCCGAAAGACGAACGATCCACGCACGAGCCATTGATTGGTAGCTACTCATTGACCTGCTCTGGATTGTTAGTGGGAAGATACTTGCGTCGAACAAACTCACACCATTGCTGCTCGAACAGCACGGGCGATATATCGAATGTGCGATGCACGTCTCCGTTGCTCTTGATCAAATCGATCAACCCAGCATTACCCCACTCAGCAACGACGAACTCGCCAATCAAAAAACCTGCGTCGTACACTGAGCCACCTCGATTGAATGGCTCATTCAACATCTCGAGAGTGACGCATTGTGAATGGGTCACGAGACCGGAGTCGATGGGGTGAACAAGCGCTCCCGCGTAATACTGAGCAACACTCTCCCACAGCCACCGGGGGTTATTCCCGAAGCTCGGATTCAACTGCAATGACAACGCATGGACCGTTTCGTGGACAGCCTCAAGGGTGATGTCGCCTCGTGTCGTCACCAGCATACGAACGTCGGTCGGTCCGGTGATGTACCCACGAGATCCCGGTGTGCGCTGTCCAAGCGCCTGCTCCATCGCCGACAGAAACTGCTCTTGGTCGTGCCAGAGTTGCAGCGTAACCGTTTGCGCCGGCTGTTCGTCCAGCATCCGCTCAATGACTTCCGAAAGCCGCGCCTTAAGTCCTGATTCGATGACGGCGACGTCCTCAATGGGCACATCACCGTGTACCTGAATTCGAATCGGGACTTCAGCGTGGGCGAAAGCCATCGATAGCCAAAAAGCAGCAACCCGGGGCAGGACCCTTCCGAGCGAACGTGCCACTCGCCAGTAGGCATTCGTATGCATTTTCATGGTGCCTTACGCTAACACGCCTGATCACCGCACTCATACCGGTCGGTGGCCTCGTTCCGATCGATCGCTGGCGACTCGCTTAAAGCGCACGGCCGATCGCCATCGTGACCATGGCCCAAATCACGAGTCCGGCGAATCGGTTCAATTGCTGCTGCTCAGAACCTGATTTTGGTCGTCGACCCGGCCCAACGCTCAGAAAGACGTACCACCAGGCGGACAAAGACGCCGGTACGCTGACAAACACACCAGGGTTCGCCACCAATGCGATGAAGGAAATATCGGTTTTTGCACTCAGCACATACGGTAAACCGCAGACTCCAGCGCCAACCAGGTGCAGCGAAAAGTACACCACTTCGCTGTTGATGGTTCGTGCGAGTGCGAACAACGGGCTCATCACCGCAGCGCACACTAGTGTGACGAAAAACACGATAACGAAGAGCGCACCGCCGAGATACGGGGTACTCGCGAAGAACAACAGCGATTGGCACAACGCCGCGTAAGCCGCCGCAGCCAGGAATGGCAGAAACAACGGTCGGCCTTGCGTCACATCGACCGACACAGTGGTCGGAGTTCGATACGGATTCATCGTGCGCATGTCGGCGTCAAAGAAACCAACTCGGGTCGAGATGGAAGCTGGTCTGGAAGGACGATGTTTGACGCCAAACCGATTCGCGCGAGCGCGCTCAGCACCCACCAGCCTGGATCCCATTGACCACGCTTCAATCCGAGCTTTGCTGATTCCGGAAACGCATGGTGGTTATTGTGCCAACTCTCACCCATCGTTAGCAGCGCGACATAGCCTACGTTGTGCCCTTGAACTGCTGCGTCTTCTACGTGCCAATCGCGCTGACCTTCATTGTGCGCTATGAAGCCGATCACCCAATGGCCCAGGATGGAGATGCAGACACGTGAGCCAATCCCCCAACACACCCAACCCCAGCCTCCGAGCAGAAAGAAGCTAACCGCCCATGGAACCTGCTGCAGCATCCAAGTCCGTTCCATGAGTCGATAAACAGGGTCGTTCGCTACAGCAGGCTCGATTTGAATCTGCGGCGGGCGCTTGAGTTGAATCGAGCAAAACACCTGCCAGAGCAGATCCCTATGCCACTTCTCACCATGCGCGAAGTACGAGTGGCAGTCATTTTGGCGTTGCGCCCAGTCACGGAGATCGTGCGTGCGGATCATTCCGAACGGACCACCGAGGCCCACTAGAACACCAAAGTGAACCAGAGCGTACTCCAGCCACTTTGGCGCCGCGTAGCTGCGGTGTATCAAGAGTCTGTGCATGCCCAACGAGTGGCCGAAGCAAAGGGTCGCCGCTGTAAAACCGATAAACAACGCGACAGCAGACGGTGAGATCGTCAGCGCACTCCCTACAACTCCGAGCAAAAGCATCCCGCCGACCCAGGCGATCTTCGACGGATCCCATCGCACGTGGCCATGTATCGCGTCTGCATCTCCTTGCGTCGGATCAATACGAGGGTTGGAATATGTAGCGCTCATAACAATGCTCTCCAGTCTGCGTGAGGCTGGATTGTTGCTATTGAGCTCGGACTAAACTTCCGGAAAAAGAAACCCGTGCAAAAGAATCTTATAATTATATTATTTTCAGATACTTACGGATTTCCAGGAAGATAAAACTGGACACCTACGGTTGCTTTTCGGCCAGTTTCTGGCGTCGATATTGTCCTGGAGACGTACCCATGACCTCACGAAATGCGGCATAGAAACTGGACTGCGATTGGAACCCGGTGTCCATACTGATCGCGAGAATCGTCGATTCGCTGTTGGTGAGCAACTCACACGCCTCCTCGATTTTGAATTTTCGAACGTAGCGCGGGAACCCCACGGCATGATGTGTGTTGACGAGCTCCGATAACTGGTGCGGCGTGATCTCCAACAACGCCGCAGTCGTCGCCAACGTCAGACCCTCGTCTCGATACACTCGATCCACTCGCATTAGTTGATCCAAACGGCTAGCCACCACATCCACATCGATCGCGCCAAGACTTGATTTAGCATAGGTTGCGGCAGCTGCATCCGTAATGTCGTTCGCCAAACCTGGGTACGCCAACAGCGCTGAAACCACGAGCAAGAGACCCACGCCTATCGATATGGAATAGCTCACGTGGAACGCTGTCAGGCTCACATAAGGCACAGAAAGACCAACAATCAGCACAGCCACGGCCAACACCGCAAACGTCGTGAAAAAGAACCGTTCGTGCTTGAACCGGTGGCTCTGGTCTCGCATACCGAACACCATTTGGGCAAACCAAACGGAGTAGCCAGCACCGACCACGAAAGCGACGTTGACCGCCACAGATGAAGGTACCCACACACCGACCAATACTGGTAGGAAATGCAGGACATCACTCAAGGAGAAGTAACGATCCCGCTGCAGGACAGAACGGCTAAAGAAAAAGAACGCGGTGGGCGCAATCAAAAGCAGCGCAATGTAAATCCTGGAGTTAACCAGCGATGTTCCGGCCGACAGAAAGCTGTAATGGTGCCACTGCAACGCGGCCAAAACGGACAAGAGCGTGGTCGAAGAGGCCCTCGACATCGGGGTTTTGGACACCTCATTCATGAAGAAGAGGTAAACCACGAGCAGGATAGCTGCCGAAAAAACGGAGAACCCGATTAGCGCGACTGTAACCGACTCAATCATTCGCTAGCTCGTCCGACAACTCCATGCCGCGAAGCGCCGACTACCACAATCGCTCGCGCGCGTAGTCGTCATAGCCGGCATCATAAGCGTTCGCATCGAACCCCGTCTCCTGCTCGCGCAGGAAGTCACCAGCCGTTGGAAGACTCGCCGGCGCCGAGGTCGAATTCCACAGATCACTACGCATCAGTGCTTTTGCACATTGAAAATAGACTTCGCGAACGGTAACGATAACGACCGTCCGAGGCGTTTTGTCCCCATGGCGAAACTCATTGGTCACTGTAGCATCTGCCGTCAGTACCGCGTCGCCGATGACTCGAACGACGTTGTTCGAACCATGGACCATGAACATCAAACTCACCCGAGAATCTCGCACGATGTTTCTTAGCGAATCCAACCGATTGTTGCCGCGCCAATCCGGCACCCACACGGTCTGTGAATCCGGGAGTTTGACCAGATTGTCGGTATCACCTCGAGGACTGGCATCGCAGCCCTCAGGCCCAACCGTCGCTAAGATCAGAAACCGAGAAGCCTCGATCCACCGACGATAGAGCGGGCTGATCTGCGAGTTCACTTTAGTCAGTGATCGCGCCGCAGGCTCAGGATAGAGCGCTGCGAGTTCCTCAACGCTTTCGATGGTCTTCATGCAATCTCCTCCCGCTCGATTGGCGCCGCAGCCCGAGGCGCAGCCCTTGCATGAGCGAAGATTACATCACCCGTCGTCGCTGAACTCATCCTTGTCGAACTTGTAAAAAATTTTTGACATTATGATCGATGTCAAATATTCTTTACATTCGTTTAGGCCAATGGAGTACCAACATGGATACCGGGTTCGAGGAAAAATCTGCGTGGATACAGCTCGTAACTTTGACTGTCGTCGTAGGTGGATACTTTTTGGTTGCCTCGCAAATGCATGCGGCCGGCGTGCAGGACATTCGCGCCTATGTTCCGGTGTTCACGGTAAGCGTCATTGCGCTCATCATTGTAATGATCTTTGGGCATATCGCCGCCGTTGCGATAACGCGCAATGACGACCGCGACGAGCGTGACAAAGTCATCGCTTGGCGCTCCGAGTATCTGTCGTCCTGGATTGTCGGTGTCGGTGTACTCGCCGGTATCACCGCGATGGTGCTAGGAATCGACACGGTTCTTGTCGCGCACGGTCTACTGTTGTCATTGCTCGTCTCAGAGTTACTGAGCAGCAGTCTGAAGATTGTCTTTTACCGCCGCGGTTTCTGATGGCGAAGTCCGCGCTTCCCATTAGCAACTGTATTCGCGAGTTGCGCGAGACCAACGACCAAATGACACAGCAAGCACTCGCAGACCGAATCGGTGTCACCCGACAGACCGTGAATGCTATTGAGGCGGGCAAGTACTCACCCTCTCTGGAGGTGGCATTCAGGATCGCGTCGGTGTTCGAACTTCCGCTGGAACAGGTATTCGAATATCGGCCATGAGCGAAGAGTCTGCCTCCGGTCTGCTGACGCTTAGCACCCGCAAGATCGAAGTCGCCCATGGCCGAAAAAAAAGACCGCGCCCCCACAGCTCGAGCTAAGACCGGGAGGCGCGATCGGCCACCACTAGTTTCGCAGGGGGATTCTCTCGATCTCAGCGACCGGGCCAAAACCATAGGTGAACAAAATCTCATTGTTGAGTGGGTCGAGCGTCAGTCCATTCGGAAAGCGCCCCTCATTCAAGCGCTGGTTTCTGACCTGGATTTTTCCGTTCTTGCGAATCATGAGAATTTTCTGGTCAGCGATGGCAGTCCCAAACAACACACCCTTGATAAAATCCAGGTGCCCGATCGCGAATCCGTCGGGCGCATCGAGCTTGGCGATGAATTCCTGCTCACCATTCGGTGTGATTTTGATAACACTTCCTTCATTGAAGTTGGCGACATAGACGTTGTCCTCACCATCAATCGCGGTGGCGA
>JBCAZH010000018.1:43635-49536 GCA_038533155.1 Pseudomonadota bacterium | reverse complement strand
AACGTCATTGAGACACTGCAAGACCCCGACGGCGCATACGCGTTGACGACTGGGGCCGTGACGATGCCGGATGGCAGGGTTGTTGTGACGTCATTGACTGAGCCAAGGCTCGGTGTGGTGGAGCGACCGTGAATCTGAGAGGGGGCGATCGGCGGGTCGACCCGTTTCTACAGAGATTGAGTGCGCTTCGCTCGATTCGGTTGTGGTTTTCTCTTTGGGTTGCGCTCCCCGTCCTACACGGTTGTACGCATTCACACACAATTGCGGACCGAACGTTGCGGGAAGTGGAGATCGTAGTTGGGCAAGGCCAACGTACCACGCTGACCGCCAATGAGCGCGCAGGATTGCAGGCTTGGCTGAATGAGAACCGGACAGGCTGGGACCGATATCGGGTAACACTGCCAGCTCCTGAAGTCATGATCCGCAGCGAGCAGTTCGTGTTGTCGTTGAATGTTACGTCGTTGTTCCTGACGCAGAGTGAACCACCGTCGCTCGTTCGCGAGCTTGATAAGAGTGACTTTGAGTTTTTCCGAAGCCTTGGCTCAGACCCGAAAACACTTTTGGCCTGTGAGACATCGAAGACAACGTCGTCGCTGATGACATCAGCATGCGCGGACATGCGGATCGCGCAGCTGCACAAAGGCACGGCCGTGACGCCGCCATTAAGCGGCATTCAAATCAGTCTTATGGATGCGGGCCGACCGGCGGAGAGTATCGCACTCGGGTTTGCTCAGCTCGAAAATGACGACTCGATATCTTTGCGGACCGATCACAAAGTGCGGATCGCATCAGTCTCGAAGTTGGTGGTAGCGATCGGCGTCATGCGGCTCGTCGAGTCGGGTCAGTTAGACCTTGATGCGGATGTTTCCGATTACCTGGGTTGGCCGCTCAGGAACCCTGCGTTCCCCGATTCGCCGATCACTGCGAGGCAACTGCTGGCGCATACGTCGTCCGTGAGAGACGGTTCGCGCTACTTCATCAAAGCAGGCCAGGGCGGGCTGCGCGATTTTTTCGATCCTGAGTCTGTGCTTTGGGAAGGGGGATCTCACTTTGCGAGTGAAGTAGGGCGTGGACCGGGGCAGTTCTTTCTCTATTCGAACCTGGGCTTTGGATTGCTCGGAACTGTGATTGAGCGAGTCTCCGGGATGCGATTTGATCGCTTTATGGCGCGAGAGGTTCTCGAACCACTCAGATTGACCGCAAGCTTCAGTGCGTGCGATGTCGCCGCGACACAACGCGCTGCTGCATTTCGCAAACGCCCGGTAAACACCAACGAATGGGAGCCGGAAGGGCCTTGGGTTGCGCAAGTCGACGGCGGCGAGCCACAGTGCTTTTACGGGATGAGTGATCTCGATGATCCATCGGCATTCCTCGAGAACTACGAGCTTGGTACGAACGCTAGTTTGTTCTCCCCACAAGGTGGTTTGCGTGCGAGTGCAGATGATCTGGTCCGAGTTCTCGCAATGTTTGCTGCTGGCGGCGAATTGGATGGCGTACGTGTGCTGCAGGAGGCGACGGTCGCCGAGATGCTCGAACCGCAATGGACATTCGACTCGAACAACGGCCAGTCCGCGGGTGAGGCCGAACCGAATGGTCCGACGGAAGGGCTGATGACAAGCTATGGATTGTCGGTTCACAGAATCGACATGCGGGCATGGGGCTTCAATGACGGACCCGAGTTTCTGGTTGGGCACTTGGGTGAAGCCTACGGCGTTTTGAGTCTTGCGCTGTTCGATCCGGAGTCCGGGGACGGCATTGCAAGCATCATCACCGGAACCGCAGACGACCCTGCCAAAGCACCCGGGCATAGTCCGCTGTACCGAATTGAGGAAGAAGTTCTTAGGTGGTGGGTGTCGCGACGATGAGTCGGTATCCCGCGTCGTACGACGTCGCGGTCGTTAGCGCCGCGTGGCGTCTGTGCCAGGCGCCGGTGTTGAGGTCCCGCCGAAGACGCTGCAGCTTCGACTCAATGTCAGGAATTCTCCAAAACGATGAACTCCCAGATCGTATGCGTTCGTCAAAGTAAGCTTCCGGCCGACGCCAATAAGCGTGTAGAAAGCCATCGGTGCAGTCGTGCGGCACGAGTAGCGGGCCAATGTGGACTGGCCCAAGCCAATTTTCGAAGTCGCCCATTGTTGGCATCTGAGCTTCGTCCATTGCAACTAGCTCGGGGAGATAGTCCGTCAGCCACGGGCGATGCGATGGGTCGAACGTGAGTAACACCATGGGTCCTCGCGTCACCCGACGCATTTCGTTCAAACCTGCTTGTTTGTCGCTCCAATGGTGAATTGTCAAAATCGCCATCGAAGCGTCGAACTGGTTGTCGGAGAACGGTAGGTATTCCGCACGAGCCTGGATCGCTCCGGCAGCCGAGGGGCTGCGCTTGCGAATCATCTCATTGGAGGGTTCAACGGCAATAACATCGCGATCCGTGGGTTCATAGGAACCCGTGCCGGCGCCAACATTGAGGACACTCTGTGCGTCACGCAAAGCAGCGTTAATGACTTGCGCGATGCGACGGTCTGGCTGGCGTAAATCGGTGTAGTTCACGCCGATTTTGTCGTAGAGAGGTTTCAAAGAACCCGCTTGCTCCTATTGGCCGTGCTAGCGCTTCGACCGTTCGCGTCTGGCTGTGTATCCGTGCAGCTCGGGCGAGTCTGGATCCAACAACTTGAGGATGTCGACCATCGCGGCGATTCCGTCGGCATTCGGGGCATTGAGGAAAACCACCAGTCCGTCACGACTGTCCTCGTAGTAGTAGGCCATGGTCACCGACGCCCAATCCGACCCAAGATGACCGATGGTGCGGTCGCCTTCCAGCTCCATGACGTGCCAACCGAGGCCATAGCCGATTCGTTTCGGGCACAGTGCGGAAGGCACGACCGTACAGTCTATGTCATAAGTCTTCGTTGCCAGCGTATTGCGCGCGTCGACGCTTTCTTTGGTGAGGCCGACGCCTTGCATACTCTGAATCAGAACTTTTGCGTAGTCGCTCACTGAAATCGCCATTCCGCCAGCCGCTGAGAAATTGCCAGGTTCTCGGCACCACCCTTCCGGTCGACAATAATGACCGGGGAACTCGCCATCCGAATCCAATGACTGTGCCAAGTATGGGAACAGCCGTTGATCAACGCTCAGCGCGGCGTCAGTCACACCGGCAGGGCCAAACACATGTTCTCTCGCGAGTTCCTCAAAAGGGATGCCGAGTTTGCGCTCCACAAAACGTGCGAGATAGTTAAAGCCTTCGCCAGAATATCCGAACGCGGTTCCGGGATCGCGAACGAACTGGAGCTTTCCGTCGTCACTAAAGAACCGCCAGTTCAAGAACCCGGTTCGGTGGGTGAGGGCGTGACGCGGCGTGAGTAATTGATGTCGCGAGTCATCTTGAAGATCCGGATCGATCCAATAGGTGGACATCGGTTCATCGAGTGACAACGCGCCCGTTGCCGCGAGACGCAAGACGGTCTCCGCAACGACGGTTTTGGTGATGGAGGCCACGTTGAACAACGTTCGTTCCGAGGCGGGAACACCAGGCGCTTGGTCGCCATAAGTTGCGTGCCAAACCGGGGTTCCGTTCGAGATGACTGCGATGCCGGCCGTATTGATTTGATGCTGAGACAAAATCTGACGCAGTTTCTGATCAACCAGTGTCTGGTCAGTAACCTCGATGTCAGGAGTTTGTTTCTCCGTCGGTTGGGTTTGGCACCCGGCCAACAGAGCCAGAAGTGCGGCCGCAATGATATGACGGGAGGAATTGGGCGCTTTGGCTCGGAGCATTTCAGGTTGTTCCTTTCAGGGCTCGGAATTTCTTAATCGTGGTTGAGAACGCTGATTGACTGTAGCGCACCGGCCTTCGAATGGCCGCAGCCAAACCGAAGAGCGGTCGGGCATCGAATCCGACGCATTTCTTTGCAACATGTAATAATATTACGGGCCAATAGTCTGGTCCGCCAACCGGACGCGACGCCCAATCACGACGCAACCGGATCTTTGCTGACATGTCCGCCAACGAACCCTCAAACACGCCATCGGATAGCGCTGTCGACGTCTATGCAGCTTCTGCGGCAATGCTCTGCTTGGTGCATTGCGTGGCCGGGACGGTAGCGTTGCTAATGTCGTTGTCGCTGCCGTTTCTCGAGAACGAGCTGTTTCATAAGGCGCTGGTCATTCTGACCGTGCCCGCGACGATTTATGTCATTTATGCGGAATGGCGTGCCGATAATCGCGGGATGTCGATCATCGCAAGCCTTGGTATTCTTCTGCTTATTGCCGGTGCGTTTTTCCCACCCTTTGAATCGATCGAAACTCCGGTCACCATCGCTGGGTCGGTGCTCGTGGCGGCAGTTCATGTGCGCCGGTTGCGATTTCGGAGAAGGTTAGCGATCTGACGCGCAACTCAAGGAACTTTTGCCGCGTTGCGGTATCCACAAGAATGACAATATGGATGCAATCACGGTAAAAAATCTAAAGTTCGGATACGGCGCGAAAACGGTTGTCGATATCGCGGATTTCAGGCTTGAAGCGCAGCAGAGCATCGCGGTCATAGGCCCGTCTGGCTGTGGCAAGTCGACCTTCATGCATCTGCTTGCCGGTCTGCTTCGCTTCGATTCAGGAGAGATCCTGGTTGAGGGCCAGAGTTTGGCCGATCTGAGCGACGCCCAAATGGACAAGTTCCGCGGGCGATCGATTGGTCTTGTGCTGCAGCGCTTTCATTTGATTCGATCGATCTCGATCCGCCAGAACCTGTTGCTGGCGCATCGGCTCTCTGGGAGCGCAATGTCATCGAAGTCGGTCGATGCCGCTATCGAGCAATTGGGAATCGGTGAAATCCAGCATCAGCGCCCGAACGAAGTGAGCTATGGCCAAGCGCAGCGTGCGGCGATCGCGCGGGCGGTGCTCCATCGCCCGAAACTGGTCTTGGCCGATGAGCCAACCTCGGCGCTGGACGATGATAATGCGACCGCGGCCATTCAGTTGCTAAAAGAGGCGGTGTCGGAAAGCGGCGCGGCTTTGATGGTTGTGACCCATGATCAAAGGGTGCGTGGCGCCTTGGATCGGGACTATGACTTCGGGGGCGAGCGATGAGCTGGTTCCGTTTGTCACTGTCCAATCTGCTGCAGTCGCCCATCAGTTCCTCGGTCAATGTCATCCTGATGGCGTTGGGCACCGCCAGCATTGTCTTACTGATGTTGGTGAGTTCACAGATCTCCAGCACCGTGACACGGGATGCGAAAGATATCGATCTGGTACTCGGCGCCAAAGGTAGCCCGGTTCAGTTGATACTGTCCGCCGTCTACCACGCAGATACGCCACCAGGGAACATCAATCTTGCCGAGGCGCGCCGATGGGCTGACGATCCGCGGGTTTCTCGTGCGATTCCGTTATCGCTAGGGGACAGTTACCGCCAGTTCCGTGTGGTGGGCACGACGGCGGAGTATGCCGACATCTACGACGCCGAATTGGTCGCCGGTGATTGGTGGTCTGAGTCGATGCAAGTGGTCGTTGGTTCGGAAGTCGCTGCCCAGACCGGATTGACGCTCAGTCAATCATTCGAAAGTGCGCATGGTTTTTCGGAGCAAGGTCATACCCATGATTCGAAATTTGAAGTCGTGGGTTTGTTGGAACCCACCGGAACCGTCATTGATCGACTAATTTTGACGTCTTTGGAGAGCGTTTGGGACGTTCACGATGAGAGTGCTCACGACGACGATGAGGACCATCACGAAGACGAACATGATCATGACGAGCACGACGGCGAAGACCACGATGCGCATGATCATGCCGAAGGCGAACACGATCATGAGGAGCACGAAAGCGAAGACCATGATGCTCATGATCATGACGAAGACGAACACGATCATGACGAGCACGATGGCGAAGACCACGATGCGCATGATCATG
>JBCAZH010000018.1:41351-43535 GCA_038533155.1 Pseudomonadota bacterium | reverse complement strand
GACGAACACGATCATGACGAGCACGATGGCGAAGACCACGATGCGCATGATCATGCCGAAGACGAACACGATCATGACGAGCACGATGGCGAAGACCACGATGCGCATGATCATGATGACGATGAACACGATCATGATAAGCATGAAGGTGAGGACCACGATGCCCATGATCATGGCGAAGGCGAACACGATCATGACGAGCACGAAGGCGAAGACCACGATGCGCATGATCATGACGCTCACGAGCGAGATGAATCGACGCTAGAGGTAACCGCCTACCTGCTGAAGTACCGCTCTGCGGTGTCGGCCGCATCCTTTCCGCGGCAGGTCAATACGACGAGTAATCTCATGGCTGCTGCGCCGGCGGTTGAGGTGAATCGAGTGCTCCGCCTCATCGGATTCGGTATCGACGGACTTAGAATTTTTGCTTGGGTGCTGATTGCTTCTGCTGCATTGTCGATTTTCGCAGCGCTGTACGGCTCATTGCACGCACGACGCGGCGATATCGCGATGCTGCGATGTCTTGGCGCCACGCGCTGGCAGGTGTTCTATACCCTCATACTGGAAGGTATTTTGCTAACCACAGCAGGCGTCTTGGTCGGATTGATTTGCGGGCATCTGTTGGTGGAAACACTGGCCCAGTGGTTGGAGAGTGCACAGGGCGTCGCGTTTACCGGTATGACATGGTTGCCACAAGAGACACTTTTGCTTGTGGGCTTGTTACTGGTTGGTATCGTCGCGGCTGCGGTGCCGGCGATTCAGGCGTATCGAACAGACGTTGCGCGCACGCTGGCTGAGGTAGGGTGATCATGAGTTCGAAAATTCGATACGGGACGGCTTTGTCGGTTCTCGTTTTTTCAATGGTGGCGTTGAGCGCGCAGGAAACCGAGGACAGCCAGACAGTGAATGGCGGTCTGACTGAGGAGGAGATGGCCGCGGAACCGTCTCTCGATTCGATCTTGTTGCCGGATACCAAACCGGTTGACGCGGCCGAGGTGGATACCGTGGTCGTGACACCGTTGGTTCGGGGTGGCTATCTGGATGCCAATGGTAGGCTTGCTATCGACGTGCTGGAGCGTGATCAGGCGCCGCTTGCACTTCAAGTGATGACTCCGATGGGTGAACCCGTGGTTGGTGCAACGGTCGAATTCTCGGTCGACGGAGACAGCACTATCGCTGAGCTGGACGGCACGACAGGGTTTGTGACCGATGATTACGGCATTGCCGAATTCGCCGTCTACACGGGCGCCATGAACATCGATGTCGTCACCGCCGAAATCGGCGAAACCAAAACCGATATTGTAGTTAACGTGATTAGTCGACAAGCGCTGAGCGCGCCCGAGCTGCCGGTTGTCGAAAATGTTATTCAGTGGTCTGAGCTAATGCAGACCAGCTTGCGCTACGAGCGCCAAGAGCTTATCGCCGACTTCCCTGAGATGATTTCAAGCCGGGCGGGCGATACCGTTAGGATCGCTGGGTTCATGACACCGCTGCAGGCCGGTTCGCCGCAGCAGTGGTTCTTGCTGACCAGCGCGCCACCCCACTGTTTCTTCGATATTCCTGGCGGGCCTGTTGGAACGGTCGAGGTGCTAGCCCCCGATGGCATCGAACTTGCGTGGGATCCCGTGGTTGTCGAAGGCCGCTTCGAGCCGATTGAGAAAGGCGAGGGCACGGTGTATCGCTTGCATGATGCAAAGCTGGTCAAGCGCTGAGCGCCATCGACCTAACTATAGGCTTGGCGCAGTCAGACTCGGACACCGACGAGTGAATCTGTGATTGCTACGCGTCGGCCACAATCGCGTCAATTTCGCTTCGGTCGAGCCCTGTCCACTTCGTATGGTCGAACGATTCGCGGATCGATGACAACGCTTCGCGCAGTGCATCTAGGCTTAGGTTTCGAACGATAAAGACGATCTTCGAACTCCGACTATCGCTAGGCCATTGCGGCAAAATCTCCGGTTCGTGCCAGACGTGCTGTACCCCGTGAATCACCATCGGTCGTTGGAGTTCCGCGACATTCAAAATCCCCTTAACGCGAAGTAGATCCTTACCGCGGAGATCGGAGAGTTGCCGAAACCACGCATCGAACACTTTGACAGATAGGGGCTCGTTGACGGTCAGGCATACGGCCCGAATGTTCTCGTCATGGCGATTGACGTCGTGTCTGTGGTGGCCATGATGATG
>JBCAZH010000018.1:21324-41251 GCA_038533155.1 Pseudomonadota bacterium | reverse complement strand
CCCGAATGTTCTCGTCATGGCGATTGACGTCGTGTCTGTGGTGGCCATGATGATGATCGTGGTCGTGGTCGTGGTCGTGGGACGTTTCAAAGACCTCGTGGGAAAGCCAATCTGCAACCTCTGCAGACGAGTCACCCGGTTGGAACCGAGCGGCAACGAACAAGGCGTGGGGGCTAAAGCACTTCGCATGAACGTTGTCGACGAGCTGCGCCGCAGGATTAATCCGCTGCACCCGTTGTTTGGTCTGTTGGATTTGCTCGGGGCTGGCTAAGTCCCCCTTGGTCAACACCACTGTGTCGGCGACGGCGATCTGCTTTACGGCTTCTGTGGCATTGTCGAGTGTGCTCGCGGCATTCGGAATATCAAGGACGCTGATGATGTGGCTCAGTGAGTAGTTGCGGGCGACTGCCGCTTGGGTTGTCAGGGTCTGAACAATCGGCGCGGGATCGGCGAGTCCGGTGGTCTCGATAACGACACGATCAAACCAACGCGATCCACCACGTGAAAAGCGCCAAACGGCATCGGTTAGCGTTTTGGTCAAGTCACCACGAATTGTGCAACAAAGGCATCCGTTAGACAGTTCGACGAAACGCGGTTCGGGTTCAGTATCGGGTTCTGACTGCACGACGAGATCATGGTCAACGCCAACCGCGCCAAATTCGTTGATGATGACCAGCCAGCGGCTCTCCGGATGCTCCTTGAGCACGCTATTCAAAAGCGTGGTCTTCCCTGCGCCGAGAAAACCGGTCAGTACGGTCACTGGTACTTTGTCTTTCATAGTCTTCCCCGCTGAGCGCCGGTCTCGCTCGTCCTGCAGCGTCTTCTTCGCTGAGTGAGCTGCTCATTCGCGCCGTGTCGACCTTCATTGTCAACGCGCTGCATTTGCCCTACCGTTGCGCAATGTCGCCTCGATTTTCGTTCTCCACGCCGCTCGCAGCACTTGCATTTGGCGTCCTGATCCTTGCGACCATCGGTGTCGCCGTGGCACATCCAGACGATGAGATGTGCGAACCGTGGGTGCAGTCGATCAACCCGGTTCTATGCCAGCAGTTGGCGGACATGGATCGCAGCGATCGTGTCGTATCCGACCGCGAAGGTATGCCGGTGGTCGGCGATCCGGCTGACACCGGGCTTTGGGCCACACTAATGGGCAACCTGCTAATCGGGCTGGACCACATTTTACCTGGCGGACTCGATCACATCCTTTTTGTCATCGCTGTTGTGATGAGTATTCAGAACGTACGCACGTTGGTCATACTCATTTCGATGTTCACGCTAGCGCATTCCGTTTCGCTTGCGTTGGTGGCGTTTGGCTTCCCGTCGCCACCCAGTCAACTGGTTGAACCTTTGATCGCAGCGTCGATTGTTTACGTCGCCCTGGAGAACCTCATACGGAAAAAGAAACCTCGCCACCGTTGGTTCGTCATATTCCTGTTCGGCTTGTTGCACGGCTTCGGTTTCGCATCATTTTTCTCTGACCTCGAAACCCCGGTTGCTACGTTTGTACCCGCGATTATTGGTTTCAATTTTGGCGTTGAGATCGGCCAACTCTGCGTCGTCGTGATCGCGCTTGTTGCGTTGACCGTTCTGCGCCACCTCGGTGAGGCGCAACAACAGCCGCAGAGGTACGTGCGTCCGGTCCAGCTGGCGACGTCGGCACTAATTGCCTGCGTCGGCAGCTGGTTCATTGTCGAACGCGTACTTCTGAGCTGACTGTCCGTCTCACCTCGGATGGCTCCGCGAGATCGCAGCTTAGTCGCCGTCAGCCTCTGATGCGAACCCACGTCCTTCCAGCAGCGGGCCAATGTCTGGATCACGACCGCGGAAGCGACGGTACAGCTCGTCCGCTTCCATGAGTCCACCCGCTTCATACACCCACTGCTTCAACCGAGCCGCGGTTGCCGGATCGAAAATGTCCTCCGCTTCCTTGAACGCGGCGAAGCCATCGCTGTCAAGAATCTCCGACCAAAGGTAAGCGTAATAGCCTGCCGAATATCCGCCAGCAAAAATGTGGCTGAAGTACTGCGAACGATAGCGGGGCTCGATCTCGTCGATTAGGCCATACTCCTCGAGTACCTGTTCTTCAAAGGCGGTCGCATCGGTAATAGCGGCGGCTTCGTCTTCGGTCAGCATGTGCCAGCGAAGATCCAGTAGTGCCGCGGCAATGAACTCAGTGGTCCGGAATCCTTCACCGTGGTTTGCGGCCGCCAACATACGATCAACCAGCGGCTTTGGAATCACCTCATCGGATTCGTAATGACGGGCATAGATTTCGAGCATTTCAGGTTCTGACACCCAGTGTTCCAGAATCTGTGCCGGAAACTCGGTGTAGTCACGTGGGCCATCGACACCGGAGAACGTGGGGTAGTCGATTTGCGTGATCGCACCGTGCAAACCATGACCGAATTCATGGAATAGCGTCGAGACCTCGTCATAGCGCAGCAAGCTTGGTTGTCCTTCCGGAGGCTTGGTCAGATTGAGGTTGTTCGTCACGATTGGCCGGATCGGCGTGTTGTCGATGTTGGAAGCAGGGCGGTAAGAACTCATCCAGGCTCCACCGCGCTTTGAGTCGCGTGCGAACATATCGAAGAAGAACACGCCGAGGTGTTCGCCTTCCGGGTCAAGCACATCGTACGCAACGACCGTCTCGTTCCAAACCGGTACCTCCAGCTCCTCGAACGTAATTCCGAAAAGTCGTGTTGCAAGCTCGAACGCGCCCTCACGAACGTTGTTCAATTCGAAGTAAGGCTTCAACGTATTTTCGTCGATGTCGTAACGTTGTTTACGAATCTTCTCAGAGTAGTGCCACCAGTCGTGGCCTGCGAACTCGATATCGCCGCCAGCCAACTCTTGCATATCCGCGCGGTCCAGCTTCGCTTGCGCGAGACCCGGACGCCAGACTTTGAGCAAGAATTCCTCGGCGTTTTTCGGTGTACGCGCCATGTTGTACTCGAGCACGTAATGCGCGTGCGACGGGTAACCGAGCAATGCTGCGCGGCGGGCCCGGAGCTGAGCGATTTCGACAGCAAGTGGTCCGTTATCCGCTTCACCTTCGCTGGCGCGCAGTCGATAGCCGTCGAACAATTGAGACCTCAGATCCCGGTTCTCCGACTGTGTCATGAACGTCTCAAACACAGATCGGTCGAGTGTCGCGACCCAAGCGTTGCGGGACTCGTCCCAGATGCTGTTCTTGAAGTCGTCCGTCAGTCCCGCGGTGTCCGCTTCGTCCGTGATGACCAGCTCAAACGCTTTCGTAGCGCTCAACAGGTTCTGCGCGAATTTCGTGGTCAGTCCCGACAGAGTTTCGTTGATCTCGGCGACCTGCTGTTTGGTGTTCTCATCTAGCTGTGCACCCGCGCGCACGAAACTCCGATGCATGAGTTCAAGCAGGCGTGCGTCCTGTTCGCTAAGTTCGAGGTCAGCGCGAGCTTGGTAGACTGCGTCCACGCGCTGCCACAGTTTGTCGTTCAATACGATCTTGTCGGATTCGCGAGTCCAAAGCGGGTAAATGATGCCTTGCAGTTCACGCTTCTTGTCGTTCAACTCAGTGCTGGTTAGCGATCCAAATACCAGACCAACCTTGATGAGTAGGTCGCCGGAGCGCTCGAGTTCCAGAATAGTATTGTCGAACGTCGGTGGTTCTGGGTTGTTGGTAATTTTTTCGATTTCATCGCGACGCAGCGACAATCCATGTTTGAACGCGGGCAGAAAGTGCTCATCCTCGATCACGTCGAACGGCGGACTGCCGTATGGCGTCGACCATTCGGCCATGAACGGATTGCCCTCTAAATCTTGAGGATCCACGGCAAGTTCATCAACGGCAGCTGGGGCCTCAGTGGTTTCGGCGACTTCGGTGTCCTCGGCGCCTGGGTTGTCTGAGCATCCAAACAGAAAAGCAGCGACCGCGGTCAGTCCCAAAAGATGCGAAAGTTTCATGCAAAAGCTCCTGAAGCAGCCATCCTCTCAAGCTGCGCAAGACAAAAAGTTTCAGCACGCAACCGTATAACATTCCTGAGGCTACGGGAATGGGCATGCCGGGTGATTCGACTGGGACAACAGGAAATAGGTTCCGTCACCGGTGATTTGTCGTGAGACTAGCCGGTCAAGAGTGAGGTGTCGCCTCAGCCGGATGCCAAATAGACCGTTACCGCGGTGCCCGTACCCGGTTTCGAGGTGACTTCGACACCACCCCGATACAGGCCTGCCAAATGCTGTACAACCGCAAGCCCTAGGCCAGTGCCGCCTTGGCCCTCTCGAGTTGTAACAAAGGGTTCGAAAATTCGTTTGATGGCGGTTGGGGGGATGCCGCGGCCATTGTCTGTGACACACAACGAAAGATAGGTACCCGGCTTAAGCGTGCCCTCCGGTGATAACGCCAACGGGCTATCAAACAGTGCTTCATTGATCGTGATATCGATGCTGCCGCCGGAGGCGGTCGCCTGAGCGGCGTTGCTCACGAGGTTCACCAGGATCTGGGTGATATGGGTACGGCTCGCCGTAAAATCTGGTGGTGCACCAACAACTTGCAACGTTAAGCTACGGTCGGATGGAATGCTGGAGCGGATCAATTGATCGATCTGTCGTTCGACGCACTCCAAAGAGAGCGGTTCGAGCGGCGCTTCACGTCGATCAAGAAGCTTCATGGTGTCTTCAATGACGTCTCGACCGTGCAGGCACGCGTCGACTATGCGTCGAAAGTCGCGCGTTTGGGGATCGTCGGGATTCCCTGTGAGTCGGGCAAGGTCGGCAATGCTGAGAATTTGGCCGAGCGTGTTACTCAATTCGTGGGCTAACCCGGCAGCGAGAAAAGCGACCGCCTGGAGACCACCTGCACTTGCAACTGTGGTCTCAGTCGATGTCTCCAACGCTTCTGCGCGGTTATTCTTCTCTGGATCCTTCCGCCTGCCCAATACCGATCCCTCGCAGCGATTTCTCCTGCCACCTAGCATCGCAATCGCCTACCCCAGCACCAACGTACCACATATGGCACGGCTTTGTCGCCAAACACCGACATTAGGGGCGAGTTGTTAGGAGGATCGGTCTTTTTTTGAGTTGTCGATGGGTACGGTGAGGTCGTAGTCCGGCGCGTCGATTTTCTTCAGTACGCGAGTCTCGGAGAGATCTTCGTCTGCATCACGGTTGTTTGCAGCCGGGTTAAGGTACTTGATGCGATAGTCGCCGACGACAACCACATCGTTGTGCATCAGCTCTCCCTGGCGCATCAACGTCGAGTTGACGGTCATGCCGTTCGTGCTGTTGATATCGACCAGAGATGCGCCAGTTCGATGGCAGACAATGATGGCGTGATAGCGGCTGACCCATTTCGAGTTCAGAACGATGTCATTGTGCTGAGCTCGGCCGATCAGAACTTTCCGACGGGTGATCGGGAAACGCTCAACCAATTGGCCATTGTGGTTAATCAAGAACTCGCCGAGTGCTGCGCCACTGCTCGGTGTGCTGATCCGCTTGGTTTCTAGTGCCAAGTCCGGCACGGTCATATCGCCAGAGCGGATTATGGTTGTGTCTTCGAGTGTTCGAGTTTCTGCCGCCACAGCTGCGCTGTGGCCCAGCTCGCGATTGAGTGTTTCGAGCGTATCGGCGGATCCCAAAGCGGTAGATGGTCGTCGTTGAGTGATCGCCGCCCGAATTTCCTGAATCATGGTCCCGGGCCAGCCATCACCCAGTCGCGCTAGCGAGTTCACGCTGCGGTCGGGCAAGCTCACTCCAGCATTCGATAAAAGTACTCGTACGAATTCCTTGCGCTCATCGATCGTAAACGGGGAAAGGTGGGTCTGCAGGCTAATGCGTTTACCCACATCTCGCATCGCTTCGGCAGTCACAATGTGATTCAGTGGTTCGCCGCCGGTCAGAATGAGGCTGCAGGCGCTGCGCCTCGCATGCCGTAGAGCGGCAAGTTGATTAATGATGTTGAGCGTTGCCGGACCCGCCTTATCGACGTGCTCGAGAACGACGAGCGGGGAGAGACCGGACTGGGCCTGATGCTGCGCAATCAATAGGGTCATCGACAGCAGTTCGGTTTGGGTGGCATTCGGAAGGTCGTACCCAAAGGCGGACAGTAAATCGACCAATAATCCGGCGACCGTCGTTTTCGAGACGTCCAGAATGGCGACATTCACCTCGCCGACGGGCTTTTTATCCTGGCGTAGGCGAAGCGCCAGCGTTTTCATGATTGTAGTGAGGCCCGACTGATCAGGGCCGGTAACGACAGCCAGCCCATGCTTCGTGTCGTACACGTCGCACAATGACGAAATCAGCTCCTCGCGCTGAGCGTCAATATACAAGTGTTGGCCGCCGGCCGATTCGTTCGAGCCCAAAACGTACTCACCCCTTGAGTGGATTGCTGCACCGTCGGCAGAAATGCCGCGCCCCCCGTGCAGGAGCGAGTCTAACGAACGGTATTTGCGAATGTAAAATCAGGTTTTATGTTCAGTGTTCCGTCTGCAAAAAAACTCCCACATGGGGGGTATGATCCTGGGTGATTGTCTGTTTTTTGCGAACAATGTGCCTGAATTTGTCGGAACAACTTATTGTCTTTGAAGGTATACTTTCGTTCTGAGGTGAATTGCACCTTCTAAGGGTTTCTGGGGCGTTGGTGACGCAGTTTTCATTCGAGGTGCGCAAGGTCGCCGTCCAGCGCGGCGATCGGCTGCTACTTTCTGATTTCGACCTAGCCGTAGCACCGCAAGATGTCGTGCATCTCGTCGGTCCAAACGGGTGTGGAAAGACCAGTCTGATGCGGGTGATGGCCGGGCTGGTAGCGCCGGCGTCTGGTGATGTCGTGTGGTGCGGCACTGCGCTGCCCGAAGGACGTGCGGGCTACTATCAAAATCTTGCTTGGTTAGGCCATCACGCCGGACTGAAAGCCGACCTCACATTGCACGAGAACGTGGGGTTTGATGATGCCCTGCGTCGCAAGCGCGGTGAACAGCGGATTAACACGGTGCTTGAAGCCTTGGCGATTCACCATAGACGCGACGTGCTCGCGCGAGGGCTCTCCGCGGGTCAACGTCGGCGGGTTGCTTTGGCGCGAGTACTGCTATCTGACGCGCCGCTTTGGTTGCTCGACGAACCGTTTGCCAATCTCGATACGACCGGCGTGAATTACGTGCAGTCGCTGATAGGTGAGCACGCGGACAAAGGCGGTGCCTGCGTATTCGCAGCGCATCAGCAATTTGAGATGCCGAACACACCGGTACGTCGCCTACAATGGGGTGAGTCATCGTGACGACGGATCTCTTGCAAATGAGGGAACCGACTCTGAGGCCTGTGGCTACTTTCGCCACCGTACTCTCGCGCGAGCTTCAATTGGCATACCGGCGACCTGCCGATCTGTTGAACCCGCTGTTTTTCTTTGCGGTTGTGACCAGCTTGTTTCCGATTGCTGTGAGTCCGTTACCCGAGGTGCTCGAACTTATCGGACCAGGGGTCGTGTGGATCGCGGCACTGCTCGCTGCGCTGTTGCCGTTGAGCACCCACTACGCGCAGGACTACGAAGACGGAACGCTGGAACACTACCTATTGTCTGGCCAATCCCTGGTGGCGATTTGCATCGCGAAAACTGTGGGTTTGTGGTTGGTCGCGGGACTACCTCTTGTGCTAGCGTCACTGGTTGTGTCGGGGAGTTATGGTTTGGCGCCAAGCACCTTCGGTGTGATGTCGATCACATTGGCGAGCGGCAGCTATGCTTTGTGTGCTTTAGGTGCCGTTGCGGCGGCATTGACAGTGGGTGTACAGCGAGCAAGCGCGCTCATTGCACTATTGGTTTTGCCCATGATGGTGCCGGTGCTGATTTTCGGGACACGGGCGATCAGCCTTACCGCAACTAACATGCCGGCAAAGGGTCCTATTTACTTGGTTTTGGCGGTGACCTTGCTCGCCGCTTTGTTGACGCCACTAGCGACGGCTGCTGCGTTACGAATTAGTATGGAGTAGAAGGAAGCGAGCGCAATTCTCATGTGGACTTGGTTTCATAAATTAGCTTCGCCACCGCATTTTTATCGTCTCGCGGGGCTTTGGGCGCCTTGGTTTCTCGGGCTGTCACTCATCGGCATGGCGATCGGACTTTACGGTGGATTGGTGACTGCGCCCGCGGATTATCAGCAAGGTGATGCGTTCCGCATTATCTACGTGCATGTGCCTTCTGCTTATCTATCGTTGATGGCGTATGTCGTCATGGCCGTCGCATCTGCCATCGGATTGGTGTGGCGCATGAAACTTGCCCATGCGGTGGCGGCGGGCGCGGCGCCGATCGGTGCTTCCTTTACTTTTCTCGCGCTTGCGACCGGATCACTTTGGGGTAAGCCGATGTGGGGCACATGGTGGCAGTGGAGCGATCCTCGGATGCTCACCGAGCTCATCCTGCTGTTTCTGTACTTTGGATTCATGGCGTTGAGAGCCAACATCACGGACCGCCAGCGAGCCGATAAAGCCAGTGCCGTGCTTGCGCTCGTCGGCGTGGTTAATGTGGTGTTAGTGCACTACTCGGTCGAGTGGTGGTCGTCACTGCATCAAGGCCAGACGGTCATGAATTCGGAAGCGACGATGCCATCGAGCATGTTGGTGCCTCTATTGGTCATGATCTTATCGTTCTCATTGTTTTTCGGCGCCGTGCTTTTACACCGGCTCCGCGGTGAGGTGTTGATTCGCGAGGCGAACGCACGGTGGGTCAGACGCCTCGTGCAAGAGGGCGGGTCATTGGAGGCAGCCAAATGATGGAATGGTTGGCTATGGGTGGCTACGCGTTCTACGTGTGGACCTCCTTCGGTCTCACATTGTTGGCGCTGGTCGGCAACCTGGTTTTCGCCAAGCGCCGGCATCAGAGAATTTTGGTTGAGTTGCGTCATGCGAATTCCGTCGATGAGGCGGAACCGCGTGGCGGATTTCAGGAGGTCGCAACATGACGCCAAAACAGCAACGCATGCTGTCTGTCGGACTGTTGGTGGGTGGACTCGCCGTCGTGTCGGCGTTGAGCATCGGTGCGTTTCGCGAGAACACCGGTTTTTATTTTGAACTTGATCAAGTTGCTGCGGGCGAGACGCCGATCGATCGTGCGTTTCGCGTGGGTGGTCTTGTCAAGGAAGGCAGCCTTGAGCGAGCGCCAGGCAGTTTGGAGTTGGAGTTCACTCTAACCGATACCGTCAACGAGCTGGTAGTTGCGTATACCGGCGTGCTCCCTGATCTGTTTCGCGACGGGCAGGGCATCATCGCGCGCGGGCAACTCGATGATCGCGGGCGATTCGTCGCCGAGGAAGTGCTTGCCAAGCATGATGAAAACTACATGCCCCCAGAGGTGGCCGATTCGTTAGCGCGGCAGGGTTACCAACCGGCGGAGTCGCAATGATTCCTGAGCTTGGACAGATTGCGCTGATCCTGGCGCTCATGCTGGCCGCGATGCAAGGCATCTTGCCGCTGATTGGTGCGCATCGAGGTGATGTGGCGATGATGCAGGTCGCGCGACCTGCAGCGGTCGCTCAGTTTGGTTTCGTTGCTGTCGCGTTCGGGATTTTGACGACAGCTTTCGTCACCAACGACTTCACACTCGAGTACGTCGCGACCAATTCGAACACCGCATTGCCCTTGATGTTTCGGGTGGCGGCCGTGTGGGGGGCGCACGAAGGTTCGATGCTGCTCTGGATTTTGATTCTGTCAGTTTGGACGGTGGCTGTGGCCTTGGGCTCTCGGAGCCTTCCGGAACACGTTGCCGCCCGCGTCATTGGGGTGCTGGGGTTGTTGAGTGTCGGAACGCTCGCATTCACGCTGTTCACGTCAAATCCGTTCCTGCGACTGGATCTCGCGCCGGTCGATGGTCGAGATCTTAATCCTTTGTTGCAAGACCCGGCGTTGGTCATTCATCCGCCGATGCTCTACATCGGTTACGTCGGTTTGTCGGTGGCGTTCGCGTTCGCAATCGCAGCGATGTTGTCCGGTGAGCTCGATCGCCAGTGGGCGCGATGGACCCGACCTTGGACCACCGCGGCTTGGTTGTTTTTGACTTTGGGCATCGCACTCGGGAGCTGGTGGGCGTACTACGAACTCGGTTGGGGCGGCTGGTGGTTTTGGGATCCAGTAGAGAACGCATCGTTCATGCCATGGCTCGCGGCGACCGCATTGTTCCATTCGCTGGCTGTGACCGAGACTCGCGGTTTGTTTAAGAGCTGGACGCTACTTCTGGCGATCATGGCGTTCTCTCTGAGTTTGCTCGGAACGTTTCTTGTTCGCTCAGGGGTTTTGGTGTCGGTACATGCGTTCGCTAGCGATCCGACGCGCGGTTACTTTATTTTAGGGTTCTTGTTCGTTGTCATCACGAGCGCGCTCGCACTCTATGCCTGGCGGGCGCCGTCGTTGGATACCCAAGCGGGCTTCGAACCGACGGCGCGTGAGACGTTTTTGCTGCTGAATAATGTCTTGTTGGTCGTTGCAGCGACGTTGATTTTGATTGGTACGCTGTACCCGTTGGTCATTGAACACCTCGGACTCGGCAAGGTGTCCGTTGGACCGGATGTGTTCGAGTTGGTCTTTATCATTCCGATGCTCCCATTGACGTTTTTAATCGGTCTCGGCATGCACACCTCTTGGCGCACTGGGAATTTGGGATCGGTATGGCAGCGCTATCGGTGGGTGGCGCTCGCGTCGATCGGGATCGCTGTTATCGCCCCGTGGTGGCTGTACGGCAAGCTGATGCCAATGACCGTGGTTGGTATCACCGCCGGTGTGTGGGTGATTCTATCGTCGCTTGCGGAACCGGTCCGGGTGATTGTGGGCAAAGCACGTATCACCCGCGCACAGATCGGAATGCACTTGGCACATTTGGGCGTCGGCTTGTTTACCGTTGGTGCGACCGTGGTGTCGTCGTTTGGGTTAGAGGCTGACCGAGCTGTGCGTAACGGGGAGTCGCTAGCGATATCCGGCTACGAAATCAGGTTCGATGGTTTGTCGGATGGCATTGGCCCCAACTACACGGCCCGCCAAGGCGCGTTCACCGTGACGCGTGATGGTCGCCAGATTGCCGAGCTTCGGCCTGAGAAACGCAGTTACACGACCCAGGTGAGCGAGATGACTGAAGCGGGGATCCACGCCACGCTCGCAAGAGATTTGTTCGTTGCGATGGGCGATGACCTTGGCGATGGTGCGTGGTCTGTACGCGTGCAATACAAGCCGATGATACGCCTCATTTGGTTGGGTGCATTGATCATGGCGTTCGGTGGCTTGGTGGCGATGACCGATGCGCGTTACCGAGTGGCGGCGCGTAAATCACGCAGTGCGCCGGTTGTCGCGGAGGCCTAACCGATGCGCTACGCACTGCCGTTAATCGTGTTTGCATTGCTCAGCATTCTGCTGATGGTTGGAATCGGCAAGGACCCGACACGCATTCCCTCGCCATTGTTAGACCAACCTGTGCCACAGTTCGCGCTTGAGACTTTGTCGCAGCCAGCGGTCGCCGTTTCCGACCAAGATCTACGCGGCGAGCCCGCGTTGCTGAACGTCTGGGGGAGTTGGTGTGTCAACTGCGCACGGGAGCATGACTTTCTGATGCAGGTGGCGCAGCAAATGCCCGTTTACGGCTTGAATTGGAACGACGAACCGGAGGCAGCCCGGCAATGGCTAAGTCGCCTTGGCGATCCGTTCACGTTTTCAGCGCATGATGTCGACGGCAGGGTCGCAATCGATCTCGGTGTGTACGGTGCTCCAGAGACGTTCTTGCTGGATGGCAATGGCACGATCGTCTTCAAGCATGTCGGCGAACTGAACCCAGAAGTTTGGGCGCGAGAATTCGAGCCACGGATCGCGCAGTTAAACCAATGAATAGGATGTTTAGAATAATTGGGGTCGCGTTGGTCGTGCTGGCTGGCAGTGCGCATGCGATCGATAAAGAAGCAGCATTTGAAGATCCGCAAATGCAAGCGCGGTACCAGCGCGTGATTCACAACATCCGCTGTCTCACCTGTCAGAACCAGTCGATCAAAGACTCGAATTCGCCACTCGCACATGATCTTCGACGCGAGGTCAGAGAGCAGATGGCAAATGGTGCGTCTGATGAAGAGATCTTTGCTTTCATGCAGGCACGCTATGGCGACTTCGCGCTTTACAAGCCGCCGGTCAATGCAAAAACGTTGGCGCTTTGGGCGTCGCCTTTTGTTTTGATGGTGATTGGATTGGTCGCGTTGCTGCGCACCCTGCAACGGCGCAGCCAGATGGACATAACGGTCGACGGGGACTGAGTTGGGTACGCAGTTTTGGAGCATTGTCGGCGTCATGGTGCTCGCCGGCGCAATGGTCGTAGCTTGGCCGCTGGTGCGGCACAAGCGCGGCGGTATTGCACTGGCAACGGTGAGCCTTCTGGTTGCCGGTGTCGCGCTGCTTTATCCGTCGGTTAGCAATTACACGCCCCGCAGCCCCGCTATTCAAAAAGTCATTCAAGCAGAGTCGCGAGAGGCACTGAGCGCTGCTTCCGATGAGTTGTATGCCGACATGATGGCAGCGCCTGACGGGTTTGTTGGTTGGCGGGTGTTAGGAAATGCGCGACTCATGCTCGGGGAGTATCCGGAAGCCGTGTTTGCGCTGCGCCAGGCGATGGACCGTGCCCAATCGCCCGATCCGGAGCTGATGCTGATGTTGGGCGAAGCGTTGACGCGTAACACGCCGGGTGCACCGCCCAGCGAGGTCGCGGTGCTGTACGTCGGTGCGTATCAGCTCGACCCTAACAACCGAAATGCGATGTTTGCAGCTGGGTTGGGTTTTGCTGCGCAAGGTAACCCGAGCGCCGCTGCCGATGTTTGGGAACGATTGTTGGTAGAGTCGCAGCCGGCCGACGATATTCGTCAGATCTTGACTCGTCAGATATCCGCGTGGCGCGGGGACAGTGCGCCGTCGATCAGCACACCGCCAACGGGCCGCCAAATTTCGTTGCAACTTGCGCTGGCAGACTCTGTGACCAAAGAATTGCCGGCCACAGCGCGGCTGTTCGTGTCTGTTCGAGATCCGGGACAAGCGGGCCCGCCGCTGGCAGCAAAGCAATTGTCCCCCGATGTGTTGCCAACCGCACTGACGCTATCTGATTCCGATGCGATGATGGCTGGCCGAAATCTCAGCAGTGCGGAGCGATTTTTGGTTACGGCGCGAATTTCTATGAACGGCGATCCGCTCGGCGGCAGTGGCGATTTGCTGGGCAGTTTGACGATCAGCGCTGATGAGCTGGCTGAAGGGCCACTCGAGTTGCTGATCGATCAGGTTGCACAGCCGTGAGCCGAGGACTTGAGAGCGCGGATAACCCGTGCTTTGTTTGTGGTCCCGACAATCCGATCGGGCTGCGCTTGAAGTTCGAAATGCAGGGTGAACTCTGTATTGCGAAATTCACGCCGGGCGAGCACCACGTCGGTTATAGCGATGTTGTTCATGGCGGACTGTTGTTCACGGCGCTCGACGATGTGATGGCCAACTGGCTCTACCTGCAAAACATTACCGCCTATACTGCCAAAGCGAGCATTCGTTATCGCAGACATGCGCGTGTCGGCGAGACGCTGTCTTTGGTTGGGGAGTGCCTAGAGCGTCGACGACGCCGGGTAACGTTGCGTGGCGTTGCAACCGAGGTATCGACGGACACCGTAGTCTGCGAAACCGAAGGCGTTTTCATGGTGGACACCAGCGCCGGCTGACGCCTCACTCACGCCTATGAAATAATACGGCTCGAAGTAGGCCGCATCGTTTTTCGCGGCGCACTAAAGGGCGTTCTATGGGCAGTCGGGTGTTTACTCTGGCATTTTCGCTGTTGTGGCTGGCGGCGTGTGGCAACGAAGCGACGGACACCTCGTCAACCGCCGAGGTCTTCGCCAGTCGTTATGTGCCACCTCCCTCAGAGTCATTGGTGATTCGCAATGGCACCGTGATGACCGGTGCCGGCCAAGTGCTAGAAGCGACCGATGTTTACGTGGTCGATGGTCGAATCGAGCGGATTGGCGTCGATCTTCGCGTTCCGAAACAAGTACAAGAGATCGCCGCGGAAGGCCGCATCGTTACGCCAGGTATTATCGATGTGCATTCCCACCTGGGGGTTTATCCGTCACCGGGCGTCGACGCGCACTCGGATGGGAACGAAACGACCGCACCCAATACGGCGGAAGTATGGGCTGAGCATAGTGTTTGGCCGCAAGACCCCGGATTTGCCACTGCACTTGCTGGCGGCGTCACCACCATGCAGATTTTGCCGGGTTCTGCGAATCTGTTTGGTGGGCGTAGCGTCACGATCAAGAACGTATTCGCTCGGACGGTTCAAGAGATGAAATTCCCGGGTGCTCCGTATGGATTAAAGATGGCCTGTGGCGAGAATCCGAAGCGTGTGTACGGGGGGCGAGGCAGCGCGCCGTCGACGCGGATGGGCAACGTTGCGGGTTTCAGAACGGCGTGGATCCAAGCGCAGCAGTATCGAAACGCTTTGTCCGCCGCAAACAGCGGCGAAGGCGATCCACCGGATCGCGACCTACAATTGGAAACGCTGGCCGGTGTACTCGACGGTGAGATTCTGGTGCACACACATTGCTACCGCGCGGACGAAATGGCCACGATGATCGAAGTCGCGCGCGAGTTTGACTACGAGATTGCCGCATTTCACCACGCGGTTGAGTCCTACAAGATTGCCGACATACTCGCAGAGCGGGACATTTGCTCCGCGTTGTGGGCGGATTGGTGGGGCTTCAAAATGGAGGCCTACGACGGCATTCGCGAGAACATCGCTTTTGTTCATGCTGCCGGCGCTTGTGCGATCGTACATTCCGACTCCGAGGTTGGCATTCAGATGCTGAACCAAGAGGCAGCCAAGGCGATGGCAGCAGGCAAGCGAGCAGGTATAGAAATCAGCGAGTCGGACGCGTTGAGCTGGATTACGCTCAATGCGGCGAAGGCGCTCGGTATCGATCGTCACACCGGTAGTCTGGAGCCTGGCAAAATGGCGGACATCGTGGTTTGGAGTCGCACCCCGTTTAGCGTCTACGCTCACGCAGAGAAGGTCTTTATCGACGGTGCGTTGATGTACGACCGTTCGGATCCTTCATTGCAGCCGGTGACCGACTTTGCGCTCGGGCGAACGCCCGCTGGGGAGGCTCACTGATGCGTACAGGAGCAGGCGCAGTTTTGTTGCTCATCGCGATGGCGGCGAACGCGGAGCCGGTGGCGATCGTGGGTGGAACGATCCACACAATGTCTAGCCAGGGCACCGTGCAGCAGGGCACGGTAATCATCGATGAGGGTGAAATCGTCGCCGTGAAATCCGGGCGGCAGGTACCCCCTGGTGCAAAGGTCATAGAAGCGGACGGCTACGTGATCACTCCCGGTCTATTCGCGGCCCATACCGCGTTGGGCGTCGTTGAGGTATCGGCGGAGCGTTCGACGGTAGACGCGATGCAACAGTCGTCGCGGTATCGAGCGTCGTTCGATATCTCGGATGCGTACAACCCAGACTCTTCCTTAATCCCGGTCAATCGTGTCGAGGGCGTTACTCGAGCTGTGATTGTGCCTTACCCGGGGCCGATTGATGGTCCAGACGCTGTAGGTAGAGTTTTCAGCGGCGCCGCTGCAGTAGTCCATCTCGGTGATGAGGATGACTTCCTGGTGATGCGAAAGTCCGCGCTCGTTGCGCATATCGGAGAACAGGGTGCTGGCGTTGCGGGTGGATCGCGTGCGGCGGCGTTGTTGTATTTGCAAACAGCGTTGGATGATGCAATCGAGTATGGTCAATTCAAGGATGCGTATGACACCGGTGCGCGTCGACGCTACAGCCTCAGCAAAAGTGATTTGGACGCATTGCAGTCGGTGGTCGCAGGGGAAACCCCGGTCTACCTCACTGCCAATCGCGCGAGTGACATCCGCGTCGCGATCGACCTCGCGGACCGGTATGGTCTCCGGCTCGTGATCGTGGGTGGCGCGGAGGCCTGGAAAGTTGCAGACCGATTGGCAGCGGACAACATCGCGGTTTTGTTGTCGCCGCTCGACAACCTACCGGCGACATTTGACCGGTTGGGGGCCACGCTACAAAACGCCCGTCGACTTCATGAGGCCGGTGTGCAGATCATCATTTCCGACACGAGCTCACACAATGCTCGGAATCTCACCCAGCTAGCGGGAAATGCAGTGGCCAACGGTCTGCCTTGGATAGAAGGGTTACGCGCAATCACGACGACGCCTGCTCGCGTGCTGGGTCTGGGTGATCGTTTCGGATCGTTGGCGCCCGGGATGGTCGCGGATATCGTCGTTTGGGACGGTGACCCCCTTGAGCTCGATTCGTATCCGACCAAAGTGTTTATCGATGGTATTGAAGTATCTCTTGAGACTCGGCAGACATTGCTCAGAGATCGCTATCGGGACCTGACGCCCACCCGTGCGCCGGCGTATCGGCACTAATTCAGTCGTGCATCGTTGTAGGGCGGCTACAGTCTGGGTAGTCGCTTTTTTTTCGTGGTTTCACTTCGCGTCAGCGAGTGCAGAGGTTCAGTTTCCGGAGTTGCCGCCGGCGATTGATGCCAACCTGCGCGCCTACCTGTCGCTCGATGATCTCGATTGCTCAGCATCGGTCGCGGATCTTGCGCGAGCACGCAGGTCGGCCGTGGATGAGATCACTGAGGCGTTGCAGGCGGTGGGTTATTACGAGCCGAGTTTCGAGCTCGACTTCAAGCAGACCGATTCGTGTTGGCTGGCAACGCTTGAACTGAACCCCGGCGAACCTGTGCGCTACCGCAGCGTATCGGTTGTGCTCGAGGGAGACGAGAAGACGGATGATCGTTTGCAGACCGCCATTGCCAGCGCACCTAAGGTCGGCGCAGTTCTGCACCATGGTGAATACACGAGCTTCAAGCGAATGATCCAACGCCTGTTGGCTGCACGCGGCTATGCAGAAGCGCGTGTCTCTCCTGCTGAATTACGGGTCGTGCCGAACGAGCGCGCAGTCGATCTCTCCATGACCATCCGCACCGGGCCTCGCTACAAGATCGCCAGCGTACTTATCGACGACACTGTGTTCGATGCAGGGCTCATTGATCGCCTCGTGTTCCTGGAGGAGGGTGACTACTTCGATCGTGCTGCACTGACTCGACAACAGCAGAACCTGCAGTCAAGCGCACTGATTGGATCTGCTCGAGTCGATGCGGATCTACAAACCAATGACGAACATACGGTTGACGTGCGTGTGGCAATCGACCCGGTCGAGCGAATCGGTTACTTCATCGGCGCGGGTGTATCAACGGATCGCGGCCCCCGAGTCAGAGGCGGATACCGTAACCGACGGGTCAACAGTCGAGGGCATCAGATCGATATCGACCTCAGAACGTCGCCGGTGTTGAGCGACTTCTCTGCCCGCTATCGAAGGCCGTTAGAGGATCCTTTGGTTGAATGGGCTTCCTACCAATTGGTGTTGTCGTCAGAGTCCACCGACACGTCGGAGAGTGATGCGGGTCAACTCGGTTGGGAGCGTGTCAGAATTCTCAGTGACGACTGGATATCGACATACGGTGTGCAGGCGAGCCAAACGCGTTTCACGGTAGCGGAGGTACGCAACGAGACGACTTTGCTGATGCCGGTCATCGGGCTCAGTCGTCGCGCAGCTGACCGTCCGTCTAACCCGCGAAGAGGTTCTGCGACCGACATTAACCTCCGAGCCGCAAGCAGCACGATTATCTCGTCAACGGATTTCATACAGCTCTACGTACGCCAGCGCGTGTTGTACCCGATAGGCGCGAAGGGACGGCTTCGTTTGTGGGGGGAGGCGGGCTATACGTGGCGTGATGACTTCGATGAGTTGCCACCAGAGATCCGGTTTTTCGCAGGCGGAGATAACAGTGTTCGGGGTTACGACTTCGAGACCATCGGACCGAGAAATGCAGAAGGACAAGTGATCGGAGGCAGTCGGCTCGCGGCGGCTAGTATCGAGTACGAGCACGACGTTGCAACGGCGTTCGGGATTGCCGCGTTTTTCGATATTGGAAGTGCATTCGATGGCAGCACGCCCGATTGGCAGCGCGGCACCGGAGTCGGTGTTGTGTGGCGTTCGCCCGTAGGTCCACTGCGCGCGTACCTTGCGCACGCTTTGGATGGAGAGCGTGGTCTGCGGCTACATGTCAGTTTTGGAGGCGATTTGTGAAACACCGGCGATGGGTTCGAGGTCTAGGTCTCTCGTTGATCGCCATCCTTGGCCTCATGGTGTTGACGCTCGCCTGGTTGCTAGGCACTCAGAGTGGCGCGCGATGGATTGTCGCGCAGGTCATGGAACGTGTTCCGGTGCCTATGACTATTGGCCAGCTCGAAGGCAGCTTACTCAACGGGCTTATGATTCGAGACGTCGCGGTCACGTCGGGCGATTCCGAAGTCGCGATTGCCAAACTCAACGTCAGTGTCAGTCCATCGGTCTTGTTCAATTTTCGTCGGATTGTTGTCACCGAATTCGAACTGATTGGGCTCGAGGTTGATCTACCATCAGGTGAATCCAGTAACGAACCACTGGAGGACTTCATCCTACCGGCAATCGCACGAATTGCCTTGCCCTTGGAAATAGAAGTCAGTCGGATGACGGTTGGGCAAGGGCGTATTCGTCAAAGCGAGGTCATCCTCTTCGAGTGGGATTCGATGCGCTTCGTCGGTAGCTTTGAATCGTCGGTGTTGTCCGTAACGCGTTTTGCGCTCGAGTCAGCCGCGGGTCAAGTCTCCGTTTCGGGCACGATCGAAATCGGGGGTAAGCTCGCGGCGAACCTCGTTGCCGACACTGCCTTGTCAGCCGACCAGTCGGAAATCGTGGGGCAGACCCAAGTGCGCGGCGACCGAGATCGTTATGAGGTTACACACAACATACGCTCACCTGTTGAGGGAACGGTATCGGGGTTGGTTTTCGCGCCAGAAGAACAAGCAGTAACAGTCGACCTGACCGGGCGTAGCGATATGGGTCGGCTTGATGCTTTGGCGCCGGATCTGAGCTGGCGGCGTGCGGATCTACGTTTGCGAGGAAAACTCTCGGAGTGGGACGTCGATTTGGAATCGGAATTCACGCATCCCTCACTCGGACCTGCGGCATTGGCTTTCGATGGCAGTGGCTCAACAACGCAAGTGCAACTCCATCGCCTAAGAATCGCGCCCGAGGCCGGTGGGGTCGTCGAGGTGATTGGGGAGGTGGCGATTCTCGAACGTAGGGGGCGTGGACGAATCACGGTTGAAGATTTGTCCGTCGAACCTTCCGCTGGATTCGCAACAAATGTTGATGTGGCAAGTGCAGACGTTTCGGTTGGGTTTGATTCGGAAGCGTCGTTTGCAGTGTCGAATTTTCAGGCCTCTGGTTTTTGGAATGCACAGCGCTTTACGGGTCGTGGCGCTGCATCTTACGACAATCAAACCTTGCGAACGGATGGGCTAGAGGTCGCGGTTGGATCCAACCGTTTGGCGTTGCATGGTCAGTGGTCGACGGAGCAGGGTGGTGTTCTGTCGGCCGTGGTCGATGCGCCGGACCTTTCCGTCATCGACTCGCGAATAGATGGGGAAATTCGTGGCACTGTCGGCATGTCAGGCACGCTTGCAAGACCGAACGCCACGGCCGCTTTCGATATTCCCGAGCTGCGATACGACACATACGCTGTCGAGGGCGCTGAGATTAATGCAACCATCGAAGGACAGTCGGTGGATCTTCGCGTCGCACTCGAAGAACTTGGCCTGGATTCGGAACGTCTGCGGACAGTTGACCTTGCTGTTGTTGGTACTCGAACAGAGCATTCCCTGACTGCGCGCGCTCAGCACACGGCCATGGATTTGAAGACCTTGCGGATGGCCGGTGGGCTGGGGGCAACGTGGCAATGGGTGGGTACGCTTGAGACGCTAAGCGCGACGCTAGCGCCAGGTACAAACCATGCTCTGCCGATTAGCAACACCCGAACGGCGGCGCTAC
>JBCAZH010000018.1:0-21224 GCA_038533155.1 Pseudomonadota bacterium | reverse complement strand
GCGCCAGGTACAAACCATGCTCTGCCGATTAGCAACACCCGAACGGCGGCGCTACAACTGGGTTCGGAACAACTCAGGGCGTCTGGTTTGTGTATCGATGCTGCGACTTTGGTCTCGTCGTGCGTCGATGCATCCTGGGAGCCGTCACAAGAGATCACATTGAAGGGCCAGTTCGCGATGGATTCGCTCGCCGAATTGCCGATTTCACTGGAACCGTGGCGCATCGAAGGTGGGGTGAAGGGCAGTATCGATGTGGCAGGTCCGCTGGCTGCGATTACGGGCAATGTGCAAGTGTCCGCGGATGGGTTGAGCGTGCAGCGCCCCAGTGTTGATCCGTTGTCCGAGGTTGAGCAGACGATTAGTGTCGATACAGTCGAATTGAGTGGGACATGGCGCGCCGGTGCACTCGATGTTTCGGCGGATGTGCGCTCCTCCCATGCGGCCAACCTGACTGCTGAGATTGCGTTGGCATCCTGGCTTCAAGCTGACTCACAGATCGACGGCCGTATTCAATGGCAAGCAAGCGATTTGGCAACCCTGGATGTGTTGATGCCGGATATTGGCATCGGCGCTGGACGGGCGCACGCCGACATCTCAGTGACCGGAACCCGTCGTGACCCGGTTGTCGTCGTCGATGGCGAATTGGTTGAGGGTGAATTTTACATTATTCCCACGAATACCGTGCTGCGGGATGTCAGCGTGTCGATGAACGGTGAATTGCTCGATTCGCTGGACGTTCGATTGATGGCAGCCACCGGTGAGGGTTCGGCCGCCTTTGATGGCTCAGCCGGATTGGGGCCTGTTGGGCCGTTTGTTAAGGGAACGCTGCGGGCGACGGATGCCACCTTGGCGGATTTGGAGGACACCCGACTGACTGCTAGTGCAGACATCGCCTTGGGTTGGCACCCGCACAGCCTGTCGGTGGTTGGTAAAGCGAGGTTCGATAGTAGTGCCATCGAAATTCGGAGCTTGCCGGAGAGCGCGATACGCATCTCACCGGATGCAGTCATTGATGCCGGAGTTTCGAAAGACGCCCTTGAGTCGGTACGCTTTCGTCATATTGATGTGACCACAACGCTCGGGGATGGTGTCCGTCTCTCCGGGTTTGGGTTGGATACCGAATTGACCGGAAAGATTCGCCTCAAGCAGTTTTCGGACACTGCGCCGGCCGGTTTCGGGCGGCTCGAGCTCAAAAACGCGTCTTATCGAGCGTATGGTCAGTCGCTGTCGGTGACACGTGGTGTGCTGGATTTTGGTGGCCCTCTTGAAGCGCCGTACCTGTCGCTTCGCGCTGAGCGTGACATCGAAACCGGCAGTGTTGGAATCGATATTACCGGTTCGCCCGACGCTCTGGAGAGCGAGCTATTTTCTGAGCCAGATCGCACAGACGCGGAGAAACTGAGTCTGTTGCTGACGGGACGAGATCTGTCGAACAATTCCGAGGATGACGGTGCCAGCCTCGCTGACGCTGCGATCACACTAGGACTTCGACAGGCGTTCGGCGTTAGTAGTGCGATTCGTAACGGCGTCGGACTGGACACGTTAACGCTTGATGGCAGCGGCAGGGACGGGCGCATTCTCGCCGGAAAACAGCTTTCGGAGCGAATCTACTTGCAGTATGCCTACGGTGTGTTTGATCAGCTGTCGAGCGTCTTGTTGCGTTTCCAAATCAATGATCGGCTGGCGCTGGAATCGGTGTCCGGCGAAGACCAGGCTTTCGATCTGCTTTACGAGGCAGGCTCCGGGCAATAGCGTCGGCACCGGGGCTGATTGTCCGTATAATGCGCCGATCCGTTTGTCCTAGAGAGCGCTGATTTATGGCTTTACCGAGCGTACTTGAAAACCGCCTGTCCATTCCGGTCGTCGGTGCCCCGATGTTTATCGTGTCCGGTCCGGAACTTGTGATAGAGCAATGTAAAGCCGGAATTGTAGGTTCATTTCCCGCCCTGAATGCCCGCCCTCAGTCGTTGTTGGACGATTGGTTGAGTCAGATCACCGAGACGCTTGAGGCAGAACGTAAAGCTAATCCAGACAGACCCATTGCACCGTTTGCGGTGAATCAAATTTGTCATGCCAGCAACGATCGGCTGGAGGCGGATATGGAAACCTGCGTAAAGCACAAGGTTCCAATCATCATCACAAGCTTGCGCCCGCCGAAGGCCGTGGTAGAGGCGACCCACAGTTATGGCGGTGTTGTATTCCACGATGTGATCAATCTGCGCCACGCGCGCAAAGCGATCTCCGAAGGAGTTGATGGCATCATTGCGGTGTGCGCAGGGGCCGGTGGACACGCGGGGACGCTGAGTCCGTTCGCGTTGGTCAAGGAGCTACGACAGGAATTCGATGGCACGATCCTGTTATCCGGCTCGATGAGTACAGGCAATGATGTTCTGGCTGCACAAGCGATCGGCGCGGACCTTGCCTATATTGGGTCGCGCTTTATCGCGACCAGCGAGGCGAATGCAGTTCCAGGATACAAGCAAATGCTGGTCGACAGTGTGGCGTCCGACATCGTCTATTCCTCGTTGTTCACGGGAGTGCTCGGGAACTACCTGAAGCCGAGCATCGAGAACGCCGGCATGGATCCCGACAACCTACCATCCGCAGACAAATCAACGATGAACTTTGGAAGTGGCGGTAACACCAAGAGCAAAGCTTGGAAAGATATCTGGGGTGCCGGGCAGGGCGTTGGAAGTATCCGCGAGATCTTGCCCGTCGGTGAGTTGATCGAAAAGATGCGTGATGAGTACGAAGCAGTCCGTCAACGTTTACAACTTGCCGTCTAGCACGACTGGGTTGGGGGTGTTAGCTCAAGTTTTCGTTGTTGCATTAGGCGGTGCTCTGGGTGCCGCCGCACGTTTTCTTGTACAGCTCGGATTCGGCAGCGGTAGTGCACCTCTTGCGGTTCTAATGGTAAATGTTTTGGGATCGATGCTAGCTGGGATGGGGTTGCAGTGGTTCACCGCCAGTGCATTGAGCAGCGGCTGGTCGACCAGTCTTAGCCTTTTATTCGTGACAGGGTTTTGCGGCGCGTTCACAACGATGTCAGCAATGACCGTGCAAGCCCGTGAACTCGCCTTGAATGAGAGCTTTCTCGTGGCGGGCGGATATTCTCTGCTCAGCGTTGCGCTGTCAATTGGCGCACTGTTGCTCGGCGCTTGGATGATTCGCTAAGAACCGGATAGCGCTCGTCGTGTTGCTGCGTTGAGTTTTTCTAGCAATAGCGGGATCACGTCTAAGTGCTCTGGCTTCATCAGGCAGCTTCGTAAGCAGGTGACCGTGTCGCGACCCTCGGTGTGCATCGCCTCCGGTAGTCTTTCTTTCGCCACGTCGATCAATGCGAGATGCAAGTCATCCACCGCCGCCAAATCGAATACTTTCTGAGCCAGTTCGCTGGCGTTGGCCTGGTCCGTTGGTGCAATGGCCCACACAACAATATCGAGCTCAGGATCGGTCACGAGATGCACCGAGTCATTTTCCGATAATGCACCGGCAAGCGCTCGTGCGGCGGTCAAGCACTTCGAGAGGTCATCGGCAAACTCACCATTCTTGGTCAACGGTAACGCGCGCTGTGTTGCCCATAGGGCGACCGCGGCAGCGCCCGCACGTGAACACTCCAAACTTATCTCTCCGAGATGCAGCTCATCGCTTGAAAAGTAGGTGTACGGGGATTGATGGTCGTAATGACGACCAATCGTCGGCTCACGGAACAAGACGCAGCCGCAGCCGTACGGCTGAAGGCCGTGCTTATGTGGATCAATTGCAATGCTTTCAACCTGCCCAATGCTGTTGAACGCCGCTTGAGCGGACGCCGATAGTCCGTGGCTTAGGACGAAGTAGCCGCCATACGCGGCATCGACGTGTACTCTGGCGCCGGACTGTCTGGCGAGCGCAAGTATCTCGTTAAGTGGGTCAACGGCACCGAAACCGGTTGTGCCAAGAGTGGCGACGATCGTGCCAACGTCACCCTTAGCCAATCGATTCTCCAGCCCATCGATTTGCATCACGCCGCGCGAATCCGCTTCGATTGCGTCGAACGGCAGCCCAAGTACACGGCAGAGGCGATTGTGCGTGTAGTGCGCATCCGACGAGGCGACCACCACCTTTCCAGGATGCTCTTGACCGGCGATCCACAATGCCTCGAGATTGGCGAGGGTGCCGCTGCTGGTCAAGTGGCCGAGGTACTTGGACCAACCATACATTCCTGCGATTTGCTCGACCGCGGATTTTTCCATCCTTGAGCTTGCCCGACCGCCGTCTAACGCGTGATTATTGGGATTGATCCACAGCGCCAATTGGTAGGCCAAGCGCGCCACAGAGTGGGGTGGCTTTAGCATTTGACCCGCGTACAACGGATGCCCATAGGGATAGTTGTCGTGCATTGCTCGCGCGGCGGCAGTGACGGCCTCTCTGACCGCATCCCAATCGGTTTCCCGACGGAGAGCCGGCAGATGTTCAAATCCACCGCCGAGAACATCCAGTGCTTCGGCGAGAATCTTGAGTTCTTGGTCTGCGACGATCACGGCGTGCTCACTCAGGCAAAGGGATGAACTCGTCTTCACCGGGAACCGCGTCAAACTTTCCCTCGCGCCAGTCGTGTTTGGCCTGCTGGATTCGCTCGAGCCTGCTCGAGACGAAGTTCCACCAGATATGACGTGTTTCCGGGAAAGGCTCTCCGGCTAGATACATCATCCGACTCGCGTCGGATAGTCCGATCGTGACTGCTTCGCCCGCGCTCAAAAGGATCATTTGTCCGGGTTCGTAGCGTGTTCCTGTGATGTTAACCGCGCCCTCGACGACGTAAATCGCGCGCTCGCTGTATTCTGGGTCAATGGTCAGCTCGCCACCGAGTTCCGCCTCGCAATCCGCGTAGGCAATGGGGTGCGAGAATGGCACTGGAGAGCTGAGCCCAAAAGCCTGTCCGGCGATCAGGCGGACGGCTACCGTGCCGATTGTCGTTTCGGGTAAGCGGTCGGAAGGATAGTGTTTGAAACTCGGTTCACACTCCTCTTCGGTAACCGGTAGGGCAACCCAAGACTGAATCCCGTGAATACGGCTTTGCTGCTGCCTAAAGGCGTCATTGCTCCGCTCCGAATGAACGATTCCGCGTCCCGCCGTCATCCAGTTGACAGCACCGGGTTCAATGTTCTGTGTCGCGCCGACGCTGTCCCGATGCATCAGACTCCCTTCAAAGAGATAGGTGACGGTCGCCAAATTGATATGAGGGTGCGGTCGCACATCAATACCTTTTCCAGGTGGAAAATCGGCAGGTCCCATATGGTCGAAAAAAACGAACGGGCCGACCGTCGGCTGTCGACCTGACGGCAGCACACGCCTAACCACGAAATCGCCGAGATCGCGTGGGCGGGGTTCAATGACGTTAGTGACGGGTAATGACATAAGGTACTCCAAGTTGAAGCGATTGTTTCACAGCGTTTCGTCATGTGCGAGCGACTAGAGATATACTCGCCGACATGGATCTCATAGCGCTCGCAGTTCCCTTTTTTCTTTTGGCTATCGGCATCGAGTGGTACGTCGACCGTGTCCGAGGTACGGGTTTCTTCCGGTTCAATGACGCGATCGGCAGTCTCGCAACCGGTGCGTATAACTCGACGACTGGGCTTTTCACCAAAGTCATCTCGATTGGCATCTATGCGGTCGTGCTCGATCACTTTGCGCCTTTTCAAATGCCGCTATCTTGGTTTGATGGGTCGCCGCGCGGACTACTGGCTTGGTTGGGCGTCTTGCTGCTGTGGGACTTCATGTACTACTGGAAGCACCGGTTGGGTCATGAGGTCAGCGTCTTTTGGGCGGCCCATAGCGTTCATCACCAGAGTGAGGAATACAATCTTACGACTGCCCTACGTCAAACGAGTACAGATTTTCTCATCGGTTGGGTGGTGTACCTACCAATGTTCCTGATCGGCGTGCCGGTAGAGGTGTTTCTCACGGTTTCCGCAATTGATCTGATTTATCAATTCTGGGTCCACACCCGGCATGTTGGTCGGCTGGGTTGGTTGGACTACTGGTTCGTCACGCCTTCAAATCATCGAGTGCATCATGCGCAGAACCATCGCTACATTGACAAAAACTATGGCGGCATCCTGATTGTCTGGGACCGCTTGTTCGGGACGTTCGAGCCGGAGTCGGAACCTGTCGTCTTCGGCGTTCGAAAGCCGCTGCGCAGCTTTAACCCGGTGAACGCCAATCTCCATGTCTACCGTTCCCTACTGGCCGATTCTCTTGAGACCGCTAAGTGGTCCGATAAGTGGCGTGTCTGGTTTGGTAGAACCGGGTGGAGGCCAGACGATGTGAGTGCAACGAGACCTTTGAAGATTCTCCCGCTCGATGAATTTGTGCCTTACCAAGGTGTCCGCACGCAACAGCAGATCGTCTACCTCGGATTGCAGTTTGTTTTTGCGATTGTTTTGACATTTTTGATTGGCAACGTCGCGGTAACGTTCGGACTGTCTGCAGCTTTGCCAATTGCGGTCGGACTTTGGGTGTTGCTCGCATGTTTGGGCGCATTGGCCGACGGCGTAGTGTGGTCGGTCTATGCGGAGTGGGTCCGGTTAGCGGTCTCCCCACTATTGGCGGTCTGGTTGGCGGTCATGATCGACGCCAACATCTTGGAGTTCTTCGTGGCAGCAAGTGCGTATTCGGCGACTAGCGCAGTCGGGTTCGCGCAGGTCCTGCGATCTCGGTTGTCGTTAGCGACCTGAGCGAAGTTAAGCGACGTCCGATTGCGGGCAACCGGTTTGCCACCGGCCGACTTTGGTGGCGAGCTCGTCGAGGGTGAAGGGTTTGGTCATATAGTCGTCCATTCCCGCTGCAAAGCACTTTGCATCATCACCCTGCAATGCGTTTGCAGTGAGCGCTATGACAGGCGTTCGCGCTTTGAGATCTTTAATCTCAATCTCTCGGATGTTCCGGGTTGCGGTAAAGCCATCCATTTCCGGCATCTGACAGTCCATCAGAATTACATCGAACGTGGACTCTTGATATCGTTTGATTGCCTCAATACCGGTTTCAGCCAATTCGTAGGTGGCGCCGAGTTTGTCGAGCATCGCTCGGGTGACCCGCTGATTTACCTTGTTGTCTTCGACGACCAGCACGCGGCAGTCTTGAAGCGCGTTGTGCGTCTTGTTGGTGGATGTTTGAGCAGAACATGGCGATTCGGACGATTCGGTGTGTTCAGTCGCCGATTTTAGAAGGTTTAACAACGGCTGGGTCATCACCGGCTTGCGAAGCACGTAGCTAAAGCCATGCTGTGTCGCAGTCTCGATGTCAACCGCTTCATCCGAAGTCATCCAAACCGTGCACGGGGGAGACTGGATCGATCTCAAACTTGGCAGATAGTTCTTCCAGTCGCCGAATTCAGTGCCGGACGAATCGCGAATGTCTGCGACTATGAGCCTCAGCTCAGATAACTCATGCTCGCCTTGCGAGCGTAGTTCTTTCAAACCATTGAAGGCCTTCACGTCGACGGACCAATGGGTGAGTCGCTGAGTCAAGGCATCCTGCAAGAGACGATGCTCTGAGACGATCGCGACCTTAAGATCAAACGACTGATCTAGGACTTCGACCTCCGCGTCTGTTGCCGCTTTCGGGAACGATACGGTGAACGCGAACGTTGATCCTTTCCCGGGTTGACTGTCCACGGTGATTTCGCCGTTCATTAGATCAACGATCTGGCGGGAGATGGCAAGGCCCAAACCTGTTCCACCAAAACGTCGAGTCGTCGATCCATCTTCCTGCATAAACGACTCGAAAATGGTCTTTTGCTTGTCGGGGTGGATCCCGATGCCCGTGTCGGACACCGCGAAACGAATCGACACTGTTTCCCCATTCGTGGTTTTTGGTTGGGCCAAAGAGACCGCCAGACTGACTTCACCTTGCTCGGTGAATTTAACTGCGTTGCCGGTTAGATTTACCAGTACCTGGCGGAGCCTGACCACATCCCCGAGGACCGCCGTTGTGAGATTCGGATCGATTGCGACGGAGAGCTCGATTGGCTTGTTCTGCACGTTGCCGGCCATCATCGAGATGACGTCTTCTGCCACCTCATGTGGGTAGAACTCTGCGCGGTCGAGCACCATTTTGCCGGCCTCGATTTTGGAGAAGTCCAAGATGTCATTGATGATGTCGAGCAGTGCGGCGCCGGAACTACGAATCGTCTTCGCATATCTGCGCTCTGATTCGCCGAGTTCCGCCATCAGGAGGAGCTCAGTCATGCCCAGTACGCCGTTCATAGGCGTCCGGATCTCATGACTCATCCGCGCAAGAAATTCGCTCTTGGTTCGACTGGCAGCCTCGGCACGCTCCTTCTCGTCGAATAACTGCTGTGTCCGTTCTTCGACGCGCTGTTCTAAGATTTCTCGTGCGCGAAGTGTCTCACGGCGATAGTGGCGCAATCCGTCCACCATGACGTTGAAGCCGTCCATCAGTTGCTTCAGTTCCTTGCCATTTGCCCCGGGGAGTTTCGCCGAGAAGTTGCCCTCGGAGACGTTCTTGAGTCCCGTCACTAAGTCGCGGACGGGGCGCAGAATTCGTTTGGCGGCAAAGAAGGAAAAGACGCCACCGAGAACCGCGATTAACGCGCTCGATGCGATTGTGACAATGATATTGACCCGTAAACGTTGCTGCGTCTGACTCAAATTGACGATGGTGTCGACGGTGCCGAGTAGGCGGTCATTCATGCCACCCTGGATGCCCGCCACTAGAAGGTCGTCGCTGAGGCGTGCATAGACCGGAGTCGATATTCGATAGACCTCTGGGGACCCAAAGGGATTGAGTCGTAGCGACGAGATATCTGTTTTAGCGTTGAGCAAGATATTCCGCGGCACGCTTTCGAACATCTCGCGGTAGATTTGCACGCCGTCTGCGTTGCGAATCTCGACGCCCGCAATGATGGGCACCTCGCTCAGAAAAGCGACGGACTTGGCGAGTGCTGCTGGGTTTTGGGTGGTTAAACCGAAATCCGTACCTCGAGACGCGGCTTCGGCGAACACTGCGACCGTCGAGCTCACTTGGTCCCGAGCTTCCGTCAATGTGCCACTGACACTGAGATAGCTCCCGAGCGCGGTTGTCAGCATAATCAAGGCGGTTGCCATGATCGTTAGCTGAGTCTGAAGGCCCAGGCCTCTCAACCAGGTAAGTGGGTTCGACATGAATCCAGGCTGTTCTTCTATCCCATATCCAGCATGGTTAGCGGCGGTAAACGGTCGCGCTTTAGGCTGAGGGCGTGCGGGTATGGCAGACTTTGCGCATGATTCTTGAGTCGATATTCATTTATCCCGTCAAATCGATGGCGGCCGTTTCATTGACCGATGCCAAAGTGGAACCACGTGGTGCCCGATGGGATCGACGTTGGATGGTGGTTGACGAAGACGGGCGGTTTCTTACCGGTCGAACTGTGCCTGATCTCGTGCGGTTTCGCGCGACTGTGGCGGGCGAGGCTCTGACGATTGCGTTCGGTGAGGACGCGATTCTCGTACCCCAGCCCGAGATTCAGTCCAGGGAAATCGTTGTGTGGAAGGACTCACTTGAGCTGGGCGATTGTGGCGATGAGGTTGCGACCTGGCTCTCGCGACGGTTGAAGCGAGAGGTGCGTCTGGTGTTTCAACGTGAGGACGACCACCGCTGGCTTGCCGAGGGCAAACGGCTTCATGAGTTCGACGAGGTGAGTCTTGCGGACGGTTATCCGCTGTTGCTCATCGGCACAGCATCCCTCGCCGCACTTAACCAATCGCTCGATCGTCCAGTAACGATGGATCGATTTCGCCCGAATTTGGTGGTCTCCACGAAAGTACCGTTCGAGGAGGACAACTGGCAGCGTCTAATCGCGGGCAACACACCATTTCAGGTGGCATCGCAATGTACACGATGTGTGTTCACGACGGTGGACCAAACGTCCGGTGAGATCGACCCTGCCAAGGAGCCACTCGCCACTCTATTGAAGACCCGCCGGCGTGATTCGGACTTCAAGCCCGTGTTCGGGGTCAATCTTATCCCGGAAGCTTCCGGGGAAATTCGCCAGGGCGATCCGGTTAGCGTGACCGGCTAGCGTCTTTTTGATCTGCTTCGAGCTTTTCTAGGAGGGCCTCTGACGTCGTTACCGGAGTCTTGGTGAACCCGTATGCGTGCACTGCGCGTTCTGCTCTGTCAAACCAAATCTTCACAGGTTCCGTTGTCGCTGGGCGGGTTTTGGCAATCCATACGATCGTGTCGGCACCGGCGGTACTGTCGCGCAACACGGATTTGAGGATTTTGCGAAACGTCGGTAGGGACTGTTGGACTCCAGCGGTGTCGACCCAGCCCGGGTGCATCACATAGAAGCTCCTCTTGCCGGTATGGTCGGACGCGTTCCAATGCTCGGTTAGCACGACCTGTGCACGTTTTTGAATAGCATAGGCTTGTGTTCCGTCATGCGACGCCGCGTCGGAAGCACTGAGTTTAGCGACGACCAACGGCGCCATATACATTCCGCCTGATGCAACCTGGATAACGCTTGCGTCCTCGGCAAGGCCACTGTTCCCGATAAGTGCTTCGGTCAAGACATACTGATTCAGTAGATTCGTTGCGTATTGCGCATCCATATCGCTCGAGTTGGTCGAGAACTCGTGCAACATCACGCCGACATTGTTGACAAGCACATCGATCGGACCAGCTTTCGCAAGTGTCTCGGCGAGTGTTATGACCTCGGAGGTTTCAGCGAGATCGCATTGGATCGTCTTCAGTGCGCCGCCTAGTTCATCCTGAAGCTGCTTGAGTTTCTTTGGGTTTCTTGCAACGACTGTGACTTCGGCGCCGGCCGCGATGCAGTCGGCTGCGACCGCAGCACCAATGCCACCACTGCCGCCAGTGATCACCACACGACGACCCACTAGTTCATTCGAGGTCTCCGACCAGCTACCTTTGCGCCACGCGTACCCAATATTCGAGAAGCTAAGTCCAAAACGGCCGTAGAACATCAAGATTCCAAGTATCAGCTTCATCGTATTCCTAAAGTCCTATTGTCAGTTCGGGGATTTTCGAGCGCCGTATTGCTCCAAGGCGCGCGTCGCACGTTCATAACCAAACTCGATGATGTCAGCGGCTTTATCGAACTCCCAAAACTGACACACATCGCGCGGGATTTGCACCACAAGGTCGGGCTTGTACGCTGCCATTTTCAATCGCGCGATACCGTTCTGCATGATCTCGATGGTCTGCGTCACGGTTGACGCAAAACCAGGATAGCTTTTGCTGTCCTTCTCCGAGGTATCTCGGCTCGGGGTCATGCGATCAACAAACTCGCTGATGGCCTTCCTGTAAGGACTCTTCGTTGTCGAGCTTTGTTCGGATTCAGGTTCTTCGCTCGCGGTTTCGATGTCGGATAGCCCTTCGCGAGGTCCGTTTAGGTCGACCGCCACGGTCATTGCACCGGACAGGTTCATCGTCGGTGCGATGGGAATAGGGTTGACGAGTCCACCATCCGCCAACAACTGGTCCCCCAAAGACAACGGCGACATCAAGGCTGGAATTGCAGTGGACGCGCGAATGGCGTTGAACAGGGAACCGGATGTGATCCAGACTTCCGACTGCTCGCGCAAATCGGTCGCAACAGCGGTATAGCCAATCTGAAGTTGCTCGATATCCGGGTCTCCGATCAAGTCGCAGATCGCATCGATCACTCGATCGCCCTTAAAAATAGAGCCGCGAGTAAAGGAGAAGTCGAGCAGTCGTAGCATGTCTCGTCGCGTCAGCTCCCGAGCCCAACGTTCGTAGTCGTCGAGTTTGTCAGCCGCATAGACGCCTCCAACCAGTGCACCGATGGACGTACCCGCGATATACCCGATCTCGTAACCTGCTTCTTCGAGGCGTCTCAAAACGCCGATGTGAGCGAGACCGCGTGCACCACCGCTACCGAGTGCTAGTGCGATTGTCTGTTTTTCCTGCATTCGTGAATTGTGCCGTGCCACCTCCGATACCGCCATCGCCGAAAAGTGTCCGCAAATGTGTCCGGTCTCAGAATCGCGGACGCATGTGTCCGATCAGTGCGGCGGAAGAAAAAATAAAAGGGATTAAAAACAGAGAGTTAGAGCAAATCAAGAATTGGCACACCGCTTGCTACATCCCTACTGAGGCATTGGAGTATCACCATGAAAGTTGAACTGCGAACACGACTCACCATTTTTGCCGCCGGCACGTTATTGGCATTGGCTGAAATCGCACTGGCGGGCCTGTGGAAGCAATACCAGCCCGTACCGCAAGCAACCTGCGAGCTGTTCACCTGCGTGGCGCAGTCGCAGACCGTGTTCTTTGAGTTGATCGAGGAGTGATCGAGATGACGGTAAGACCCATCAGCGCCAGCGATAAAACGACTACCGGCGCGATGCGCGATACGTCAGCGCAGGATACGGTGGTGGCATCCTCAGGCGGGCGCCGGATTTGGTTAGGCTTAGCTGGCCTTGCAGGTTTAATAATTGCGATCGTCGCAGCATTCCAGCTAGCCGATTGGTTTTCGCTTGATCAAGCCTACTCACGGGATCGCTTACGGATTGGTGACGTCTCTCGAGGTGAGTTCATTCGGGATATTCCCATCCAAGGCGTCATCGTAGCTGCGGTTAAACCTACGTTGTTTGCGCCGTCGGCAGGACGGTTCGATCTCCGCGTTGCGGCGGGTGACCGGGTGTCAGAGGGCGATGTGCTTGCGGTCATTGAAAGTCCAGAGCTGATGAACACGCTGGCACAGGCCAAAGCAGAACGAGATGCGGAGAGAACTGAGGCGGAGCGCGCGGCGATCGAAGGCCGGCAACAAGCACTGCAGAACCAACAAGCGGTAGATCTCGCGAGAGTCGCGGTGACGGCGGCCGAGCGGGAACTGCGACGCGCCGAAGCGTCATGGGAATACCAGGTGATCTCACTGCAAGACTTTGAGCAAGCGAAAGACGAGCTTGAGCGCGCCCGACTGGAGTTTGAACATCGCCGTGCCGACGCGAATCTGTATCAGGAACGGTTTAATTTCGAGCAGAAAGCGGCGCAGTTTGGTGTTGATCAACGGTCGCTAGCCGTTGCGGAACTGGAGCGGCAAGGTGAGGCGTTGACGATCCGTGCCCCGGTATCTGGCATCGTCGGCACAATTTCTCTTGAGGACCGTGCCGCTGTTGTGCAGGACACACCATTGCTTAATGTTGTTGATCTGGAGCAGCTGGAGTTGGAAGTCCCACTCGCTCAAGGCTATGCGGACGACGTATCGATAGGACTGACTGCGACCGTCAGCTATGACGGCGACACGTATGCCGCCGTAGTGTCTTCCATTTCGCCAGAAGTCGAGAACAACACCGTCGCGACGCGGTTGCGGTTTGTTGACGAGCAGCCATCAGGTTTGCGTCAAAACCAGAGACTCACCGGTCGGATTGAATTGGATCGCCTAACGAGCGCGGTCCAAGTTCCCCGTGGTTCGTGGTTTGACGCTGAGGGCGGACGTGCGGCCTACGTTGTCAGTGAGGACTACGCAGTCCGCCGCGCGATCACTACGGGCGCGGCAAGCGCGCAATATATTCAGGTCCTCGAGGGCTTAGAACCCGGCGAGCGCATTGTGCTGTCGAGTACGAGCGACTTCGAGGGTCGCGAACGCATTTTACTCACCCAATAACACGCTTTCATCAGGAGAAAACACCATGTTGTCGATGGATTCAATTACCAAGGTTTATCGGGCTGGCGTGATCGAGACGCACGCATTGAGGAGTCTCTCACTTGAGGTCGCGGCGGGCGAGTTCGTCGCGGTGACAGGGCCGTCGGGTTCTGGAAAAACCACTTTCCTAAATATTGCTGGGCTCTTGGAGGCCCCGAGTGGCGGCAGATATGTCCTAGATGATGTTGATGTCTCAACGATGAAAGACAAGGCGCGATCGCAAACGCGTAACGAGAAAATCGGGTTCATTTTTCAAGGCTTCAACCTCATTCCGGATCTGAACATCGCGGACAACGTAGAGGTGCCATTGCGCTATCGCGGTTGGTCTCGATCAGAGCGTAAGCAGAAGATCGATGAGGCGTTGGAACTCGTCGGACTCTCAGCGCGTAAGCAACACTTGCCATCGCAGCTCTCGGGCGGTCAGCAACAACGCGTTGCGATTGCCCGTGCGCTGGCCGGTGAGCCAAAGCTGTTGCTGGCGGACGAACCGACGGGAAATTTGGATTCGCTGATGGCACGCCAGGTGATGGAGCTGCTGGAGCAAATTAACGAGTCTGGAACCACTATCATCATGGTCACGCACGATCCCGAACTCGCACGTCGTGCCGGACGAAATGTGCATCTATTGGATGGGCAGGTATCGGATTTTCAACCGATTGAACCACCGCCGGCAGAGTCTGAAGACCACGTTGCAATCGTAGCCTGAGGAGAGATGCAAATGTTGTCCTACTACTCAAAGCTTGCGTGGCTCAGTCTAAAACGCAATCCACTACTATCAGCACTTATGGTGGGGGCTATCGCGCTCGGTATCGGTGTCTCAATGACGACACTCACGCTTTACTACGTGATGTCGTCGGACCCAATGCCACTAAAAAGTGATCGCGTGTTCGCCGTTCAGTTGGACTCTTGGAGTCCCGATGAGCCGTACTACGACAGAGACGGTGGGGCACCGCCACCGCAGCTTACGTATCGCGACGCTATGGCTCTGATGGAATCCGATATTCCAACGCATCATGCCACCATGATGCATCGCGGATTCGCAGTGCGAACGGAGAATGAGAACCTCCGCCAAGAACACAAGAGCGGGCGGGCCACGTATGCCGGATTCTTCCCGATGTTCGACGTTCCATTCCTGTATGGCGGACCTTGGACGAAGGAGCAGGACGAGTCTGCAGCGCGCGTTGTTGTGCTATCTCGCGAGACTAACGAGAAGTTGTTTGGTGGGGCGGATTCGGTCGGTGAAATTGCGTATCTGGATGCAGAGCCGTTTCGCGTTGTTGGCGTAATCGATAGCTGGCAGCCGATGCCGCTGTTCTACGATCTCAACAACGGAGCGTTCACCGAAACAGAGGAGTTGTTTGTCCCTTTCAGTGTGCCGATCAGCAAGGAGTACGGTGCACACGGCAGCACGAATTGCTGGAAACCAGAGATGATTGAATCGTTCCAGGATTTTCTCCAGAGTGAATGTGTCTGGGTGCAACACTGGGTCCAACTCGATACGGCTGCGCAGCAAGATGCCTACCAAGCGTTTATGGACGGCTACGCAACAGAACAAAAGGCGCTCGGGCGATTCCAGCGTCCGCTCGACAATCGAATCAACAACATCATGGAGTGGATGGAATTTCGACAAGTCGTGGGTGACGACAATCGGCTGCTCGTCGTGTTGGCATTTATGTTCCTCGTCATTTGTCTGTTGAATACGGTTGGTCTGATGCTCGCTAAATTCCTCAATCGTGCGCCGCTAATCGGTGTGCGCCGGGCGCTTGGTGCCAGCAAGAGCGACGTGGCGCTGCAACATGGGGTGGAAGTGTTTCTGATCGGTTTGTTGGGCGGACTCGGTGGGCTGCTACTGTCCTACTTCGGCCTTCTGGCAGTGAGGAACTGGTACCGCGGGTATGAATACTTGGCGAAGCTGAACCCCGAGATGGTAGCGACCTCGATCGTGCTCGCCGTGCTGGCAGCAATCGTCGCCGGTCTTTATCCAACCTGGCATATCACTCGCATTCAGCCTGCCGTCCATCTGAAGACGCAGTAACTAGGAGCATCAGCATGGAAATTCGTCCAATCATAAGCACACTGTTCCGCAACAAAACTGGGGCAATACTCATCGCATTACAGATCGCATTGACAATGGCGGTTGTCGTTAATGCAGTCGTGGTGATTCAGGATCGCGCGGCGACGATGGCCAAACCGACGGGTGTCGATGATAACCATCTGATCAATATTAACGTCGCGTCGCTAGCCGATGAGGTTGATGTGCGCGCCGAGTACGAGCAGGACCTCGGTGCGATCCGTGAGATTCCCGGTGTTCAAAACGTCGCCAAGATCGAGACTCTGCCGTTGAGCAACAGCGGCAGTGCGACGAGCTATCACATCAGTGATGACCCGACGTCGCCGAGTACCAACGTCGCGTACTATCGCGTGGGTTATCACGCGTTGGAGACTCTGGGTGTCGAAATCACGCGGGGCCGATGGTTCCGTCAAGACGAAGTCGTCTTCGACCCGGCGGACGGTTCGACACCGAAAGTCACCGTCATCGCCGACTTCGTCGCGCAAGAGATGTTTGGTGACGAAGACCCAGTGGGTAAATACATGTACACGTCGCTAGGAACGGGTATCGAGATCATCGGTACTTACGACCTGATGTCCCGTCCATGGTACTCATGGGGTGAGTTCTATTCGACGGTGATGTTCCCCGTTGTCGAGAGAAATGCGCCTGTGGTGGTACGTGTGGATCCAGCAGACCGCGATCGGATGATCGATACGCTGGAGACAACGCTGGCGGAAGTCGACCAGGAACGATTGGTCGGCGATGCTCAGACTCTGGAAGAAGTCATCGCGAGGACCTACCAGCGTGATGTTGCGATGAATCGCATGTTGACGATCGTCATGTTCCTGGTGGTTTTGATTACCGGACTTGGCATCGTCGGTCTTGCCAGCTTCAGTGTCATGCAGCGACGTAAGCAAATCGGTACTCGGCGTGCGATCGGCGCACAGCGATTCCACATCGTGCGCTATTTTTTAACCGAAAACTGGATCGTTACGACCTTTGGGATCGTCCTTGGACTGTGCTTGACGTTTGCGCTTAACGCTTTGCTGATCAGCGAATACAATCTGCCGAAATTGAACCCAGTGTTGCTACCGGTTTCCGTGTTGGGCTTGTGGTTCGTCGGGTTGGCGGCGACCATGGGCCCCGCGCGGACCGCGGCAGGCGTAGATCCTGCGATAGCGACCCGGAGTATCTAAGGAACCTGTATGGCACACGTGCTTGTCATAGATGACAACGATGGCGTTCGAGATGCGCTGCGACTGTTGCTAGAGCTGAATGACCATGAAGTCAGCGTCGCAGCAACGCCACGCGCAGGGCTTGAGATTCTCGACCAAGGCGATATCGACCTTGTGATTCAGGATATGAATTTCGAGGAAGAGAAGACTTCGGGCTCCGAGGGCGCTCAACTGTTCTCGGAAATCCGTGAGCGTTCGGATGACTTGCCGGTGATCTTGTTAACCGCTTGGACCAATCTGGAGATGGCGGTGAGTCTCGTGAAGGCGGGTGCTGCGGATTACATCGCTAAGCCATGGGATGACGATCGGTTAGTGACCGCTGTGCGGAACCTCGTGGAGCTGAGCGATGCTCGACGCCGTACCCGGGCGCTTGAAATCGAGCGCGCGCTCAACCGCCAGGAATTGGAGGCGGAGTTTGATTTACGCGGTACGGTCTACGTGTCGGAGGCGATGCACGCGGTGGTCTCGCTAGCTTGTCGGGTGGCTGCATCTGACATCAGTGTTCTGATTACAGGTCCTAATGGCGCAGGTAAAGAGAAGCTCGCGGAGATTGTGCAGGCGAACTCGAAGGTTGCAGATGGTCCGTTTGTGCGTGTCAACGCCGGTGGGCTTCCGGGTGAGCTCCTCGAAGCGGAATTGTTCGGTGCAGAGCCAGGCGCGTACACCGGACTAACCAAAACGCGGATTGGTCGATTTGAGGCGGCCGACGGTGGCACGCTGTTCCTGGACGAGATCGGCAACTTATCGGCTGAGGGGCAAAATCGCCTGCTGCGAGTTTTGCAGTCTGGTGAATTCGAACGTCTCGGATCGTCGGAGACCCGACGTGTCGATGTCAGAGTCATCAGCGCGACGAATGCTGACTTAAGACGGGCCATTGATCGTGGCGAGTTTCGCGAAGATCTGTACTACAGGCTCAACGTCATAGAGCTGGCGCTTCCAAGTCTGGCGGATCGCCCCGGAGATCCATCGGCGCTCGCGCAACACTTCTTGGGTGGCGACAAACAGTTCACCAATGCCGCATTGCGTGCGATGGAGGCGCAGCCCTGGGATGGCAACGTCAGAGAGCTGCAGAATCTTGTGCGACGCGCCGAGGTTTTAGCGGTCGGCGAAACCATCGATGTCGATGGGTTGGGCCTCATCGAGTCAAGTCTCGTCCGCGAGTTGCCCGAACCTTCGGAAGAAGATATTCGCCAAGCACTACGCCGACATGGCAACATCGTCGCTCGCGCGGCGCGAGATCTTGGATTGAGCCGGCAAGCGCTATATCGACGCATGGTTAAGTTCGGACTCCATGAGGAAAGCGACAAAGACACGGGCTAAGCCAGTTTTCAGTCGACAGGGGATCGTCGTCATCGCCGGTACGGCGATTCTGCTACTTGGGCTCTGGGCAGGTTTTTGGCTCACCCGAATAACCGAATCAACGTGGTTGGCGGTTGCCGTCGTGGGCGGCTGTGGCGTGTACCTGTTTTGGATCGTTGCACAACATGTGTTTGGCGCCGACGACCAACGGATTCAGGCGCTGATCGATAGTGCCGACAGCCTGAAAGACGCCGATTTTAGCTTTACGATCGCCAATCAGCGCAACGATGAAATCGGCACACTGGTCGATGCCTACAACAGCATGGTGGCGACACTGCGCGCCGAACGCCAGAATCTGCATCAGAGAGAACTGATGCTGGATACGGTTATCCAAGCCTCTCCGTTGGCATTGGTTTTGACCAATGATAACGACCATGTGATCTACGCTAACGCGACGGCACGGTCGCTGTTCTCGGGTGGACGTCGATTTTCAGGTCGTCAATTCATCGGGCAAGTGATCGCGGACCAACCACAAGAGTTGCGGGATGCTTTGACCGCTGGTCAGGATGCGATGGTAACGGTTGCCAAGGACCGCGACCAAGAGCGCTACCATTTGTCCTGTAGCGATTTCACGTTGAACGCCCGAGCCCACAAACTGTTTCTGCTCAAACACCTCACCAAGGAACTCAACCGACAGGAAGTGGCGACTTGGAAGAAAGTCATTCGCCTGATCGGCCATGAGTTGAACAACTCCCTCGCACCGATCTCGTCCTTGGCGCATTCAGCCAAGCTCCTGGTGGAGCGTGGGGAGTTGGCGAGGGTCAACGAAGTCTTGGATACCGTCGCGCATCGAAGTCGCCATCTGAAAGACTTCATAGAAGGCTATTCACGATTCGCGAAATTGCCGTTGCCGCGCATCAAACGAATCGAGTGGGATCAGTTTTTCGATAGCATTCGCGATATCCAGCCATTTCAATATCGTGCAGATAAGCGTGGTTTAGCGGGAGCAGGGGATCCGGAGCAGCTAGAGCAGGTGTTCATCAATTTAGCGAAGAATTCGGTTGAGGCGGGCTCCAACGAAGAGGACATTCAAGTGCGAGTCGGACATCGCGACCAAGGCACTGAAATTCTCGTCGAAGATCGCGGCAAAGGGATGAGCGAGGAGGCGCTGGCAAACGCACTGTTGCCGTTCTACAGCACGAAAAAGAGCGGTTCTGGACTTGGGCTTTCTTTGGCCCGTGAGATCGTTGATGCGCATGCCGGGCGCGTGAGTCTTAGGAACCGATCGGGCGGTGGTCTGAGTGTGAGGATCTGGTTGCCGAATAGTGCGGCCGTTGGCGGCGGGCAGGGCAGTGATGGCTGAGTTCAAGATTGGGTTAGTGGGTGCGCCACACGATGCGAATTCAAGTTTCATGCGTGGACCTGCGCAGGCACCCGATGTGATTCGGCGGGTGTTGAATAACGACTCCGGCAATGGCTTCGCAGAGAATAGTGAGGACGTTGTGTCGGCCATGACAGACCTCGGCAATTGGGCAGCACCCGATTCTCACGAAGGCGTAATGCAGTTTCGCTCAAATATGCGCGAGTTACTCTCCCAGTCTTTGAAGCCCATTGTGCTCGGCGGCGATCATGCGATCACCCACCCCGTGGTACTTGCGGTCGCTGAAGTTTACGGTCAGGTAGATGTATTGCATTTCGATGCGCACGGCGACCTATATCCCGATTTCGATGACAACCCGTTTTCGCATGCCAGCCCATTTGCGCGATTGTTGGAGAGTGGCGTTATCGGGCGACTGGTTCAGCTTGGGATTCGAACGCTAACACCCGAGCAGGTGGCGGTGGTCCGCGAGTATGAGGTCGAGTGCCACACTTGGCGCGGAACAACCTCCGAAGTGATGGCGCTCGAATTCGAGCGACCCGTTTACGTGTCGATTGATATCGATGCTTTAGATCCGGCTTACGCGCCGGGCGTGTCTCATCACGAACCGGGCGGAATGAGTGTTCGTGACGTCCTGAATGTGCTGCATGGCCTGCGCGGCAATGTCGTGGGCGGTGACATTGTGGAATTCAATCCATTGCGCGATATCCACGATCTGACTGCCGCTGTGTGCGTGAAACTCGTGAAGGAACTTGCGGCGCGGCTGCTAACCCAAGAGCGCATGTGTTGACGCGAGTCGCTTGAGCGTCACTTTCCGATAGCCTGCGGCTCGAACACCGTTTAGGATGCCGCGATGGACGCCTCTGATCCCATCATGACCGACGTGTTCGTCGATGCGCTTCATCAGCTACGAGCACATATTGCCGATGCGCGGGCGGGGCGGTTGCCCGCTACCGGGTACCGACCTCTAAGCGAAATTCTCGATCGTCTGCAGCTTGAAACGCGAATTGAATCCGAGGCGTTAGCGCCGGCCGACTTTGCGGAGTTTTTGGGTGACTACCTCCGACACTCCGTCCAGTTGCACCACCCGCACCACATCGCGCATCAAGTGGCCGTGCCGGATTCTCCTTCGGCGCTTGCATCGATGATCAATGGGTTTCTCAACAATCCGATGGCGATCTATGAGATGGGGCCAGTCGCAGCCGCCATAGAGTTTGTCGTCGTCAACTGGATGCTGCAAGCGATAGGTTGGCAGCCACAGCCACGGCGCCCCGATGACGCCGCTGACTTTAGCGCCGGTGTTCTGACCCATGGTGGGTCGCTTGCCAACCTAACGGGCCTATTGGCTGCACGTGCGCGCGTTGCGCCGGACGCGTGGGAATCGGGTGTTCCGGATGATCTTGTGGTCCTGGTTTCGCCAGTCGCTCACTACTCGGTCGCGCGAGCCGTATCCATTCTTGGTCTGGGATCGCGAGCAGTATTGCCTTTGGGCTGCGATAGGCTAGGGCGCGTTGATCCCAGTGTTTTGTCTGCGCAAATCGATGCCGTCCAAGCGTCCGGCAAACGTGTCATGGCCGTGATTGC
>JBCAZH010000017.1:7256-49971 GCA_038533155.1 Pseudomonadota bacterium | reverse complement strand
TTCAGCGCAGGCGAACCAATCTGCATCCACAAACTCTAAACATCCACACCTGTCACAAACGGACACCTGATGAAAATACTACCCGCGCCTCGCGCGCTACCACTCACTTTGGCAGCGACATTGATGGGCATGCTCGCAACCGGCGGTTGCGCCGCGAGTGGCCCCGATCTTGAGGATGCCAAGTTGATTTCCGGTTCCGGCAAAATTGAACCCATGAATGGGGAAGCGACAGACGTCGCCATGCTTGCCGCGAGTGTCTTGGCGGAGTCTCTCAACGTTGCGATCGATAATATATCGGTAGACAGCGTGCGTCCGATTGACTGGCGTGACTCGAGTATCGGCTGCCCGCAACCCGGTGAAGCGTATGGTCAGGTCATCACCCCCGGCCACAAGGTCGCACTGCGGGTGGATGGACAAATGCATGTCGTTCACGAAGCTAACGGTCGCGCATTCGTCTGCCGCAATAAGGCTCGGGTCGCTGACCTGACCAGCAGCGCCGAGTTTGTTTGGGCAAAGCAGGCTTTGATTGCAAGAAAGTCATTGGCGGACACTCTCGGTGTCGACGTTCGCGATATTCGCGTGGACAGTGCACGTCGCATGACGTGGTCCAATACCGGCATGGGCTGTCCTGGCCCCACCGATGCTGCGGGCACGGTCACCGGCTACTCGCTCAATCTTTCGCATAAGGAGCGTCGGTTCACGTTCAACACCGATTTGAACCGTGTTATCGCCTGCCCCGCAATCGAAACCGACTAGCATTGAACCCCCAATAAAAAAGGCCGCGCGGTTTCCCGCGCGGCCTTCTCAAGCTCTTAGTCTAGAGCTTATTCTGCAACGACGTTGTCGTTCTGAATGTCGATGATCGTCAGGTTCTGGATGCCGTTGGCATCGCTGTGACTGATCGCACCCAGGTACTTAACGCCAGGCCCAACGTTCAGGCCTTCCCACTCGATCGTGACCGGAGCAGTCTCACCGGACACTGCTGCATCTGGTGCAGACACAGACAGGTTGCCGGCATCATCAACAACGCCGAAGCTGTTATCGAAGAAGAAGGCACCAGTCGGCTCGGTGGTCGCCGTATCAAACGCGTGAATGAACAGAACGTACGGGTTGTCGATTGACGCATCCCATGGCACTGGCAACAACACGTCGACGGACTCTGTAGAACCCGCAGCTGCGCTCGACGCGATTTGCGTGCAAGACAGCTCTGGGCAGTAGTACAGGTACATGTCGAAGTCGTCACCTGCAGCCTGGAACTGACCGTCCATCGACCAGCGACGGAACGCTGTGCCCGGCTCAACATCGCGGTAAACCGCGAAGAACGTCGCAGGATCGCTCAGCAGGAACGCGAACTCGTCGTCCGGATCATCTGCAAGCGGCGGTGTCAGGAACACTCCCGCTTCATTCAAACCATGCACCTGTGCCGTGTAGTCGCCTGTGTAACCGAACGTGATATCGAACTGGGCGGTGCCGGCAGCACCCTCGGCATCGATTTCGTCTTCGGTAATGAATGCAACCGAGTTCACCGCGATTGGGCTGCGAACGTCATAACCCGTCGGGCTCGTCCAAGTCAGTGCACCAAATGCCCACTGGTTCGGAACAGCGGTATCGCCCGCGGAAACCGTGACCTCATAGGTCAACGACTCGCCCGCTTTCAGCGAAAACTGAGACGGTACAACCTGAACATCGAATCCTTCAGGCGCTTCGATTTCCGCACGATACAACTGACGGCTGTTGGTTTCGACACCCGGACGACGGTATTTGCCCGTTGCGGTAACGGTACGCGTTACAGTCTTCGTGCCAGGAATGGCGTTCAAGCCGATTGATGGCAGGTTCAGATCCGCCGGATCGGTTGAGCCAAACGACTCCGGGTCGCTCTCGATGAACGCGCACGTTGCAGGATCAACCAGTGGGCTGACCGTGCCGCAACTCGCAACGATGTAGTCGAGTGTTTCAGCATCATACGTGAGGCCTGGGTTGACCGATTTGTTCGGCTCAACATGACCTGCACCGAAGTCGAACGGATCCGCTGGTGTTTCGCCGTCTTCTTTAACGACATCCTGGCGAGATGTCGTCATCAAAGCAGACTTGATCTGAGCGGGAGTCCAGTTCGGACGTGCTTCTTTCAACAACGCACCGAGACCAGCAATGTGCGGTCCGGACATAGACGTACCAGACAAGTAGTCATACAGCGAACCGCCACCGGTTGCTTGTTCCGGTGTGTATGCCGCGAGAATGTTCACGCCCGGGGCTGTGATGTCCGGCTTGATCCAGTTGGCTTCCACGAGGTACGGACCACGAGATGAGAAGCCAGCCATGATGTTGCCTTCACGGTCTTCCTGAAGCAGCACACCTTCGCTAAACGTCGTGCTCGCAGTTTGCTCGCTTTCGAGAGCTGCCAGCAACGCTTCACCGATGTCTCTCTCGACCATGTAGCCAGGAACACTTTGCGTGATTTCAGTAGCCGTGCCACCCATCGCCGTGCGCGGGCGGTCATCGGTGTACATCAGGATACCGATAGCACCAGCGTTGACCGCATTCTCGACTTTCTCGACGAACCCGCAAGCGCCTCGTGAAATGAGCGCAATTTGACCGGTCAGATCGTTGGTCAACCCCGGTCCGCAAGCGAGGATTGGGTCAGCGGCCGCAAGGTCGCCGGTCAAATCTCCCGCAATGCTCAAAGGCTGCGTAATCGCGCCTTGGGTTGCCGGGTAGACGCCCGCGAGATCGGCGGGATCATTGATCTGCACGCCATTGGTAAACAGGATGCCGTCTGCCGTAGACGCTGCAACCGTGGTTACCCATGGCTCACCCGCGTTCGTGGTCGCGAATCCAGGACCATCGTTGCCGCCTGAACGTGCAACGAATACGCCAGCAGCCGTTGCGTCCAGGAACGCGAGGTCTTGCTGATCGTTAAACGCTGCCGCAGTACCTACCGAGAAGTTCAGCACGTCCACGCCGTCCGCTACAGCAGCATCGGTTGCCGCGGCACTGTCGGAGAAGAAGCAGCTGAAGTTCGTTGCACCCGGTGACAGCCAGCAGACTTTGTAAACGGAGATGCGAGCCCGCGGCGCCATGCCACGGATCTGGCCGACTGCCGTTCCACCGATTTCCGCGGTGACCTCGTTCCCGCCCGCTGTGCTAGCGGTGTGGCTACCATGACCCGACGAGTCGCGTGGTGACAGGAATTCACCTTCGACGACGCTACCGCGTCCGGCAAGGAACCCATCCACGTACCAACGTGCACCAATCAGTTTGTTGTTGCAGTCATCTTCGCTCCAGGCTTCACCTGCCTGGCAGATACCGTTCCAACCTTCCGGCGCATCATAGACGACCTCGTTGATCCGCTCTTCAATGCGTTGGCAGACTGCGCCCAATTTGGTGTCAGGATCGTATTCCTTACAAGCGGGAGGCAGCTCGCCACCACGAGTATCGGAGAAGCTCGGATGCTCCTGAATTGCGCCGGTGTCCAAGATACCGATGACGACGTCTTCGCCTTTCAGCTTGCGACCTGCCGTTAGTCCGTTCGGACGATCGTTCAGGCCGAGGAAGGTCGGCGTGTCATTGGTTTCAACATCCACCGAGTAGTCTTCGAATACGCTCAAAACACTCGGATCGCGGCTCATAGCAGCTGCCTGACCGGGTGTCAGCTCAGCGGCGAACCCGTTCAACGTGTGGCAGTAGCTGTAAATTTTTGCACCGGATGCACCCATTTCAGCGAGCTTGCTGTCATGCGTGGCAACCAAGTGGGTGGTGTACGCCTGTACATGTGCGGCCGTCGCGTCATAAGACTCACCAGCAGCGGGTGCGGTCGCAGCAAACCCGTCGACGCCACCGGTGTAGCTCAGACCTGGACGGTCTTTGAGCTGGATGACGTAGACACGAGTTGCACCTCGAACGGCCCCCTCTTCGGTGACATCAGTAAGCGCGATATTCGACTGGTCGAGCTCGAGCGGTACCGCATCGATTGCACCAGCCGTGGCCGCCAGCAAGCTCAAGGCTGCTGCGCCAAAGACTTTAAACATTCCCATCTCCCTATACTTTATTAATGCGCGCCGAAACTGTGTCGACGGTGGCCGCGCCGCCCCCCGGAGGCACGTGTTGACCATAAATGGTCGCGCCCGAGTGTTAAAAACGTGCGAGCCAGTTGCAAGCGAAACTCAACAATTTTTTTTCGTTATGACAAACTGATTGTCCGAACCGCTCGTAAATCCTTGAACCAGTTCATTGCAAACTGGTTTTTCGGCGCGCCCCGAACATTACATAACGTAATAGTATTACGTGTTGTCTCCCGAAATGCGCATTTCACAATGTTGAGCACCCCTGCTGAAACTCGCGACAGCTGAGCAATCGCACTATTGGAAACAGCGACAGAACCAGACAAGACCACACCCGCACACCGCCACCGCCTGACACTGTCGAGCCGGCGCGGACGCTGACTGACACAGTTGCACTGCTCACTCCGCCGCCCCCTGTGCATTCAAGGCGAAATTCCGAATTTGCATTAACACTGGCAATACTTTCAGACCCAGAAACTGGGCGATCGCCGTTCCAAGCGCCAGTCGCAGCGCACGAGTTTGCGTTCTGTGAGCTCCAGGTCAGCGTGACGCCGCCACCAGCCGCCACACTAGTCGCCGAGGCGGCGAGGGTAACCACAGGCGCATCCGGGACATCGGCTACCGAAACCTGATAGACGCCGAAGGTTTGGTTCGCGGAAGGATTAGCAACGACGTTGATCGAGTAGTCACCTTGCTCCAGCGTTACGTCGAAAGACCCGCCGCCGAATAGCGTGCCCAGGATGTTTGCGCCGCGCGTTAACGTAACAGAGAACGCATCTAGACCAGCAGGAATGGCGAGGTCCGAGCCAGACACACGCACCCGCCTTGTGCTATCCAGCGTCAAAGTGTCGGACATAAGCATACCCCCGGCGCTGTCTGACTGCTCTAATAGAGCCGTCCCTTCCGAGTCCGTCACACTTACGCCAAGAGTACCGAGCGCAGGGCTATCGAACACACCGACGACAGACAGAAGATACTCCCCCGGCTGAGCGACAAAACTAACCACACCTGCGGCCTGCAGCTCAGCGGCAATGGCACCGTCGCGAATCACTGCTGCCACCACCTGATCAAACGCTTGCGGCGCTGCGAAGTCACGGACCTCGACAGTCACTTGACCCTCAGTTGCGACTTCAAACGCCGACTCGATGACCGCTGCAGCATTGAACTCAGGCTGCGGTTCGAGCGTCAGCAGAGTATCAAGCACAACGTCATCCCCCGCATCTACTCGAACACCAACGGCACCGGTGACACCCGGCGTTGCCGCAACCAAAAGTGTCGCAGGCCCGCCTCCGGACGCGACCGTCACAGGTGTGTTTGGAGCGATCAATAGCGCTTCTGACTGTGTTCGTAATTGGCCAACGAGGCCGTCGATAGCAATGGGAAACATGAAATCGATCAAACGAATCCGAGCATCGCCACTTTCTGGAAAATCAGCAATTTCCATTCGCACCAACTCGCTGTAGTCACCCGCTTCCAAAAACTTGTCGAAAACCACATTGGCCGCATCATCCGTGACAGTCAGTCTTGCCGTTGCACGATCACTCTCATTTCGCCGTGTCAGGACAATCGTGATCTCCGGTGAGTCTCCCGCTGACAGCATCACGTCCAACGGCGTGTCGGCGTCGAGCAAGCCGAGGACGTTGCCGCCCGGACCATCCAGCACAATCGCTCTAGCGTCCTCAAATTCATCTGGAAACGCCGTATCGACGATCGCAAAACGATGCACGCCATCTGCGGTAGCGGTGAACGATTCAGTGATACTGCTTGGGTTCAAGGTTTGCTCGACCGAGGTGAATGGCTGAACCGTGCGGTACAAGTCTTCGTCCGCGCCGTTGCGCCGGAGTTCGAAACCGACACTCGCAGCCTCGGCCTGTGTTGCGACAGCCACTACCAACGCAAGTGTCAACTCACCCGCAGGTAGCGAAACTGTTTGGACCCCCGGAGTGTCGGTGTCGATTACCAAAGTCCCTTGGCGATCAAACCCGAGTAGTCGAACCGAAGCCGCTGGGGCGACAGGTGTGTCCACAACGCCAAAGTCTGTGACCGTCAGCCGAAAGTCGTCAGCAGTGGGCACTTCCAATACATCTGTAAAAGGCGGCAACGATTCAGTGTTGACGACAATCCGGGTGGTCGTTAGGGGTAGCGACGTCTGTGCCAATGCGGCAAACGGCACCAGGGCCAAAAGCCCGAACGTGATGAGGACTGATCTGTAATTCATCGATCTTCTCCTGTGGTTTCGGGGTTAGGTCCGTTGCAATCGTTCACGCGCATCTTGCGCGCCTGGGAACTGATCACCGATCTCCAGCGCACGCGCGTATTGTTTCTTCGCCGCCGCCGCTTCACCGCTTTGTTCGAGCGCCACCCCAAGGTGATACCGCAGAATCGCTGAATTCGGTTGTAAGTTGACGGCCTGTTGCAGCGCGGGTAGTGCTTTGTCGACCTCTCCGGCTTTCAATCGTGTCCAACCAAAAGTGTTCAGGAACGCTGGGTTATTCGTCGATGCAAATTGCTGCGTCATCAACGTAGCGCGCTGGAGGCTTCCCGAGTCGGTTCTATAGGTGGCGAGCAACATCGCGAGATTATTCGCCAGGATGTTGGAGAAAGCGTTTTTCTGCATCATCGTTTCGTACACTTGGATCGCAGCTTCTGGATCACCTGATTGCTCGAGCAACCCAGCTAGTGGAATGCCAAGTTGTAGCGGCGCTCCGCTAGCATCAAACCCTCTCTGGAGTGTTCCTATCCGACCCTCTACGTCGTCCTCACCCAGAGTGCGGGCAAGCGTCTGATAGGGTAGCCACCAGTTGGGTTTCCGACTGATTGCTGTTTCGGCAGCGTCGCGAGCGGCAGCAAGATCGCCGCGATTCGCCAATACCTCAGCCTCGAGATTCTTGATCTCTGAGATTGAGATCGCATCCTCGGGTATCTGGCTAATGTGATCGAGCACAGATTGCGAATCCCCATTGCGAACCATCACACGTGCCCATGCAGCAATAGGCTCGGGCGCATCAGCTTTTAGAGCCAACGACCGCTCATAAGCTGCGATTGCTTCCTCCTCTAGGGACAAACCTTCAAACGCCAAACCGCTGAGGTAATGCCCATTGAAGAACTCCGGCTGAATTTCCGTCATCGCTTTTGCGCGTTCCAACGCCTCGCTCCAGTCGCCTCGCGTGATGGCAATCCGAACTGCCGTGTCTCGTGCAATCATGCTATCCGGCGCTCTAGCAATCACAGATCGGATCAAATCGTCCGCTGCATCGGGTTTGCCGTTTCGAGCGAGGAATTGCGCAAGATCCGCCCGCGCCTTGAGGTTTTCCGGCTCCGCTTTGACCGCGTCCCGCATTGCTTGCTCAGCGAGAGTCGTCTGGCCTTTCAATAGAAACGCTTGAGCGATACCAAGGTGGTAAGCAATCACCTCAGGGTCATCACGAATCAACAATCGAAAATCCGCAATCGCGTCGTCCGCTCGATTCTCTGCGATCGAAAGCGTGCCACGAACCAGCAAAGCCTCAGCGTTGCGAGGGTTTTCCGTCAAAATAGTCTCTAAGATTTCGTGGCCTCGTTCGGTGTCACCTGTTTCGATGACCATTGCCGCCAATCGCGCGCTAGCAACATCCGCCTCGGGCGCGTTGGGAGAATCGACGGTCAGCGATTCGTAGATCTGGATCGCACGCTCAGGCAAATCGGATCGACGGTAAAAATCCGCGAGCTGCAGCTGTGCCGCGGTGGAGTCCTGCGCACGTGAGCGCAACTCGGCCTCCGCCGCTTCGAAGCCGTATTCGGTTTGGATGAAACCGACGAGCCGCCCGATTGCTTCCGCATCGTCCGCGATTGCGACTGCGTTTCGCAGCGACTTCTCCGCCTTTTCAGTCTCACCGGTGCGCTGAAAGAAGGCCGCTTGCTGATAATGAAGTGCCGCCTCATCAGCATAGCGTTCGACCAATTCAGTATATTGCTGCGCCGCGGTTGACAAATCCTCTGTGCGCTCTGCAAGAAGTGCTCTGGCTATTCTGAGGTCGCGCGACTCCGGCTTAAGACCGATACCGGCTTCGAGAACACCTGCCGCTTCGTCGTATTCCTTCAGATTCGTCAGCACCCCGCCGAGCAGCGCCACACCCTCCTCATGAGAAGGATCCACCGCGACCGAAGCGCGCGCATCGGTCAACGCTTGCTCGTTCAACCCAAGCTGTGAATACGCGGCGCCGCGCACAGCCAGAAGTGGCGCGGTCTCTTCGCCAACGTCGAATCCTGTATCGACCAATTCAATCGCATCGTTGGGCAAGCCGGCCATCACAAACAAACGGCCTAACGACGCGCGGGCCCGATCATGTGACTCGTCAATGTCCAAGGTCGCTCGATAGTGACCAGCAGCTTGCCGCATGTTCCCCAATCGCTCGGCTATGACGCCGCTCAAAAACCTCGCTTCACTATCGTTAGGATCGATCTGCAAGACATTGCGCATCTCGATACGTGCCTTATCGAGATTTCCCGAATCCAGAAATGCCTGCCCATCAGCCAACGCTTGTGCTTTTCTGGCCTCTGGCCCACCGCAGGCAACCACAGTCAGCGCGAGCGCGACCAAGAAAGGCACGCGCCATTTCACAAATCCATCGTTGGTGAACATGTCACTCCCCTAATTAAGTGTTACGAAAGTACTCAGTGAAAATGAAAAGTCCGTTAACGGTCGGTTAATTGCTAACAACCCAAGACAGCCAATCAGCGCAAAGCGAAAAGCCCATCGAGACCGATAAACCGAAGCGACCACCTCAACCGCGTAAAACAGACAAACCAAGCGCAAAATCAGTGTCGCGACCGATTGCATTTCGCCACCCAACACCGGCAAATTGGGGACCACCAACGCACCGAACAACACCAGTACATCCAGTGTTGTCATTTGCGACTCACGTCGCTCACTCAGCAGTAACCACGACACATTGCCAATTCCGATGACAGCGAGATTGACGAGTTCGGCCATCGCGTAAGCGGAACCGGGCGCGATTGCCCCACTCGCCGAGAAAGCCAGCATGGCTGCTACGACATAGCCCACGGTCTGATTGAACACGCCCGCGGTTGAGTTGGACAGCAAAAGAAAGCTTGCGACAACGCATCCGAGCAAAACAATGGCGAGCTGTTGGGTCTCGGAACCGGACCACGCGACATCGACAGGGTTAGCATTCAGGTTCGCGACGTACTGGAGCACTACATAAGCCAATAGCGAAAGGGTTACCAGCAAAGAGAGACCACGACTGACCCGAGCTCGTACCACCAGATTTTCAGGAGACTTCGGAATCGGCGATGAGGGAGACACGACCGAGTCATTACCCAAAGCTATAACGGTCATCACGAACGCCCCGCCCGTAAGCAACAAAAGCGCGACAAGAAACAAGTCGGATTCAAAGCGAAAAAAAAATGCGGCCAAAAACAAACAACACTGCGCGATGTAGATCGTTAGCACTGCCTGATGGTGCTTGAGACCGAGTCGAAGTAGACGGTGGTGAAGATGAAATTTGTCGGGCTTGAAAGGGGAACGTCCTCGCAATACTCGCGAAATCATGACCTGCACGGTATCCAGCACTGGCAGGCCAAGTAGCAGCAGCGGAAGTGCCGCCGCAATTCGCCCTGGCTCACTCTGCGTCACATCGATGGCGAGCAACGCGCTCATGACGCCTAAGAACTGGCTGCCACTGTCGCCCATGAAAATCATTGCTGGGTGGGTGTTAAACCTCAGGAACCCAAAAATTGCTCCGGCGAGTCCCGCAGCAAGTAAAGCGGACGTCACGTTGCCCGTCGAGTAACCCAAGACAGCCAACGCAGCACAGCATATAAAGACAATCCCGCCGGCAAGACCGTCTAGCCCATCGGACAAGGCCACCGCGTTGGCTAGCGCGACGATGACGAAGATTGACAGCGGCGTGGATACTACTGTTGGGATCTCAAGAGTCGACCACAGCGTGATTTCCTCGATTCGAAGGCCACCGAGAAACACAGCGATGCCAGCGGCAACAAACTGCGCTGCAAATTTGACTCGATATCCGAGTTCGTGTCGATCGTCGATCGCACCGACGATCAAGACCACCGTTCCAGCAAGCAACATCGCGACATATCGCATCGAGAGGGCCGACGACGCGATACTGAAGATCGCGACGAACAGCGCACATCCGATGGCGACACCACCGATACGCGGGATCGGCGATTCGTGGACTTTTCTTGGCGATGGTTGATCCACAAACTGGAACTTACGTCCGAAAACAATCAGCGGCGGCAGCAGCATCATGCTGACGATCATTGCGGCCAGAAACACAAAGATGAAAGACACGATGCTAGTCCGGTACAAATCTCGGGAGCTCAGCGCTCACTTCCCGCGCAAAGCTACTAAGACGCCGATCTGCTGCCTCTAGAGACTCCCCCTCAGGTACTGGGGTTACCAAACGCACCAATGCACCGTCGCTTCGGTTTCGAAGTAGCGCATCACGAAAGATGTACCACTTTACAGCCAGCTCACTCGTTAGCCAGCGATCACGCTGTTTGAACCAGTAGTAGACCAGCTGACGTCGATTGCCCATCTGAATGACAGCTCGATTCACAACAGCATTCGAGACCTCTCCAGCAAGCGCATAGCGTCCGATCGAGTCGATTTTCCAACCACCACCCGGCAAGCAAGAGCGAGGCGAATGCACGGACTCGCCTTTTCGTTGCGAGCCATAGTAGGCGACGAACAGGTTGATCGGTGAATCGCCTTGCGTGCGGTAGTTTGCGAGTACGTAGTCATCGACTTTCAAAGCATCAAAGTACTCAGATTCGAGCGCCTCGCGCTTACCGGCGTACTGAGAAATACTCATCGGAAACAGCACGCAAAATTCGCGTGCTGGCGTCACTTCGGTTCGCGACGGTATCGCGAAAGCAGCCGCAGCGCCGGCAACCAAAACGATAACGGTTGCGACAAACGCCAGTGGCACAGTTCGCTCCAATCGCGATGCTGCTTGCCTCTGATGAGTCGAAGGTTCGGCAAATGCAAAAGCCTCTGCCCAGGGGAGTCGCTCGCTTCGCATGCGCCAAAAAAAGTAGACTAAGAGCATCAAAAAGGCAGCGCTTAGCATAAACATTGCCCAGCCTTGCACGTCATGTAACAGTCCCTCTGCAAGTGCAGTATTGCCATGCTCGGCGAACCATCCGATCATCGCGATCCGAACACTGTTCATGACAATTGTCACCGGGATGGTGAACACAAACAGTAGTGCCTTCTGCCAGGCTGGACCGCGGAAAAAATAGGCCACAATCAAACCGAGCGTCATCATCGGAAACAGATATCGCAACCCGTCACAAGCCTCGACGACCTGCATCTGAAAGTGGCCCAGGTCGATAACATTCCCTTCGAGGTAGACCGATACACCCGAAAGTCGTAACACCGCGACTCCGAGCTGTGATGACAACAGCTGCAACTCTGAAGAGAAGTTGTTGTAGATGAAACGCGGCAGTGGTATCGCTAGCAGCAGCAACAATATCGGCACGATCAGATGCCGATAGCCATGCAGTCCTGTCAAAGAGAGCGCGGTACCTGCGATGACAACCACCAACGCGAACTGAGTGACCGCAAAAATCGTGCTCAACTCACCGGTCAACCAGAGCAACAGTCCCGCTAATGCGATGAGGAAACCGAACCAGCTCCCGGTAAAGGCTGTTTGCTCCAGAATACTTCTGCGCTGCCAGACCAGATAAGCGGATGCGATAGGAATCACCAATCCGTGACTGTACTCCGGCCGAGTGAGCCAGTTTTCGATCAGTCGTTGGATCGGTTCCCAGAAACCGATCACAATCAATACGGCAGCCGCTCCGAGGACCAACCAATAGCCGACTGCGGCCGCGAAACGAGGTTGTTTCGGAAGCACGGCACTCACGAGGACACCGCCAAACGCGAATCGCTGGTGCGCACTGGCAGCAGCCGCGAGTGTTGCCTATCGCGCAGCACATCGCGCATCGTTTTCTCGTACACGCGTGGGCTGTCGGATGCGAATGCATAAACCAAAGCGGTGTCTGCAATTTGATTGATCAACCTCGGCACGCCACCGCTGGCTTCCGCGATCAACGCAACGGCGCTAGCCGAGAACAAGGGACGCTTTGCACCAGCGACCATCAAGCGATGATTCAGGTAGTCACCGACCGCCGTCTCATTCAATGCCTCGAGGTGGTAGTGCGTTGAAACGCGTTGCGCGATCTGCGACACACGCCGGTCCGCAAGTCGATCTCTCAACTCTGGCTGGCCGACCAACAACAACTGCAATACATGAGATCCTTCCGTATTGATATTCGAGAGCACACGAATTTCCTCAAGACTATCCGCATCCAAGTTCTGCGCTTCATCGACGATAAGCAGGGTCTGGCGACCCCGCGCATACACGCCGATGATGTGATCGACGAAGGCTTGATGAAGTTCAGCATCTGTTTTATCTGATCGTTCGATGCCTAGTGCGACTGCGACCCAGTGGAGTAAATCACCGAAACTCGAATGCGTATTCGAGATCAACCCAATATCAAACGTAGAGTCGAGCTTGCTCAAGAGATGACGAACCAGCGTCGTTTTTCCGGATCCGATTTCCCCGGTAATAACAACGTAGCCATCTTGCTCCATCAAACCATATTCAAGGACAGCAAGTGCGAGCTTGTGTTGATCACTGGGGTACAGAAAAGCGGGATCCGGTCGAAGATTGAATGGGCGCGTCTGCAAGTTGAAGTGATCGAGATACATGCGACACCATCAATAAGCCGTGATGACATCTTCGGCGCCATTCAAGACGCAACCCATGAGTCGGTTGCCTGCCAGCGCGTTGACCGTCTCTTTGAGCGCAGCCTCGGAGGTTTTTCCGGACGATGCGACGAGCAATACGGCATCAACATTGCGTAAGAAGTTAACGGTATCACCAGCACCCAAGACAGGCGGCAAATCAAAAAGCACCAATCGATTCGCATACCGAGTTTTAACCTCCTGAGCTAACTGCGCCGCTGCGAGACTGTCGATCATTCCCGCCGAGTGTTCCGAGGGTTCACGAACGGGCAAGATCGAAAGCCGCAGCGTATCTGGCGAGAACAACGCATCTGACATCTCGGCTCGCCCGAGCAACACGTCTTCGACACCAGATTCAGGCGCGACGCCCAAATACTCAGCAATCCGAGGCCGTCGAAAATCTAAATCGACAACAAGGCAGGTACGCTTCGGCGAATCAGCGAGGCGGAACGCGAGATTCAATGTCGTCACGCTCTTTCCGTCTCCGTCCAGTGGGCTGACAACCGCGATACTATTCCAACCGTTGACGATCGCTTGGTCTACCACTCTTGACGCGAGCAACCCGTAAGACTGAGCCGCCGCATCGTCTGAGAGTGACGAAACTATGCGATGCCGCTCCAAGTGCTTGGAGTCGACGGAGACAGTTCGCGTGACCTCAAACCTAAAATCCGAACTCACCGGCTGAGACGGTGCTGCGGGTATTGACCGCGGCGCCGATGCTAACGTCTCAACAATCGACTCCGCCGCGCCACTGTGCTGCCGCTCCGCTTCGGCCTTCTCAAGGGCCTGTTTTATTCTTTCCATCGGTTTCCCCAAATCGTCACAGCGCACCCAGGCGTCGCAAAGAGGCGTAAAACAACACATCGACCGGCATAAAGAATGTGTGCACCAACCCGACAATTGTAATTAGCAACACGCTGGCAACGACCGCACTGGCGACGACGATCTTGGTACGTCGTTGACGATCGACGGACGTGCGGATTTCGGGAATCAATCCAAGCACGGGAAGTGCGGTCACCCGCTCCAGGGATTCCTTGTCGCGGACTGTGTCATCCAAGCTCTCCGCCAAGAAAATTGAGAATGCCCCAAGCCCAAGCGCGAGGATGGCACCAAGCCCTATCAATAACGGTCGATCGGGGCTTGCGGGCTGCTCAGCAGGCAATGGCGGTTCGATCACCGTCAATCGCTCGCCGCGCCGATCTGACTCCAGATTCTGCGCGAGCCTTGCTTCCATCTCGCGCGCTTTGAGATCGCCATACTTACGTCGTGCGTCTTCAAGATCCAGCTGAAGCGCGCGATAGTCCTTCTCGATCACCGGGGTGGTCTCAAGTCTCGATTGGTAGTCTGCGACTCTTGCTCGTAGCTGACCCCGGAGCGCCTCTAGACTCTGCAATTCCGCTAGTACAGCCGCGAGTTGCGCCTTGAGTTGGCGATAACCTGGATCAGTGTTCTCGAATCCTTCCGCCGCGGCGCGAGATTCAATCTCAGCGATACGACGATCCAGGTCGCGAACATCGGGGTGATTCGCCGATAGACTACCGGCTAGCGCATTGCGTTCAGCGCGCAGACTCGAAAGTACACTGAGCTCTGTCGTCTCGACCGTCGTGGACTCTGCAATAGTGGCCTCAAGTCCTGCAATTTCGCGTCGTGTACGTACGACGTCAGGGTGGCGGTCAGAATACAGCGACTCGTAAGTTGCCAACTGGGCGACGAGCATTTTCAGGCGATCCGCAGGAGCGTAAATTCGTTCGCCATTCTCAGTGAACAAAGATCCACCGGCCGCCAACCGAACGACTTCCGCATCAAGATAGATTCGGCGCTCGTTGACCGAGCGCATCTGTCGTTCAACGTCTTGAAGTTCACGTTCGGCCCGATCCAGCAGAGAAAGGTTCAGTTGATTTTGCTCTGGCAGCCGTCCGACGTTTTCGGACTTGAAAGATGACACTTGTGCTTCAAGGTCCTGAATATCCTCGTTGACGCGATTCGCTTCACCACTAAGGAACGCCAACGTTTGGCTTGTACTTTCAGTGCGAGTCGCAACGTTTTTTTCAAGGAATAGATTGGTCAGCTCGTTGGTGACTTTCAGTGCCTGATCGGGCGTACGGCCGCGGAACGCCAGCGTAAACGCGATGGTTGCGGAGGTCGGTCGACCGCTGCGAGGGTCGACAACCTCAGCGGATATCATTCGCATGCGAGTATCGTCACGCATTTCCTCGAGCACCACTTCTCGCGGCTCGCTACGAACAAGATCCTCATACAAGTCATACTTTCGAACAATGGCCAGCAAGTTGGACGTGGTCATGACCTGCTGACTGAGCACCTGGATTCTCTGATCGGCGTATGACGTGATCGTTGATCGAACAAGATCCTGGGGAATCTCCTGTTGCTCGATCAGGATTGTCGCCGAACTCTCGTATTTGGTCGGCCACAGCATGACGACCAGCACAACAATGACAAACGCTACTGTGGCTGTGACTACCGCAGACTTGGCTCGACGCCTAATCGCACGCAAGTTTTGCTTGAGCGAGCGTTCAGGTCGCTCTGGATAGTCCATCGCCATCACCTGGGCAGTCATTAGCTATCACCCCGTACAAATCGATAAATCACGGAAACAAAAAATCGATCTCCCCGTGCGACGTCGTCCCGGGCATCGAACGCTTGCGACCGATGCGAAGCTTCGACCCGCCAAGACCATGTGGGTGTTATCTCAGCATCGAGAGCCAGCGTGTATCGCGCGGCAGTCCGATCGTTTTCCTGACCACCTGCATCATTGACCTCATCGAAGTCGCGCAGAAGGGTCGCCAAGCGGAGTGAGAGGCGCTCCGAGAATCGGTGTCGCCAACTGGCGGAAACATATCGTCGCGTAGTCAGGATGCCGTTGCCGGCTGGCTGTACTTGTTGGCCGGCCGACACGATTAGCACATCTGTAGCCCAGCGCTTTCGCAGGCTTGCATCCAGTCTATAGTCAGCCGAGCTACTGTCGACGTCGAAGAAAAATGGGCCGAAGAAGAATCTGCGTGTCGTGTCGGTCCAGTTTCGTCCCACGGATAAAGATGCATCAAGCGTCGATGACAGAGCTTGACTGAGACCGATACTGGCGCCGCGAGTCGTCGAACGATTGAGACTGAACTCGGTCTCGAAATCACTGTAGTCCAGTGTTGCAGTCCAGACACGGTTTTCATTGGCCTGCCAATCAAACTCAGCGCTTTGGACTGAAAAGTCGAAATCGGACAAGCTATTGCTGTTTGGGTACTCAACGGATTGGTCGAGGGTTTGAACGGCAAGCGACCCGCGCTCAGCAAACTGCCAATTCAGACCCACAGAGTACGATTCCTGTTCTCTCTGAACCGTGTCATCGAGCAGACCTGCATCATCCAATGCATTGGCAAGCGTGTTGATTCTCTGTCGCCCTACATTGGCAAAAATCCCCCATGTTTCAAAATCGTGTCGAACCCCGAGGTTAAGACCAAAGTCAGTGTTTACATCTGCCTCGAGGTCGGGGTACTCGGCCTGGACCACATTCGTGAAAAGCTCAAGCGAGGTACGCTGAGCTTGGGCGGTTACTGACCAGTCGGCGTGCGCGCGGATCAGCGGCGTATTCAGTTCGTCGATGACGTTAAGGCGCAGGTTCCCGTCATAGCCCGAGCGCAGTCCCAGCTGCAGATCGGACGTCCACGCCAAACCCGCGCACACCTCCGAACTAACCGTTGCGACCAGCATGAGCAAGACCGATGAACACAAAACCCTCACGTCAGTTCACCACCACCGTATCGCCACTCTGCAACAGCACGTTCTGCTCAAGATCCTTTCCACGTGCGACGGTGTTATACGCAAACCGCAACGCTATCTGACGTCCATCGATTCTGCGCAGGATCCTGATACCGTTGACGTCGGCGAACGCAGTCATACCGCCAGCGAGTGCAAGCGCCTGCATAACATCAAGAGACCCGTCGAGCACAAATACGCCAGGACGGTTCACCTTCCCAATCACGTAGATACGACTACCGCGAACTTCTTGGAGAGCAACCGTGACCACCGGATCGTCGATAAAGGATGCCAGTCGTGAGGTAATCAACTCTGCAATGTCGTGAACCGTCTTACCGGATGCCACCAGATCACCAGCCAAGGGAAAACTGATCCCGCCATCCGGCGCGACCAGAATCTCACGGCTGAGATCAGGGTCCTTCCATACGGTAACCAGAAGCTTGTCGCCGGCTGTCAGACGGTACACCGACTCCTCGGCAGACCCTTCGGCTGCAATCGCCATTGAGATCAACGCAATGATCCACAGCCAAATGGATTTCCTGATCAACATGACTTTTGCTCCAACGTACCGATCTATCAGGCGAAACTGGGTCCAGGTAATCTCGGTTCACCTGCGGCACGGCGCCGAGAGAACCAGATGAAAGCAATCAGGCCGCTACCGAGCAGGAACATAGCAGGGGGTAGAGGGACCGGATTGACTGCCACATCGATACCGTAGAGCCCGACATCCTTGTTGCTGCTTGCCGCCGCAAACACTTGGATGAAGTAGTCGCCGGGCCCAGCGAAGAAGGTCAGCACTCCCTCTCCGGTAAGTGATCCAATAGTTCTCGTGCCGGTAGTTAGCAGCAGTGTCAGCGTGGTCAAGGGTTCCGTAGGAAACGCATAGTCAAGAAGGCTCAAATCGAAGAAGCTGGCCTCTGTAACCTCGAAAGCAAACACACTGAAGTCGGATCCAATTACCGTTCGGGTTGCCGAGCAAACGCTGTCGGCCGAACCATCGCAATCGATGGTGCTCGCGTTACTCACGGAACATGCGCCTAGCAGAAGTAGGCCAATCATCCAAGTTCGCAAAAAATTCCCTGTGCTCATTTGTGTCTCCTTGAGCGCCTGGCCTCAGCCGGCCACTGCATGTTGATCCGGATCGTGGAACAAATATTTTCGATAGAGAAAATCACGGAACCGCTGGCGCAATGCGCTCAGGCTTTCCTCGTTTTCCCCCGTACTTCCCAGCAACGCATGCAACTGAACGATTGCCGCAGCCTCTTCGCGAAACGAGCGAACCAAAAGCGCGATATCGCGTGAATCGACCTGTCGGTCGGTTCCTGCCACGCCTTCGTTAATGATTCTTTCTAGCTGTTTCGAATCGATCGAGAAAAATCGCAACATCTCCGCACCGGACTCGACGAACAAAGGCAACAGGTCAACCCCCTGAGCGTCGCGGTCCTGCAGCGGACCAAGCCGGGACAACGTCATATCGATTGCATATCTCAAGATGTCTGCTTCGCGTACCTCAAGCCGATCCGCGACTGTTTTGAGTTTGGCTCGGTCGGTTTCACTGAGCCTCAGTGATATTGCGTTTGTTCTTCCGGCCACGTCTGTCATCGCTCCGCTGATGAATTGCGCGACCAATAGTGGACAGCTGATATAAAATGGATATAAACCGCGTATGACGAATGCGTCACATTTGTTTACAGCGCGTTTTTTTTCGTATGACAGGTGTGCAACGTATTCATGACATTTCCATGAATCGCCCCTGCACGGCTTGACGTTGGCTTACCATTCGCACCCTTGAATCGAGTTCTAGGTAACGGCCGGATGTATGAGCGCATCGCCAAGACCTTTTCATTGTTGCTACTGGGATCCGGGCAAGAGGTCGTGTTCCAGCTCCTCGGAGCTGCGATTTGGATTCAGTCCTGGGGTGTCGAGGTATATGGCGAGTGGGTCATGTTGTCGCTGATCCCGATGCTCGCGACTCGCGGTAGCTCGGGGCTGTTTCATGTGGCAGCAAGTCAAATGATCGCAGCAGTTGCAGGCAACCAACGCGACGCGGCAGCGCATACACTGCGCGTCTTGCGACGTGCACAGACTTTTTGGCTCGCAGGCATTGCGCTCGTTCTCGTCGTTATTTCCACAACGCTCTTCGCATCTAATCCAAACCCCCAGATCTCGTTTCTGAGTGTTGCAGCGATTACCGCGGTGTTCGTGATTCAGTTTGGCCTGTTCCAATGGCAACAAGCCGATCTGACTATGTTGAAGGCTGAAGGACAGGCACCGCGGGCCGTGTTGTGGCAAACCGCGTTCCGAACAGCTTTTGTCATTGCTATTTTGGTATGCAGCATTTGGTTCGGACCTGCACTTTCGCTCACCGTTGCGGTCGTCGCACAAGCACTCGTGTGGCTACTCACGCACATCCGCCTGGGTAGTTTGCGCGCGCAATACGATGTGCACGTGGACTCGACCGCTCGCGTTTCGATGCCAGCCTTGATCCGTCAGGGCCTGCAGTTTTCTGCGTTTCCACTGGGGCAGATCGGCCTACATAGCATCGCCGTCTGGGCCGTCGGGCTGGCCGCGAGTCCGGTCGCCGGAGCGGCCTTTCATAATATGCGTACGATTTCCCGAATGCTGGTCTTGGTCGCACGCGCGGTCGAACAGGCGCTTCGACTCGAAATGTCTGCCGTTATCATTCGGGACGGCATCGATCTGGCGAAGACATTGTGTCGGCGGGCCTTCAACATCACCCTCATCATCGGCATCGTTTGGACCGCTGCGCTGTTGTGGATCGGTCCATGGGTATTCCGCTGGATTACTCGTGGCGAGCTGGCATTTGACTTGGTTGTTTTCACGCTGCTCTGTCTTGCCGCCTTGTGTTTCAGTCTGGCGCAACCGTTCAGCGCAGCGCTGTTTGCAATCAATCGCCACGGACCGCTCGCCAACCGTTATGTGCTGCTCTTGATCGCTGCGGCAGTGACGATCGTTATCGTCGCATTCCGCGGCATTACCTCGGTCGCAATCGGCATGTTGGCTGCGGACTTTGCACTACTGATTTTGGCGCAGCATGCACTTTCAGAAGTTCGGCACAACACTGTGGGCGGTATGACGCATGTTGTTTGAGTTCTATATCTGGCTCATCGCCCAGTTTGCATTGCTTGCCGCATTGGTATTTGTTTCCGGAGCACGCCTGTCACAGCCGATGCGGTTGTACTCACCACCAATGTGGTTCCTGATGTTTTATGCACTCGTGTTTTTCCTGCCTCAGTGCTTTATGCCGGCTTTTGAGTTCCCTTTGATCGGCGCCTATAACGTGGTCAAAGTGCAGGCAATCAACGACGTCATAGCCACCCAAAAGGTTCTCATTGCGTTCCTGTTCGCGGCGGTCGCGGGACTCGCGCTGACAGCGCGACGGGCGCCGGCCCGGCCGACGTTGCAACCCCTGAGTGCTTCTGAAGCGCAGATCGGGCTCGTCCTGCTGGTCGCCGGAGCGCTGGCAACAGCGGCTATTCTTGCGACGATGAACTTGAATGCCGCCCGCTCCGCCATCGTCGCATCGAACTTCGGACGCATCCTGTACGCCTTGTCATTTTGGCTCACACTCGGCTACATGATTTTGGGGGCATGGTGTGTTCGGCGACGGCACTGGGTACTTTTACTTCTACTCACCGCCGTCCTGGCAGCATTGCTACTACCGCTCGGTGGGCGCGGTCGAATACTGTGGCCGGTTGCCGGTCTGGTTGCCTGGTCTGCGATCTCAGGATGCGTTCGAATCAAACTGGGTAAACTTGCAATTGCGGTTGTTGTGCTGGGTGTAACCTTGCAGGCAATGGATCCGTTGCTGCTCTACCTGAAGGGCTACGACAATGCCGACCAAGCGATGGCGCGTTTTGAGGAAGGGCTAGAGTTACGAACCTGGTTGTTCGGTCGCAACTTCGATGCTTTCCACAACCTCGCTGTGATTGTCACCGAAGACAGGATTGATCCCTCACCTGCAGTCCTGTTGCACGGTGCTCAGGAGTCGTTCATGACAACGTATTTCCCATCGGTGGCAGCGAGCGGTGTCGGCTACCCAGCTACGTTGCCCGGCGGTCTGTTTCTGTCCGGCCGTATCACAGCGGTGGTTGGCCTCGGCCTGTTGTTTGGGATGATGCTCGGCGCAGTCGCTCGACTGTATGCAAACAGTCGCTCCGAGCTAGCGGTCGTGGTCTACTGCATCGCGATTCCATGGCTCGCACATGTCGGCATCGCTTGGCTTGACAGCTATCTCAAGATGGCTGCGCTGATTCTGCCTGGCGTTTTGCTTTGTCGTTTTCTGTCACGTCGGCGCAGACATTGGTACGCTGCGCAACCCGTAAGAGCCTAGGCGATGTTCTACCGATACAAGATTCCCATCATGTGGTTGTGTCGAATCATCGGGATTCTCCCGCGACCCATTCTGCGTTGGCTCTATCGTCTTATCCAGCCAATCCCGGGCGTGCTCCCTGTCTTGCTCAGGTACGCCCTGATCAAGAACCTTTGCCCCAAGGTCGGCGACAATGTCTACGTCGGCAATGACGTCACAATTCACTTTTTTGATCGACTGAGCATTGGCAACAACGTCAGTATTCATACACAGTGCTATCTCGACGCAAACGGCAGCATCCATATCGGCAGTGATGTGTCAATTGCACACGCGAGCTCTCTGGTGGCGTTCGATCACAGTTGGGGAGACCCCAGCACACCGATCCGCAAAAACCCGTTGGTACCTGCACCGATCACTATCGAGAGTGATGTCTGGATTGGCGCGGGCGTGAGAATTTTGGCCGGCGCATCGTTACCATCGCGAACGGTCGTAGCCGCGGGGGCGGTCGTGAGTCGCACGCTCGCCGCACCCCCCGGCAGTTTGTTGGGCGGTGTTCCCGCGCGCGTGCTGCGCGAACTTGCACCCGCTGGGGAGGAACTAGGTGATTCCGCCGCTGCCTAACCTCTACATTCCAGGCGCACCCAAATGCGGCACCAGCGCATTGGCTAGTTACTTGGATTCACGGCCCGATACCGCGCTAGGCCGTATTAAGGAACCCAATTTCTGGTCCAATGATCTACCGAGTTTCGCGATTCGGGAAGGCTTAGAAACCGAACTTCAGTATCGATCAATTTTTTCTGACGACTGTTCCTTGAGGTACCGACTGGATGCCTCCACGCATTACCTGTTCAGCGAAGTGGCCACCGCTCGGATAGTCGATGCCGTTCCCGATGCACGGTTTATCGTTTGCATCCGGTCGCAAGTTGAGATTGCACATGCGTGGCACATGCAGATGTGCAACGCGGGGTACGAGACAGAGCCCGACTTTGAGACGGCTTGGAACCTGATACCGGAGCGACGCGAGGGCCACAGGGTTCCGGACCGTTGCCCCGAACCGCGGTTGCTCGATTACAAGGGTGTCGCTTCAGTAGGCCACCAGATCGAGCGTTTACTGACACAGGTCGATCGCAGCGCCGTACACTTTTTGCGATTGGCGTCGCTAAAATGTGATGCTCGCAACGAGTATCTCGCGGTGTTGGAGTTTTTGGACCTTGAGGACGATGGCCGAACTGAGTTTGCAAGCTCCAATGCCGCGCACACCAATCGGAGCGCAACACTGAGCCATCTCGTTAGGCATCCGCGCATCCGTCCGTGGCTCAATCGATCACTGGGGCGATTGGGCGGTCGCACCGAGAAACAACTCAAGCGTATCGCTAAACGATTTCTTTACCGAACAGCACCAAGGCGCGCACTCAGTCCGGTCCTTGCCAACACGCTTCGCAACACTTTCGCTGAGGACGACCGCATACTAGAGACTATCTTGGGTCAAGGTCTTCTGGACTGCACCGATGGATCGGTGAGCGCCACTTTGACAATCGCGAACTGATCCGGCGGGACACACAGCGACAGACGCCCCGCATCGACGCCAATTGGCTCGTCTCGCACGAGATCTCTCGCGCTTTCGACGGACTGTTCTGGCAAGCCAATTGAGTCTCCGTGCCATTCCATTGACGTGCAATATGAGCCCGTGCCCAAGTTACTCACGATGATCTCTGCTGCCCGCACATCTTGAGTCACGCGCGATGAGATATAGATGTCAGGACTCGCGTGAAACTGGACCGGTTGCGCCGCCCACCATGGATACCACACGGCATCTTGAATCCGCTGTGACGCAAGGTGCCGAAACCGCAACTGATCGTGGACCGGATTCAACATGCTCTTGTCAGCGTGTCGCGCGATGAAATGGGGCGACTGGGTTCGTATGGCGATATCGCTCTGAAACACTCGGGGTGCGACACGATCCATGCTGAGTCCACCGCGTGGCGGTTTGACAAGCCACTGGACCGGAAGACCACGCCGATGCGGGTTGTAGATTCCTCGTAGTCGGTGCGGTGACAGCAAAGCTTGATAGTGTAACTCGCCCAGCTGGCGGCCTTTTGCCAACTCCTGCTCTCCAACAAACAAGAGATCGCACACGGACTGACCCGGCGTTGCACCGCCAGCTACATGGCACAACACCTTGCCGTGTGGTTGACTGCCACGGACCACTTTTGCGATGCCCAACATCAGCGCGCGCGTTTCGAACCAGGGAGTCTCAGCCCGAAACACGCCTCGTGGCGTCCGATAACCATGGCCTGCGTAAGGGTTCAGTGAAGCTCGAGTATCGGAGACCATATCGAGAAAGACACCATCAGCACCGGTCCTGCGCAGTAGCGACTTCAGGTTATCGAGGTATTGCTCAATCCAAGCGGGATTGGCAGCGCCCGGTCGCCATGCGCGGACTCGACCTCTCGACCGTCCAGGCCGCAGCGGCAGTGCTACCGTACGAATTGCGTGACCCGACCATGATGGTGATGCCTCAGATAGTTCGGCACCAAGATAGATCAGCACCTGCGCGCCGTGTCCCTGTGTTTCAGACACGAACTCGCGCAGCTGATCGACACGACGCGAATCCTTCGCGCCAGCGTAACCCTGTATGTCGGTCCAGCCCTGGTGCACAATCACAAGCTCTGGGAATGGTGCGTTTTCGCTAGCTGTATGGGCTGCGCGCGCCAAGCGCGAATGCAAAGGCTTCGCGTCAGGGGCTTGTGCCAGTGACCATCGGCGACTGTGCGGCTGTACTGACGCAGCACGAAGCGGAAGCGTTTGCAATGCAAGCTCGATGCGTCGCAGTCCACTACCAACATCAAATCCAATCTTGAGATCCAGAGAAGCCCCTGACGAAGACAATTCAACATCCGCTGATCGTTCCCCAATGGCCCAGCCTTCATCGCTGGTGCTCAACAAGATCAGGCCGTGAACATCATCGGCAAGCTGCAGCCATGGTGAATACGGCACAGTCACGCGCTCGGTCTCCAACTCAATGCGTTCGTAAGAGTGGATCTCCCCTCTCACGTCACTTAGTGGCATCTGTAGTTTGGCGAAGACATGCTGTGCCAGTTCAGGGTGCAACGGAATCGTCATCGAAAGCGTCGAGTCAACAGGCGCTCCTTCGCTCTCTAGTTGGATCGTAAGTAATCCGTCAAAGTGGTATGTGCCGGTCAGGGAAACTCGAAAACCTGCGTGGGTGGCGAAAGTACGCCAGCGCATGCCGCCACTGCTCTGGCCGATCAGCTCAAACCCGTCCCACATGAGCGGCGCTGTGGCCGAGGACAATCCAAACCGCAATGGCGCAGAGACCAAGTCCCCATGCACTGACGCTAGACGCGAAGGCAAACCATCTGCACCAATCTCAAGCCGTCCGACCCCCGACGACCAGACATGGTCAGATCGGCTAATGCCGCGAAATGGAGCTACCTCGGTTCCCACATCCGGCAGTATCGACGGCGGTGCTTCGAGCCGCCGGGCAACGTCGGACACGGAGAGAGAAGGCAAGTCATCACCTGCCATGCGGTTCAGACGCTCAAGATCCGAGATGATCCTGTCGCACACAGGACCCGGCATGCAAGTGACGTCAGCTGGTGTCTGGGCGGTGCCGCACTCAGCAAGCGGTACCAGCAGCACCCAAATGACGATAGATGTCCAGAGTTTTGCGATTGACCGTCTTCTCATCGTATTCCGTTTCGAAGTGCTCGCGACTCGCCTTGCTGTAACGCTCTCGCAATTGTGGGTCAGCAATCAGCTGCTGAACCGCGGCAGCGAGCGCCTCAAAATCTCCGACCGGGCATAGGAAGCCATTGTGTCCATCTACGATAATTTCGCGACTGCCTGGAACGTCATATGCAACCAACGGTAGCGAAGCTGCTGCGGATTCGACCAGTGTTCTCGGCACACCCTCGCCGTACGACGACGGCAGTACAACTAGCGAGGTCGACTGCAACAATGACACCATGTCGTCGACGTGACCCAGAAGCCGAAGATTTTTTACCGAAGTACAGTGCTGCAAAAATGACTCGTCTACCGAGTCTGGGTTCCCTGGATCCCTTTCGCCCGCGATCAAAAACTCAACGTCCGGGGTTTGCGTTCGTTTTGCGATCCGAACGAAGTCCTGAACACCTTTCGCCTTAAGCAAACGTGCTGCAAAGAGCACCCTGACACGCTGCTCTTTGGTCCGGTCGCGGCGCATGTGGAAGCGTTGACCATCCACACCGGATCCACGAACGAGGTGTATCCGGTCCGGCGGTGCAATTCCCTGTAGCTGCAAGCGCTTTGCGTCATCAGGATTTTGCACAATGATCGCGCTGCCGCTGCCCGCCGTTGCCAGACGCAAAGCAAAACTCACCGCTGCGCGCAGCGCGCGCCGATGCGAGTCAGAAAACACGCTACCCAAACCCGCGATTGCATGTACGCGACGCGGTACCCCAGCGATCCTCGATGCGATACCTCCCAGGACTACACACTTAACTGTAAATAAATGAACGACGTCAGGTTTCAATGAACGAAAAGCACGCCACAATCGAACCAATACGCCAACTTGTGACAGCGGATTGACGCTCCGCCGATCGAGCTTGAACTCATGCCACTCAAATCCAGCGGTCACCAAGGCGTCGGTGTAATCGTCTTTGGGAGACAAGAGCACAACGCTGAAACCAGAGTCTCGCAGTCGCTCCAGCAACTGCCGGCGAAAATTGTAGAGATACCAACTTGTATTGGAGAATAGAACGATACGCGGCTGAGTCTTTGCTTTGGGGCGTACGAGGTGGGAGTCAACGGCCCGCGTCCCGAGTTTGGTTGTCGCACCCGACTGCGCGCTCACTGTTCAGACTCCTGCACTTGCTGGTCCTCCAACGCATACCGATACTCGTCAACCAAGTTTTCCAATCGAACCCGCGACAACTGCGTAAAGGGTTCGCGGGCTCCAAGACGTTTGATGGGGCCGCGACCATCCAACACATCCAACACCTCGCTGCCAACCGCAAACATCTCGCGGTTGTTGGCTGCACAAGCTTGATAGGCAACATCAAGATCTGACACGCGCCGCTCGAGCTCACCTCGCTCTTGTTCCGTTTCTCGCAGCTGGCCTATCGTCTCACGAAACTTACCAACAAGTTCTCGCTCGCGTTCGCGCATAACCTCGAGCGCCTCTCCGTTTCGCTCTGTCGCTTGCCGATATTGCTGTGCCGTGTTCTCGGCTCGGTTAAGCCGTTTCTCGACTCGATCTGCCGCGCCGCGCGCTTTCTCGAGCTCCTCGTTCAAGGCGTCCAGTTGTTGCTGTAACTCTGTGTTTTCACGGTTCAACCGACCATTCTCAGCCGTCAGCTGATTGAGCTGAAGACGCAGGCGCGCACTGGAGTCACTCTGCTGCTGCGCCAAGACATCCGATGAGTGAGCACCCACCACTACAGCTACGATGACGATCAATATTTTTCGCGCCATTGCTAGAACCTGCTATTCAGGTCGATCAACAAGCTATCAATTGTCAGCGGTGGACCATCGATTTCACTTGAGGACAACCAGCGAACATCCAACCAAACATCATCAGCGAACGCGTAGCGCATCCGCAGGTGATAGCCCTGCGTATCAGTAGCGCCGCCGCCAAAGTTTGAATCGGTGAACGCATCAACCACAGCGTCTCGTTCCAGGTACCGATAGCCAACCTCGGCAGACCACTCACCACGCTCGTACAACTCCTCCCGGCCGAGCAGCAGATATGCGGCGTATCCATCCGTGCGTTCGCGAATAGACAATCCGGTGTTTTGCAGCACATCCGCCTCATCAAAGCCTATATTGCTGACGTAGTCCGCGGTGAACCGTAAAGGCATACCGCTTGCGAGCGTTGTTTCAAAACCAGTCGAGATATTGACGAGGCGATACTCGGCAGCCAGGGCAAACAGGTTCGTCGTTGGATCCAAGTCGTTTCGGATATCGAACAAGGTGTTGCCACGTTGGAATCTGCGCGGCGCAGTAAAGTCGGTCAAATCGCTGTCTGGCGCATTACGGATACCCGTAATGTTTTCATAGTGATAGTAGGCCGCATTGACGAACAGGTTACTGTCGTCGCCCCAACCGATTCGACCCAATAGATCGAACGACGCCAAGAACCCATCGTCCGCCGTGAAGTCAACTTCGTTGATCGCGAAGTAGCCAAGACCGACTCGCAGGCTGTCGCGACGTTCGCTATCGAACGCGGCGGTCAAGTCGTAGTAGAGACCTTCGAAACCAACGTCGTTATCCCAGACAAGATCGGTACCTGGCCAAGGTTTGAAAATTCGACCTACCTGAACACCTTGCGAAAATGTGCCTGTCGGCTCCGGCGACCATTGCAGATAGGCTCTATCAATGTTGGTTTGCCACGTTTGCCCGAAACGACCAAGCGTCTGGTTTCGAGACAACGGGTTCGGGATGCTACCAGTCGCGATTCGCGCGTAGGCATACCAGCTGTCAGAAAGTTCAGATCCAATCGTAAACCGGGCAGCACCGCGGAGTCGGACGCGATCCTCCGTTGTGTTGATGATGGCGTTGATTCCTGCACGATCAATACCGCCAGCATCGTTAACCGCGGTAAAATCTAGGTAGGTATTACGCGCATTGTCCGCGCCAAAGAATAACCCTTCGGCACGAACACGAAAGTCCCCGCCCAGGGTTATCCGATCCACCCAGTCGGGCAAACTCTCCGGGATTCCCCAACCCTCCTCGGCAGCATCTTTCTTGACGTCAGCGACAACACCTGCGGCAATTTCTGCTCGAATCTCTTCGCGCAGCTGCTCACGAACAATCTCGGGGACGTAGGTCACGCGAACATCACCGTCGCGCAACTGATCGGCTTCGGTGGTCTGCTCAGCCGCAACCTGCGCCGCAGACCGCTGGGCATCAGCGACCATCGCCGCTGCATCAGCCTCAGTAAGTACCCCTCGTTCGACGAGTGACTGCAGCAAATTTACAACCGTCAGTCGCAACTCCAGGAGCTCTTCTTTCTCGTCGGCGAAAATAGGTCCCGCCAGTGCCAACATTGCCAGTCCAAGCAACACAGGCCTTTTCACGCCTTTCATTCTTCTCTCCGATTGCACGTCATAATCGCGACACCAGTCTCAGTGTCACGGGTTGCGGGATACCGGCCGGTGGTCGACCGCCAATTTCATTCAAACCGGCCAGCGCCTGCTCGATCACTTGGTCGAGCTCAGGTCGGCCGGTCGATTCGTCAAGAATCACTCGTTGAACCTCGCCCGCGCGGTTAAGCCAAAGCCGAACGGTGATCGTGTAATTGCTGGTCCGCAGCTGCTCATACTGCGCCAGGTGCGCAGATAGCGCCTGCCGAAGCACCCCTGCGTACCAACGGAATCGATCACCACCTCCTGCGTCCGTGATTCCGCGTCCGCCGCGGTTTGCGATCAAGCCGAAGCCATCGGTCCCTGCGACACCGTCGGCATCCAAGCCCAGTAGGTCCGGCGGTGGAGGTTCGTCCGAAGGCATTGGCTCGGGGGTCGCTTCAGGCTCCGGTAGATCCACTTCCTCTTCAATCTCGGGCGGCGGCGGAGGGGGCTCTTCCTTTTTTGGAGGTGGTGGCGGGCGCACGAGAGCGATTTCCTGTACGACCTTCTGCGTTTTTGGCGCGGGCGCTTTCAACCACGTCATGACCAGCCAAACACCGCCGCCGAAAAGAACAATTGTGACGATCGCCCCCGTTACGATGCCTCGCGCACGCGACCTGTCACCTTCGGATGACAGCATTGACTTAGGATTGCTGGGATCACCCGACATACGATTGTCTACTTCGTGATCCGTTGCGTGACCAGCCCTACTTGAGTGATCTCTAATCGACCGAGTAGATCGAGTACATCAATCACCTTCTCATACTGGATCGTTGCGTCACCTTTCACGATAACCGGTAGGTCAGGCGTCACCGCTTTGTATTCCCGGAGCAATCGCTCAAGGTCTTCCATACCGACCGGAAAGGTATCGAGGAAAATCGTGCCTTCCGCTGTGATAGTAATCGCTTTGGTGGTCGACTCTGCCAAGCTCGGTTGCGCGCTAGCCTTAGGCAGGTTCACCTTTATGCCCTGCACAGTTGCCGTCGTCAGGATGATGAAAATCACCAACAAAACGTACGCCAAATCAAGCATTGGCGTGATGTTAATGTCGTCGTAAGGCTCGTTTTCGTCTTGAACTTTCATGGCAGCGAACTTATGAGTAATGTTCCGCAATACGCGTTAGATATTCATCAGCAAACACTTGCGTGTTTGCGTCAATATCCTTAATTTTTGCGCCGAGATAGTTGTATCCGAACAAGGCGGGGATCGCGACGGCAAGACCAGCAACGGTCGCCACCAAGGCGGCGGCGATACCGGGTGCGATCGAGTTAACGTTGACATCACCGCTCTCGGCAATCGCAGCAAAAGTAATCATGACGCCCACCACCGTGCCGAGCAGGCCGAGGAAGGGTCCGCCCGAAATCGCAATGGTCAATAGCACCATCAAGTTGTTGAGCTTTTGGCGCTGCCGAATCATCGCGGCATCGATCGATGCACGCACGGCGGCAATGGTTTCACCGGTAAATCCAGCGCTTGCGGCGCCGACTGCTGCACCGCGCTGCTCCAACCGTTTGCGAACCTCGACAGCACCAGCCGAATACAATGGAAACAACGTCGACGGGTCAAAGGATCCGGAGACATCTGCCGCCGTGTTGGCAATACGATCAAGGCCAAGCGGGTCCGCACCTAACTTCCCATACTGTTCCATGAATCGCTTGTTTTCCTTTGCGACTCGCGACAGCAACTGCGCTTTGATCCACATGACCCAAACAGAAATCACGAACATCACCGCGAGAATCACGATCACCACCCAGCCGTCGGTAGTGACATTGCGCATGGTCGTGGCAAAGTAATTCGGGTGCCCACCCGCGCCTTCGTTACGCGCATCGTCACCGTAGATCGACACTGTTCCGAACGGCGCTTCATTGCGGGCTGCGAATCGAATCTGTGACTCTGCTTTCTCAGTAGCGAAGATCATAAACTGATCGACATCGCCGACGAATTGTCCGCTGGGGTCCCCGAGAAACCAGTTGCCGTCGAACGTGCGACTTACAGTGTTGCCCCTCGCCACCAGGTCGCCATTGACATACATCTTGATTTCGTCGAGACCGACTGTGAGTGCGACGTTAGCCCAGGTATTGGGAAGCAGCGGTTGAGTTGCCGCTGCGACTTCTACCGTCGTGTCAGGCTCGAAAAAGGCGGCAAAGACAAATCCACCTCGCACGCCAACTCGAATGGCGTCGCTACCGTCAACGGCCGTCATACGCAGAATAGCCGCCTCCGAAACACTGGGATCTGCCATGCGGACCCAAAAGCTAGTCGAGAATCCACTGTCTGCGTCTACTGCCAAGCCGGGGGACGGCGGTAGAACCACCTCGCTGGCGGCGCCATCAAATCGCGCCGCGCCAGCAATCAAACCCTCTGCCAACGGACTGGTTGTTGCGCTGACCGGCGTATTTCCAAACGCGGTCTTGTCGGTCGGTGACGCGGTATCAGCAAAATCTAGAACCAACCGCGTGGAAGCGTCGAACACAGACTTAGCGTCAGATGCTGGCACTGCGTCATCGTTGCCGTAATACATGTAAACGGACTGGATCTGCCCGCTAACCGCAAGTTTCGGTACACGCACCCAGATCAACGCAATCTCATTGACCGAGTCGTATTTCTCGATGTAATAAGACAGCGGCGTTACGTCATCCGCAGCAACGAACCGAATGTCATTTCCATTCTCTAGCGTATTGCCAAAATACGCGAAGTTGGCACTACTCAGCCGCAGTAGAACAGCAGCATTCTCGACATCAGTCTCCGTGCCGGCGCCGCTCGGAGACATATCGAACAGGACTTCCTTGCGATAATCCCACTCGTCGTTCCACCATGAATTGTCCTGCGCGTTCGCCGCCGCGGCTAACACCACTAGCAATGTCGCGGTGGCGACGTTAACAATCCGATTTGATCCCAGCACGGGTCAGTCTCCCTTCAAACTAGAGGCACAGCGTGCCGTACAAATATTGCAATTGATCATTCGCCCTCGCAGTTTTCTCCGGTCTCAGGATCGCAATCACCAAAGCTCACGATAAAGACGTCTAGAAAACCGAGAGCTGCGTCGGCGAGCGGCGAATCAGAGTTGTCCTCGCCAGCCGTAGGCTCCACGACATCCTGAGCTGCCTGCTGCGCACCACTGGCCACCGCGCTGACGTTGGCAAGACCGGGAGCGACCGCGGTGTCGACGGGGACACCGATAGAAACCCCGCTAACGTCGATGTTGTCGGCGCCTAACACTGCAACGGCGGCAACGGTGAGGTTGCCGGCGACGATGCCCGCGTCACCCGCATTGACCACGCCGCGCGGGGCGAACAAATCGACGTTGCCGGGATCGGTGCCTTCGGAGGTCGCAATCGTTTGGATCCCCGACCCCGTCAAGGCCGCTGGGAATACAACCTGTAGCGAGCCATCGACAGGGTCGATGGTTATCTGCGGCGGCGGTGCGGAAATTGCCGTCTTGGCGCCGCGACCGGCATCGATATCCCCGCGCGTAGACCACACGAGAATATTGCCGCCGTCCGCGGCGAACACCCGAGATTCGTTGACCGCAAAATCACCGAAGGACACCGAGTTAATATCGCCAACCCCTTGTGCCACGATGCCGAGATCTTCGGGACCTTTCACGATGCCGAAAGCGGTAGGTGGGCTTGCGAGACCAGCATTCACTTCACCGCCCGGCACGATAATCTGGATATCGCCACCGTCGAGTGTGTAGACCCGCGAGAAGAAAAGCCGAACGTCCCCGGCGTAAACGGTTGCCTCACCGGACTCGAGGTCAGGGTTTGCGCCAGGAAAGAGCGTCGTCAGCGCGTCGAAGCCACGCGTGAAGTCACCGTTTAGATCGCCCGGATTCGCTGCCTCCCTGCCGGATGCACGAAGTTCGTCGAAGAGCACTCGCTCGAGTAACACCAATTGCGTGCGCCGATCCAGAGACTGCAGTTCGGCGAGCGCATCCGCCTTGTTGAGCGCTTCAGCACCGGCAAAATCGGCGATGAAGTCGATTAGCACTGCGTCATAAACATCGCTATTGACGAAATAGGCGTCAATGAATCCATCGTAATCCGGAGCGTTTCCATTCAGTCCCGCCAGCAGGCTGACCGATGCGCCATTTTCCGCAAGTGCAGGATTATCGAGGTCACCACTGGTGGTGATGCCTGCCGAGGTCTGGAAATCGATGTCTCGACCTGCGATGAGCACAAGATTTCCGGGGCCGGCGATCTCGATCGCCCGTGAGTTGCCCTCGAGTAGACCCTCTGGCGAACGCGAATTCAGGTAGATGATGTCGCGGCCCGCTTGCAGAGAACTCACGTTGGCTGAGTCCGGGTGTTGCGCCAACAAACCTAGGTTGACGATATCCCGCCCGGCGGTCACCTGGATCTGTCGGGGAGTGTAGAGCACAGCTTGGCTGGTCAGCGTCTGCGAGACCATCGACACATCGCCGGTGCGGGCGACCACACGGTTAAACCCGTCGTTTCCTCGATACAGCGGCGTTGGCGCATTGAAGTTCGGGTTGTCGAACGTGCCGAGAATCAGTGGAATCGCATCGAAACTTGTTCCACGAGGAGTGTCCACAGTGCCGATCGAAGCACCGAGGGCGTCCGATTGAATGATCCGGATCCCTTCGGAATCGTTACCAAGAACCACGTCGTTTTCAGCAAACACCTGGAAGTTCCCGATCTGTGACGGGAACAAACTGATCGATCCTTCAATACGTACGTCACCACTGAGCGCACTCAACGTTAGCGAGGGCGGCAGGATAGTCAACGCATCGGTTATCGCCCCCTGCGTCTGACCAGTCGGGTTCAAACCGGTAAATTGCTCGAGCAACGCAGGCGCTTGTCCGGTTAGTGACTGGGTGACAACATCACCCGCCAATGAGGTCAGGGAAAGCGATGCCGAATCGGAGTAGGTCGAGAAAAACGAAGCCCGAAGACCCGTTGCAAACCGCTGTTGATCACCCTGGAACAGCAGCGTCGGGTTGGTGGCGCCGGTAATCGTTACATCGCCACGTGCCTGCAAGTCCACCGACGCGTCTCCGATTCCAAAGATCGGGTCAAAGCCGGCCGCAGCACCGACGGCACCGCCGATGGAAAAGTCTGCGTCGCCCAGTCCGATAAGATAGCTGCCACCAAGAAGGTCTCGACCGCTGCGGACGCTAAGGTCGCCACCTGCGATCACCTCGACTTCGCTTTCTTCAGCGGTTGTACCACCGACCTGACGACCGATGGAGGGAATGCTAACAGAGAGCTCGTTGATATCTCGACCGGCGGAGATTTCAACATTACCTCCTCCGAGTGCACCAATATTCTGCTCGAACGATGCGAAATCGACCGTCCAACCGGTAGCACTCGGCGAGGATGTGTCAAGCTCACGGCCGGTGCGCCATAGCCAACTGGTAAAGAGCTGATCGGATACGGCACCCAGTATGTCGCGTCCAGCGCTTAACGTGATGTCCCCGCCCTGGTCCGGGTAGGTACGATTGCCCAGTTCTCCGCGACCGGTTAGGCGGACACCCTCAGTGGCGATCCCACTGGTGTAAATCACAGCGTTCTGCCCTCGCAACTCGATGTCGCGAGCAGCAACCACGTCGATGTCACCGTTGCCCGTTCGAATCGTTGCACCCGGAAAACTCGGAACGCCAAATCGTTCCGTGACGCTGCCAACCAACACATCGCCTGCAGATGCCAATGGATTGACAGACAAAGGATCTGGAGACGAGAGATCGGCGCCGGCCACCAATTGGAAGGACCAACTGTCGCCAGTGCGTTCCAGCAGACCATTATTGATACCGTCAAATCCATCGCTAAGCGATGCATTGAAGACAAGGTCTCCCGCGGCCCGAAGCGTCAAAACGCCTGGCACATCATCGCCAAATCGCCAATCGAAAAGATCGAAATCGTCGCGGACAACTAGATCATTACTCGACTCGATCACAAGCGCCGGGCGAACAACAAAACGATCGTCACCGGCGAACCCTAAGGACTGAGGTAGCGAACTGGCCGCATTAGCGAACGTCTCAGCCTCCGCGAAATAGAGATTAGTGTCGCTCGCTAGCGTATCGGCATCCGAGATTTCCGCATCTTGATAGGTGGCGCGACCATCGAGAAATATTGCGCGCCCGCCGCTAATGTTGCCATCCAGTGCAAGTCCACCGTTGAGCAGCGTGTCCCGGTCCAGGGTTAACGTCAACGTGTCATCTGACCCCAGGCGCACCAGACTGCCAGCGTCCAGCGAAATCGTCCCAGTGTCGCTTAGCAGCGTCACGCGGGCACTCCCGTCTGAGTCGGCACCGGCAGCCCGGCCGATGCTGCCCCCGACTGATAGGTCGCCACCTGCTGCAAATCTGCCATCGCCGCCTTGCAACACCAAACCGCCATCGATCGTCAGATTTCCACCAGCGGTCAATGCGATGGACTTGGCCTGCAATGACCGGTTTGCCGTTACAGTGAGATCACCGGCTCGTTGCACAAACTGCAACGCGCCTCTAAAGCCGCTAGCTGTGTCCAGCAGCGTACCGAAACCGCCGATACGGTCGGCAAAAACAGTCAAATCTCCGGTGCCGGCGCTTCCCGAACCGATCAACGTTGCCGCACTGGTCACTGTGCCCTCAGCAGAGAAAAGCTCAATGGCACCGGCGCGCGCCTGCTGCGGCGCGCTGACATCAATCACGCTGTTAGCATCCAGCGTGACGTCACCATTGGCCGAACTTAGTCTCACAGCACCGCCGGGAGTTCCAATTGGCAGATCGGCGAACTGGCGCTCCAGCCCACTCGTATCGATTCGAGCGACATCCCCCAACACGACATCGCCAATCGCGTTGATCGATACGCTCCCCGACTCAGCGCGGATCGTAGTGTCCAATATGACCGAATCACCCGACAAGACCAGGCGACCGCCTGGGCCACTTCCAGAACTGCTCTGACCAACGCCGCCGCTGATCGTCAAATCGCCGAGCGCCGCAAAAGCGAAATCACTTTTGCTGGCGACATTCACCAGCGGTGTAGCAACCTCAAGCGCGCCGCTCGCACCGAGCACGCCGGCGTCGTTGACGATCACTGCATCACTCGCATCAAAATTCGCGTGCTCAAATCCATTGATCGCAAAAGCCCCGCTGCCAAATTCAATACGCTCGGCAGCTACATCGAGCGAGGTGCCCTCAAAGGGATTGGTCACCACATCGAGATCAGCGCTCAAACTGGACAAACGAACAGTGGGGGCGTTCACACTCAAGATGGCGCCATCGGACGCCTCCAAACCGCCTGACTCCAACACTAGTCGATCTGCAACAGTCAGATTGGCATTGCCGATCACACGAATCGGTTCCGCGCCGCTGATGATCAGTTCGCTGGCTTTGATACCGGCCAACAAGTCGTCGGTCAAACGCAGACCGCCAATCGACGGGTCACTATCGCCGATAGTGGTCTGGCGCACAGCGAACCGAAGGGATCCGCCGTCTACCTGAAATTCACCATCCACGGTGACATCGCCGGTAGCGTCGAGGGACACCGCGCCATCGGAGCTGACAATCGCACCTTCGGCGATCGTGACATTACCGGTCTGTCCAGATGCACCAGAGCGTATTGAGGTGGGTTGGTTGCTACTGCGCGCACGTAACACGGCGGAATCACCGTCCAACAACGTGCTGCCTACCTCACTCGCTTCGCCACTGGCCGTGACGCGAGCATCTTGCTCCAACGTAACGGATTCGGTTGCAGCCAGTATGATATCTGGTGCGGTCAGTTCGACGTCCTCCTCAAGCGTCACTAGAGTAGCAATGACGTCGATCGATTCGCCGAGCTCGGTGTCGGTGCGTTCGCCACCGAGCAAGATGCTCTCTGCGCCAAGATTGACGAGGTCCTCTGCGCGCACCTGAACGATGCCTTCTACTGGCTCCGATGACTCGTTAACGATGCGCAGTGCCGCGCTCGCAATATCGACGGCAGCACCACGGCCATCAGCCGAAGTCGCCGTCAAATCGCCGACCAATGAGAGTGCGGTGTTGGCTGCGAACGCGGCCGTGCCGGCATCGTCCGGGGTTCGAAATCCAGTATCGGAGAAAAAGTCGGTCGCAAGGCTGAGTGTGTAACTCGATGCTTGAAACGCTTGCGATCGCCCGAGGACCTCGATTCCACTAGTGCGACTGTCGAGTCGACCAGCACGATTGCCCAACCTGCCCGCAACGATGACGTTGCCCGCGGTGCTTTCAAACCGCTGTTCCGGCAAGATGTCTGTGTAGCCGTCTACGGGCCGCACCAGTACGGCGCCCGGCAGCAGAGCGTATCGAGCCGGAAGCAAAGTGTAAGCACCCGTCGCGAGATCTCCGATGCCATTCAGAAAGACGGTATCGCCGACTGCGAGGCCGGTTTCGCCCTCGTTGGAAATTTGTGGGTCAATCGGTGCGTATGGCAGATCAAGCCCGGGCAAGATTGCAAACAATCCGGGCGATACGTCCGGTGCGAGGAAATCATCAGTACCGCCGATACCGGTGACGAACTCAAACGCTAGCAGGTCGCCACCTGCCGAGATGTCGATGGTGCTACCGTCGGCCACGTTGATTTCATCTGCCGCCAAGCGCAACGAGGGCGAAGGCAAATCGCTAACCACGCCATCAAATACAAGCGTCTGATTCCGCTCCAGCAAATAAGTCCAATCGAAACCGCCCTGGAGAGACCCAAACGGTACCAACTGCCCATCCAGGCTTGTCGATGTGAGACTACCGTCAGCGAGCGTGACCGTCTGGCCGTTCAATTCAATTGTTCCGAACGGAGCGCGCAGCACACCTTCATTCACAATGTCATTTGCGTTCAGAACCAAGCGCCCACCGGCGGACAGTACATCGGACCGCTCCGCGCCGTTGCCATGAATCACAATTGAGCCCGTCTCGCCTTCCACGTTGATCGCAAAGTCTGTCACCGTGGTCGGATACAGTTGCGCCGCGTCGAACACCAGGTTTGCCGCAGTTGTCAGCCCGCCCACGATGCTGCGCTCATTGCCGCCGAGTGCCCCCGGTGTAGGGGTTCGTGGCTGCAGACCAATAAAGCGAATATCGCCGGCGCTCTGCAGACGTACCGTCTCGAATCCAGCAATTCGTGAAAAGCCGAACACATCAATCAAGTCCGCTGAAAGCGTCAGATTTGAAACACGAGCGTTTGCCGGCGCGCCGATGTCCAGAGCGTTGGGGATGCCATAGCCCAAGAACAGATAACTACTGTCCAGCGCTACGTCGCCGGAGCCACCGTAGATTCCAGCGGCGTTCAATGACAGTGCCCCGCTGACAGACAGATCGATACCGCCGTCGAATTCGATCGCACCCGTATCAACGAAGAACGCACCGGCGAAATCGTTTTGACTAAAAAGGGTCTCTGCCGTCAACGACACGTTGGCGAATCCTGACTCCTCGATCAAGGCCTCGCTGATGCTAGCGACGCCGACAAACGAATCGGGGATTTGCTCGCCGACAGGTAGTGCGATTGCCGAGCGGTTGCGTTCGACGACGATACGCCGCGGGTTTAAAGAGACGAGGGGATTGCCCGCACCGTCGAAAGGCAACTCGTTGCCGCGTAAGTTGCCGTCTATCGTCAGCGCCAGAGTCCCTGCTTCTGCACCAAGGTCCGTTGCGGCGGTGGCATCGATGGTTGCGTCAATCAACGCGTACTCAGCACCGGCGAGAATCAGGGTGCCTGCATCCGATGCGATCGTAGTGCGTTCGAAGGCCGGGCTCGTCAACGGTCCCGATAACAGATCCAGTGCGTCCGTAGTGCCGTTGATGGAGAGCTCACTCCCAGTAGCAACGGTCACACCGCCTCTCTCCGCGGTGAGCCTGATCATGCCGCCATCCAAGACGCGACCGATACGACGACCGAGGTCATCCGTAAAAACGAGTGACGTGCCACCGACGTCGATGGAAGCGCCCGAAGTCACCCACAAGCCAGCTGGAGGGCGAGTTAAGTTGCCCTGTAGATCATTGTTTACTAATGCATCGACACGTCCTCCGGGTGCGCGAATCCGACCGTCAATTACCGCTAGTGCGTTGCTCTCGATCGAAAAAATGGCGCCGGGATCTAGTGTGATGCTTGAATTCGCCGCGATACGAATGCCCGGCTCCAGTGCGACTGCCGAAAAATCAAACCCTGGGAAATCGGTGACCAAAGCACTCAACGAAAGGTTCACCGGAGTGCGAAACAGATCCGGTAAGACAGTAGTGTCAGCGATATCGCTCAACGAACGTGTCGAAGCGATGAATCGGGTGGTCGAAGGCAGTTCAAAATTCCGTTGTTGAAGTTGAATGTCGGTGCCATCAGCGACCAACAGCCCGGTCAGATTCGCGTTGAAAGCAAGGTCAGAAAATCCACTGTCAACAAACAGATTCGGTGACAACCACAACGTACCTGCATCCACTGCACAATCTGTGTCTGCGATACAAATTCCGTTGGCGAACACAGACAAAGCGCCGCCGTTCGCCAGTGAATACGCACGCAGCGACCCGTCGATTCGAATATCCACGAAGTCCGCGGTGTCCGGGTTCGGAGCGACGCCGAGTGTGATCGCACCCGCGTCACCCGCCACGATCCTGCCGTCGACGGTGCGTTGCGCGCCACCCGACACATCGACCAAGCTACCCGCACTCAGCACGAGGTTTCCGGTATCCGCGAACAATGAAATTTGGCCACCGGACAATGCAAGGGGATCAAAGGCATCACCAAGCTCGCGGTTATCGTTCACCCAGGTACCCGCCACGTTTAAATCGGCATTGGGCCCAATCAACAGGTTCACGCCGTCCGGTGCGATAGCGCGGGTACGACGAGCCAACAGGTCAACCACACCGCCAGCGGCGTCGATTTGACCCTCAAAAGTGATGCTCGATGCAGCAGCACGCAGCTCGCCACCAGCGCCCAGGTTCAGTGTCGTGGACTCGGGCACACTAATTGATTGGTTTGCGGCGAGATTGACATGAGTGACGAAACCTCGCCCAAACAATTCTGGACGCAGCACACTCGTGTAGCCCGTGATGTCTTCGAGTGAATTGAATGCATCCGCGGTGAACTGATTCGAAAAGGCGATTGAACCGGTAACAAACTGTGCGAATGCACCCCGGGCCGTCGTGTTACCCACGTTGAGCTGACCACCAAGCGGCAGTTCGTTAAACGCGCGATAGCTTTGACCTTCTGGAATCGCACCTGCCAGCTCTCGCTGGTAGCGGCCCGCAACGGTTGTCGCCGCGATGGTTCCGTCGAGCGCAAAGTTGGGTGCTATGATCGAGACACTGCCAGCGTCGTAGCCTTCGATATATCCTGGCTCAAAAGTACCGCCTTCGTCGCGACGAAATCCGGGGAATACCTCCGTAACACCCCAGCGTGGATGCTCAACCGTGAAGCTATCGATCAACGAGACATATTCACGATCCCGATCAGCATCAGCAATATCGTAGACTTGACCGTCCGCACCCAGCAGTTGACTGGTTGCGACGTCGCCACCTTCGTAAGTCACGATGCCGCCGGATATGTCGAGGGTGGCGCCCGCATCGACAACTACAGCGCCCTGTGATTGCAGAACGATATCGCCACCAGCAAGGTTGCGCTCTGCTACTGTGCGCTCGATGTTTGAAATTTCTCCAGAAGCGTCGGCGAGTGGCGTGCCCTGCCATTCACTGCCATCGTCGCGCACACCCCGTTGGCGAATATCGACACGAACCGTCTCAGAGCGCAGTGCACCGTCCCGTTGCAGCGGGCTATCCGCGAGTTGGTTGCCCCTGAGTTCCACCTCGATGACGTTGTCGCTGACGGAGCGGTTCGCTGTGGCACCGGAGACGTCAAGGATTGCTCCGGATGCAATATCGATTCGACTGGAGTCCGCGACATCAACAAAGTTTGCAGCAGACTGCTGTTGGTCTTCTGCTGCGAACAAGGTGATATCGCCACCTTTCGCCTGCACGAGTGCATCTCGCTCGATCGAGATTTCTCTACCGGCGAGTGTGACACGTGATCGAGGCTGTGCATTGACATCAACGGTCGCACTTGGGTCATCCATCTCTAGCAGCACTTCGGTGACGGAGTTTTCACCGAGCGTTAACGTGCCACCCTGACCGGCCTGTAGTGTGACGATATCGATGCCGCTCGCGGTAACGTCATTTCGCGCAACCAACCGAATGGATCCATTCTGCCGAATGCTGGTGGTTGCGGACAATTGACCGAGCTGATTCACCGCCAGTCCGGCTAGTGTGATGTTGCCGCGATCGGCGGAGATCTTACCCACCAACTGCCCAGCGTCGAATGTACCGTCACCGTTGGTGACAACCCCTTCGCCATCGACCTCAACGATCAAACCCACGAGCGACTCGTCCTGGCTTGCTGCCAGAAAGATGCGACTGCCTGCCGCAAGGATCGTCTGGCCTTCCGGTGTTTCTATAGTTCCGCGATTATTTACTTCAGGCGCAAAAATGAGAATTCGCCCACCTTCCGCACCGAGGAACGCACCAGGCTCAATGTCAATCGCGCCGCCAGTGATTGGATTGCCATCAGCATCTTTGAATGATTCGAACGCAGCGGCTTGAGAACGTCCAGCGCCCAGGATTCCGTTCTGGACTGCTTCGGGCGTCAAATCCAGACTCGACGCAATCAGCGTTGCGACATTGACTGTCGAGTCTTCGCCAAACAGGAATCCATTCTGGTTTAAAAGATAGACTTGCCCGTTGGCTTCTAACGCGCCGAAGATTCGAGACGGATCGTTTTGAAAAATTCGGTTGAGAGCAATCGATGTTTCGTCCGGCTGAATAAACTCTACTCGACCGCCTTCGCCGATATTGAAGCTCGCCCAATTCAGTGTCGCAAAGTCAGTGCTCTGCAGAATACTGAACGTACCCTCGCTCACCGACCCTGTCGCATTGCCCTCGGTAACCCAGGTTACAGGGCCGGCGGATCCGCACGATCCGCCAGCGCAGGGAACCGGCAGCTCTTGGGCCCGTGCCGAGGACCCGCTGGCGAGAATAGCGGCGACCGAAGCCGACAAGAGTGAGTGGCGCAGATGAAGTCGCATCAGAAGTTCCACTTGAGTTGAAAATGAAAGCGCTCATCACCCGCTTGCACATTGGTGCTGTCCTGCAACGGATGCGCATAGTCAACGGCCGCGAGGACACCATGCTTGGTCATGAAGCGTAGACCGATGCCGGTACTGCTGAGGTCAAACCGGGATGGCTGTCCCGGCAGCGCCTGATTGATACCCAGCGTAGCGGCGTCGTAAAAGGCAAGGAAGTACAGGTTATCGATCCAGGAACCGACACGCGGGCCTACATTCGGTGAGCGAATTTCAAGGCTGCCGAACCCCCCATAGTCGGCGAGGCGTTCCGCTTCGAGATAACCGCGTACCGTCGTTGCACCGCCGACGGCAATCTGTTCATTCGCAATCAAAGGCTCTGGGGAGAGCTGACCGCCGATGCGGGCATACAACCCCATGCCCTTCCATGCTCGAATCAGTTGCTCGGTTCCAAGCCTGAGGTAGTAGTAATTTGGCTTGGCATTGAATCGCTTATCTTCAAACTCCTGCACGTCGTTGCCCAGTGCGCGAACGCCGAGCCCCAAGCCGAAATCGTAGCTCGATCGATAGCGCTCGAAATTCCAACCAAAATTGTAGTTGGCGACTAAATGGGTGTAATGAATCGGTGTCTCCAACGTGTCACCGATGACTTCATTGAAGTCTTTGTTATCCGCGCCGAGCGTAAAGCTATGAAACAAAGACGTGCCGCTTTGCATTGGGCGCACGTAGCGGAAACCGTAAATTCTGGCGTCGCCAAGGACGTTAAGATCACCCGCAGCAAATACATCGCTACTGGTGTCGACAGCGTATAACGCGAGAACCGCGGGACTCTCACGAAAACGCCACAGATAAGTTAGCGCCCAGACTTCGCTGTCTTCTTGCCGTTCGGGCGCCGTTGTGTACTGCAATGACAAAGAGTGAAACTCTTGAAACAGGTTGTCGTAAGACAGACTCGCACTTGCCCGAAGCTCTGCTGTGTCGACCGTGAATCGGTCGTTCACATCGAAAGATGCATGCAGGGGAAGCTTGTCTTCTACTCTCAGATCTAGATCAATTTCGCCAGGGTTACGACCTGCTCGGATGACGGGCGTAACCGATCGGTCCGGCGATCTCCGATTGACGGCGGCCAGATCATCTTGCAGCGCTCCGAATTCGATGGGGCGACCGGGCTCAAGCGATTCCATTTCCTGCAACACGTCTCGACCCGACACGTAATCAGCATCGTAGACTCGAGCGCGTCCCAGAACGCCCTCGACAACGGTAATGCGAACGATACCTTGCTCGACCGTTTGCTCCGGCAGACTGACGAGTGCGGTGTTATAGCCCGCCTCTCGGTAGGCCTGGGCTACCGCTTCGCGTGCGGCTTGCATATCTTCGACCGATCGCGCAGGCCCGAGGAACGGATAAACTGCGCGTTCGATGGTACGGGCATCCAAGACGCTGTTACCACCAACGCGAATTTCCCACACATCGAAAGCGTCAACTGTCTCGACAACGTCCTGGGCCATCAGGTCGGACGTGAACGCCAAGATGAGCGCACACAAAGAGAAAGTTAACGGTCGAGAAAACAAAGTACGCCCCAAGCCTTTATTCTGGTCTTTTCATAAACAGCGAGGACACGACGCCTCATGTGAGACGCCGTGCC
>JBCAZH010000017.1:0-7156 GCA_038533155.1 Pseudomonadota bacterium | reverse complement strand
TTCTGGTCTTTTCATAAACAGCGAGGACACGACGCCTCATGTGAGACGCCGTGCCCCGCCTTTTCGTCTGCCAGCAAATGCTGGCAAGCCACTTCAGGGTGGGTCTTACTGACCACCACCGATGATTTGGCTGAACGGAGTAGCTACAACCGGCTCGCAGTTGTTCGTGCTACCACCCACGTCGCGTGCGAACGAGCTCACCGGGTTGGAGCGCATGTCGCCGATGCTCACCGGCGCCGGGTTCTCAACAATCGTGATGCCGTTGGCGCGACCGAGGATGCCGTGATCTCCACCTGGGTTCTGTGAATCAACGTTGATGTCAGCGATGATGCTCGGCGTACCGATCGTGCTGCCGATCTCATTCACTAGCGCCGCAACGGTGCCTGTCGGCCCTCCAACACGAAGGGTGTTCAGCACGTTCTCTGTGACGAAGTGGTAGCCACCGTTAGCCGTTTCCTGCAACGTTGGCGCAGCGCCGTCAATGCCGATGAAGCGGAACTGACGCGAGGTTGCACCAATATCGTTAATTTCGGTGTTAGTAGACAAAACGCCAATGCCGAACAGATCGTTCGAGAAACGATCATCCAAGCAGTCACGTACGTCGCCCGATCCGTCGCCGGCAAAGATGAAGTCACCGCCGAACGCTGCGTTTGTGTAGTCACATCCACCCGCAAGGCAAGACAAGTCGTCCGGTGCGACGAAAGTCGTGACCGATGTGTTGCAACGCTCATTCAGGACGAAAGCCGCGAACGATGCTTGCGTACCAGAATCGTTACCACGGCGGCAAACGTAGACATCTTCGCCGGGCAGAAACGCCGCACCCGTGTTGGTGAAAAACTCATCCCAAGTGAAAGCCTGACCATTGAAAATGCGCGACAACTGACCACGCGTCAGATTTGGTACGTTCGCCGGATCGTCATCTTGAGTCAGACCCTGTGCCGCCTGCAATGCGCGATACAGGTTCAGCGTGACAGCAGGCGAGAAAATGATCTGGAACAGCGGATCAGCCTGCAACGCAGCGATGTCAGCTGGCGTTGTCGTGCTGAACAATGCGGCTTCGACGTCGGCGACGCCCGCGTCAGGAACAACGGCAGCCACGCCAGAACATTCGTTGTTCAGTGTGTACGCAGCGAGAGCGCCGCCAGCAGGTATTGCGATGCCGGTGGTGGCGCAAGTTGGCGCCTGTGGATCAATGAAGTCCAGAGGGATGCTGCGTGCAACATTCCGCGTACCGTTGTTAGAGCCACCGTTTGACTCTTTTGCGATCAAAATGTTCTGACCGGCTACGCTCGATCCCGCACGGCCCTCACAAGCGACCATAAACTGGTCGTTTGCATCGGTCGCTTGCAAACCATCCGTATCGATGTAGACGTCCGCGGTACCCGGCTCGCAAATGCCGTTAGTCGCCAAAATCGTAATTTGGTACAGCGCCTGATCGGTCGCGGTCGCACCGGAGATGTACAGCTGGTTGGCGGCCGGAACGGTCGACGAGTCAATGGCGAATGCCGGGACGGTCGCGAGTGCAGCCGTGGCAGCAACTGCCTTAAAAATAGCTTTCATTTGAAAAAACTCCTAAACGATGTGCGGTTATTAAGCTGCTTGCTTGCGACGTGAGATTGCACCGAAGCCAAGCAGACCACTGATCAGCATCCAAATTGCTGCCGGAACAGGTACTACCGTGTAGCTGAGCAATCCATCGGCACTTAGGAACCAAGATGCACCAGGTGCAGCAGGGCCAACTTCCGCCGGATCGGTCGGACGAATGCGACTTGCCGTGTTTTGTGTGAGGCTGTAAAAATTCAAAGCGAATCCAACGCCCGTCGCAGCTGAGAAAGGCAGTTGAGCTGTCAGATCACCCCAAGTCGCCGAACCTGCGAACGTACCGGCCTGCGAATTTGCTGCAGGGCAGACTGGGTCTGCGCCGCAGGTCGAGTCCAATTGGAAGTAGAACGCCTGCGAGTTTTGGAAGGTACCCGCGATGTTACCGCTCGTTACTGACGGCAAGGTATCGCCACCGGTTGTGTACAAAGCACCACGGCCGTTAATTGCATCTGGACCGGTAGCTGTGACCTGATACAGCAGATTTGCTGAATCGCTCTCTGAGAAAATCGTAGAGAACTGCGGAATGGCCGTTTCAAAGTTGGTTTGACCGAACGTGCCGTCCACCAAGTCTTGGTAGAAGACGCCTGGAATCGCGTAGACCAGCGATACGCCGAGCTGCGTATCCCAAATCGAGACGATCAAAGCGCCACCGTCCCCGGTTGCAGGATCCGGGTAAGCCTGAGCCTGTGCGTTTTGCGTGAAAGTCAACGCAACTGCGATGACTGCCGCAAACTTGATCAGATGTTTCATCAGTTTATGCCCTTTAAAAGAGTGTGTAGGTTTGTCTGATTCCTTTCCCTTGAAGACGACAAGCCACTGCCCTTTCGAGCACTACTCACCGTCACGCCATGCAAGGTACGAGGGCAATGTGATCCATCGTTGACCCATACATGAAAAAAGTGTGATCGGAGTCTCAGAACAAGTCGTGACGAGAGGCGCGAAGGGACGTCGGCAAGGTGCGGCAATAAACACGCGACGCCGAGAAGTTCATCCTCACATCAACAACTTGAGAAGAGGAAAGCGATATATGAAAAAAAAATAAAAATACCGTGAAGCGCGGATGACAAGAAAACTGTGAGTTCCGTCACATGCTAGTCGCAGCGTTCCGAAGTTGATTTGGTGAATCACCGCGTTGAGCGTGTTGGTCTAGAAATACAAATTTGTGCTCTCCAAACCCCTGCAACTAAAGTGTTTTAGGTGAATCAAGCGACCCCCGTTGCGCGTGCACAAACTGAATACTAGGCACTTGCCTATGAAACTACAGCGCTCGCGACCGGTGTGTCTTAAAACGGAAACGGAAACTTCATAATCGCTGGCTACGGTCTCGATCCAGCTCGTCGGGGGAATACAAAGATAATGCTAGCAACAGCAGATCCAGCGTCGATTTTGGTTGTCGAAGATGAAGATGCGATACGCGGTCTTCTCGTGTTTACGTTGTCCAGGACAGGTCATGTCGTTGAAGAGGCGCGGGATTGCACCACAGCTCGGTACATTATCGAGCGCCGACTACCCGATATTGTGCTGCTCGACTGGATGTTGCCCGATTCTTCAGGGTTGGAATTACTGCGTGAAATAAGGCGCAGCCCAAGGGCAAAGGACTTACCCGTTGTCATGGTCACTTCCCGGGTTGAGAAGCGGGATAAAATTGCCGCGTTGCGAAGCGGGGCCGATGATTTCATCACCAAGCCGTTTTCTCGCGAAGAACTAATTTTACGGGTGGAAGCTATCCTGCGGCGTTCTAACCGAGCCGTCGAGAGCAGCAAACTTAGTTTCGGACCCCTAACGCTGGATTCCATTTGCCACCGCGCGATGATCGAGGACCGAGAACTCACGCTAGGACGTATGGAGTTCCGACTGCTAAGATTTTTGATGCTCAGTCCCGACCGCGTATTCAGTCGTGGGCAACTACTTGATCAGGTTTGGCAGTCTGCCGGACATGTTGAAGAGCGAACCATTGATGTGCATATCATGAGGATTCGAATTGCTCTTGGCAGAGGTCATCATGGTCGTTGTATCGAGACCGTTCGCGGGCTCGGCTATCGATTCGCCCCGCATGTCCTTGGCGATAAAATGATGAGAATCGGTTCAAACGGGAATTCGAGCCACGGTCAGCCAAGCGATCGTCCGAACGCGAACTAATGCCATGCGCTTACTGACATTGGCTACATTCGCAGCTATGACAACGGGGTGCACAACCGTTGAGCCTACGCACCAATTCGACAGTCAAATCATTGCGGCTGCAGAACTCGCGATGCAGCGCATTGAAACGACACCAACTGCCGCGCATGCACCAGACACTGCCAGACTTCCGACGGCAGATTCCCGATTGGGTGCGTGGTTGTTTGCTGGCGGCGAGAACCACAACCGGCTCTATTTGTCCCGAATGAAAGAGGCCGGGATTGAGCGGGTAGTCTACCGCTTGGCTTACCCAACTCTGACAGACTTTGATCCAACGCTCGCAAAGAATCGTGCGTTCTATCGTTGGCTGAGCAGTCAAATCCGAAATTTCGGTATGAACTCTGTAGTTGTCGTTAGTCCGCAGTTCAGGGACGAGAACTTTTTTCGCGGGCAACCTTTGGGTGAACAGTGCAGCGAAAAGCACGATACGGCTGGTGCGATTTCAGATCAGTTGGTAGAAATCGTCGAACACCTCGAGCCTGAGATGATCGTGCTCGATTTGAAACCGTCTACGATCGCGCGATCTCCAGGTTGTGCCGACCAGGCCAGTAACATCGACGCAACACGGTTCCTGCAAAGTGTACTGGACAGAGCAGAGCCCGGCCTGCGCGCCCAACTCGCGGTAAGTGTTGATCTGACATCAAACGCAGCATACCGCGACTTCGTTGTTTCGCACCCAGAAGTTGCGATCATCAGCGTCTCAACGCTCGACTTTCTGGATCCAGATCCCACTCGCTTCGTCGAATTGTGGGAGAACACGGCCAAGCAAATCCACGACGCCGGAAAGCGTGTCGTGTCCGACGCATTCTGGATGCGCAAACCAGTGCGTCTGGGTGAATGTCCAGGCCAGCCGGTTGCTTTATCAGATTTGGCCGACCTGTGGCGCACTGTCGACGAGGCAATCATTGCAAGGTCCGTCGATGACGGCGAGTTTGTTGCAATCTACGAGACAGATCTGGTCTTCGGCGGCTATCTATCTGCTGACCAGTTCCACTGTGGTGAAGGTCTAGTATTGAAAAACCGTCGCTTGTCTCAACTTTCCAGCAGAATGGCCCGCCGATACCGCGCCCCGTCTGAGACAGGAGGGGACTGAACGCGCGCGTCTCGCTTATTTGCGCAAGAGGGTCGTCACGCGAAACGCGCCAAGCGCACTGATCAACAGCCATACAGCAGCAGGTAACGGTACCGGTTTCAGCTGGACCAACCAATCTTCGACGCTACCATCATTCTGCGCGACTCCATTGCCATCGATGTTGAGCCAACCGCGTGCGATCAACGGACCGCAGTTCGAATCGGAGCCACACCGATGGCTGTCGCCGGCTGCTACAAACGCATCACCGCCAGCTGGCACGGAGTAAAACGTAAAGACCGTGGCTCCGTACAACGCTTGATCTGCCTCGGCGACCCCAACCGTCATTACACCGCCCGTCGCAATGAAACCAGAGCCGTCAGATACAACACCTGTAAGCAAGTGATTAACCGTCCAGAGTCGGCCTGTCTGATTATTGAAAATAGTCCCGGACAGTGTTGCGGTGCCGGATCCGTCCCAACTCAAGACGACGCGCGCTCCTCCGAGGGTAGTGCTGAACGTCGGGCCCGTGCCCGCCGGGGGATCGAGGATATCCAGTCTTAGGCCGTACGCCGAAGACAGCGCACCATTCGGATGGTCTAGAACAAAGTAGTCACCAGGTACGACCGTATTCGCGTGGGATTGACCGGCGAGCAGGGTTAACCCCATCAATGTCCAGAGGTGGATCCAGCGCATGTACTCACTCCGTGACAACTTACCTCCCTACGCAGGATGCGTAGCGCGAATGACTGGAAGATGAAATCAACGTGAAAAAGGATTTAGTACGGACTCACGTCTCACTCCACGAAGTCACCACCCAGCGCTTTGTACAGCGCCGCTAAAGCAGTGGCTTGGTCGATCTCGGCCAGCGCATAGCGGTCCTGCAAGTCGAGGCTCTCTCGCTCGGCATCCAATACCGCGAAGTAGCTATCGGCACCGTTCTGATATCTCAACGTCGACAACTCAACGGCACGTTTCGACGCAGCAACCGCCTCGCGCAGAGCGAGCACGGTCTCACCTGTCGCACGATAGTTGGCCAATGCGTTCTCTGTTTCTTCGATCGCCAGTCGCCAGGTCTGCTCGAACGTAGCGAGCGCACCGGCCGTTTGAGCTTCCGCCTCTTTGATCTCCCGCTTCACTCGACCGAAGTCCAGGAAGCGCCAAGTCAAAGTTGGCGCGGTCCGCCAGCGCTCGCCGCTCGACTCGCCAACGACGCTGGCGCTGGTGCCCGTCCACCCAAACGAACCGAGCAGCGTTAACTTCGGGTACAGCTCCGCTTTGCTGACGCCGATCAACGCGTTGGTTTCAGCGAGGCGTCGTTCGGCAGACGCAATATCCGGGCGTCGGGCAAGCCAAGACTCCGGCGATCCCGCTGCCACCAGCCGAGGCATCGGCGGAAACTGGCGAGCAGGCGCCAGCGAGGCCTGGAGCTCGCCCGGCAGTTGCCCGGTAAGCACCGCAAGGCGCTGCAACGCCGCAATGCGGGCCGCACGTGCGGCCGGTAAAGTCGACGCCAACTGTCGCTCCTGCACGCGCGCACGCTCTACATCCAATGCGGTGCCGCGCCCAGCTTCGAGCGCCGCTGACAAGATCTGCACACTGTCCTGCTGCGCCGCGAGATTGCGTTCGAGCAATTCGACCCGCAACGCTTGGCCCTGCCATTGAAAGTAGGCCTGCGCCGTCTCTGCCACCACCGTCAGCTCGACCGCATACAGCGCGTAGGTGTCTGCCTCAACGCGGCGACGGATCGACTCGGCCTGCCGTCGCAGACTTCCGAATAGATCAATTTCCCAACTCGCATCGAACCCTGCGCGGTAGAACTCGGCGACATCCAAGCCCGGGAAAGTGAATGGGTCTTGGCCACTTTGTCGGATGCGTTCCTGTTCCGTTTGTGCGGTTACAGTCGGAAATAAACTGAACACTTGCAGCCCCGCTAACGCCCGCGAAGCATCCAGCGTCGCAGCGGCAACCGCGATGTCGGCATTGTACTCACGGGCGCGTTCGATCAACGCGGCAAGCTCCGGCGCTTCGAATGCCGCCCAGAGGTTGGTCGTGAGCGCCGGGGGCGCTCCCGTCACACCTGCCAGTTCATCCGCGACAAATCGTTCCGGCAAACTCATGTCCGGCGTACGGTGATCTGGACCCACCGTGCACGCCGCGAGACCTGCCACCCAACAGGCGACCCACCAGGAACGGCCTCTACGCAGCATGTTGCCCCCCTTCGATATCGGCACTACCGCGCAACTCCCAGCGACGGAGCAAGACATAGAACACTGGCGTGAACACCAAACCGAAAAACGTCACGCC
>JBCAZH010000016.1:11680-51437 GCA_038533155.1 Pseudomonadota bacterium | reverse complement strand
GTGGTTGGACATGTCATCTCCCTAAACGACTTACGTTATGCTACCAGCGAATCCTTAACGCGATACGTAGCTATGCAAAGACTTCTCGTGACGTTCCTCAAACTGTTGTGTCTTGTACCACTTTCCCTACCTACGGCATGGGCTCAGGACGACAGCAAAGACAGCGCGACCACAGACGTGCCCGATCCAGTCGCGTATGTCACCGAGCATCGTGGCCGGTTTAATGGCGCATCCGTTGAGTACACCGTGACAGCCGGCGAGCTTTACCTGAAGGACAAGAAAGACCAACCGAAGGCGTCATTCTTCTCGTTTAGCTACATCAAGAAGAATGCATCGGAAGATCGCCCCGTCACTTTTGTCTGGAACGGCGGACCCGGCTCCTCTTCTGTCTGGCTGCATATGGGCACTTTGGGGCCTAAGCGTATCTCGATCCCAAGTGATGCTGAACGCGCCGGTCCTCCGCCCTTCGACATTCAAAACGCGCCCGAGACCATTCTTGATGTCACTGATCTTGTGTTCGTCGATCCCGTGGGCACTGGGTTCTCGCGCCCGCTCGGCAAACATGAGGGCAAGGAATTCTGGGGCCTGATTGAGGACGCAACGTCCGTGTCCGAGTTCATTCGGGAATGGATCACCGTGAACAATCGTTGGAACTCGCCTAAGTTCCTTTTGGGAGAGAGCTTTGGCACGACACGCGCTGCCAAAGTCGCGTTGATGCTCGAAGACGACATGAATATCGGATTGAACGGCATCGTGTTCGTTTCGCAAGCGCTCGACTACCAAGGTTCGACGCCCTATGTCGATCACAACCTGGTGTCGTTTGTGACTTACGTGCCAACGATGGCCGCGGCGGCGCTGTATCACGGTCGCGTCAATCCGAAGCCCGAGAGCCTCGAGCAATTTATGGATGATGCGCGAGCGTTTGCGACCGACGAGTTACTACCGGCACTGTGGAAAGGCAATACGATCAGCGATGCTGAAGCCCGCGCGGTCAGCGATCGCCTCAGCTACTTCTTGGGCATTTCGACCGACTACATCGACCGGGCGAATCTGCGCGTCGACGCGCGTCGGTTCGCAAAAGAGCTACTGCGCGACCAGGGACTCGCGATCGGATTCGCCGATGCAAGGTACACCCGCGACGACATCGACGACCACGCGGCGGAACCTGAAGGGGACGCGTCCAGCGATGCCATGAGTGCGCCTTATACGACGTCGCTGATGAGCTATATGCGTTCGGATCTGGAAGTGACGTTGGATCGACCGTATCGAATCTCTGGCGGTAGCGAAGTCAATCGTCAGTGGCGCTGGCGGCCGGTGCCGGATGGCCAAGGGTGGGAGCCCACGTACGTCAACACGACTCCGGATCTCAGTGAGGTCTTACGCAAGAACCCATCGCTCAAAGTATTGGTCGCATCGGGCTATCACGACCTGATCACCCCCTTCTTCGACGCCGAATATACTCTGAATCGTCACGGCATCAAAGCGGAACAGATCGAATACAAGTACTACGTTGGTGGGCACATGATGTACGTACACGAACCCTCCCGCACCCAACTGTTGGAGGACATTCGCGCGTTCATAAACGCTCAAACTCGCTAGAGCCGTGCGGCAGTCCGGGAACACACGTAATTGGCCATTGAACCGCTAACCGGTACAGTCTGAGACACGGGATCACGAGGGGACACGACGTGAGCGAGAGCAACTTCAAACAGCTTGAGTCGTTGTTTCAACAAGCGAATCAACTTGAACCGGATGCGCGCAGAAAATTTCTGACGGAAGTCCGAAACGAAAATCCCAAGTTAGCCGACGAACTCGAGAGCTTGCTCGAGTTCGCGGCGGACGATCTGTCACTGTCGCGCGCCGTGGATTCGGCGGCCGCATCTGCTATTGCGACTTCCGAGGCCGACCCTATTCAGCCCGGTACACAAGTGGGCAGCATCGAGATCGTGCGGCGCATTGGCGCGGGCGGCATGGGCAACGTGTATCTCGGTCAGCAACAAGAGCCGTTCAATCGTTCCGTTGCGATTAAATTGGTTCGTGCCGGTCTACAGGTCAACGAAATGCTGGCGCGCTTTGATGCGGAGCGGCAAGTCTTAGCTCGGATGAACCATCCATCCATCGCCCAGGTCTTTGACGCCGGCGCACTCGACAACGGGCAACCGTATGTCGTGATGGAATACATCGATGGCCAACCACTCGATCAATATTGCGAGTCCACAAACCCATCGCTGGAGTCGCGCCTCGATCTGTTCGCGGCAATCTGCGACGGCGTACAGCATGCCCATCAAAGGGGCGTCATTCACCGTGACCTCAAACCCTCCAACGTGCTGGTCGACAAGTCCGGTCGCGCGAAAATCATCGACTTCGGTATCGCCAAACTCATCGAACCCGATGACGACCCCCAACTCACGCAGATGGATCAGACGGTCGGCACGCCGCAGTACATGAGTCCCGAACAAGCCGGATTCAAACACGACGAAGTCGACACCCGCTCCGACGTCTATGCGCTAGGGGTGTTGCTGTTCGAAATGCTAACCGGCAGCCCACCCTATGATGTTGCAGGCAAATCACCGCTCGATGTACGACAACTGATACTTGAGAGCGACCCGCCGCGCGCCAGCTCACGGGTTTCGTCGTCGCTACCATTTTCTGCAATATCGATTCGCGGCGATCTCGACTGGATAGCCGCCAAAGCGATGGCGCGAGACAAAGAGCGCCGATACGGTTCACCCGCTGAGCTTGCGGCAGACCTTTTGCGATACCGCAACAACTTACCGGTGACAGCGGGCCCTGACGAGTTACTCTATCGCATGCGCAAATTTGTCCGTCGACATCGCGCAGGCGTCGCGGTTGCTACAGTCGCACTCATCACAGTCGTTCTCGGCCTCGCGGGGACATCGGTCGGATTGCTTCGTGCGCTAGAAGCAGAGAAAGCGGCCGCCGAGTCCGCGGACGTTGCGAACGGCACGCTGCAGGTGATCGAGGACATCTTCGCTGCGGCGGACCCGTCCCAGTCGCGCGGAGAAGAAATCACGGCCAAAGCAGTACTGGACCAAGGTGTCGAGCAAATCCTTGCCAACGAACAATTGCCCTTCAACACACGCGCCAGACTGCTGCAAACAATGGGTAGCGTGTACGAGGGACTCAGTCTCTATGACAGCGCGCAGCCGTTGTACGAACAGGCGATTTCACTTTATGAATCCAATGCCGAAGCAAGCGATGATCCACCCACTTGGTACTACGATGCTCGACTCGGACTTGGTAGCGTGCTGGGCGAGCTCGGAGAGACTGACAGACGCCTGGAGATCATTGACGCGCTTTTGAATGAACAGCTCGAGCGATACGGTCCAAATGATGCGCGGCTCGTCGACACTCGACTGGAAGTGCAGGCGTCGTACAGTCAACGTGGCGATGAGGCGGCGGCACTGGATCACTTCAAACTCTCACAAGACTTGTTCGACCGAGTTGGCGCACCCAGGGAAAAACACGCGTATCTGATGGCCACGCTCGCGCTGATGTACGTCAATCTCTACAAGTATGACGAGGCCATCGACCTCGGCCGAGAAGCGGCCGCTGTCGTATCGAGTGCGCTTGGACCGGACCATCCAGAGACCATCGTCGCACGCTCCAACCTTGCGTGGTATTTGCAGCTGGGTCGCCGGCACATCGAGGCAGAGAACGAGTTTAATGCTGTCATCGACGACTATGAACGGATCTTCGGCGAGAATCATTTTTCCCTGGGTACCGCAATCTACAATCTCGGCTCTTTACAATCCGAAACGGGGCGATACGCCGATGCGATGGCCAACTACACGCGGGCTCGCGATATTTGGCGCTCGCAGGTGGGTCCGACGCATCCCTATGTCTTAGTTGCGTTTAGCGATATCGCGCAGATGCACTACCTGGTTGGTGAGCACGAAAAAAGCGAGGCGGCTTACCTTGAGTTGGTCGCCTTCGAAAAAGAGTCGCTTGATGCCGACGACCCGTATCGCGCCTATGCGCTAAACAACCTCGGCATGGTCTACCACGCCATCGGTCAGCTCGATAAGGCCGAAACGTATCTCACCGAAGCACAAGACCTTCGGTTGCGCGCCCTCGGCGACAGTCACGAATTTGTCTTAGACGGTCACATCAATCTCGGTCGCCTCGCAAAAGAACAAGGCAAGATCGAAACCGCAAAGCAACGTTTCAAGACCGTTATCGATGTCGGCACCGAGCGTTTCAATCCGAAGCACTCCATCGTCGGAAGAGGTAGTCGAGAATTGGGCAAGCTACTCATAGAGCAAGGACAAGCGAATGACGCTCTGCCTTTGCTGGCGAACGCCATTGAGAGTTTCGAGACAGAGTATCAAGAAGGCTACTGGGAGACCGCTGTGGCACACAGTCTCTATGGTGAAGCATTGTTTCTAAGCGGCGACACCAGTGCCGCGGAATCGTTTCTGCGCGAGGGCCTCGACGCGTTACTCGCGAGCGAAGACCGCACGAGTCGCCAGACTCGATCCGCGATTGAACGTCTGATCCGCTTCTACAAAGAAGAAGGCGACCCTGACAAGCAAGCAGAAGCTCAGGAACTACTCGAAACGATCAAAGCTGAGGCGGAGCAGCAGAAAACCTAGCGCCCCCACTGGCGTTTGCGGTTCGCGTAGTACGCTAGCAGGCCTCGTTCGAAGCCTTTCACTTCATCCGAGTCGCAGCGGTGATCGTCCATCAATTCACCGACGGCGTCGGTCAACTGATTCACACCCTCCAACCCGAACAGGGCATCGATCATGCCATCCGCACCAGACGATTCCGGCTTGCTGAAGACATCCGCAAACAGATTCGCATGTTCGTTCTTGATGCGGTAAGTCGTGGATACCGGCACGCCCGGAATACGACGCACTTCGATGCCACCGGCCGTCCGGGTGACCGTATCCACACGCTCGGTGAACGTGACCGTGACGGCATCGCTTCCTAGGCAGGCCGCATACTCGTCCTCGTAGTCAAGAAGATATTGCAACGCAACGGCCGTCACCGCACTCGGATTGCTGAGCTCCTGAGCCGCACTTTGGAGCGGTCGCCCGGCATCCCCCAGCAACTCGCCAACGGCGCTAACCTGCTGCGCCATGAACCGAAGCGCGGGTATGACACCTGCCAAGAGTTCCGCATCCATCGTCGCGAGTGTCGTGAACTCTTGGTTGTATAGCGCATTGAGATACGCATCAGATCCTGTGTCCACAAACGGGCGCGTCCCAGACAACTGCGCATCGTAGACCTCACCCAGCCTTCTTAGATGGCGCTCTGAACGCTGGCTTAAGTCGCTGGGCGCGAAGTAGCGTTGATTAACCGCAGTCAGTGCGGACGTCGTGCTCGCGATAGACAACTGCTGCGCAAGTGCGTCCTCCTGGTCCTTTTGCCAATCGAGCCTCACTTCATCGTAGTTATCCATCAAGTCTTGCAGGTCGCCGTATTCCAGAACGCTCCCATACTTGCGTACGAGTGCACTTCGACCTTCCAGCAGCTTGGCTAGGTTCTGCAGGGTCGGCTCTTGTTCACGCAGGCTCTTGAACGCAGTTATTTCGGCTTCAGCGAAATTGTCTGACAAATCATCCAGTCGATCCGCGAAATGCTCCGCGGCATCTGAGCACACATCCATCAATGCCTCGCTGCACAACAAGCCCGCCTCGACACCCGACACCCATCGCGCCATTCTCACAGCGTCTCTCGAAGTCTCGGCCTCGCGACTAAACTCAACCGCCTTGTCCACCAGGATCTCTTCAACGATCGCGTTGGCTGGCTCATCGCTGATGTCGTCTCGCACCAACGCCGCTTGCCAAAGCTCTTGCATGTGGAAAAAGCGCGTGCGTCGCATGTTGTCGAGAAAGTCCCGCTCCATACGACGCGCCCCAAGCGATGCGTTCACAGCGACCAAGTTCCGCGCGTACTCCTGAGTGTCATAGATCGCAGAATCGGACAGCAGTCGTTCAAAGTTGAACGACTTCGGCACGCGACTCAGAGCCTCGCTCGTGGCAAAAGACAGCTCGGGTAACGGATCCGATGTGATCAAAGGTTGCGCGCGCCGCGCCACCCATTCCTCAGCAACTGGACTCGCCAGCTCAATGAAACGTCCATCTCGGAACGCACGATAGTCGGTGATCCCCATCAAGGCTCTGACGACCACGTTCTGCCGACGATCTCGACGAACCATGCAGCGTGCCGCCAAGGCCCGGCGTATCTCCATTCGTCGCTTTGCGCGGAAACCCGCCACTGGTTCCCCAAAAATGGGCTGCGTCACCTCGTCAGTCCAGAGGGCACTCATGTCACCGCGGCCTGACCGGTCGAGAGGCAGATCCAATCCGGCCTGAATCCACTCCTGCAATTCGCTCGGACATTCACCTTGTTGGTCCTCAGTGCGAATGACAACTTGTTCCTGGATCGCCAACAACTCGCTCTGCAGGTCATCGAGCCTGTCAGCAGGAGGACGTTCCAACACACCGAAGTCACATCGTTGGTAGCTCAACAAAGTGAACTCTTTGCTGAATAGCAATTCGAGATTCAGTGGTCGACGTTGGACTTGCTCTTGGACATACACACGCCCAGTGACTGGTTCGTACTCACCGACCAACACGCGATCGATGATCTCCGTCCGACCATCCGGAGAAATATAGTTCTTGCGGCCGAGTGCCGGCATGACGGTCCAACGCACTTCGAGTTGTTTGTCTTCCAGACCCGTGACGGTCATTCGTGTCGGAAAATCTCTGCCCGAGCAGCTCAGCAGTCCCTGCCACTCGCCCTCCACTTTTCCTAGCGGCAAAGCATCAACCAAGTCGACTGGTTCCACCACCGATTCCTGCCCTTGCGAATCGGATCCACAAGCGCTTAGAAATACAGTGATCAGGAGGACCACACGTCGGTACGTCCACATCGACGACAGCTTCTGAGCGAAATCGAACATTCGGCAACCCTCGCGAACTTTGCCGCACCATACCAAAAAATGGGGTCGAACCGATTTTCTGTCGGAGTACACACCCATCCGCAACGTCGAAACACAAATGGCCGATCCGACATGAGTCAATATCAAATTCGTTCGAAATTACTTTCCGGTGCCGCGAGGAATTGGGCAACTAAAACTGCCCTGACAAGCTGAGATTCACGAACATGCCTCGGTCGCGACTGATGATTTGGGAACCAGTGAAGGTCCCGCTCCGATCCGGGTCGAAGAGTCGACGTTCTCGCCTAAAATTCTGATCGCCGATACCTGTGAGTTCAACTCGCGTCCGAAGCCCAGCAAAACGCGTGGTTTCGAAGAACGCAGACCAGAACCGCCCGTCTGAGTTCGCACTCTCCTCGTCAACAAAGAAGAAGGTGCCCGATAGTGGCGGCCGATATGATACGCCCCAGGAAACGCGACGCTGAGCAAAATCCTGACGGAAGGTGATCAGAACATCGGGAGTGTCAGTGTTCGAAAGCTGCCGCGAGCCACCGGCAATTGAATCGTCGAATTTCGAGTCGACAAAATTCGACTTCAACTCCAACAAACCCCCAGGAATCATCGGCGAGAGCGGAAGTGCGGCATCCGCACTCAAACCCCAAAAACGTGCAGAACCCGCGTTCGCAAGTCCAAATGCGCCAGACGGTAGTCGCGATTGCTCAAGTACATCCTCCCGCCACTCGTGAAACACCTCTACGTTCAGAGCTGAGCCATTGCCTGCTCGGAAATCGGTGATGAATGCTGCGCGTGTTGTTTGGTCGGGGCCGAGTTGGGGGTTTCCCGCGAGAAATCGCTCGTCCGCCGCAGACGCCGATGCGGCAAAGTCGGAAAAGCCAAGCTGACCGACCGACCTGCGAATCTCTGTTCGAAACTGCAGTCCCTGGTGCGCATCAAGGCTGATCGAAGCGAATGGCTTCACGAATCCGAACGACTGCTTGTTGGCCGCGTCGCCAGACACCAAAATTTCGGAAGACTCGACGGCAACGCCTGCTTCGAGTGTCCAACGGGCTGTCGCTCTCCAAATCAGATTGAAAAATGCCTCGCCCCGAATTTCCTCCACAGTCACATTCGCAGCAGGAAGATCGATCATGGATGACCCGTCCGCGTCTTCGGTCAGTAGTGTCAGATTGCTGTCGAGACGGTTGTAGGCGATTTCCGCACCGATTTCGGTTCGGAAGGACCGTTGCCCGGTTCTCGCGAAAGTGGCGCGAGAGATGATCTCAGTTCGTTCCTGATTACTTGCGAAGACCGACGTCTGTGGCGAACTCGCGACCGGATTGCGGGTGTTTGTCGTCTGCTCGCGTTCGTTGTCGCTGTAAGCGACAATCGAGAGCAACTTCAATGACCAATCGCGCGGCAGACTACGCGTCCAATCCGCACCGAACTCTCCACCGAAATTGTCAATATCGATATCGAGTGTGAAAAACTGATCTGGTGCATCGTCTGGTACGCGATTCTCAAATCCGAGGCGTTGGACACTGACGTCCGTTGGTCTGCGGTCAAGCCGACCGGTCAATCGAAGCGATCCGCCGAAAGCGGGACGCACAGCTTCGCTCGAAATGGTTACGCTCTTTCCGGAACTTGGTGAATCCTCTTCCTCGAACAGCGCGATCGAATTCGCGGCGTCGCTGGTCACACGGGAACCTACAAGCGGTCGTCGATCGATCGTCGCGCCGAGTTGCGTCGTAGTTGCCCAATCGCCCAGTTCTGTTGCCAAACTTACGTCGGCGAAACCATTGACGCGTCCATCGGATGCCTGTTGCAGTCGCCCCTCCCAACGCCCAGACGTCTTGATGTCGGCAAGAACGATGTTGGCGATGACAGATTGGCCGGCCGCCTCGCTGTTGCCGACGGCGCTGCGAACCACGTCGATGCGCTCGACTCGGTCAGCGGGTATTCGCCGGAGTGCTTCGGAAATTCCACCGGCTTTCGACGATGGGCGAACACCGTCAATCAACACATTGCCCGCTGCGCTGCCAAATCCCCGCAACAGGTCGTCGACTTCGAGAGTGAATCCCGGAATCCGCTCGACCAAGTCCTGGGCCGTCTGCGGATTGAACTTGTCGAAATAGACTCGCGCATAAGACTGCGTGTTGCCACCGGTTTCGGACGTCGACTGGGCCGATGCTTCGAGAGCGGATATCTGCGAGATGACGAATACCGCGAACCACACGACACTAGACCTTCTGACCATAAGACTTTGCTCCTGAAACGACAGTTTCAGACGCTAGGCGATATGGTCAGCGAACGCGTATCGACAATTCGACGCCTTGTAACACTTTTTGACCGAATTCCAAATCTGACATGATTTGTTACATTTTTTTTCGACACGACGTCGCGAAACCACGCTAAGTTGCACGTCAAACCCGTGGAGATGTAATGACCGATCAACCACCTCACGCGCTGATCATTGATGATGACCCAGACATTCGTGTGCCACTCGACAAGTATCTCCGAAAGAATGGTCTGCGTTGTTCAATGGCCGCGGATGGTGCCCAGATGGATAAGGTACTTGAGACAACGCATATTGATCTGGTCGTGCTCGACATCATGCTTCCCGGTGAAGATGGGTTCTCGATTTGCCGGCGATTACAGCATCGGCCTCACCTACCGATCATTTTGCTCACCGCCCGTGCCGATGAAACCGACCGTATCGTTGGGCTTGAGTTGGGCGCCGACGACTACGTCACCAAACCGTTCAATCCGCGCGAATTGTTGGCCCGTATAAAATCCGTACTGCGTCGCACCGAGATGCTGCCGCCACGCCGAGGCAAGCGAAGCGGCGTCGTGACATTCGATCGATGGCGCTTCGATTTCGCGCAGAAAGAAGTCGTCAACAGCGACGGTGTTTCCGTGCGATTGAGCTCCGGCGAGCACATGCTGCTGGTTTCACTGATTGAGCACGCTGGTCTAACGCTGTCGCGCGAGCAACTCCTGGAACTGACCAAGGGGCGTGAGACACAACTCTTTGACCGTAGTGTTGACAACCAAGTGAGTCGACTTCGACGGAAGATTGAATACGATCCAAAGCGCCCAAGGATAATCGTTACAGAATGGGGTGGTGGCTACCAGTTTGCCGCACGATTGAATTGGGAGGGCCATTAGTGTTGCGGCGGTTTCTCCCGCGCAGTATCACCGGTCGGTTGATCGCGGTCTTACTGTTGTCGTTTGTCACTTTGTTGACGGTACTTGCGATTTTGGAAGCACTGGATCAAAAAGACGCAATCGACTGGGCCGCAAGTGACTATGCCACCGTTCGCCTCGGCAGAATCATGCCGGTCATACCGCGACTTCGAGACGGTGAGCAGAAAGCTTACATCAACGAAATCTCTCGTTGTCATGAAGGCTACACATTGACTCAGGAGCCGTTCCCAACCTCGGAGACCCTTGAGTCACGTGCTATTCGAGCAAAGCTCTCGATCAGTCTGAAGCTTCCGGAAAGCATGATTCGAGTAGGGCTCGCAACGCTCACAGCAAGTGACTTTTCGCTCGATACCTGTGCTGCGGGCCGAATTAGCCTGCCCGTCGAAAGCGTCATCATCAGCCTGCGCTTGGATCAGAGCACATGGTTGAACGCCGAGATTCATGCACATCGATGGCACTTTACTCCAACGATCACAGAGTGGTTGATCCGGGCGATCGCAGCATTTTTGGTGATCGGAGCCGTTGCGTTGACGTTCGTCTGGCGGATTGGCAGCCCGGTCAATGCGCTCGCTGCCGCTGCACAAAAATTTGGGCAGGCGCTTCAAGTCGATGCGGTGACTGAATCGGGGCCGCCCGATGTTCGCCGCCTGATACAGGCGTTCAATGAGATGCAAGAGCAGGTGGCCGAAGAATTGGAGCGGCGAACAACCACACTCGCGGCGATTGGTCATGACATTCGCACGCCGTTAACGGCGTTGCGGTTAAAGGTCGAACTTGTTGATGATCCTGTCCAGAAATCAGACCTCCTTGCCAGCATCGAAAAGATGGAACGTATGGCGGCGACAGCGCTCGAGTATCTGCAGGGCGCGTTTCGTCATGAAGAAAAGAAGCGGGTCGATCTAGGTTCATTGGTCGAAAGCGAGTGCGACGACTTTCGTGAACTTGGCGCGCGCATTGCTTTCTCCAACGAGAATCCCATCCTTCTTGACTGTCGTCCGATCGCGATGGCGCGAGCCGTTCGGAACCTGATCGAAAATGCGATCAAATATGCTGGGCATGCCGACATCCGAGTCGACCGAACAAGAGACAGCGCAAGAATCGTGGTTGAAGACCAAGGACCGGGCATTTCAAAGAAACAGCGACTCCAAGCGTTGGAACCATTTGAACGTCTCTCGGATGCCCGGGAGAGCGAACAAGGTGGTTTTGGCCTCGGACTCGCCATCGTCAAAGCCATAGTCGAGGGTCATGGTGGTGTCTTCAGTCTGACTGACCGCGTACCGATCGGACTATCGGCCGAAATCATCGTGCCTTTTGATCAACAGAAGCCGCCTTCGTCGCTAGATACGAAGCGCTAGCTGTAGTCCTGTTACGGGTCTCTAACGCGATTTGTTTGACGCCGAACCAATGGCCAAAGAAGCTGCTCACCGGCCGTTGTTTCCGGCAGGTTTTCCACACCGAATGCGGTCGGGTAACGGCGTGTAATCTTCGCGGTGCCGAACAACACGTCCCAGAAGAACAGCAAGTTGCCGTAGTTGCCTTTGTAATGCGTGGCCGGATCAGCGGCATGTTGCCCATGATGTGCACTATGAGTCGCTGGTGTGGATATCACGCGCTCGACAACCCACATCACAGGTGACAACCAAGAAATCTTGTAGAGCGGTTCGTCCCAGCGCACATCGCAGTGAGCGCCAGTGATGACCAGCATCTTCACCACGATGTACCCCGCATAGACCCAACCAAGACCAAAGTAAATCAGAGCGCCCGACAACCAAAGTCCAGGCATTAGTGCGTAGTAGAACAGGTTGTTTCGATAGACGACACGCACGGAGAGGTAGTTCGCATTGTGATGTGGGCGATGCAGTTTGTAGAGCCATGGAACCGTGTGCGAAAGGCGGTGCCACCAGTACTGGGTCAAATCATCGAAGACCAAAAACAGACCCACCCCAGCAAGAACCGGCAGCGAACGTAGCGCATTCTCTGCCGTCGGCCAGATCATACTCGCCAAAAAGCCACCACCGACAAGTGCAAGAGGTTGCGTGACGAGAAGCAGCGTCAGAACGCTAATGACCTCGACGGCCGCATCACCACGTTTCTGTCCAGGCTTCGAAAAAAACTGTGTTCTCGCGATTTCAAGACCCGCGAAAACCACGAAGATCAACAGTATGACGAGTTTGTCCATCGAGCCCTTTCAAAGGTGAGCGTGAGTACATTAGACACCATGACCGCGGCGGAATACTAACTGCTTCGCAGTTCGGCGTGGGCCGTGCCAATCCGTCGGTTGCTGTCGTTGGACCGCAGTTTCCCAGAGCAACCTAAGCTTCACTTCACCTTGAATCCCATTGTCGCCTTTTCTCGATGTGAGGGAATGACCGGCTCATCAGTCGAAGAAATGGAGTAAAAAAGGTCCGGCCGACTCTCGCTTTGACGGGTTCGGTCTTTATCCGGTGTTCCACCACTTGCAACCGAAATAGATTAACCTTTGGATCTCTATTTGTGGTTGAGGCTGTTGCCATGAAAATCGTACGCATTGTTCTCTCCCTGTCGCTGTTGGCATCCGCTTCGGCTCACTCCCAGTCCAGCACTACGACTGACGGTCCCAACGGCACGCAAGTGGTGGTCTCCGGCAACGAAGGTGCTCGTGCGTTCCATAGTCGCTGGGGCTACGCGCCCGCGGTGCGCGCAGGCGACCTGATTGTGCTGTCCGGGGTGATCGCGGGTCCTGCGCCTGGGGATGGTCGGGATGCCGAGGCCTTCAAGCGGTCATTGGTGCGCACATTTGAAAACCTGGAAGAACACCTCCAGGCGCTCGACGCCTCGCTGGAGGACGTGATCCGCGTCAACTCTTATCATGTCTGGGACAGTCCCTACTTTGACGGTGACAAGCTCGCACACATGGAGGCGGTGCGCGATGTCAAAAACCAGTTCATGAAAACTGCCACTCCAGCCTGGACGGCGATCGGTGTTAGCGAGCTGTTTACGGAATCGGGACTGGTAGAAATTGAGCTGACGGTTTATGCACCGATCAAGCTAGCGGTCCAGCTCGAGGAGTGAGGCATCACCGACGCCGTGCAACTGCCGCTGGACTAAGGCCTCGTAGGCAGATAGTGACAATAACTGGCTGTGCTCAGACCATGACCGGCGCGTCATGTGATTTTCCGGATTGACTTGCGTCACCTGATTTCTGAAGCTCGACGACCACCTTCAGACATAACGAACACGTAGAATGAATCGACCCTTACTTCGCGACTATTTCGCCTTTTCAGTTTGGTGATTGTCAATCCGAATGAGCTGTCCACTTGGCTTCCCAGAAAATTCCAGTGAACCATCGTCCGCGACCCTTATCAGTGTATCGGTCAAGAGATAGAGCACCCCGCTCGGACTGACTGCGACCTTTCGAGACCGAACTCGATCATTTACGAACAACTCCTCGACGCTAACGATCTCGTCGTCTACAAAATTCAGGCGCCACAGGTTCCCCCGACTAAGTCCCGCGACCAACAGATCACCTCGCCAATCGGGAAATGCCGAGCCGTAGTAGAAAGTCAAGCCAGTTGGAGCGACAGTCTGTTTCCAGCTCCAGACAGGTGGCTCGTAGTTTTCCGCGCTACGCTGTGGAGGTACGTAATCGGCATCGCGATATCCCCCGTCGGTGACAATGGGCCAACCGTAGTTAGCACCCGCGATTAGTCTGTTGATTTCATCGCCTTGCCGGCTACCATGCTCACTGAACCACACCTCGCCCGTTTGCGGGTGAAGGGTCAAGCCCTGCGCGGCTCGAATCCCAATTGCGTACAGACCCTCTGCTGCGCCATCGCCGAAGTCCGGATTATCTGAGGGAACTGATCCATCCGCATTCAATCGGTAGATCTTGCCACGCCGGTCGAGCGGGTCCTGCGCGATCGGTACAGCCGGATTACTGGTTTCGTTGAAGATGCGCTCGCCAACGGTAATGTAGAGTCTGTCGTCCTGACCGAAAACCAATCCTCCCCCATAGTGAAAGAACTCACCCTTTGTGTACGGTTTGGCGACAAGTAGCGTTTCAATCTCGAAAAGCGAAGTCCCTGAGAGTTTTGCTCGAACAACTTTGGTCGTCCGACCCTCAGTAGACTGCGCCGCGTAGGATAGGTAAAGCCAGGGCGATTTTGGAAACGAGGGATGCAAGACAAGATCGAACAATCCGCCATTGTCCGAATTCGTCTCAACTCGAACATCAGCAACAAGATCATCTGGCAATCCCCTGATGGGTTGAACTCGACCAGTCTGTAAGTCCGCAAGGACGAGCCCCCCTTCTTTCTCTGTGATCAGGACGGTGTACTCATCGATAAACGCGAGGCTCCACGGACTGCGCAAGCCATCCAACACGACCGTTTTCTTCGGAGCGCTCCCAACTCGTTCATCGAAACCCTGAATTGCCTGACAACCCAGGAGCACAGCACTAAAGATCAGGAGGTATGCCGCATTGAATGCTTTCATCGAGTCTCACGCCCAAAAAACCACTCTCTCGCCGTCAATGTAAACACACTATGAGAAAATTCGCTGCCGTGGACGATTTCCACTTTTCGCGAGATCGACTTGCCCCGTAGCGTATCGATGCGGTCTTGCTGAGCGTACTCCTTGCAATATAGTCAGACTAGCGTGTATTCGATTGCCCGCAAGCTACAGGCTACGGCTTAGGCCGCGCTACGCTGACTCGTTAGAGAGTGCTCGGTTAAACAGGCGCCTACGATCTTCATCGGTGAGCGATTCGAGCTTCGCGATGTTGCGTGCCGAGATGCTCTCTGCATCCGGGTGTTGAGCGATCGCCTGTTCAACATCCGATTCGCGAAGTAAATGCAGCAACGGGAAAGGCGCGCGGTTCGTGTAGTGGCTGATGGCATCCACCGGTTCGTCGGCGAAACGATAGTCGGGATGAAAACTTGCGATCTGGATCACACCCACCAACGCCTTCGCCTCGATCAACGCCTCCGCGACATCAAGAAAGTCGTTGTAGTCGGCAAAGTCGCTTAACCAATTCGCAATCGCAACGACAATCGTGTCTGGTCCATCATCGGTGAGTAGCGAAAGCGCGCGCTCTAAGTCGCTGAAGAGCGAATCGGCGTCACAAGCCTCGCTAACAATGATTTCGAGTTTCCCGGCCGCGACAACCGGCTTGGCGAATGGACAGAGTCCAAGCCCGATCACGACTGTGTCGAGCCATCGCTTAACTGCATTTTCGACTGTCTGGCGTGACATGATTGCCACTCTAGCAGAGCGGGGATCGAATCGAATCTCTGATCGGCTATATCGAAACCAATGTGACCGCGAAATTACCGCAGATACCACCGGGAGATATACGAGTGATCGGACGACGACCATCGTGGTCGGTCCACTCAGTTCCGCGGTTCTCTGAGTCGCTCTGAGTCGTTCATACTTGAGCTTAAGTGAAGCGCTGCAAAGCCAGCGTCCTAGAAATTTTGGTTCCACCCCTATTTCGGCGTCGTCTATCCTCAAAAACGCACACTACCCGTGCGTCCGGTTCGTACTCGGAAGCGTGTAAGCTCCACCGAGTGGGCTTCTGTTGAACCAGTGGGGTTAGCGTCGTGGTTATTGCAAACGATGAGTTTAACCAGTGGCGGTCTCCGGTGGAGCAAGTCGGTGGCATGCCCGTCTATCGACCATTGCCAACGCGCGAGACGGTCTGTGTCGGACCGTTCGTTCTATTCGACCATTTCGGTCCGGTTCCATCGATTGCCGCGAAACTGCCGCCCCATCCGCATGCCGGCATCGAAGTGATGACATATCTTCTTTCTGGAGCCAATGAACACCGCGACAGCGCGGGCAACGTTGGGCGTGTGACAGCCGGCGGTGCGCAGTGGATGCGCGCAGGTCGGGGTGTGATCCATTCCGAGGAAACGCTGGCGTCCACATCCTCCCTGGAAGGGCTCCAAATATGGGCCCGCTTACCTCTGGACGCGGAGGACTCCGAACCTGAGTACAGAGCGGTTCAGGCAGACGAAGTACCCGTTATCGACCACGACGGTGTCGTCGCGCGGGTATTGGCGGGGCGAGTCGAGGACCAGACCGGGCCCCTTGTGACGGCGATTTCATCGGTCATGCTGCACGTTTCTTTGGATCCCGGTACCCAATTTCCGTTGCCCGTGATCAATTCCGCGGGGCAATTTGGTGCCTATGTGATTTCCGGTGAAGTGAGCATCGGTGCGGATGAGCCTGTCGCCGCACGGCGTGCGGATTTTACGGTGTGGAGCACCCCGGTTGATCAACTGATGGTTCGCAATTCGGGTTCGACTCGCGCTGAGGTCTTTGTTCTCGGCGGCGAACCTGCACCTAAGCCGCTCGTATTCGGTGGACCGTTCGTTTACGACCATCAGGACAAGCTGCTCGCAGCAGAAGGTAGATTTCGCTCAGGTGCGATGGGCACGCTCGATGGCGTACCCCACCAATGATTCGGACTTGAGCTGAGAGCCACGGGCGCGAGCGAACCGCTGCCTAGTGTGTTGTCGGTGCAGCGAGGCGTCTGTGGCCCGTTAGAACGATCAAACAGTGTTTGGCAGGAGTGAGGGAGAAGACCATGTCGCAGCTACCCAAAATTTCTTTGGCGGACAATGGGCCGCTTCTGGTCGACAATCCGCCCGATCTGGAGGGCGATGCCGTCACTGAGCTGAAGGGCAAACCCAAGGTCGCGCTGTGTCGCTGTGGTGCTTCCGCCAATAAGCCCTTTTGCGATGGCGCGCACGCCAAAGTGGGATTCGACAGTTCGCCCGATCACATCGCGCTTCGCAACGAGCCACTCGACTTCCAAGGTATGGTGAGCGGAACTGCCGTGACGATCAGTTACACACCGGTCCTGTGCACGCACGCGGCCCAATGCCAGGCGCGAGCGGCGGCGGTGTTCGATCCGGGGCGTGACCCCTGGGTTCAGCCGGAGAAGGGAACAATGCAAGACATTCTCGACGTCGTTGCAGCGTGTCCTTCCGGTGCGTTGCGGGTCGCCGTTGCCGAACAGCCGCTGCAACACCTCACAACCGGCGACATCGGGATCACGGTTGAGAAGGATGGCCCCTATCACGTAACCAACATTGTGCTGGAGGCACAGTTCAACGGCGTGGGAGCGTCACGGACTAAATATTCATTGTGCCGCTGCGGCCTTTCGAAGAACAAACCTTTTTGTGACGGGTCTCACTACGAAGAGCAGTGGTCTGACGATGTACCTTGATCGGGTCGATTCAACGAGCCACTGGTTGATTGCCAACACGAATAGAGATCGCGGGCGACAATCATGATGCCATGTGGTCTGCGTGCACGAGCCAGTCGATGAATCTTAGTCATTAGCGGGGCAAGTCGTCGGAAGTACTCAGCACACCGTCACCGCCACAGGCGGCGATGATGAAGCTGAAGACCGCGACGACGGGTGAACCATTATCGATCCGCACCAACTGCTTGACGCCGGACTTCCACCAATTGTTTTGTGTCAACCGGAGAAGTTTTTTTAGAAAACCAATTCGACGGAAAAAATGCCGACTTGGTCGGATGGACGGGCGTCGCTCGACACTATGTTCAATACCTTTAGACAAATATGGGCCGATTGTGACCGCAATCACAGCGGCGGGCGTGAACTGGTGCGACGCTTCACAGGCATCCAGAGTCCTTCCACCCGTCTTTTCTCATTTGAGGGAGCAGTAAATGAGCAATCCGTACGATAGCCCGACTGTTAAGCATCCGTCGGTCCTGGGCCCGACGTTGAAATTTAAAGGTGAACTTATCGCCGATGAGAACCTCCTGATCCACGGCGAGGTCGAGGGCTCTATCAAGCACTCGTCGTTGCTAACCGTTGCAGAACGAGGTCAGTTGAATGCCAATGTCACGGCCGAGTATGTCGCAATCGACGGCAATGTGGTTGGCGACATTGGCGGTAGCAAATCCGTTGTGGTCAGCGCCGGTGCAGATGTGAACGGCAACATCTATAGCCCCGTTGTCACGCTGCGCGAAGGTGCCAAATTCAACGGAAAAATTGATATGAGCGGCAAGACCGCAGCGCCCGCCAGCAAGAAAAAGTCATCACGCGCTACGGCATCAAAATCCGAAGCCCCCGTAGAGGCCAAGCCATCGGATAGCAAAGCCAAAGACTCGGCTAGCGCCGCTTAACCCTGAAGGAGAATCGCAATGAGTGATACTGAAATCATGAGGCGTCCAACCTGGGGTGAGAAGCCCGCGTTGACCGACTCGCAAGTCATTAACCTGAAAGATGTGCCGGAATCGGTGCGCCAGCGAGACGAAAACTACGATTCCGCGGGCGATCCAATCGTGTCGATAATCGGTGAGACCCTGCACTTTAAGGGGGAGTTATCGGCCGGCGAAGACCTGATCATCGAAGGCACGGTCGAGGGCACAATCGACCAAGGGGCCTGCAGCCTCACCCTGAAACCCAAAGGTCGCATCAACGCTAATGTCAATGCGACAAAAATCTTCATCGAAGGCACGGTGGAAGGTGACCTGCACGCCACGGTAAGCGTAACGGTACGCGAGTCTGGCAAGGTTACCGGCAACATTGTGGCTCCGGTGGTCGCGATTACCGAAGGCGCCACGTTCAACGGCGCGATCGAAATGCGGGACCCGAAAGAACCCAAGAAGTAATTCGAAATCCTGGACGCAGCGTCGGCAAAGGTCAGCGCCGCGTCCAGGACGTACCCCAACGTAGGTTCGATAGTCGTCACAATGAAAAAAGATCGCCCGACGATCAACACATCGCGTGACGACGCGTTATGAAACTCCCAGTTGAAAGTTCCTCGGCTGTAACAGCATACCGATAAACTGAGCCATTCCGCTCGTCAGTGTTGGCTACGGAGCTCGCCGCCCTGCCCGGAAGATCGGTTCGACCCCTATTTCCTCGGCCCCAAATCTGTACCCGTTTCGTAGGTCCTTTTTGGCATCACACTTCGTTGCTGCGATACTTGTGCATCATCACCGCACCGTTGATTTCTGGGAAGACAAAGGGCGAGAAAATGCTGGGAAAATTGGCACGTGGCGCGTTGATCCTGATTGTCGCTGCGATCTGTGTTGGTCTCGTGCTGTTTTTGCGCTCGGACTACCACCGCAATGCGCTGCCCACTGTGTCGGGAATCACCGCTAAGCAGATATGTTCAATGGCTTTCCTAACCGGCCTCGAACCCGAGCGCACACGCGCCCTGTATCTGACGCCACAATTGGATTGGGCGGCTGATCTGGTTAGCAGTGAGCTGAATCGCGACGACCGTTCCGCATCAGCCAGCATCTATGGCATGTACCAACAAAGAGCCGTGTACCGAGACGGCCTCGGGTGCACGTTGGATCATGACGGCGCGTTGGATCGTTCTATTACGGTTCCCCTGAATGTCGCTGATCGAGCGCTACCCGAAGCGGTACCAGGACGCTTCGACCCGTTGGAGATTTCGCAGGCATTGGATCGGGCGTTTGAAGAGCCTGCGGGAGGCAACCGAAACACTCTCGCCGTCGTTGCACTACAAAACGGCGAAGTGATCGCCGAACGTTATGCGGAAGGGATCGATATAGACACGCCACTACTAGGCTGGTCGATGTCCAAGAGTGCTACCGCGACCTTGGCCGGTGTCATGGCACTCCGCGACGAAGTCGATCTCACCGTGAAAGGCGCAGTGGCTTCGCCAGCCGCCGCTGAGATTACTTTGGAGCACCTGTTGCGTATGAGCTCAGGGCTCGCCATTGACGAACGCAACGATGGTACCGACCCGAATTCCCTGATGCTCTGGTCTAGCGCAGACATGGCCAAGTTTGCCGCCAGTCGACCGCAGCGCCATACGCCCGGAGAAGTGTTCGACTATATGAGTGGCAGCACCAATCTTGCCATGCGACACCTTCAGGACCAGCTTGGCACCGACCTCACGAGTCAGGTTCTGGCTGTCCGAGCTCGTCTATTTGAACCACTAGGGATGGCGAGCGCGATTATTGAGCCAGATACGGTTGGCACCATGGTTGGCTCTTCGTACATGTGGGCGACGGCGCGCGACTGGGCGAAGCTCGGGCAACTGTATCTGGACGATGGTGTCGTTGGCGATCGCCGCTTACTAGATCCAAGCTGGATTGAGGCGGTTGGTCAGCGTTCAGCGGACTCGGAAAACTACGGTATGGGCTTTTGGTTGTATCGTCGCTCCGAGGCGTTACCAGAGGTTCTCGACATGGATGGCTTTCAGGGCCAGAACGTTGTGATTGTGCCAAGTCACTCGTTGGTGATTGTCCGTTTAGGTGCCACCAATCGCACCGACCCTGGTGTTTCGCGGTTGGTTAAAGATCTCGTCGAGATTGTGGGTGCGGTCGATTAGGACAGGCAGCTTTAGATTGCTTGCGGTTTTTCGAGTTTGATTTAGTGCGTTTGTTGATGAGCAAAGGCGGAGAGCATTGGGTCAGCTTCTGAGAAACTAGGTTCGGCCCCTATTCCTCGTGTTTGCGAAAGGGATGAGATCGACCTAGAAAGCAGAGCTAACCCTTAGCGCGAGGCTTCAGCTGGCGGCAGACTGGGTATCTCGGGAAATTAGGACAGGCACAGATGTTGCCTTAATTGGCCAACAATGAATACAGCGATCTGGCCGAGTGTTGCCCTACTCTTGTTGCATGACCCGAGCGAGAAAACACTTGGTCTGCCTTGCTCAGACGCCGTTCTACTTCATCACTGCGCGCTGCGTGCGACGCGCCTTCCTGTGCGGTCAGGATCACGTCAGCGGCAAGTGCTATGAGCACCGTCGCGGCTGGATAGAAGCTCGATTGCGCGCCTTGTCTTCGCTGTTCACGATCGAGGTGTGTGCTTACGCGATTATGAGTAACCACTACCACCTCGTGGTTCGCCTCAACATCGAGGACGCATCGAAATGGTCTACCGATGAGGTTCTGAACCGCTGGACATCCCTGTTCAAGGGCTCTTTGCTGGTACAACGCTACCAGGCCGGAGAAGCACTATCTGCCGCTGAGCTGCAGACCGTCGATGACACGGTATGTGTGTATCGACGGCGACTCTCCAGTCTTAGCTGGTTCATGAAGTGCCTGAACGAACCGATTGCACGGCGCGCGAATGCCGAAGATCAGTGTACCGGTCACTTCTGGGAGGCACGATTTCATTCCCGAGCGCTCATCGGCAACGAAGCGCTGATCAACGCCATGGTATATGTCGATCTGAACCCGATACGAGCTAAGATGGCCGCAACGCTCGAGGACTCAGAGTACACAAGCGTTCGCGCTCGGCTGGCTCCAGAGCGTTCTGTAAGTAGTATCTCGGACGCGGTTAGGCGTCTGATTACGGACGGTGATCTGTACCACTTTGAAGTCGCTGTACGACCGTTGGCGACATTTGCGACCGGTTCGGTTACCAGCGATGAGCACGCCCACTTACCAATTCAATGGTCAGATTACTTAGATCGGCTCCATGCCATCGGCGCTACACCAGTTGCCGGAAAACGGGGTGTCATTGACTTGCACGCTAAGTCGCAAAAGGCCAATCGCCCACAAGCGTAACCGGCGAACAGGCAGCTAAGCAGCCCATCGGGTTGAGGTCACCGCCTGTCCGTCAGATTCACCTGCTGCTCGACGAACCCCAACGATCTGCAATCAATTGCTCGATTCTCGGTGCACGTATCGCACGTTTTGCTTTCTTGAGTGTGTGCCTGTCCTAGTGGACTGCTAGTGGTCTTGTGTGTGCCTGTCCTAGTGGTCTGTGTCGGCTGTTTTTGCTCTTCTGACATGCCGACCAGTGTACCGGCCATCGACTCAACCGGCTGTCGAGATCATGCGTTTTCGATGTGCTCCGGCGCGCCAAACGGGGTCGAACCCGTGTTCCGACCGATCAGTTCGACCCATTCCAGTGGTCAGTCTAGGCGTGCTAGTAAGCACCCGATACGGCACAATCGAAAGGAGCGCGTGCCGGCTTTGGCTCAGTTTGGCCCTTACTAAGTCATCTGGACGTTATTGAACGAGGTTCACTCGCGTATGACCTACTGCAAAAACTGCGGCGCCGAACTCGCCGGTGAATACTGTGCGCAGTGCGGGCAGCGTAATACGAGATTCGACCGCCCGATTTGGCAGTTACTCGGCGACGTGGTGCGAGAGACATTCGAAGTCGATGGGCGTGCCGCGAACACCATCAAAACGCTGTTAACCGATCCCGGTGGGCTGACTGCGGAGTACTTGGCCGGTCGGCGCATGCGTTTCACGCCGCCGCTACGCTTGTATCTGGCATTCAGCATCGCGTTCTTCCTGCTCATCGCTTGGTTTGCGTCAGCACAGCTTCTAGGTCAGCCGGGTATCGACCCTGCGTTCGACGCCGCAATCGAATCGAGGTTCTTGTCTGACGACCTGCCGACGGTCATGTTCGTGCTACTACCGGTTTTCGCGATGCTGATGAAGGGGGTGTACTGGCGTCGCCTCTACTTTGACCACCTCATTTTCTCGCTGCATTTGCACTGCGTGGCGTACGTCGCGTTCGTGGTAATTCTACCGTTGGAGGTGGTTGCGGAAAGCAGCGTGATTTTGCTGGTCGCTCAGATAGTCACGATGGTTGGGTTTCTCGTCTACATCACTATGGCGGTCCGCCGCGTCTTTGGCTCAGGCTGGCTTGCGGCGATTCTCCGAACTGTCATTGTGCTATCGCTCTACATGGTGATCGTGTCGGTCGCCATCGAATACACGAGTGAGCAAGCCATCGCCTAAGGCGTCGTGAAAATTTTCGCCACCATCGTCGAACCTTCGAACACTGCTTTGTCCAGAACGTTCACTTCATCGACAAACACAAAATCAAGTTCACCGTTCTGATTCACATCCGAGTGCAGCATGATCAATAGCGGCGTCCCAGGATTCGGTTCCTCGGGCAAAGTGATCGGGACATCCAAGTTCGTACCGGCGTTCAGGAAGGTCGACGCGACATAGTCTTTTCCATACGGCTTACCATCTTTGAACCGATGGATCACAAGAAAACCGGCTTGCTCAATCAAAACTTCGGAAACGGTGAGCACAGCGCCATCGCGTGTCACATCTTCAACTTTGATCCAGTTTCGTTCGCCGTCCCCCAACGAGACCGCTGGCTTTTCTTGAACCAACTCCGAGGCATCCGAAGTCATCTCTTCTGAATGCGATTGCGTGCAGCCGATTGCGAGCCATGCGACAACCAGCGTTAACCCATACTTTGATCTTCTCATCCCAATGCACCCCCGCTCGCGTGTAGACGAGTGTAGCAACGAATAGCCAAATCACTTCATGAAATCGGTTCGACTCCTATTAGGGCCCGTCTTAGGAATCGCCGACTATGTAAACCCTGCGCGCCTCACATGCATCCAACCAAAGTTCAAATCACGGCGCTGTGGAAACCTACACCGGTTCTTTCCGAGCTGAGCGCTGCACACAACGACGTTGAGACCAGGGGAACGTATGACTGAAACAGGATTACAAAAATGGTTGGTGATTGCATTGGCCATCGTTTGGAGCGCTCAGTCCTACAGCTCGTCATTGGAGGTTAAAAACGCAACGACCGCCGCCGATCTCGCAGAACAAATTCGAACGGGACAAACCACTTCCGAGGCAGCCACCAAGGCGCTATTGGAACGCATTGCGAAATTCGATCGCGATGGCCCTCGCATCCAAAGTGTCATCTCTCTGAATCCGGATGCGCTGAGCACGGCGATCGCCCTCGACCGCGAAGCTGAGGCGGGATCATTTCGAAGCCCGTTACACGGCGTACCGATTCTGTTGAAAGACAACATTGAGGCGCGCGAGTTGCCAACGACGGCGGGCTCCTTGGCACTTGCAGAGAACGCGACGGGACGAGACGCACCCCTCGTTGCGCGGCTGCGCGAAGCCGGAATAGTGGTTCTCGGCAAAACCAATCTTTCAGAGTGGGCGAACTACCGATCCTCTGATTCGATCTCTGGTTGGAGTGGCGTCGGCGGGCTGACCCGCAACCCTTACGACCTTCGGCGAAGCACATGCGGATCGTCCTCAGGGTCCGCTGCTGCAGTCGCAGCCGCATTTGTTCCCGTGGCCATTGGCACTGAAACCAATGGATCAATCACCTGCCCTGCCGCCGTCATGGGCTTGGTGGGTTTCAAACCAACTATTGGTCTGGTCTCCCGCAGATACATCATCCCGCTGTCGCCCCGCCAGGACAGCGCGGGTCCGATTACGCACACCGTGAAAGATGCCGCGATGCTGCTTGCCGTGATCGCAGGAACCGATCCCAGGGACCCCGCCACCCACGACGCGGATCAACGCATTCAGGACTATGTTGCCGCGTTGGATGAAGGTATCCGTGGCATGCGGATAGGCGTTTTTCGGTGGGCCGAAGGTGACAGCGCACCGGTCTCCGCCGCGTTCAATCTCGCACTCGAACGATTGGAGAACGCAGGTGCGGCTCTAGTTGAAATCGAAGACTTCGCACCGGCACCCATCCTGTGGCAGCAAGGTGACCGAATCCTGCAAACAGAGTTCAAGGCCGGGCTGAACGACTATCTCACCAATTCGCCTGCGGATATCAAAATACGTTCTATCGACGACCTTATTCAGTTCAACCGCGAGCATGCAGATCGTGAACTCGCATTGTTTGATCAGTCGATACTGTTAGAGACCGCCGCCGCGGGTGCTGCAGACGACCCGGATTTTGAGAACACGGTCGCTGAGTTTGTGCGCGCCGCCCGAGAAGACGGTGTCGACAAACTGCTCGCGGAACACGATGTGCGCCTCTTGGTTATGCCAACCACCAAACCTGCCGCTCCCATCGACTTACTCAGGACGAGTGAACCTGCGGGCGGTCTTTTGGGTGCCGGTTGGTTGGCGTCGGCCGCTGGATACCCGGTGTTGACGGTCCCGATGGGCGATCACAAAGGTCTGCCGTTGGGTCTCCTCTTCATGGGAACCGCCTGGGATGACGCGGCGCTCTTGCGAGCAGGCCACGCGTTCGAAATTACTGTGGGCAGCGACCTCGCACCCATGTACCCGGATGGTGACACCGAGCGTTCGGATCTCTCCGAACTGATTGCGCCTGTGAACTGAAAAAAGGGGTCAGACCGAATTCACCAAAAAATTGGTTCGACCCCTATTAAGACTGGTCGTCTACGAGCTTGATGGGGTGTAGAAAATTGTCGATTCTCGCGTACCAACGGCCACCGACCATGACTGTGAGGTCTTCAGCGGTGACCGCCGAGAATTCGCTCATACGAACGCGGATCGGGATTTCCGAGAACAAAACCCTGGGAATTGAAGTTTCCATAGCGCTTCTACCTCTCTACCAAACCGGTGCCGTATGCGACTGCTGCCATCGGCGGCAACGGGCGCGCATGCACCACTCGTTAGGTTAGAGGTAGTGAATAGAGGAAAAGTTCATCGAATTCGGGACAACTGTATACAGCTGCGGCTCATTTCTATGAATGGGACGAGTACCGATTCCTTTTAATCCTCGTCCACATCGGCGTATTCAATAGAATTCACCACGCGTGCTGAATCCGCTAGGCATCAATCCATCCATTGAATTGGCCTCCCCATTTCGTACCCGTCCGCTCTGCAAGCGTCCTCGTATCTCGGTAGCATCTGCGCTCGAAGAATTTGAAACGGTTCGCTGAAAAGAACTCGATAGCACGCGAACCAAGAAACCCACGGCTACCCTATGTCTGAATCCAAGCAAAATTTCGTTACGCACCTCGAATGCTCCATGACAGGCGAGCACCACGAAGCCCATGTGCTGCACAACCTCTCACGAGAGGGTTGGCCATTGCTTGTGCGATATGACCTCGACGCCGTCAATGCCAGTGGGTTGCGTGACGCGCTGTCCAGCCGACAAGCAACGCTGTGGCGATACCAAGAACTGCTCCCGCTGCGAGAGCCCGAGCATGCAGTGTCGCTGGGCGAAGTCATGACGCCGTTGATCGATTTGCCCAACACGGCTAACCATCACAACGCTGCCAGTATCGTCGTGAAGGACGAAGGCCGACTCCCTACCGGGTCGTTCAAAGCACGCGGCATCGCGGTTGCGTTGAGCATGGCCCGCGAACTTGGCGTCAAGCATGTGGCGATGCCGACGAACGGCAACGCCGGCGCCGCGCTCTCCGCCTATGCAGCCCGCGCAGGAATGACATGTGATGTGTTTTGTCCGAGCGACACACCCAACATCAACATCCGTGAAACCGCGCTGCAAGGTGCGAATGTCTTCAAGGTGGATGGGCTGATCCACGATTGCGGTCGAATCGTTGGTGAGGGTAAGCAAACCCACGGTTGGTTCGATTTCTCGACCCTCAAAGAGCCCTATCGCATCGAAGGCAAAAAGACGATGGGACTTGAACTCGCCGAGCAGTACAACTGGCATCTTCCCGATGTCATCTTCTACCCCACCGGTGGCGGCACCGGATTGATCGGCATGTGGAAGGTGTTCAACGAACTCAAAACCATGGGCTGGCTGCAAAGCGAACTTCCTCGCATGGTCGCTGTGCAAGCGGAAGGCTGCGCACCGATCGTGCGCGCATTCGAGTCAGGTTCGAAACATGCAGAGACTTGGGTCGACGCACACACGGTTGCCGCGGGCATCCGCGTGCCCGCCGCGATCGGCGACTTTCTCGTGCTCGAAGCGGTCCGCGAGAGCGGCGGATTTGCCGCTGCGGTTAGTGACGATCACATCGAAGATGCCCGCGCTCGAGTGGCTCGCGACGACGGCCTCCTACTATGCCCTGAAGGCGCTGCCACTTTCGCCGCTTACGAGAACGCCCTTGCCGATGGATCTGTATCGAACAACGACCGTGTCGTGTTGTACAACTGTGCAACCGGGCTCAAGTACTCACTTCCGGATGCGGGTGAAAGCTATCCATAACGTTCGTTTGTTAAAGGGGTCGAACCGATATTTTCGCTACCCGAACAAGTCCGACACCACTGGTACGAGCCCCCAGTTCGCAAGCATCACAGCCAGGAACGCGTACGCAGCAGTGTAAAAACTGTAGTGCAGCTTTCGCCAAATTGACCAACCTGTTCGACGCCAGGCGGGCACCAAGAAAATTAGAAGCAACACAGCAAAGCCTGCAAGAACCATGGCCGTGAGCGTCAGCTCACCGATCAAAGGTAACGGCCAGCTCGACATGAACTCGGCAAAGCGCATGTCCCTCGCTTCGGGAATACCGCTGGCAACGACAACCAGTCCGACCAACGGGAGTGCGCCTGCCAACGCAATCCAACTGATGAACATCCCGGTCTTGGTTGTCTCCCGAACCTGTCGCGCGCGCCGCCACAGACCGAGCCAAGTGGTCACGGTGAAGAACACCGTTGCCAGCAGACCAATGGCCAGGTTGAACGGATCGGTCCAGAACGTAACGGGCAACAAATCTGTTGCGCCTGTAGGATCAATGATTCGAGTGACACCGCCGCCCTCGCCTCTCACGATACCGATGCGATTGCCGTTGCGGTTTTCCCAAAGACCATCGCCAACCCTTACGTAGGGCGCAGTCGAGCCCGAGAACATCAGGCGTCCGTCTTTCGCGGAGACATCGACCGTGCCTTGCACCACAGAAACAAATTTCTCTGGGCCAAAGAACGGTCGTCGGGCTGAAATGTAAGTACCGGCAATGCCTTCAGCCGCATCGACGTCATCATCGGACGGATCCGGTCGCAATAGAAAATCGGCCCTACCCTGCACGGCTAGCTCTCGATTCATCACCAGATGCGGTACACCGGTCAGCGGATCGAACGAGTCAGCGGCGTTCTGCGAAATGAAAACACCGATATCCAGCTCAGGCGCTACGATGAACTTCGAAAAGAATTCATTAATTGAACCGGTGTGGCCAAAGTAGCGAATGCCGTGATACGGGACATCCGCAAACCCATGTGCACGAACACCAGAACCCGGCACGGGATCAAATGCGCTGGATCGCATGAGTTCAAACGTCGACTCCTTCATGAGTCGAACGCCATCCAACTCACCACGATTGAGTAAAAACCGCATCCAACGTGCCATATCGACTGCGGTCGTTGACATGCCACCGATCGGTGCAAACGCGCCGAGATCGATTTGATCCACTTCCTCTGGACCGTTGCCGGTCACTCGGTAGTTCTTTGAAATTGGCAAAAGGGACTCATCTGCGTTCGGACTACCGACATTCAACACCGTGCTGGTCATTCCCAACGGTGTGAGCAATTCGTCGTACAGAAACGATTCGTATGTCACGCCAGCGATGTCTTGTATCACCAGTGCGACTAGGTTGGACCCCCAGTTCGAATATGCCGCAATCTCCCCACGGTCGAATGCCTGTCCCGGCTCTGTGGCCGCAATCGCTTCATCCAACGGTAGGCTTGCGAGTGATGGCATCCAGACACGAAACGTCTCCTCGACGCCCGATCGGTGCGCCATCAAATCGTTGACCGTCAACGGTCGCTTACCCTCGGGAACCTGATAGTCGACGAGATAGTCATTAACATCCTTGTCGAGATCGAGTTCGCCGCGATCAACTAACAGCATGGCGGCTGTCCAGACAAACGTCTTCGAAATCGACGCGACATAGAAACGTGTCGTGGCCGGGTCCACCGGGGTCGCATTCTCGATGTCGGAGAGCCCGTACCCCTTTGCCAAGACTGTACGATCGGCTCTCACGACAGACACCGTGTAGCCCGGAGCCGCATGTGCATCACGATATGTCGCAACCACACCGTCGACGAATGCCTCCAGCAATGCATCGTCGGTTTGCGTGTTCGCCTCAGGAGGGACATCGTCGAGTCCTACGTCGTCCTGTGAATGAACTGCCGCTCCAATGACGAGCCCGACAATCACAGTAAGAAATTGCTTCACGACGATCCCCTTTCGTTATAGTTTGAACACAGCGTAGGAGTTCAATGCAGGGAGATCAACCGCCGACCCCGATTGAAGCTCGGTGACTATACGAACAAGGCGGATAGAACTAAGGACGAGTTGTCGGCCCTCTTTGCTAAATCTCTCCGCTCCGTAACAAACGGCTCAACAGAGACAACTCCCAGGCTGCTGACGCTTTCTTCTTTGTCCGCGAGCAGATGTCGGTTGTGAAGTACGGATCTTCATCCGACCGATAGCCATAGACGAGATACGTCTCACCCATATCGAACGACCTACCGCATACACAACACTGGATATCGATCTGAAACGTCACCGTCTCAGCGAGCTTGCCTTTCCACACCTTAGTGACTCGAAATACTGTCGTCTCGATATGACCGCCAGAATCTGGATCAATCGGTTCACGAGACGATGACTCGACGAACCCAGTGAACACGACAGTGGCACGCTGAGCTGCGTCACGAACATTTTTCAGGTTGGTACTGTAGGAGCCTACACAACTGCAGGCAAAAGCATCTGAAGCGCCAAGTAGCACGAGCGCGACGAGCACCACTCCGACCGAGCGCATCATTAAGAGCAAACCTGTTCGTTGGCGTGAGGCTGGTTGTCCTCCCGAAGCGTACACGTATGCATGTTGTTGATCACCACTATTTGGCAGCACCAAACGCACTACTGCGCTCAATTTGCACATCAATCATTTGTTCGTCGATCGCCCAGGTCCACATCGTCGTTGGCGCCCGTCCGGCATCATTGGCCAGTGCGACTACTCGGCCCTGCCCTGTGCGTAACGAGCTCGGAACCGGCAATGGATCTTCATAAGCGACATCCGGACTGACGATCTCCCAGCCGTTCTTCCGAAACGCCGCGACCAGTTCGTCAGCAAACATCGCTGCTAGATCATTCTCGTGCAGCAACAAGACATGCACGGGCGACTCACCGAGGGTCTGCACGGCGACGCTGTCGTAATACTCGGCCGAGTACAGCAACATGTTCACATACAACTTACCCAACGCCTCGTAGTCGACTTTATGCCCCGCTTTGAGCGCTTCCTGCAGTTTGCCGTCGAGATACCAATCGTAGTTGTCAATGGTCACATAACCGTTCGCCAACCCTCGCTCGGTCAACGCTTCGGCAATCGCTTTCACCTTTTCCGGCGAACGGCCTTCATCTAGGTACGGGAAACGGAACCAGGGACGGAAGTTATCGAAACCCTCAAGTTCAACGATTGCTTGATCAACATCGATCAGATAGTCGGCAACAACTGTCTTGTGCGCCCATGGATGGGTATGCGTGTGGTTCGCAATCAGGTGCCCCGCGGCTGCGTAACGTGCAATACGCTCCCGACCCTCTTTGTTCTGATCGAAACCGCGTGTTGTGACAAAGAAGGCGACGGGACCCGCATCAACGGACGCCAAGGCTTCCATCAATGCTGTGGCACGCTCCGCGCCTGTGTAAACCTGCCCATCCGAGCGCGGCGCATCGTCGTAGGTCAAAGCGACGCGCTTCTCTGCCATTGCCGCGGTTGGCATCGTAAGCACCAATATCAAACACCAAACAGACTTACTTCTACGAAACTTCACCACATATTCTCCAAAAGAGGACCGAAACTGTGTCCACCCATCAGCTGACTTGTGCATGCAGCGCGCACCCAGCTTCCAGCGCGGATCGCACCGGCTCCAGGAAGTCGCGCGACAGGTTGTTATCGGACGATTGATCAAGTGACCGACCTTCATCTGTTCCGAGAAATTTGACGAGTTCCTTCTCGATCGCGACCACTTCGGCCGGTTCGAGCGCGACGTATTCACAGTCCGATGGCATGTCCTGCCCTAGTCTCCGACCGAGGTGCGTGAAGAACGGCAAAAGAAAATACTCTCGATCAGCTTCGGGAATCGGCCGGGACCGACTGAAGAAGTGTTTCTTGAAGAGATGCGACGGCAAGTCGGACGTGACATACGGCGACAAGAATTCTGACGACAAAGGCGCGAAATCAATGCTATCGCCAAGTGTGTGAAACGAATCGAACACGAAGCGATCCATGACCTTGGTATCCGTCGCATCTAAGCCATCGTAAGAAAAGCCGCTTGCGATGATCTCTCGGCCGACGACAATGTACCGCTGAACCTCAGTGGCGGCGTAGCCGTCAGATTCATTGACCTCGTCCAACACCGCATCAACGATGCGTTGCCTTTGTTCGGCAAGTGCATCTACATACTTGTCGTAGCGAAACGAATGGAGGCACCAGTTATAGGACAAAGGCGTACTCTCTGATCGTTGGACTCCACGATAGCGTGCAGCTATGTGTCGACCAGATCAACTCGGGGAAAGAGGTCACGAACGAGCGTCACTGAGAAGAAAGTACATCGCGATCACCAATGTGAGCACGGCAAAGTAGACCAACGCTCCAACCAAACCGACCAAAACTGTGGTTGCCCAGTGGCGCTTTTCCAAGGTGTTTGGGAATAGTGAGTCATCAACTTGTGATACCCACAACATACACACCGTAAAGTTGGCGACCACCAATAGTGGCGCACTGGGCGCGTTGTAAAACCAAGCAACCACGCTCAAGACGGCGGCCAGACCGATGCCGACGGGCCACTCGCTTGAAGAAGAATTCGGCACTGCAATCACTCGGTTTCGCCAGAGCATCCAACCTGCTGTCGCGGTTGAACCGATCAATGCGCCCAGAACCACCTGAGGTCTCGAGAAAACCGCTGGCTCACCGCCAATTTTACGGTTTTCCCGATGCGAGCCTCGGGATAACCGATTTGTTTTCAAAACCATTGGTGGCGATCCTCCAGGGGCACAATACGCAATACGGTTAGGAATTCACACAAGAGGTCGTGAAACCGTACTGCCAACATTAAGTCAAAGGAAGGAGAAATGTAATGCAAGTAAACATCAAAGCACTCTTAGTTGTTCTGTCCGCAGTCAGTTTTTTCGCTTCTAACTCAGCACTGGCAGACGACGAGACAGTAGCCGTCAGCAACGCCGAAACGACAGTCGCATCGTCCACCGCCGACGAAACCCCTCAGCTCTTCAAACAAGCCTCGAAGTCAGCCGCGATTGTCGCATCGAGACTGCTCGGTTTTGATTTTGTAACTGGCGCAAACGAAGCTCAGGCCTTTGCGAATTGCAACTGCACTCAACAACAGGTTTCGGTCGGTATCGCTTGCGGTGGTCCGGCAGCAGGCTCAGCCGCGTGCTATCAAGCCAAGGCGGCACTTTCGGCGTGCGAGCTGTATGTCGAAACCTACTGCGACTTAGAAGTCATGAACTGAACTCACTAAGGCGCACAATTCTGGAGAGACCAGCACTCTCTAAAGGCAGTCAGGCAGGCTCGGTGAGCCTGCCTGACTCATTTTAGAGGCATGATGATTGAGAAGCGGCACCCGCTAGGCCCGCTGGTGCCTGGGGCGGGACTCGAACCACGTTTAACGAAGCCACGACGGCACGGCTTGAGATCACCCATCTGAGGCTCGCAGCTGGAACGCGGCTAGCACCCCAGCATCAAACTCGGAACGGAATCGTTGAATTGGCTACCCTGCGGGTAGTCCCGCCGGCTCGTCAGGCGACTGCACCTGCCGTAGCAGGTGTATAGGCGCCTGGTGCCCGGGGCGGGACTCGAACCACGCCCAACGAAGCCACGTCATTACAACTCGATACTACCCGTCTGAGGCTCGCAGCTGTAACTTGGTTATCGCCACAACGTAAATCTCATGAAGATGGTTTCAATTGGGCTACCCTGCGGGTAGTCCCGCCTGGCTGTGCAGCGGGCGTGCCCGCCGCGGCGGGCGCTGGCCCGCTGGTGCCCGGGGCGGGACTCGAACCCGCACGTCCTCACGGACAGCGGATTTTAAGTCCGCAGCGTCTACCAATTCCGCCACCCGGGCCGACTACGCGGTGCTTGCGCCCGCCTGCGATGAGAACTCACCGCAGACGGTCTGGATATGGAGGCTAGGGTCGGAATCGAACCGGCGTACACGGCTTTGCAGGCCGCTGCATAACCACTCTGCCACCTAGCCGGGCAAGCGAGCGCGGAACAATAGCACAGGCAACTGCAACCGTCACACGGTCTGGGCTGCCTTGCTGTCCCACGAAAAAACCCGGCCTCACCGAGACCGGGTTTTGAAACTGGAGCGGGAAACCAGGTTCGAACTGGCGACCTCAACCTTGGCAAGGTTGCGCTCTACCAACTGAGCTATTCCCGCAAGCAGGCGCGCCATTGTACGCGCGGCGCGGGCGCTGTCAAGCAGCCAATCGACGCTATTCGTCGCGGGACAGAACCGGCCAGGCAGCGCTCAAATACACCCACATCGACCAAAGCGTCATCGCGGCAGCGATCAGCAGCGCAATAAACCCGAGTTCGACCACCGGAATGCCGAAAAACAGATCACCCCACAACATAAACGACAGGCCGATGAGCTGAAAGGTGGTTTTGATCTTGCCCACCATCGAGACTGCCACTCGAGAACTCGCTTGCTGGCTCGCCATCCACTCACGCAGCGCCGATACCGTGATTTCGCGGCCAATGATGATGATCGCGATCACGGTCATCATCCAATTTTGCTCGCTGAACACCAGTAAAACCAACGCAATGGTGACGATCAGCTTGTCGGCAACCGGGTCCAGAAAGGCCCCAAACGCCGTGGACTGATTGAAGCGTCGCGCCACATAGCCGTCGAAAAAGTCCGAAATCGCAGCGACAGCGAACACGAGCGCAGCCGCTTTGCGCGCCCACGAGAACGGCATTAGAAACAAGGCAGCACACAAAGGAATCGCAAGGATGCGGATGCCGGTGATCGTATTGGCAAGGTTGAGCTTCAAATCAGGCCCCGTTGGATTCCTGGTTGGCGGTAATCGTTTGGTGGAATTCTAAATAGATTCGTTCGGCGAGTCTTCGGCTAATCCCCTTAACCGTCGCCAAATCGTCGATGCTGGCGCGTCTTATGCCTTGTAGCCCGCCAAATTGAGTCAACAACGCACGGCGCCGAGCCGGCCCCAAACCCTCGATACCTTCCAATGCCGACTGTTTTCGCGCTTTTGCGCGCCGGCCGCGGTGACCGGCGATCGCGAAACGATGTGCCTCGTCGCGAATACGTTGGATCAATAAGAGCGCCGGATCATTCGGTGGCAGCAAGATCGGTCGCTTGGAATCAACCAAGAATAACTGCTCGGCCCCCGCCTTCCGCGCCCTGCCCTTGGCAACGCCGACCAACAGTAAGTTATCCAGCTCCAACGACGCCATGACCTCGGCGGCCATGCCGAGCTGGCCTTTGCCGCCATCAATCAGAACGACATCCGGCATCGGCACCTCACCCTTTTTGACGCGCGAATAGCGACGCGTCAACGCCTCGTGCATCGCGGCATAGTCATCGCCTGTGTCGGTCGAGGTGATGTTGAAGCGCCGATAGTCGGACTTCAGCGGTCCCTCCGTGCCGAACACCACGCACGACGCGACGGTTGCTTCGCCCGACGTGTGTGAGATGTCGAAGCACTCGATGCGCAGTGGTGCTTGCGGCCAGTCAAAGACTTCGGCCAAACGATCCAGCTGCTTGCCGATTCCCGCTCGGCTGGCCGCCGCGAGGCTCGCCGATTGCGCCGCATTGTCGCTGGCCATCGCGAGCCAACCCGCACGATCGCCACGCACCGAGTGACGCACAGCGACCTTGCGGCCCGCCTGCTCGGCAAGCGCTTCTGACAGTAGAGCGGCCTCCGGCAACTCGAGCGGCACAATGATTTCCGACGGCGCTTCTCGGTCGACATACAGCTGTCCGACAAACCCCGACAGGACAGTCACGTCGTCATTGCCAGCAGCATTGACCGGCTGGAAGTCACGACTGCCCAACACTCGACCGTCGCGGATAAACACAACCGCGATGTTGGTGCTGCCACCACCACGATGCATGCCGATCACATCGGCATCCACGTGATTGCGCGTCGACACCAATTGCTCCGACTCAATGCGCCGCAGTCTCGCGACCTGATCTCGCAGTCGCGCAGCGCTTTCGAAATCGAGCGCGTCCGACGCCCGATTCATTCTCTCCACGAGACTATCGATCACCTCGCGGTTGCGGCCTTTGAGAAAATCGATGCTGTCTTTAACGTCTTGCGCATACGATTCCGGATCCACCAAGTCGACGCATGGCCCGCTGCAGCGTTTGATTTGGTATTGCAGACACGGTCGACTGCGGTTCGCGTAAAAACTGTCACGGCACTGGCGCACCCGGAACAGCTTCTGCAGCTCGTTCAGCGTGTTCTTCACCGCACCTGCGCTGGGGTACGGCCCATAGAACTCGCCCTTCTTCCGCCGCGGCCCTCGATAGAAACTCAATCGCGGAAACTCATGTTCGGTGCTTACCCGAATCCATGGGTATGACTTATCGTCACGCAGAACGATGTTGAAACGCGGGCGGTGGCGTTTGATCAGCGTGTGTTCGAGCAACAACGCTTCCGACTCCGTCTTGGTCAGCGTCACCGCCATGTCGGCGACTCGCTCTACCAACGCCATGGTCTTCGCGTCTTTTGCTTTGCCGCTGAAATAGGTGGAGACACGCTTCTTGAGATCGCGCGCTTTGCCGACGTAGATGACGTTGTTCTCGTCATCGTACATGCGATAGACGCCCGGACGATGCGACAGTCCGTCGATAAACGCCTTAGCGTCGAACGCCTCGGTGCTCATGCAACCGACCCGACACCCGCTAGCTTTGCTGCAAGACCCATCGCATGCATGAACATTTCGGTCGTCAGTCGACCTGTGTTCGTGTTGTAACGGCTACAGTGATACGAATCGACCATGCGAATACCGTTCTGAAGCGTATGTTCGGCGGCATGGCCGAATGCATAGTCGGCCTGACGCAAGCCGTACGCCTTGATTACCGCACGATGTGCGATGCCGCCCAATGCCAGAATGACACCGTCTTTCGGCAATTCGTTGAGCTCGGCCGCGAGAAACCGGTTACACGTGTTGATTTCAGCACCAACCGGCTTGTTTTGCGGCGGCAGGCACTTCACCGCGTTGGTGATTCTGACGCCATTGAGCTTCAATCCGTCGTCGGCCGACTCGGACTGTGGCGCTGTCGATATGCCGAGATTGAATAACGTCTCGTATAACAAGACACCCGCGTAGTCGCCCGTGAACGCCCGACCGGTGGCGTTGGCGCCATGCATCCCGGGCGCTAGCCCGACGATCAACAGTTTCGCTTTCCGATCGCCGAACGGAGGTACTGGTAGCGCGTGATACTCCGGCTGGCGTTCTCGCACCTCCGCGAGAAAGTCGGCAAGACGCGGGCAATCAACACAGCCCGCGTCATACCAATCGGCAGGGATCGACGCTCGCTTAGTCATCCATGTGGCGGATGATCGCCTCGCCGAACCCTTTGGTGCCGAGCAACTTCGCACCAGGCACTAGCTGTTCGAGATTCTCTTTGACGTCTGCCTTATCGCTGGCCGGTCCCTCGCGCTTCGGCGCACGTATGGCCTCGCGTAGGCGCGCCAGATCAAAGGTCAGTTCTTTGTTGGCTATGGTGTTGCCAATGCCTTTGATAATGAGGTCCGCCGCCTCAGTCCAACCGAGATAGCGCAGCATCATCTCTGCGGACAACACCAGCGAACCTGGGTTGACCCGATCCTTACCAGCGAAGCCCGGCGCGGTGCCGTGCGTTGCCTCAAACACGCCGACGCCGTCGCCAATGTTCGCGCCCGGTGCAATGCCGATGCCGCCCACCTGCGCCGCCAACGCGTCCGAAATGTAGTCACCGTTCAAGTTCAAAGTCGCGATGACGTCGTAGTCCTCGGGTTTCAACAGGATCTGCTGCAGAAAGTTATCCGCGATAACGTCTTTGACAATGATCTCGCGGTCAGTGCGCGGGTTCTTGAACGCCATCCAAGGCCCGCCGTCTTTCGGCTCCGCGCCATAGTCTTTCGCCGCAAGCTCGTAGCCCCACTGGCAGAAGGCACCCTCAGTGAACTTCATGATGTTGCCTTTGTGCACGAGCGCCACCGAACCGAGATCGTTGTCGATGCAGTAGTTCAACGCTTTGCGCACCAGACGCTCCGAGCCCTCACGCGATACCGGCTTAATGCCGATACCGGAGCTCGACGGGAAGCGAATCTTCGTGACGCCGAGCTCTTCCTGCAGGAACTTGATTAGTTTCTGCGCTTCTTGCGAACCGGTTGGGTACTCAATGCCGGCGTAGATGTCCTCGGTGTTCTCACGGAACACGACCATATTGACGAGTTCCGAGTCTTTCATCGGCGTGTTTACGCCAGGGAAATAACGAATTGGTCGAACGCAGGCATACAGATCCAGAGTTTGGCGGATCGACACGTTCAATGAGCGGATACCGCCACCGATCGGCGTTGCCAGTGGTCCCTTGATGGAAACGACATAGCGCTTCAGCGCATCCAGCGTCTCTTCCGGAAGGAACGTGGCGCTTTCGTAGACTTCACTCGCCTTTGCACCCGCATAAATTTCCATCCACGCGATCTTGCGCTGATCGCCGTAGGCTTTCTCGACCGCCGCATTGACGACGTCCAGCATCACCGGCGTTACATCGATACCGATGCCGTCACCTTCGATGTACGGGATGATCGGGTTGTCCGGCACTTCCAGACGAAAATCCGGCGTGAGTTCAATCGGCTGCCCGTGATCAGGCACAGTAATCTTGTCGTAGTTCATGACCTATCCTGCTTGTCCCCAGGGGCGCGGTCACCGCTCGGCGCGGCGGGCCCCAAAACGCGGGCGCATTGTATCGCATTCACGCGCCGTGAGGCGCCGAGTTCGGCGGAATTGCGACAGTCGCTAGGCAGCGATCAAGCGAGATAATCGACGCGGGCGATGTCGGTGTCGAGCAGCAGCAAATCGCCCCACTGCGACAACTTGCCAGATACGCGGACCGGATCCGCCACGAATGGCAGCAACTCCGGGCCAAAGCCCTGTCCCCGGTGCGTCAGGATCATCAATGCGCGCTGTCGTTGCGGCGTCCGCACATAGAAAGCCGGCGGAATACCACCACGAATACAGAGACTTGCACATGCTTTGTGAGGTTTTCCCTCATTTGGATTCATGGCTCCAAACCAACACTTGGTATCCAGGATCTCGCCGTCCAGCGTCACGTCGGACACGGGCTTCGGCGCTTCAAACGCTAGCGCCGCATCCATTGGCTCGGCGATCGCCTCAATCCAGTCGACGCCCTCAATCACCGTGATCATCGCGTGCGGGCCTCGCTGAATCAGCGAGCCACGGACGATAACAGGACCATCTTTCACCGAATCGAGCCGCGCTTGCACACCGCACTTCGTTTCGCAGGCCAGCAACGCCGTCACCGGCGCACCGGTGACGTCTGTCGTTCGCAGCATCGGGTATGGTGATGACACGACCTGCCCTCGAAACTCACGAACCTCGGCGAGATTCCAAGCGCCAGGACTCGGTGGCCGTTGTGCGAGTGCAAACCCTGCTGCCGCGGCCGCCGTCGTGACGGTCAGTCCGATCCCCGCCTTCAGAAAAAAGCGACGGTCACGCTCGGGCAGCTCTGCCCAACCGACGAAAAAGTCATCGTTCTGATCGGTCATTGGTTCTTATCCTGTGTATTCACGCTTCGCCACCAGCTCGGCCTCATCTCTGCTAGTCGAACGGAACCGCGGTTGCGCTCACCCAAACATGGCCATCGTCTACGCGTGTCTCGTACGTCGCGATCCGCTCCGTGAAGGGTGCGGGCGATCGGCCATCGGCGAGCTGATACTGGAAGCCATGCCATGGACAGGTGATGCAACCGTTCACCACTTTGCCCTCGCCCAACGGGCCGCCCTGATGACGACAGACATGCGACACGCCAAAGTACTGCCCGTCATGAAAGAACACGGCAATAGCTTCTGCTCGTGCCGGTCGAACGATACGGGCGCGCGAAGGCACGAAGGCGTCAACGGGCCCAGCATCTAGCCAACCATCGGCTGCGTACGTGCCTGACTGACGCAACGTGCGCCAGGCGGTCACGAGATGCAGCCCCGCGACACTGACCGCAGCGACGACGATCGCCACCACGTAGAGGGGATGTTTTTCAAACTGGATGACGCCCAGAACGACGTGCCCGACCAAGGCGGTGAATGCCAGATAGACGCCCATGTGCAGCGCTTTCCACAACCCAGGACCCAGATTGGCGTTCCAAAAGTCGTGGCTGGTCGCGGCCATCAAAAACATCACCATCAACGCGAACAAGCCGAGTGACTCAAACGGGAAACCAGCGAGGCTGTCGTAGCGCGGATTGGATACCAGCAAAGACACCAGCGGATTCAGATCGCCAAACCCGTGGTACCAAATGGTCACGAGAATGCCGTGGACCAGCGCGATCAGGAATGTGACCACGCCCAGATGGCGTCGGTTGTAGAGCAGCGGTTTGAAACGGTCCGACAGACGAGCGAGCGGTCCGATGCACAAGATCAGGGTCAACATCATGAACGCCAACGTGCCGAATGCGCGGATGAGAATTTGCACGGGATTGAGAGTGACCCCGTCGGTCTGGAGCGTCAGGCTCGCACCGATGAACACCGCCAAGAACACCACGACACCCAACGCGATCCATTGGTCGTAACGCTTTTTGATCGGAGTCCACTGTACGCGTTGGTAGTCGTGCGACATTAGCTTGGTTCCATCGCTTCAGGCGGCAGCGAGTCGACCACCGGGGTGTCGGGTCTGGACTGGATGCCAAACCACAGCAGTGCCGCGATCGTTGGTGTCACGACCAGCCACAACCACAGATGCCATAGGCGGTGTGAGCGCTTCATTGAATCGGTGGCTCGGTCTGTGTGAACCACTTCACGAGCATGAT
>JBCAZH010000016.1:3903-11580 GCA_038533155.1 Pseudomonadota bacterium | reverse complement strand
TTTGTAACACGTCGCGCGAGGCAAACAAAATCGAACCACGGTGGCACTCACCCGCGTTATTCTTCATGGTGTGGTGCGGGATAAACCTTGGGAGAAACATCGTGTCGAATGCGAAGCAGGAATTCAGCTGGCACAAGGTCGCCAACGTCAGTGAACTCGCCGACGGCCGTGTGAAATCCGTGACCGCCGGAACCCAGTCGCTCGCGCTCGTACACTTCGAGGGCGAATGGGCCGCAATGGACAACCGTTGCCCACACCAAGGCGGACCGCTCGGCGAAGGGGCTATCGAAAAAGGCATCGAAGGCAAGTGCTGGTTGCGCTGCCCGTGGCACGGCTGGGACTTCGACCCGTTAACAGGCAAACCACCGGGTGGCCATGAAGACACCGGCCAGACGATGTTTGACGTTGAGATCCGCAGCGACGAGGTCTTCGTGGCAATCCCGAACGAGCCCGAACGTCCGCGCAGTGTCGCGGATCTGATGGCCGAGACCATGGTGAATTGGGGCGTGACTTCTGTGTTCGGCATGGTCGGTCACTCCAATCTCGGGCTGGCAGACGCGCTGCGTTTGTGCGAATCGCGCGACCAGTTGCGCTACTACGGCATTCGCCACGAAGGCGCCGCCGCGTTTGCGATTTCCGGATACGGCAAGCTCACCGGGACACCGGCGGCTGCACTCACAATCGCCGGACCCGGCGCTACCAACCTGTTGACCGGACTTTGGGACGCCAAAGTCGACGGCGCTCCCGCGTTGGCGCTAACCGGTCAAGTGCAAGACCAAGTCGTGGGCGTCCATGCCTTCCAGGACATCGATCTTGAAGCCGCGTTCGAGAGTGTTGCCGAGTTCTCCGAAACCGTGCATCCGCAGTCCGACCACACCCTGTTGATGTCGCAGGCGATCAAGACTGCCATCTATAAACGCGGTGTCGGGCATTTGGTTTTTCCGGATAACGTGCAACCCATGGTCGCACCTGACGGCGTTGAGGCTTCCACTCCCGAAGGTCGAACTGCGGACCTACGGGTTGCGCCAGCCGCCGGCAGTCTCGACAGCGCAATCGATACGCTCAGGAACGCCAAACGTCCGATGATCATTGTCGGTTACGGTGCGCTTGAAGGTATGCCGGAGGTCATCCGTCTTGCGGAAACACTATCCGCGCCGATCGCAACGACCTTTAAGGCCAAGGGGCAGATCGCAGACGCGCACCCACTGGCGGCCGGCGTGTTGGGCCGATCCGGCACGCCGATTGCGAGCTGGTTTATGAACGAAGCGGACGTCTTACTGGTCTTCGGTGCAAGCTTCTCCGACCACACCGGCATCTATCAGAGCAAAGCCACCATACAAGTCGACAATGACCCGATGCGTCTTGGCAAACGCCATCCAGTCGATATGCCGATTCTCGGCGACGTGACCGTCACTGCCCAGCAACTGTCAGCGGCGCTTGGACAGACGTCGCTCGCCGGCACGAACCAGCGAGACGAGATCGCCGAACGTTGGTCATTGTGGCGCAGCGAGAAAGCGAACCGATTGGGTGAGGACAATGCAAAGGGCATATCGGCGGCGGCGCTGTTCGATTCGATGACACGACTAACGCCAGCCGATGCCGTGATTGCGGTCGACGTCGGCAACAACACTTACTCGTTTGGTCGATACTTCGAACCCGCCGACAATCAACGCGTACTGATGTCCGGTTATCTCGGCTCCATCGGATTTTCGTTCCCCGCGGCGATGGGCGCTTGGGCCGCAACGCAAGAAGATGGACCGTACTCGGGTAGAAAGGTCATCTCAGTTTCTGGAGACGGCGGCTTCGGGCAATACGCGATGGAATTCACCACCGCCGTCAAGTACCAAATGAACATCACCCACATCCTGATGAACAACGCCGAGCTTGGCAAAATCACCAAGGAACAAAAGGCCGCCGAGTTCGCGGTGTGGCAAACCAGTTTGGTGAATCCCAGTTTCGCGGCCTTCGCGCGCGCCTGCGGCGGTATGGGTGTGCGGGTTAAACAGCGTGAGGATCTCGACGACGCCATTCGCGCGGCCATCGCTCACGAAGGGCCATCATTGGTGGAGGTCATGACCGACGCGGAGCTCGTTTGAGCTTGCGGTCGAAATACTGTGCCGACCTTGCTGTTGAACAAACCGTTTCGCGTGCTTTCACAGTTCACGACGGACTCGGATAAGCAGACCCTCGCCGACTTTATCGATACGCCGAACGTGTATGCGGCGGGGCGTCTCGACTACGACAGCGAGGGGTTGTTAGTGCTGACCAGCGACGGCCGACTGCAGAGTCGACTATCGAGTCCGAAGCACAAAGTTGAGAAAACGTACTGGGTGCAAATCGAAACGGACCGTGCCGGGGCCGAACGCGTCTGCAACGCGCTATTGAATGGCGTAACACTGAAAGACGGTCCTGCCCAGGCCGAGTTCGCCGAGGTCATTGCAACACCGGATGTGTGGCCCCGAACGCCGCCGATCCGTCACCGAGCGTCGGTTCCCGACAGTTGGATCGCCATCAAAATCAGCGAAGGACGCAATCGGCAAGTTCGGCGGATGACCGCCGCTGCCGGCGCGCCTACATTGCGATTGATTCGCGCTGCGGTCGGGCCGTTTTCATTGGAGGGTTTGCCGCCCGGTGCGCACGCCCGCCTGACGGACCGTGCCGCATGGCAGCGACTGACTCAGCGCAAGGACAACTAACGTAAGCCCGCGATACGCAGTGCGACTTCGAGTGCCTGCTCGTAGTTGAGCCGTGGGTCGACCTGCGATTTGTAGGCTCTCGCCAAATCCGCGTCGGTGAGACCCCGCGCACCGCCCGTGCATTCCGTGACATTGTCGCCGGTCAATTCGAGATGCACCCCACCGAGGTAGGTGCCTTGCGCCTGATGCACACGGAACGATGCTTCGATTTCGGACACGATGTTGTCGAACCTTCGTGTCTTGTAACCCGCTTCGGTTGATTCGGTGTTGCCATGCATCGGATCGCAGACCCACAACACGGGACTGCCTGTTGCCTGCACCGCCTCAATCAATCGAGGCAGATGGGATTCGACGTTGCCAGCACCTAGGCGATGGATCAGCGTAATTCGACCTGCTTCGTTGGACGGGTTCAAAACGCCCAGCAATTCCTGCAGCCATTCCGAATCCATGCCCTGCCCGATCTTGATGCCGATGGGGTTGGTAATGCCTCGGAAGTACTCGACGTGTGCTCCGTCCAGCATCGCCGTGCGCATGCCAATCCACGGAAAGTGCGTCGTAAGGTCATACCACCGTTCACGCCGCAGGCGCGTTTGCGACTGTTCGTAATGCAGATGCAGACCCTCGTGTGCGGTAAAGAACTCGGCTCGACGAGTTTGATGGATTGCCTGTCCGGAGATCGACTCGAAGAAATCCAAAGAGCGCGAAATCTCCCCGGTCACCTTCTGGTATTCCTCAGACAACGGCGAATGATTCACCCAATCGAGGTCCCAGTACTCTGGATGGTGCAGGTCAGCGAATCCGCCATCCACCAAACCTCGGATGAAGTTCAGCGTCAATGCGGAACGCTCGTAGCCGCGAAGGATCAACTCAGGGTCGGGAATCCGGTCGTCTGCCGTAAACGCGGGCCGGTTCACCAGATCACCGCGGAAACTGGGCAGGGTTTGGTCGCCACGGGTTTCCGTGTCGGCAGAACGGGGTTTCGCATACTGCCCAGCGAACCGGCCAATGCGCACGACCGGCTTTTGCATGCCATACAGCATCACCAAGCTCATTTGCAGCAAGATTTTGAGTTTCGCGACGATATTCTCAGAGGTGCAATCGTCAAACGTTTCCGCGCAGTCCCCACCCTGCAACACGAACGATTCGCCGCGTTGCGCTGACGCAATCCGCGCCTTCAAATTGTCCACTTCCCAAGATGTCACCAGCGGGGGCAAGGCCGAAAGACGGGAAACAGCGGAACGCAACGCATCGGCATCTGGGTAGGTCGGCATTTGGCGGGCAACCTTGCCCTCCCAACTTGCGGGATGCCACGTATTTTCTTTGCTTGAACGGCTCATCGGCGGAGTGTGCCACAGCCGTTTTGTGCGTTGCAAAAACTCCTTGCCGTCCATCTGGTTACCGATGAAACGAGGCGACTCAAACAGCACCTGTCGCATTGCCAGATCTAGCGCAAATCAGGCCGAGTTGGCACACTGCGCGCCACTCAGCGCGGATCTCGAGTCCTGCGCCACGACAAGATCCATAAGGGACAACATAATGCATAAGGTACTGATTCTCGGTGCCGGAAAGATTGGCGCGCTGATCTCCGGCTTGTTGGGCGACTCCGGGGACTTCGACGTCCAGATCGCGGATGCGTCTGCGACTGCGGCGCAGTCTGTCGCCGCGAAGCACGATCTTGATAACGTTCGCGCCTTCGAAATCGACGCCACCGACAAAGACGCCCTCGTCGCACACGTGACGGAACATCGACCGATTGCCGTCATTTCGAGTCTGCCGTTTTACTGTAATCCGCTGGTCGCAGAGGTCGCGCGCGAGCACGACCTGCATTACTTCGATTTGACGGAGGATGTGGCCGTCACGGAAGCGGTTCGCGGCCATGCCAAAGGTGCAACCACCGCGTTTGTCCCTCAGTGTGGTCTTGCGCCTGGATTTATTAGCATCGCAGCGAACGAGCTAATCAGCCACTTCGATTCGATTCGCTCCGTCAAGCTGCGCGTGGGTGCGCTGCCGCAGAATCCGAATAACGTTCTGAAATACTCACTGACCTGGTCGACGGAAGGCGTGATCAACGAGTACGCCAACTTGTGCGAGAGTATTGTCGACGGCGAACTGACCAAAGTGCTCGCACTCGAGGGCCTGGAGAAGATCCAGATCGATGGCACGGAGTACGAGGCGTTCAATACGTCCGGTGGATTGGGTTCGCTGGCGGAGACCTACGCCGACAAAGTCCAAAACATGGACTACAAGACGATGCGCTACCCAGGACATTGTGAACAGATGCGCTTGTTGATGAACGGCCTGAAGTTGCGGGACGATCGGCAAACGCTGAAGCGCATCCTGGAAAACGCAGTGCCGCAGACGCTGCAGGACGTCGTGATTGTCTACACGGCGGTCACTGGCATCCAAAACGGCGTTTTGCGTGAGGAAAACTACGTCAATAAAGTCTACCCGCAGTTCGTCGCCGGTAAGCTCTGGTCTGCCATTCAGATTACAACGGCGAGTGGTATTTGCGCAGTCGTCGACAAAGTCCTTGCAGAACCAGACCGGTTCAACGGCTTCGTCGCGCAAGAGGCCTTCAGCCTCGGCGAAATTCTCGACAATCGTTTCGGTAGCTACTACGCCGACGGCGGCACGAGCAATGTCTCTGCGCGCGCTATCGCAACCAACTCTAGTAATCAGTAACAGGACATCAACATGACCCACTCCGTGCTTGAAGCGCTTGAACTCCAAGACTCGAACCCTGGTAGCTGGATCGGCGATCAGCCGTTGCCACCGACCGGCAACGCGATCGTGTCGCACAGCCCAACGGATGGCAGCGTGCTCGGCAGCGTTGACGCGAGCAGCGCCGCTGACTACGAAGCCATTATGAACGCCGCGATGGACGCCGCTCAGCGGTGGAAACTAGTGCCAGCGCCGCAACGCGGTGAGGCGATCCGATTGGTTGGCGAAGCGCTCCGTGCAAAGAAGGACGAGCTCGGCAGTCTCGTTACTTTAGAGATGGGCAAAATCAAAGCCGAGGGTGATGGCGAGGTTCAAGAGATGATCGATATCGCAGACTTCGCCGTCGGTCAGTCCAGAATGATGTACGGCAAGACCATGCACTCGGAGCGCCCGTTACACCGGATGTACGAACAATGGCACCCACTCGGCGTCGTCGGGATCATCTCGGCGTTCAACTTCCCGGTAGCCGTTTGGGCCTGGAACGCATTCATCGCAGCGATCGCTGGCAACGTCAGTATCTGGAAACCGTCACCGAAGACCGTTTTGTGTGGCGTCGCCGTGCAGAAAATCTGCAACCAAGTCCTGACAGATTTGGGTCACCCGCCCATCTTCTTCCTGTTCAATGATGCGGGCACCGATCTCGCCAACACGTTCGTCGACGACCGCCGTGTGGCACTGATGTCGTTCACAGGCTCGTGCGAGATCGGCAACGCCGTCGGTGCACGCGTCGCGCAACGCATGGGCCGTTCGTTGCTCGAACTGGGCGGCAACAACGCACTCATCGTCGACGAGTTTGCGAACATGGACCTGGCGGTTCCGGCGATCGTGTTCGGCGCTGTCGGCACGGCCGGCCAACGCTGCACGACGACGCGCCGCGTCCTCGTGCACCAATCGCGAAAAGCTGAGCTCATCGAGAAACTGGTCGGTGCGTACGGACAGGTACGCATCGGCGATCCACTCGACCCCGATACACTGATGGGCCCGCTGATCGACGAATCTTCGGTCGAGCGCTTTTTGAATGCCGTCGCGGCCGTCAAAGACGCGGGTGGCGAGTTGTTGGTTGGTGGTGAAGCGATCGACGGTCCTGGCAACTTCGTCAAGCCGGCAATCGCTACCGCGAAAAACGAATGGCAGATTGTCCAGGATGAAACGTTCGCACCCCTACTCTACGTGATCGAGTTCGACACGCTGGACCAAGCGATCGCGATGCAGAATGACGTACGCCAAGGTTTGTCATCTGCAATTTTCACTGACCGCCTGCAACACGCTGAACAGTTTCTCGCCGCCACCGGATCGGATTGCGGCATCGCCAACGTCAACATCGGCACATCGGGCGCAGAGATCGGCGGTGCGTTCGGTGGTGAGAAAGAAACCGGCGGCGGACGTGAAGCGGGATCGGACTCTTGGCAGGCGTATATGCGACGTCAAACGAACACGATCAATTGGAGCCACGAGCTGCCGCTCGCGCAAGGCATCAACTTCGATCTCTAGCCTTCATCGCTAAAGCAAAGTGAGTAGTCGCTCGGTCGCTAGTTCTCGGCACCGAGCGACTGAATCACACTCATCACAAATTGATCGGGCGTCAGGAGTCCATTTCGATTGGCCGTCTCGTCGAACGCCGCACTGGGTTTGGCGGCGAGAACTTCATCCGAATTCTTGCCATCGGCAAGCAACACTGCGACCTTCGCGCGAATCGCACTCAGCATGGTTCTGTAGTCCTGCAGGTCGTCTTTGTCAGCCAACGGACCATGGCCCGGTATGATTCTCGTATCATCGTCGACAAGCGCAAGTGCAACGTCTACTGCGGCGATAACGCCATCGACGCTTCCGCCACTCTCCAAATCGATGAACGGATACAACCCGTTGAAGAACACATCGCCCATGTGCAGGATGTTCGCTTCCTCGAAGTGAACGATCGTATCCCCATCAGTATGCGCATGCGGCACATGGATACCGACGATCGTGAGCTCATTGGCGTGCAAACTCAGCGTCTGATCAAACGTAAACACCGGTAGTGCCACTTTCGGCGATGGTGGAATATCTGTATTGAAACGCTCCAGCCTTTGGCCCGTTTTCATTCGCTGACGGACGTTGTCATGGGCGACGATCAGCGCGCCTTTCTTGCCGAGATTTTCGTTGCCGCCCGAGTGGTCGAAGTGCCAATGTGTATTGAGCACGTAATCGATCGGACGATCGGTGACGCCGGCGATCGCCGCCTCAATCTTGTCGGTCAACGGCGCGTATTGGTCATCGATGAGAA
>JBCAZH010000016.1:0-3803 GCA_038533155.1 Pseudomonadota bacterium | reverse complement strand
GCGATCGCCGCCTCAATCTTGTCGGTCAACGGCGCGTATTGGTCATCGATGAGAAATGTCGCGTCCTCGCCAGTTGATAATCCGAGGTTGCCGCCTCGTCCAGTCAGCATGTAGACACCGCTGCCGAGCGGCTGCGCCTCGATCACGACATCGTCAAAGTTGTTTTGTGCGCCGCTCGCAGCGCATACCATCAGCCCAAGCAACAGGCCGACACCCATTCCTAACGTTCTATTCACGGTCAAACTCCCGAGATTTTCTCGAAGCGATTCTTCTCTCGGTTCTTTATGACCGTCCCAGCCGCAAAAACCTGACCGCTCATCGCAATAAAAACACCGGAAGGCTGACTCTGCGCAGCTGCCACCGCCATCCCGACATTAAAGACCGCGTCAGTGGTCCTGAAACGGGCTGGCGTCAGCGCGCCGGTTAAAACGACGGTCTTGTCAGCCATCGGCAACAACGCATCGGCGGTCAAGGACATTGTGTCCGTTCCGTGCGTCACAACAAACCGTCGGGCGGGATGCTCGAGAATCGCCTCGCGGATGCGTTCTCGATCCTCAGCCTCCATCTCGAGGCTATCTTTGCGCATGAGCGGCAGAACTTCATACTCAATGTCGACCAGGGCCTCAGCGAGAATATGCTCAACGACCGCCTCGCCGATTTCATACTGGCTCGCTGCATCGAAATAGACCTTATCTATCGTGCCGCCGGTGGTGACAAACACGATACGGTTGTCGTTCACATCAGAGGAAGTGCTCATGACGCGAAAGTATCGCACGGAAGTTCGGCCAGCACCCGCACTACTCCGGCATTCGCAGAATCTCATCCCAACGTTTCTCCAAGCGTCGCAAAGAGACTTTTTCGCTGGTACCTAAGGGCTGCGCAAACAGCGATACACGCAGCTCCTCGATCAGCCATCGGAACTGTGCCGCCTCACGACGTTGTTTGAGCCCCGTGAATGCCGTCAAAGCCCGGTGCTTCGCCTCAAGGCTGTGCACCATAGCCATCGACTCGTTGTCACGTGATGGGTTACCGGCGATGCGCTCGAGCCGCAACTCTGCGCCCGCTAAGAACCGCGATAAGTGAGGGATTCGGTGGCTCGGTGTGGCCATTAGAAAACCTGGGAAGACGAGCGAGTCGACTTGTGCTTGTACGTCTTCGCGCGCCTCAGTGTACGCATTGGCAGTTGATCGAAGTCGCCTTGTGCAATCGGCGAAACGCGACAGAATCTCCGGGAGCAACTTAAGGAGTGCTTGACCTTCTGGGATGATTTTCGCGGCGCCCTGCTCTACGAGCGCCTGCCAACTCGCCGCGTCACGCACATCATCGAAGTTTTGCCCAAACGCCGCACGGAAACTCGCATCCACGAGATCATCCGCCAGCGCCGCACCACCCGAATCATCGAACACCGCCCACAGGAGCAGCGTCTCTCTATGACTGAACAAGTCCTTGCGCAGTGCTTTGACCTGGTCCTTAAACCGTCGTGTCAGCAATGTGGCGATCGCCACACCATGCGCATCCGATGCGGTGATGGGGTCGAGAAATTCGTGGACTACAATGCCCGTCGGCTGCACGTTCAAAGCGGGATACACCGTGATTTCCGCCTTCCCACGCGCCTTAGTGTGCGGCGCGCGCAGTGTTGGAAAGTCTGTCGGCGATACCGGTTGTGCAGATTCGCGCTTCGACGCCACTGGAATGGACTTCTGCGGTTCGCACTTGCGTCGTAACGCATCCAAATCGCGGCCTGCCAGGATTTCCACACCATCGTCATCGACAACAGAGAGTCGCGGAAACCAATGCTCGGGTTCGACAAGGTCGGCCCAGACCTTGGTGTCGATCTGCATACCGTACTCTCGCAGCAGTACGCCCCCAAGACGATCATTCAACCCCAGCGCGCTATCGGGAAGTACCGATAGCGTCAACACAATGGCCTCGGCAGTTGCCGCGATCGGATGTAGTCGTTTGCGATTGGCTTTCGGCAATGCCCGCAGTCGCGCAACGATTCGTTGTTGCAAAAACGATGGGATCGCTTGCTCTACGTCCCTTGCTGTTAGCGCCGCCAAAAGACCAACAGGCACTTGCAGTGTAGCGCCGTCGTCTGGCCGATCCGGTGCGAAGCGATATGACAATGGCAACGTATTGCCACGCACTTGAGTTTCGATAGGTGTCGCCGCTTCGTCTGGTCGTGCCTCCTCCGCCAGCAGCTGCTCACGAGGGATTCTGAGTCGCGCGTCGTTCCCTGCATCGCGTCGCAGCCAGTCGGACAGTGTCGACCGACTCACTACCGACTTCGGCAGATGTTGATCAAAAATGCGCGCAATATCAGAAGTGCGAACTTCAACCGCTCGTCGTAACTGGCCTTCCAGTTCAGACAACGCATCGCGCTCCGCGCGGTTAAACCGAGCAAACGCGAATTCACCCCCCAATCGATCGTTGACCAGTGCTTCGCGAATAAACACCTGACGCGACGTCTCGCGATCCACGGTATCGAAAGCGACCCGCCGGTTGGCCACCAAAACAAGCTTGCCGAGCAGAGTGGTTCGTTTGGCTTCAACGCGACCTTTGCGAGCGTTCCAGTACGGCGTCGAGTACTCATATCGCGTGAGATGCGGTGCCGCCGATGCCACCGCACCTGGCGCGATCTTCGCGGCGATTCGCGCCATCGCTTTGTGAGTGCGCACAACCTCGAGCGCCATTACCCATTTCGGCGACCGCCCCGACAGAACGGAGGCTTTGTGCAACCCAAACTCACGACCACTAACCCCCTCATAGCTGCCTCGTTCTCGAACGTGACCGATACGTGTCAACAAGCCAACGAGCAGTGCCTGGTGCACATCCGTGCGGAAGCGGGGATCGAGGATGGCAGGACCAATATCGATGTCCCAGCGCGATCCGGCCAGTTTGCCAATCTGGCTTGCCATTTCGTGCCACTCTCGCAGGCGTCGTGACGACAGGAAATTCGCGTCGCACCATCGCTCCCACTGCCCTCGACCCTGCTTTCGTACTGCGCGGGAGCCGTCCCAGAGTCTTAGCAACGACAGAAAATCTGACTCGGAATCCGCGAATACTTCGTGTGCCTGGTCGGCCGCTGAGGCGGCCTCGACCGGCCGCAGGCGAGGATCCTGAATCGACAGCCCAGTCACGATCACCAACACAGCCTCGCGCACGCTCGCCTGCTTCGGCGCGAGTAGCATCGCGCCAAGACGAGGGTCGAGTGGCAACCGGGCTAAGCGCCGGCCGAGCTTTGTGATTCGCTCGCGATCATCGAGCGCTCGTAACTCCCTAAGTTCTCTGAGCGCGTCATCCAATCGACCAGGTTCCGGCGGATCCGGAAACGGAAAACCCGCAATAGGATGAATCCCCAGCGAAGCAATCAATAGAACAACGCTCGCAAGGTTTGTACGCAGCATCTCTGGATCGGTGAACTCCGATCGCTCCTCGAAACTACTCTCGCTATACAAACGCAAACACACCCCGGGACCGATCCGGCCACAGCGGCCACTGCGCTGATTCGCACTCGCTTGGGAGACCGGTTCGAGTTGTAGTTGCGTGACTTTCGCGCGTGGCGAGTATCGGTTGATACGCGCCAAACCGGTGTCCAACACGGCGCCGATGCGCGGCACGGTAATCGATGTTTCGGCGACGTTCGTCGCCAACACGATTCTTCTTCGTTGACCGGGTTTGAATACCGATTGCTGATCTTTGTCGGCCAAACGTCCGAACAGAGGCAGCACATCGTATCCGCGACTGGCCACACCGGATTTCATGAGCGCTTTTTCCGAATCGCGAATCTCTCGCTCCCCTGG
>JBCAZH010000015.1:52396-54719 GCA_038533155.1 Pseudomonadota bacterium | reverse complement strand
GGTTTCGCTACCACACCACGTGGCGCTGCTTCGTCGGCATCACGCAGAAATCCCCTCAGCCCTTTACCCTCGGGATTGGCCGGTCGAAGCGCCAGCGTGTTTTTCTTGTAGTTCGGTTGGTCGGTCATAGTTTGAATCGGTCGCGTATAGACCTATGTCGGCAGGAACCCTGCAAACCTTCGTCGCTGAGCGCCGTATAAATGACTAGCAGCGGGACTACGCGTCTGGTGGCAACGGTATCGATTTTACGCGCACGCGCAAATCTCCGCGGTGAACTTCCGTCCAGGCAAGCACCAACGACTGCGCGTGGCTGATGAGTTGTGGGAATCCCGAGCGCCGGGTCGGAACCGTGCTGGCAACGACGGCGTGGTGGCGCACCTTTCCATTTGCGTCGATCACTGCGAGCTGGATATCCGCCTTGGCAGGGCCGGTCTGTTCCAACCATATGATCGCGCGTTGAGATTCATCGAGATGGGCTGTTGCCACGCGACCTAGTGGCCGGTCACTGGGCAACTCAACGACCGTCGGAAAAAACTCGCCGCCATCCTCAGAAAGTGCGACACGAATCGCTGGGCGTTTCTCCGCTGCGGTGTACCACGCGACAGTGACGCTGTCCCCTGCGGCTGCGATCGAGGGGCCATTGACTGGGCACCCATTAATGATCCAACCGTCATTCGCGACGGTTTTGGGTTCGGACCAACGATTGTCGGCGTATCGGCTGATGGCAATGTCGCGTTCGTTTTCTTCAGACCGGTCTCGATACACTGCCAGCGGACCCCTCGAAGACATCGCGACATCGGTCTGACAGCAATCGCATGTCCTCGCGTCGATCTCAATATCCATGACACGTGTGTGATCGGTGTCGAAGCTGGCCGCCCTCACGGTCATCGCGCCGCCTTGAGCGTGATGATCATGGTCCGCATGGCCACCGCCCGTGTTGCGTCCATCCAGCCAGAGCGCAGCCAGTTGTTCGTCGATCGCGAACAGGCTGACAAAGCCATGTTCTGTGGGCGTGTCATCGTCGTGCGGCGAAAACGGCGTGGACCAAGTCTGGCCATGATCTTGCGAGGTAGCGATCATCACATCGTAAGCGAATCTGCCACCGGGCCGTTTCTTGAGCCAATGCGCGGCCCATAGCGTGTTCGTCAAAGGCACGACCGACGGAAAGTCAGCCCAATTGACGAACCAGTCCGGCCCGCTGGCCACCGTGACTGGCGGCTGCCAGCTTGCCGACCGAAACTCGGCGTACCGCAGCCGACTTGAGTCGTTGTCGGTTTCGACCCAACTCAGGACGACATCACCGGTTTCTGAGCTTGCCAGATGCGGCAGAGATGCGTTGGGAACCACGAGCGGGTCGACACCGCCAGCCGCACTGGGACTGATCAAAAACGCGAGGACAATCAGAGGCGCGAGCCCAAGTCGATGGCCGACGATCGATAGCACGGTGTTGAAAGCTCCTACGATGGCCGGTAAACATAGCAGGTCTTAGCGCGCAACATCAGCGGTGTTCCCGATTACCCATCCAATATTTTCCGCGTCGAAAGCTACCCATGGATGATCATGAGTTTTCGACCCAACCGGTGCCGAACGAGCGCCAGGTGGTTTGGTGGCGCGTTGGCATCGTCAGTGCGATGGTGTCGTTCTCATTGCCGACGTTCCTGACGGGCGCAGAGGTATTCCTCGCGATGGACAATCGCGAAGCAATCTGGGCGGTGGTTTTGGGTTGCGCGATCCTCGCGGCACTCGCCGCTCTGTGCGGCGTGATCGGCACGCGAACCCATTTGAGTTCATACATGCTAACGCGCGTTGCGTTCGGACACCGCGGTGCCGCGGTCGCCAATCTCGCCTTTGCCGTCTCTTTGCTCGGCTGGTTCGGCGTCAATATCGATCTCTTCGGTGATGCTGTTGTTCGCTTGTCGAACGATGCGGCCGGCGTCGACCTGCCGGTTTGGCTCGCCGAGGCCGTTGCCGGCTTGTTGATGACGTTGACCACAATCTATGGTTTTCGCGCGATCAACTTACTGTCTCTTTGGTTAGTACCTGCCATGATTTTGGTGACAGGCTTGTTCTTGCTGTCGTCGCTGGGGCAGCGCGACTGGAGTGCGACGATGGCGGCGGCCGATGTTTCGACACTCAAATTTGGGCATGCTGTCTCCGCCGTTGTCGGCGGTGTGATCGTCGGCGCGGTCATCATGCCCGACATCACGCGCTTTATTCGCGGTTGGCGTGGTGCACTTTACACGGCGCTGCTGTCGTATCTCGTAGTCCAGGTGGTTGTGATGACCGCGGGCGGTCTTGCGGCGGACTTGCAGGGATCAGGAGA
>JBCAZH010000015.1:28045-52296 GCA_038533155.1 Pseudomonadota bacterium | reverse complement strand
ATCGAAGCCGTGATGTTGGGCACAACGCAATTCACCAACGCAGTCGTCGAGCGCCGCGAGCTTCATCCCGTCACTGCGGTGCGTATTGGTCTGCCTTCGGGGGAGGACCTGCCGCCGTTCGTGGGTTGGCCCGCAGACCTCGCGAGCGAAGTTCATGCGGGTGTGCATATGCTCGATGGCGGTTGGCTATATGACGGCAGCAAGTTGGCGTCGCTGGATATGGGTCAGATCAATCGTCTGATCGATACGTTGGGGGCCAGCGATTCAGACGCGATCTGCTTGTCCTCGGTATTCGCGCCGCTCAACCCAGATCTTGAACACGAAGTCGCGGAACGGATCCAGTCCGCCCTGCCAGATGTGCAGGTGACGCAGTCTTTTTCAATAGGGCAGCTCGGACTGCTGGAGCGTGAAAATGCGGCGCTTTTGAATGCGAGTCTCATACCTTTCGCGGGGCGTGTCGTCGATGCGTTCGACCGAGCGATCGCCAGTCGCGGTTTGAATTGTCCGTTCTATATCAGTCAGAACGATGGCACGTTGATGACGTCAGAGTTCGCACGCCGTTTTCCGGCGTTGACCTTCGCCTCGGGCCCCACCAACTCACTGCGGGGCGCCTGCAAGCTGACCGGGTTGAGCGATGCGATTGTCGTCGATATCGGTGGTACGACAAGCGACGTTGGTGTGCTACAGAACGGATTTCCGCGGGAATCGAATACGGTCATCGAAGTCGGTGGGGTTCGGACGAACTTTCGAATGCCCGATATCCTCGCATTGGGCTTGGGTGGCGGAAGTCTGGTCGAGCAATCGGGTCAGCGAGTCGGGCCGCGGTCCGTCGGCCACCGATTGATGCAAGAAGGTTTGGTTTTCGGCGGCGGAACACTGACCGCAACCGATATTGTTGTTGCTGCGGGCTTGGCCGACGTGGGTGATCGATCCGCTGTGTCGAAACTCGACCCGTCGGTGATCCGCGCGGCCCGGGCAACCATGTACGAGATGCTGAATCATACGATCGAACAAATGCGTCCCAGTCGTGACCCGCTGCCGGTTGTCCTGGTCGGCGGTGGCGCGATTTTAGTGAGTGACCCATTGCAGGGCGCTTCTGACACACTTCGCCCGGAGCATGCCGACGTGGCGAATGCTATTGGTGCGGCGATTGCCCAGGTCGGTGGAGAGTCTGAATCGCTGATTTCCTATGACGCGGTCGGACGTGATCGAGCGCTGAAGTCAGTGACCGCCGCCGCAACCGAGATCGCTCTGGGCGCGGGCGCTGCTGAGTCTACGTTGCGCGTTGCAGATGTTCAGGAAACGCCGATCGCGTACATGAGCGGGAGAACGACGCGGCTGCGTGTGAAGGTCATCGGTGACATCGACCCCAGACGCGCACATCAGACGGAGAGTACGCGGTGAAGATCGATGCTCAGATGTTGGATGATTTATCGCTTGGGTCGGTTTTTCTCGCGACGGGTGGCGGCGGTGATCCCTACGTGTCGCTATTGCTCGCGAAACAGGTGTTGGCGGCAAAGCCCGCGGTGCCGCTGATCTCGCCCGCCGCTTTGGCCGATGACGCATTTGTCGCGACCATTGGCGGGGTTGGCGCTCCGTCCGTCAGCCTTGAGCTGTTGCCTTCGGTCAAAGACATTTTGAAAGCTCTGGATGCCTTCGAAGCGCTGCACCAACGCACGCTCGATGCAATCGTGCCGTTCGAGGTAGGTGGTGGCAACTCGCTGGTTCCGATTATCGCCGCGGCGCACCGCGGTATCCCGTTGGTCGATGGCGATGGCATGGGGCGCGCTTTGCCCGAGGCGCAAATGATGACTTTCCCCATTGCTGGGATCTCGCCAACGCCCGCGGTTGTGGTCGACTACGAGTGCAATGTAGCAACGTTGGATACACGCTCACCGGCGACGTACGAACGCCACATCCGGTTTATGGCGCAGGCCATGGGGGGCATGATCACCGCGGTTGAGCATCCGATGTCCGGAGAAGCGCTTAACCGCGCCGTCATACCCAACACGATCTCGTTTGCCATTGAGCTAGGTCGGTTGCTGCATAAGCACGTAGGTAATGCACACCAAATATTGCCGCCGTTGACCCAGAAGTTTGCTGATTCCATCTATGGGGGTGTCCATCACCTCTTCACCGGCAAGGTGGTGGACTACGAAACCCGGATTGTCGGTGGTTACGACATTGGTGCTGCCAAGATCGCGTCTTTCGATGGTCAGTCCGAGCCGATCACACTAACCATTAAGAATGAGTACGTTATGGCTCGGCAGGGTGAGCGGGTGCTGGCGACGGTGCCCGATTTGATCACTGTATTGGATTTTGAAATGGCGACACCCGTTAACGCTGAGCGGCTGCGTTTTGGTCAGCGCGTCAGTGTGGTGGCCGTGGGCTGCCCCGATTTCTACCGGCAACCGGAAGCGCTGGATGTCGTTGCCCCACGGTGCTTTGGATTCGATGTCGACTATCAACCGGTGGAGACGTTGGTCGATCATCACCAGACGATCGCATAAAAAAAGGCCTCGCGACGGATGCCGCGAGGCCTTCATTCATTGAGCTAGACTCTAGCGTGTGCGAGATGCGTTGAGTACAGGCTCGATGCGGCGAACTTCAGCCGTTTGAACCTCGCTTGAGCTGACGTCGAAGCGATCCAGCATCATCACTTTGGTCCAAGCATCAACGAAATCACCCACGAAGCGCTCGCCACCGTCGTTGGCAGCGTAGACTTCAGCGATCGCGCGCAGCTCTGCATGCGAACCGAACATCAAGTCGACGGGCGTTGCCGTGTACTTGAGCTCACCAGTGGCGCGATCACGACCCTGATAGATGCCTTCGCCGTAGTCCTCGGCCTTGCTCCATGCTGTCGACATATCCAGCAGACTGGCAAAGAAGTCAGTGCTGAGCACGCCCGGTTGGTCCGTGAACACGCCGTGTGTGGCACCGTCGCTGTTGGCCCCGAGGCTGCGCATGCCACCGACCAATGCCGTCATCTCGGGCGCGGTCAATGTCAGCAGATTGGCTTTTTCGACCATCATCGCTGCTGGGGATTGGCTGTTGTCACCGGCAAAGAAATTCCGGAAACCGTCAGCGGTGGGTTCCAACACTGAGAAGGAGCCGACATCGGTTTGGTCCTGCGTGGCGTCCGTGCGTCCTGCGACGAAAGGTACGGTAACTTCGAAACCAGCTGCCGCTGCCGCCTGTTCGATCGCTGCGTTGCCGCCGAGGACGATCAGGTCAGCCAGTGAGACTTTTTTGCCGCCCCGGGCACGTCGATTGAAGTCACTTTGGACAGCTTCCAATGCCGCAACGACTTTCGATACGACAGCCGGATTATTCGCTGACCAGTCTTTTTGTGGTGCCAAGCGAATCCGTGCGCCGTTGGCGCCACCGCGCATGTCGGTGCCACGGAAGCTCGATGCCGCAGCCCAGGCGGTGGACACGAGCTCTTGCACATTCAGACCGGAGTCAAGAATCGCTGCTTTGAGTTTCTCAGCATCGCGTGCCGTGATCAGTTTGTGATTAACCGCAGGTACCGGGTCTTGCCACAGCAAAACCTCACTCGGCACGTCTGCGCCGACGTAACGTGCGCGCGGACCCATATCGCGGTGGGTCAGCTTGAACCATGCCTTGGCGAAAGCGAGTTCAAACTCCTGCGGGTTCTCGAGGAAACGCGTTGTGATTTCGCGATAGATCGGATCTTCACGCAGTGCAAGGTCAGTGGTGAACATGATCGGTGCATGGCGTTTGCCGGCAACGTGTGCATCCGGAACGAGATTATTGGCTTGTCCGTCTGCTGGGATCCACTGCGTCGCCCCAGCTGGGCTCTTGGTTTTCACCCATTCGAACCCGTACAGGTTTTGCAGGTATTGCATCGTCCAGGCCGTAGGGGCTGCTGACCATGCGCCTTCCAAACCGGAAGTGATGGTGTCTTCTGCATTGCCTTTGCCACAGCTGTTTTTCCAGCCAAAGCCTTGTTGCTCGAGAGCTTCACCGGCAGGTTCTACAGACAAGCAGTCTTCCGGCTTCGCCGCGCCATGTGCCTTACCGAACGTATGACCACCAGCGATCAGCGCTGCGGTTTCCTCATCGTTCATCGCCATACGACCGAAGGTCTCACGGATGTCACGCGCTGCTGCTAGAGGATCAGGGTTGCCGTTAGGTCCTTCGGGATTGACGTAGATCAAGCCCATTTGTACCGCTGCCAGCGGTTTGGCGAGTTTACGATCGCCAGAATAACGCTCGTCCGCCAGAAACTCTCTTTCAGGGCCCCAGTAGACCAGCTCAGCTTCCCAGTCGTCTTCACGACCACCGGCGAAACCGAACGTTTGGAAACCCATCGATTCCAGCGATACGTTTCCAGCCAATACCATGAGGTCGGCCCACGAGAGTTTGCTGCCGTATTTTTGTTTGACCGGCCAGAGCAAACGACGTGCCTTATCGAGATTGCCGTTATCGGGCCAGCTATTGAGCGGCTCGAATCGCATCTGACCACCAGCAGCGCCACCGCGACCGTCCAGAGTGCGGTAGGTGCCCGCGCTGTGCCATGCCATACGGATAAAGAATGGACCGTAGTTGCCCCAGTCGGCGGGCCACCAGTCCTGCGAGTCAGTCAACGTTGCTTGTATGTCTTGCTTGACCGCGTCGAGATCGAGCGTCGCGAACTCGGAGGCGTAGTCAAAGTCTTCGCCGAACGGATTCGACTGTGGACTGTGAGCGCGTAACGGGCTGAGGTCGATTTGTTCGGGCCACCAAAAGCTGTTGGGTTTCGGCTCGTTTTGAGCAGCAGCCGGCGTCGCCATAGTCATGGCCCCAACCGACACTACCGCGGTCGCGAGCAGCGTTTTTGCAAAATCCATTCTTGCCTCCTGTCGGATCGGATTCGAAAATTTAATCGCCGACAAAGCATAGCGATTTATTTCACGGGCAGAATTGAACTGTCTAATTGGCCTGATAGAGAAATTCAATCAGGGAAAACACGTAATTAATTCAGATGCTTGTGGTGCCAGCGCAAGTGTTCGGCCATAAAAGAAGCGATGAAATAGTACGAGTGATCGTAGCCAGCCTGCCGCCGAAGGGTCAGAGTCTGTCCAAATTCCCTACAGGCCGACTCCAGTAGTTCAGGTTTGAGCTGATTTTCAACGAACGTGTCAGTGGTGCCTTGGTCGACAAGTAAGGCGGCGACAGATACGCCGTCGGCGATCAGCGCGCAGGCATCGTATTGCCGCCAACGTGTCCGATCTTCGCCGATATATGCGGACAACGCCTTTTCGCCCCACGCGCACTGCATGGGTGAACAAATGGGTGCAAAAGCGGAGACACTTCGAAACCGTTCGGGGTTTCGAAGTCCGATGGTCAAAGCGCCGTGACCGCCCATGGAGTGACCTGTGATTCCCTGGCGAGATAGATCGGCCGGACAGAGGCTCGCCACCACTGCAGGTAGTTCCTGCTCGATATAGGTGCGCATTTGGTAATGCGCTGCCCAAGGTGCCTCGGTTGCATCCACGTAGAACCCGGCGCCAAGCCCAAGGTCGTAGGCGCCTTCCGGATCATCCGCGACACCGTCACCTCTAGGCGATGTATCTGGGGCCACGAGAATAAGCCCCAGTTCACTGCATGCCTGGCGGAATTCACCTTTTTCGGTGACGTTCATTGGCGTGCAAGTTAGGCCTGATAGAAACCAGACGACCGGAAGGCGCTCTTGCTGCGCGCGATCAGGCACGAACACCGAGAACTCCATATCGGTTCCAGTCGCTTTCGACGGGTGCCGATAGACGCGCTGCTCGCCACCGTGGGCCTTCACGCAGGAGATCATTTCGTAGTCCATAGCCTTGGCTCCGCTGTAACTGAATAACGTCCGGTCATGCCTTGGGTGGAATCCCGGGTCAAGTGTGAACGAAGTCACAGTTTACTCTCGATGGACGTGCATCAAGACACAGACAAATCGGTCGCTTTTTGATGAACTCAGATGTCATAGAAAAAGGCGTCTGTTGAGACTGCCATTTATGGTTTTCGTAGCCCTTTAGGCCGTGTGTAGATTTGTTTAGAACCCGTCGCAAAACTTGTTCGCCGAGGAATGTGCAGCCGCTCGTTTTGCTGCTCGTCGGTGTCCTGTCTTGCTTATCAGGCGCGGCGAGTGCTGATGGGTTAAGCGGCGCACCCATGCGGTTTGAGAGCCTGAACACCGAAGACGGATTGGCACAGAACAGCGTGACTGCGATCGCGCAGGATAGCCTCGGCTTTTTGTGGTTCGGGACTGAGAACGGTCTGAATCGGTTTGATGGCACACAGTTTCTCCACTTCCAGGCGGATCCACGTGACCCAACTTCGTTGCCTGCAGACTACGTTACCGAGCTGCTTGTAACGCCCGACAAGAGCTTGTGGGTGGCGACAGAAGGCGGCGGTGTTGCGCGCTGGAACGCTGAGCTTGGCGGTTTCGAGACTGTCGGTCTCTCTGAAGGTCTTAGCGACGTGCGTGTGTCCAGCATTGCATACGATGACTCTGGCGCATTGTGGATCGGAACCAACCGGCAGGGTTTGAATCGGTACGATCCGACGAGCGGGCGACTCGACCTGTTCCAACACGACGCGAACGTCACCGATAGTTTGTCGCGCGGCGCCGTGCACGCATTACATGTCGATTCTGTCGGTACTCTGTGGATTGGAACGAACGAGGGGCTCGACAAGATTGACCTCGCAACGGGTCGACTATATCGAGTAGCCGACGAATCCGTCCTTGGCGGCAAGCGGGTTCGAGCGATTCTTCGCGATTCCTCAGGCGCCCTTTGGGTGGGTACCCAAGAGGGTGGATTGAGCCGCAGCGATGATGGTGGGCAGACCTTCCGCACCTATCAGAGCGGTGATTCGTACGGGTCGCTCAGCAACAATCGAGTCGAAGCGATACTAGAAGATTCCCAGCAGCGATTGTGGATCGCGACCGCGGATGGGCTCAATCGCTTCATTCCTTCAATCGATGGATTTAGTGTTCATCGGTACTCCGCGCTCGATCCAAAGTCACTCGCCGACAGCAATACGATCTCGTTGTATCAAGATCGAGGTGGATTGCTCTGGGTGGGCACGAAGACCGCGGGCGTCAGTAAGTGGAATCCGCGCAGTTGGAGCTTCGGACATATCTTGCCGGGATTGCCATCGGGCAACGAGGAGTTGATTCGTCGAACAACATCCTTCGCCGAGTCACGTGATGGTTCGCTGTGGTTCGGCAGCTTCGGCGCTGGACTGGCAAGAGTCGATTCACTAGGTACGGTCACGGAAAGGGTCTGGAGCGGCGCAGACAATGGCGCTCGAATTGACGATGATCGAGTGATGGCACTCACGCGGCAGGGTGATCTGCTGTGGGTGGGTACGATGAGCGGTGGTTTGTCGCAGTTCGATCTCGTATCTGGACGTGTCAAAACCTATCGCTCCGATCCCGATGGCGATGGTAGCGTCGCGTCGGACGGCATCATGAGTCTTCACGTCGACAAGAACGGCACGCTATGGGTGGGTACTTTTGGTGGTGGTATCGACCGCTACGATGCGAAGAACGAGCGGTTTGCCAATTTTCCGCATATCCCGGCAGATCCGCAGTCGTTATCGAATCCGCGGGCGACCGCTATCGTCAGCGACGAATTCGGTCGCTTATGGGTGGGGACCGCGGGCGGCGGTTTGAACCGGATGGCAGAAACCGGTTTGTCTTGGGAGCATGTCGACCTCAGCGTCGAGTCGTCCGAGGCGTCTTCGGTGACGGTATCCGCCTTGCATCTCGACCCCAGAGGCCGCTTGTGGGTGGGTACACGCGAAGGTCTGTATCGGTTCGACAAGCCCAATGAGCCCGTTGAGTCTCTGAAGTTCCGCCGCTACGACACACTGGATGGATTGGCGGACGATAGTATTTATGGCATCCGTTCCGATGCGTCCAACCGGGTCTGGCTGAGTACCAACCGAGGCCTATCCGTTCTTGATCCGCACACCGACGAAATCGTAAATCACTCGGTGAGTGATGGCCTCCAAGGCGCAGAGTTCAATTTCGGTGCCCACTTCATGTTAGCAGACGGCAGGCTGGCTTTCGGCGGTGCAAACGGCTTCAACCTTTTCGACCCGATGCGGCTAGCGGTCAACACTGTACCTCCGGCGATTGCGCTCACCGGACTCGAATTGCTGAACCAACCCATCCGCAAGAATGGCGTCTATGACCAAGTCGATTCGCTGCAATTGAGTCACGAAGACGATGTCGTCACCTTCGAGTTCGCAGCGCTGGACTTCGCGGCGCCGTCAGAGAACCAGTTCGCGTACAAGTTGGAGGGCTTCGACCGCAGTTGGGTGGAAGCTGGTAACGAACGTCGGACGACCTACACGAACCTGAATGGCGGCGAGTACGTGTTCCGGGTGCGGGCAGCCAATAGCGATGGCACTTGGTCGGAAGCAGACTTGTCGCTGACGCTAGACGTCAGTCCCCCGCCCTGGTTAACCCCTTGGGCCTACTTTCTGTATGCGCTCGGCGCTTTCGCGTTGCTGTTCCTGATTTGGAACGCACAGGCGCGCAAGTTGCGTCAGAGGGCGGAGTACAGTCGCAAGCTGGAAGCGGAAGTCGCGGAGCGCACCGAAGAGATCGCGAATCGGAACCGCGAGCTTGAATTGGCGAACGAGAAACTCCACGAGGCAAGCTACACCGACCCGCTAACAGGGTTACGCAACCGGCGGTATTTCTTCGAGCAGATCAGCGCCGAGCTTGATGCAGCCGCTGACCCTGCATACACAACTGAGCAGGGTGCTTTCATTTTAATGATGATCGATCTTGATCATTTCAAACCCGTGAATGACTCCCATGGCCACCAGGCGGGGGATCGGCTGTTGGTTGGTGTCGCGGAAAGCCTCACTCAGTTGTGCCGCGCCGGCGATACCGTTATTCGCTGGGGCGGCGATGAGTTCATGCTTGTTGCCCGTCTGGCGAAAGCCGATGAGGCAGATGAGTTGGCTGAGCGTGTTCGCTCAGCAGTCGCGAGTTCCGTATTCCCAGTGGGTCGCGGGCAGCTCGCGAGGATCACCAGCTCAATCGGTTACGCACCGTTTCCGCTTTACGCCCACGAGCCCACTTTGGTGGATTGGGAGCAGACGTTGAAGGTTGCCGATTTGCTGATGTATCGATCTAAGGCGCGACGCAATAGCTGGTGTGGTGGCGTCGGACTGGAGGCGCCTGACAACGCTGAAACGTTGTTGCGTGTGCTTGAATCGTCGGTCGATGATGCGGCCGACGACGGTCTGCTGCGAGTGACCGAATTGCAGCGTGATGCTGCAGAACGTATCGCCTAGCCGGCGATACGCCCTGCGAGGTGGTCACCTATTCTGAACCCAACGCGTCGATTCGGTCGGCGTACTTCGCAACCGTCTCGATATTCTGTTCCGGGGTCTTCTCGAACATCGCCATCGCGCCTTTGACCATGCGCGACATCATTTCGTATTGCTCAGCCGGAATCTGACCCTTCATCGCTTCCATCTGACTGAGGGAGGCCTCCAATTCCGGACGATTCTCTGCCATTTCGGCAGCACCCATCGCCATTGCAATGTTCAACGACGTGTTCTGGAAAGACTCAAGGTCGTAGCCACTGCGCGATAAGATGCTTTTTGCCTGTGCACTCGCGCCGATGGTTTGCATGGCCGCGCCAATAGATTGTTCGCTGGTCAGATCATCGATACCAGAGTCGATGAGCGTTTCCACCGTTGAAATCCAGGTTTCAATGTCGCCGTCGGTCAACACCACGGGTTCGGTGGTTTCGATCATCTCCATCATTTCGACGACGTTTTCCATGCCGTCTTGCGCGGTTGCAGGGCCTGCAATTGCCAGCACGCTCAGCATGACCAGCGAAAGAATTTTGTGACGAGTCATAGTGCTCTCCTGTGAGGTACTCGATGTCTAGCTGTCGATTGTACCGCAGTCATCTCGGCTTCTTTGTCGGAAATTTTCGGCACCCGCGCGCCAGACGGTTTTGAACAGGTTCCCAAAGTGTCTGACAATAGACACAGATTCGTGGAGGAGATTCCCCTCATGTTGCTATTTGTGTCGGCGGTAGCGGTTGTGCTCGTCGTGTCCTTTTTGTGTTCAATCTTCGAGTCCGTAGTCCTGTCCATCACTCGACCGCAGATCGAAGTCTTGAATCAGCAAGGTAAGCGGGCCGGAACTCTGCTGGCGTCGTTTAAAGACAATATGGACATTCCGATTGCGGCGATCCTCATTCTGAATACCGCGGCGCATACGGTTGGTGCGGCAGTTGCAGGCGCGAGCTATAGCGCGGTATTCGACCCATCGACCCTGTGGATTTTCTCGTTGATCTTCACCTTGGCGGTGCTGCTGTTCACAGAGATCATTCCAAAAACCCTCGGCGTGAGTTATGCGCAGGCGCTCGCATCGCCCGTAGCCCACGGCATCCATTTCCTGAGTGTCATCTTGAAGCCATTGGTGTTGTTGTCGGAGATGCTCTCACGCCAACTCCGTTCTGAGCATGCTGCGCCGATCACGTCGGCAGACGAGATTCGGTTGTTGGCGGTGCTTGGTCAAACGGAAGGCGCGGTGGGTAATACGACAGCCGGTCTGATTGTCGGCGCCACACATCTCAAAGACTTGGATGCCGCTGCGGTTATGCTGCCGCGCGACAGTATCGCGTTTTTGTCGAGTACGATGAGTCGAGCGGAGGTGATCGAGCGTATGCATGCGACGGGCCACAGCCGGTTCCCGCTAACTCGGACGGGCAATCTGGACGATGCGGCCGAGGTGGTGCTCGCGAAGAATCTCTTGCACTGGTTGTTGACCCATGAAGGTCAGGACGTCGACTGGGATGCCGTTGCTGGCGACACGCTAATCGTGCCCGGTTCCATAAAATTACCGAAGCTGTTGCGCACTTTCCAAGATTCGCGCCGCCACTTGGCGTTGGTGGTCGGCGAGTACGGCACTGTCGAGGGTCTTGCCACGATGGAGGATGTGCTGGAGGAAGTCGTCGGTGATATCGACGACGAGAAAGACACGCCGTCCACAGACTTCCGGGAGTTAGCGGATGGCACGATGCTCGCACGAGCAGCCGTGGATCTGCGCAAACTCAGCGCGAAGTTGGGCGTGAATTGGAACCCTGAGCTCGATGTGTCGACCGTCAGTGGCCTTCTGATCGAGACACTGGAACGCATCCCTGTGAGTGGCGATACGATCGAATGGCAGGGGTATACGATTAAAGTCTTGCGCGCCGATCGACGGCGCGCGCGTTTGGTCTCCATTAAGCCAACGGCGCCTGAATCGAACTAAGGTGCGAGAAACGACGCCATGCGGAAGATTGCGGCACAACTGCGCGAGCACCTTGCTGAAAGCAACCGCTTACATCGTTTGTATCTGGAGGATGCCGACCGTCTGAACGCCTATAAACGATTCGTTGATGTTCAGATCGCGTATTTCCTGCCTAAATACGCAGACCTTCGTGCACGCCCTGGCTATTCAGAGGCCATCGACTACATCGTTTCCGATATGGTCGGACCCGACATCGCGGCGCGAGACGCAGAGCTCGAGAAAGTCGTCCCAATGATGTGCCGTGTGTTGCCGGGCGGTGCGCTGCAGGCACTGGCCACTGCGCTCGACCTGAACGCATCAATTCTCAAAATCAATCTCGATATCGAGCGCCACTTGCATCCATTGTTAGTGGCGCAGCAACCTGTGTCAGAAATCGACTACTGCGCGGCCAGTCGCAAAGCGGCGAGCCTGCAAGACTGCTTAAGACTGATCGAAATGACGCGAAGCGCGGGAGAGAGCCTCGAGGGCATCGTCCGAATCCCGATGATTGCCACGACACTGAAGATGATGCGGGGGCCAGCGAAGCTGGTAGGTGTTCGGGGGTTGCACGATTTTCTCGAACAGGGATTTTTGATTTTTCGAGCGATCGATGATGTGACGACATTTCTCGATGTGGTCGAAACCCGCATGACAGAAGTGTTTACGACAGTTTTCGAGGCACCGTTGGCGCAGTTGTCCGATCAGCCTATCCGCGTTTGATCTACTGGTGTCTCGGCCGGTGTTGATGCAAGCTCCACATTAAACACTTGTTCGATCTGGAGGATGTCATGCGCCCCGTACGATTGTTGCTTGTTCTGCTGCCCGTTGTGTTGATGAGCGGTTGCGTAGTCGCCGTGGGCGATGATCTCGACGACGATGAATCCGTCTACACGCCTGCTGAAGAGGTCTTGATCGAGCGAGAAATCGCGAGCATCGGGGCGACTTGGTGCTGTGCGTCCTGCACAGACCCAGATGATGGTATCTCTTGCGGCAGTTGCCGTCGTGATGCGCCGGAGCAATGTCGGTCGGTTGAAGTCGCAGTGAGTTGCACGGGCACCTAAATTGAACGCGCGCCCGGCACACAGAACTCGGTCGTGACTTGTCTTGATTGAACCCCGATCAATCGGAATCGGGGTTCACAACCGCACCGTTCAGTCTTCGCCGGATTTCGGTTTGTCCAAGCGGCCCGATTGTTTCAACGCCTGACGAACGATGAACTCCAGCTGGCCATTGACACTTCTCAGTTCGTCGTCGGCCCACCGTTTCAGCGCTTCCATGACCGCTGGGTCAGCCCGGAACAGGAAGGAGGTTCGCGCCATGATCGATCAGTTGTACAACGTGCCTGCGTTGACCACCGGCTGCGTGTGCCGGTCACTACACAGCACGACCAAGAGGTTTGATACCATCGCTGCGCGGCGCTCTTCATCGAGGTCGATGATGCCGTCACGCTTGAGTTGGTCCAGTGCCATTTCCACCATGCCAACAGCACCTTCGACGATTTTCGTGCGCGCTGCGACTACCGCTTGTGCTTGTTGCCTTTGTAGCATCGCCGCGGCGATTTCTGGTGCGTAGGCGAGGTGGCTGATGCGCGCCTCGATGACATCGACACCCGCCGTGCCTAGTCGCTCTTGAATGTCTTTGCGCAGCTCGTCACCCACTTTGTCCGTATTGCCGCGTAGTGATTCGTCGTCGGATTCGCCGTCATAGGCATAGCGGCTAGCCAGGTTGCGAAGGGCGGCTTCACTTTGCACCGCCACATAGTCCTCGAAATCGTCGACTTCGAACATTGCCTCGGCGGTATCCACGACTTTCCAGACGACTACGGCGGAAATCTCGATCGGATTGCCGTCGCGGTCGTTGACCTTCGACGGCTTGCCGCTAGAGCGGGATTTGTGTTGGACGATCGCACCACTCGAGTTCTTTTTCTCAGGCATGACCGTAGAGCCCGTTTCGAAGTTTCTCACCCGGCATGAGATCTTCTTTTTCGAGAAGAAAGGATTCACCCAAAAGAAGCCAGAGTCGGTGACCGACCCTTTGTAGTCACCGAATAAGAGCAACACACGGGCATCGTTTGGTGCGATGGCCATGAAGCCACCAAACATCAAGGTCGAGAAGATGATCCCAGGGATTCCACACGCCACCAAGCCACGGGTGAGGCAGAAGATTGAGAATCCTATAACGCCGATCAGCACCAGTAAGGGCAGCCAACCTGACATCGCGCGGTACGTCTTTTCGTGAACATTGCTCATCGATTTCACTCCTTCAGTTGATATTAAAGTGATATCACTTTTATATCATCCAATCAAGTGCGGATTTGTCAACAGACTCAGTGATTCGTCGCGTTCTTTAGCCCTGCGTCACAGTTTTGTGCGGACGCGGCAGACGCTGCACCACAGATCTGCTATCTAGCCATAGTCGACTCATGATTCGGTTGACATAACACTTGGGCTATTAAGTGGACATTCTTATGAACAACACGACTTTTTTGATGCGCTCGGCATGGTTGGCTGGCGCCGCGTGGGCAATGACCGCCGGTGCAGCGCAGGCAGATTCCGGTTTTTACATCGGAGCGAGCGCTGGTGGTTCGAATATCGAGGCGGACCTTGGCGTGACCGATATTCCGGACCTTCCGAACTCCATCGACGAAGACGACACCGCGTTCAAGGCATACATCGGCTACAACTTCGATTTGCCGCTGATCAATCTTGGTGTTGAAGGTGGGTACGTCAATTTCGGTGAGCCGGAAATCGACGTCCTCGGTAGCGAAGTAACGCTTGAAACCACGGCACTGAACCTTTGGGGCATCGTCGGCGTGGATGCCGGTCCGATCGATCTGTTCGCGAAACTTGGCTACGCGTCTTGGGATGCGGAAGCATCGATCCAGAACGTGTCGGAAAGCACCGATGGCAACGACCTTGCTTACGGTGTGGGGGCATCGTTTGGGCTCGGACCGCTGAGTGTTCGTGGTGAGTACGAGTTGTACGAATTCGACGAAACGGATGTCACGATGCTGTCGGTTGGCGTAACCTACCAATTCTGACGTCGAAATCGGTCTCGCGCTGCGATCTTGCGGTGCGAGGCCGGCGGATCTTTAGGGAGCCTCGTTGCTCAATTTTCTTTCGAAGAATTTCCGCTGGGTCATTGGCGGCTTCCTACTCACTTACTGCTCCACCTTCGGTCAGACCTATTTCGTCTCGGCCTCGGTTGGCGAATGGCAGCTCGCGTTCGATCTATCCCATGGCGAATTCGGGCGCTTGTACATGGTGGCCACGCTGTGTAGCGCAGCGACGCTGCCTTTTCTCGGTCGGCTGGCCGATAGCGTTAAGGCACATCACCTAATCTTGTTCAGCATGCCGATGTTGGCCTTGGCGTGCGTGATTGCCGGCACGGCTGCGTCAGCGTGGGTATTGCTTGTCGGTATCTACCTACTGCGTTTGTTCGGCCAAGGAATGATGACGCATATTGCGTTGACCATGACAGGCCGCTGGTTTGTTGCGGCTCGTGGGCGCGCTGTCTCACTCGTGGTTCTCGGTCACCAAGGGGGCGAGGCAACGCTGCTGCTCAGTTTTGTCACGCTTACAGAAACCCATGGTTTCCAGGCCGGATGGTTCTCCGCCGCGGCCGCACTGGTATTGATCGGTCTGCCGATTGCAGTTTGGTGCTATTCGAAGCCGCGCACGCCCCAAAACGATGACTCGAGCGTGGTGGCGTTACATACCGCGCGCCGTCAATGGACGAGGGCGCAAGTGGTTCGCGACCCGGTGTTCTACGGCGTGCTCGCTGGTGTGCTGGCGCCGGCGTTTATCGGCACAACGATCTTCTACCATCAGGACTACATGACGGCACTTCACGGATGGCCAGCGGACTGGTTCGCGCGGTGTCTTGTGGTGCTGGCGTGTACGACGGTCGTTGTTGCATTGCTGTTTGGGCAGATTATTGATCGGGTTGGTGCCGTGAAAGTGCTGCCGTTCTTTCTAATTCCGTTGACGGTGGCGTGTTTCGCTGTTGCGAAAGTCACGGCGCCGGAAGGGCTGATCCTGGTGATGGTCTTGGTCGGCATCAGCTACGGCGTGTCGTCGACGCTGTTTGGGGCGTTGTGGCCCGAGGTGTATGGCACCGAACACCTCGGTGCCGTTCGTTCGCTGATCATGTCGGCGATGGTGTTCTCGACTGCGGCTGGGCCGGGTGTGACTGGCACGCTTATCGATGCTGGGATCTCATTGCCACGCCAAATGTATGGAATGGCGCTGTATTGCATCGGGGTCAGCGGTGCGTTGTGGATTTCCGCCAAACAGCTCGCGCGACGCGCGGCAAAGACCGATTGATCGGAGGCGCCGGTCTAACGGATGAGGTTGTTGTACACCGCCGCACGAAAAGCTTCATCGCGAGAGACTTCGGCGGCGGGAGGGGCGTGCATCTGCGACATGATGACGCCGACAAACTCGTTTTCCGTGTCAATCCAAAAGTGCGTGCTTTCATAGCCACCACCGAGCCACAGCCCCGCTTGGCCGTCGGGCGCGCTGCCATTGGTGACCCACAGGTTGTAGCCGTTGTAGCCGGCCGGATTGTTGATCAATGTCTGAGGGGATGTCATCTCGCTGAGGCTCGTGTCGTCCAACACGCGATGACCGCGCAGCATGCCGCCATTGCCGAGCATTCGAAGGAAGTCAGCGTAGCCATCGGCGGTTGCCAGCATCCCTTCGCCGCCGAGTTGGAGTTCATTGCGCCGATCATAGCGGGGCAACTCGCCACCGAAGATATCCAAGGTCGTCGGATCGGTCACTGCCGCTGTGCCACCGGTCCCAGTGAAATGCGGTAGCAGTGTCTCTTTTTCCGGTAACGCATACTGCAGGCCTCGAATGCGCAGCGGCTTGGTGATCCGCTCTTCCACTAGTTCCTGCAGCGAACTACGCGTGGCCCGCTCCAGAGCCATGCCCAGCACTGTGGTGTTGAGTCCGTAGAAATAATCGGTTCCTGGTTCATGCACCAACGGCAACGCGGCAAGGCGATCGATAAACTCACGCGTGTCTTCAGAGCCCGGCAGATTCTGCGCGCGCGACAAAGCATCCAGGCACTCGATCCCGGTCACCGCGTAGTGAAATCCAGCGGTGTGGTTGATGAGATTCCTGAGCGTGATCGGCGTCGAAGCCGGTTGGGTCGCTAACGGGCATGGTTCAGCCCCCTCCGGTACGGCGGACAAGCGAATCTCGTCGACGCCCCTTGCCACTGTCAAAGTGCTGAGTTCGGGAATGTAGTCGGTCACCGGATCGTCTAACGAGATCACCCCGTCCTCGACCAAATCCATTGCGAGCGTGATCGTGACGATTTTGCTCATCGACCAGATTCGCATCCAGGTTTGGCCATCGATATCGGCGTCGGGAAGCAGTAGTTCGTTCTTCGTGCTGTACTCGTACAGGACGCGTCCTTCAAAACTTTCGAGTCGCGCGTATATAAAAGGATAATCGCCGCGTTCCACGAACTCATTGAGCACTCTGTTTAACGCGAACGTGTTGCCGATCGACACGTCGGCCGATGTCGGGCTTGGCAAAGCAAATCCTGCAAGTGTGACCGCGGCGCAGCACAGCAAAGCGTTTAGTCGAGCCTTCAACATCGACGCGTTCCCTCTCCCCAGAGATACAAGGATGCTAGCAAAAACTCGACAGCGGGCGCGCGGTTGGACAGAGAATGATCTTACAGTCGCATTATGTGATCGAGGTCACGCTTGAGTTCGGACTTATCCGAGCGACGCGTGTCGAGGCGCCGACTAAACTTGCCGGTACTAAAAACAACACTGCGGGCGGCGGTTGGGACACCGCACCCCTGCAGCGATTCGGGGACAGGCATGACAAAAAAACTCGCAGCAACCGTTGCGTTCGCAGCGGCGCTTTTGGTCGGGTGTGAACAGGGAGCTTCAACTTCCAACGCCGTGAACAACGGGACGACCGTTTCTCCGGTTCGCGGGATCGAACGCAACGACCTACGCGAACCTGATCTTGACAACGACTTTCTTTCATTTCGATCGCTCGACGGTAGTAACAACAATCGCCTGTTGACGGATATGAACAAGTCGCACAGTCAATTGGCGCGAGTGGTTGCGCCAGACTATGCAGATCTTGTTGCTGCGCCTTCCGGTGCCAATCGGCCGAGCGCCAGAGCGATCAGCAACGCGATTGCCGCGCAAGCAGGCAGCCATCCGAACGGTCGTCGTGCGAGCGATTTCTTGTGGCAATGGGGACAGTTTCTCGATCACGATCTCGATCTGACCGATGGCGTCGCACCGGCGGAGGCAGCCGATATTGACGTGCCTATGGGTGATCCTTGGTTCGATCCGACGCATACGGGCGCTGTGACGATTCCCCTGAACCGATCAATTTTCGATGATGCCACGGGCGATCATGTGCTCAATCCGCGCCAACAGATCAATGAGATCACCGGTTGGATTGATGCATCCAACGTGTACGGCTCTGATGTCACTCGATCGCGCGCGCTCCGAACGATGGATGGAACCGGCATGCTCAAGACATCAGCCGGAGATCTTTTGCCCTACAACACGGAAGGGCTTGCGAACGCTGGTGGCTCAGGCGCGGAGCTGTTCTTGGCGGGTGATGTCAGGGCGAACGAGCAGGTCGGTCTGGCGGTGATGCACACGTTGTTTGTTCGCGAGCACAATCGATTGGCCCGCGAAATCGCGGCGCTCGACCCAAGCTTGAATGGTGAGCTGATCTACCAACGTGCGCGTCGAATCGTGGGTGCACAAATGCAGGTGATCACCTACAACGAATTCCTGCCCGTCTTGCTCGGTCGCGACGCGATTGCGCCGTACCGCGGTTATGATGAGACGGTTGACGCGAGTGTGGCCAACATCTTTTCGTCAGCGGCGTACCGTCTCGGGCATAGCATGCTCAGCGATAAGATCCGCAGGCTTGATGCGTTGGGTCAGGAAATTCCAGAAGGCAACCTCGCGCTACGTGATGCGTTTTTTCGCCCCGACCGAATCGTGACGGAGGGTGGCATCGATCCGGTGTTGCGTGGCTTGGCCGGCCAAATTTGTGAATCGATTGATGCACAGGTGGTGGATGATGTTCGCAACGCGCTATTCGGTGAGCCTGGTGCCGGTGGATTTGACCTCGCGGCTTTGAATATTCAACGGGGTCGTGACCATGGTCTGCCGGGCTATAACGAAACCAGGCGCCAGCTCGGACTTGAGATGCGCTCGAGCTTCTCCGAGATCACCGATGATCCTCATCTTTCAGCCGCTTTGTCAGATGTCTACGATTCTGTCGATGATGTGGACCTGTGGGTGGGGGGATTGGCCGAAACGCCTGTTGGACAGTCGGCCTTGGGTCCGCTGTTCCACTACATTGTTGTCGATCAATTCGAGCGACTCCGTGATGGAGACCGCTTTTGGTATGAAAGAACCTTTTTCGGTGAAACGCTGGCGATGATCGAGTCGACGACACTGGCTGATATTATTCGGCGCAACACCGATATCGGGGCCGAGATCTCAGACAACGTCTTCGTTGTTCCCTGATAAACATTTCACGAATCTCGACATGAAATTCGACAACGGGTCAATTAATCTAGACACTGGATAAACGCGGTGCGCATTAGCGTGCTGCGGTTTTGTGTTGAGAGCGTGGTACGCATGGCAGGGCAAGGAATCGGCACGCAGCGGACGCTGCCTGAGTTGTTTCACTTTTTCGGCAAGATTCTTGGCCCGGAAAAGTCGTTCTACTCGTTGGCGATCATTTATGGCGTTGGTATCAGTTTACTGTCTCTAGCGACGCCGATTTCGGTGCAGATGTTGATCAACTCGATCATCAACACAGGTCTGACGACACCGCTGTTCGTGTTGTCCGCTACGCTTTTTGTGTTGTTGGCTTTAGCCGCCGTTATGAACGCGTTGCGACTTCACCTCGTGGATGTATTCGGTCGGCGGTTCTATGCGCGAATGGTGTCGGAGATCGCTCTGCGTTCGGTCTACGCACTCAATCCGTACTTCGATGATCGCGGTATCGGCCCGCTGTTTAACCGCTATTTCGACATTATTATCGTTATGAAGCGCACGCCGTACTTGTTGGTCGGTGGCTTCTCCATTTTGCTTCAGGCGGTCGTCGGATTCGCGTTGACCTCGCTCTATCACCCCGCGTTTCTCGCATTCAATTTGGTGGTGATCGTACTCATTTGGATGATCTGGTTGATCTGGGGCAAGCGCGCGATCAAAAGCGGGATGCAGCTCTCTCACGACAAGCACTCTGCCGCTGCCTGGCTCGAGGGGCTTGGAAGCTCAAACGGCTATTTCAAAAGCAGCTCGCATGTCGAAGAAGCTCTGCGCAGGACCGATGAGGTGACCAACACTTACATCGAGCAACACAAACTGCACTTTGGCCACTACTTCTCGCAAGCGGTGTCGTTTCTATTTCTTTGGGCGTTAGCGAGTTCTGGCCTTTTAGCGCTCGGTGGCTGGCTGGTGATCCAATCGCAGCTGTCGGTCGGTCAACTGGTGGCGGCGGAGTTGGTCCTGTCCGCGGTTTTTTTCGGCTTGTCCCAACTCGGAACTTACCTTTCCTATTTCTACGACCTCTGTGCGGCCGTTGAAGAACTCTCATTGTTCTACGACGTCGAGCAAGAAGAGGTCAAAGGGATTGACGAGAAGTTACCTGGTTCGGGTCTTGCCATGGTCGAGGCGCGCGGCGAGACGCGGGGTATCGACATCGCGTTCAATCTGGAACTCCCGCCGAGCGCGTTGGTCTATGCTCGTGCGCCGAGTTACGCGGTGCAACGACTCTTCGCAAATTTTATGAAACGACATGCGGAACCTGATGGTGGCTATGTGACCATCGGTGGTGTGGACACGCATTCCGTGTCCGCTCACTCGCTACGTCAGGAAATCATTGTGCTGGATCGGCCGAATACAACCAGTATGACGATCAGGGATTACCTGACCCGAAGTCGTGATGGCGTCAACAGCGTTGATATTTTGGAAGTTCTGCGTCTGGTTGGCTTGGAGCCGGTCATCGCGCAGCTGGACAACGGACTTGATCATCAAATCGCCGTGACTGGATGGCCGCTGTCACTCGCCGAAATGATGCAACTCAAGTTGGCCTCTGCGATTCTCGCGCGGCCTCGAGTACTCGTTCTCAGCCAGCTTTACGACGTGTTGCCGTATCGACTGCTGATGGCGGCCCTCGCGGCGTTGCACGAGAGCGCTGCGACAGAGACCACCATCGTGTACTTCTCCAATCGCGAGCCAACCGGCGACTTCTCGCATTTCCTATACATGGGTCGGAGCCAACAACGCGTGTTCAGTGATCCCGTGTCGTTCTGCGAGCACTTCGACATGCGTGTGATGGAGCGCACGCGTTCAGAGCAAGGCGATGTCCACGCGCAGCGCTATCAATCGCCGTTCCTCGGGACGGGAACTGAGGTGGCAGCTAGTGAGTAACGTCACCAATCATTCGCAGTATTTCCAGACCCTCGACGACATCAACATACCGAGCACGACCAAGGCGGTAGCCCTCATGTTGATTATCTTCGGTTTGTTGTTTGGGGCGTTTCTCTATTTCGTTCCGTGGGTTCAGACGACCTCTGGTCCCGGTCGCGTGACTGCTTTGAATCCGAACGACCGTCAACAGGATATCAATGCGTTGGTGTCCGGCCGGATCGCAGAGTGGTTTGTGCAAGACGGCATGGCGGTGGAAGCGGGCGCGCCTATAGTGACGATTGTCGATAACGATCCGATGTTACTGCAGCGGCTCGAAGCTGAACGTACTCAGGTTCAGGCGAAACTCGATGCTGCTCAGAAGGCGGTCGAGACTTCGCAAATTGATGCACGACGCACCTTCGAGCTGTTCGAGCAGGGCCTTGAGTCGCGCAGAAACTACGAGCAAGCACAGATTGCCGTGGAAACCCGACGCGCTGCGGTCGCCGAAGCAGCCGCCGAGATGAACCGAGTCGATATCAACATCTCGCGACTGTCGGCGCAGACAGTGACCGCGCCGCGAGACGGCGTAATCTTGAGTGTGAACGCGGGTGATGTCGCGACCTTTGTCAGTGCCGGCCAGACGATTGCGACGTTCGTTCCGAGCAACGTCAAACGCGCGGTGGAACTGTACGTCAACGGTCGGGATGTCGCGCTGGTGCAACCCGGTGACAAGGCGCGACTGCAGTTCGAAGGATGGCCCGCTGTGCAATTCAGCGGCTGGCCGTCGGTCGCCGTTGGCACATTCGGCGGGATCGTGTTGTCCGTCGATGCTTCGGCGCAGCCCAACGGGCTATTTCGTGTGCTGGTTGGTGAAGATCCGTTAGATCCCCATCCTTGGCCCGAAGATCGGTTCGTCCGGTTTGGCGCGAACGTGCGGGGATGGATTCAGTTGGAGACGGTGCGTGTTGGCTACGAGCTGTGGCGACTGACCAATAACTTCCCACCGGACTTCGCGGCTGACCCAGGTGGTCAGCAGTGAGAGTCGTCTGCGCCACATTGGCGCTGATGATCGGAGGCTTAGCAACGGTGGGCGTCTTCGCGCAGTCGACCGAGGCGCTGACGCTCAAGCAGGTCCTCAAATCCAGCGCCGCCCATTTTCCTGCGATCCTCGAGGCTGAGGCCAACCGGCGCAACGCCGAAGGCGAGATCAACGTCGCCGCGGGCGGCTTCGATGTGAAGCTCGATGCCAGTGGTGACAGCTACCTGAACGGTTTTTACGACGGGCAGGTGTTACGCGGCAAAGTGACGCAACCACTGCGCGCCTTCGGTGCCAATGTTTACGGCCAGTACCAGGTTTCTGAGGGTGATTTCCCGATCTACGAGGACATCAACTTCACCAATCGTGGTGGCACCGCAAAAGCGGGCGCCATTTTATCGTTGCTGAGGGATCGCGACATTGATGATCGACGGTTCGCGGAGATGGATGCGGGTCTGATCGTTGAGCAGGCCGACATCGATGTGCTGCTGACCAAAATTGATGTGCAGCGTGACGCTGCTAGTGCTTATTGGCGCTGGAGGGCGGCCGGTCAACAGCTGGAGGTGTATCGGGAGCTGTTGCGGAACGCCGAAGCCCGCGATGCTGCACTGATCCGAGAGGTCAGCAGCGGTGCACGCGCGCGGATTTTCATCACCGAAAATCTGCAGAACATCACGCGCCGCCGCAGCTTGGTCGCGCAGGCGCAACTGAATTTTCAAATGGCGGCAAACCGCCTGGCTTTTTATCTGCGTGACGCGGAGGGCGCCCCATCGCTCCCCAATTCGAGTCAGCTCCCAGAGGGCATGGACGGCGTACCTGGGATTGTGCCACGCGCACTCGACTCGGCAGCGGATGTACTCACTTCGCGACCCGAGTTGCTCCGACTCGAGACCGAAATTCGCCGGGCTGGCAATCGACTGAAACTTCGTCGTAACGCTCTGAAACCACGCTTCGACGTCAGCCTGGAGATCGCCTCGGGAGTCGGCGGTGTCGGCGAAGGCGGAATATCTCGTGATAGCACCGATACCAAAGTCGGTGTTCAGTTTTCCGTGCCCGTCCAGCGGCGGGCGGCTCGCGGTCGTGTCACGCAGGCCGAGGCCGAGCTAGATGCGCTGCGGCTTAAGCGCCAACAAGTGCAGGAACGGATCGCACTCGAGCTCGAAGGCATCGTCATGGGACTGAGTTTCGCTGAACAATTGGCGGGCTTGGCAGCGGACGAGGTCGATCAGTCCGAGCAGCTCGAGCAAGCTGAAATTCAACGATTCCGCAACGGCGCGAGCGACTTTTTTCTCGTGAATTTACGTGAACAAGCGGTAGCTAACGCGAAAATCCGCGAAATTGGCGCAAGACTCGATGCGCGTCTAGCCGAAGTGAGCTTCGATGCCGCAACGCTCAATCTGCCGAATCTCGAGCTTCAGTGATCCCAGCCACAAATCCGGTGCGTTAAACCGCCGAAATCCCTAAAGGTTAGGCTGCTGACGCCGCTACCCCTCCATGGTCTGCCTAATGAATTGATCTGGGAGAAATGGTATGCGGCATAAGAATGCTGGTTTTACACTGATGGAGATGATCGGCGTGGTTGCCGTCATCGCGATTTTGGCGTCGATGGCGACGCCGATGATTTTCGACGCGATTCGCAACGCACGAGTGACTTCATTCGTTGAGGATGCGAATGTCGCGCGGACTGCGGTTGCGCGCTATTACGAGGACACGGGTAACTTCCCGGTTCATGTCGCTGGAAGCACCAACACGGCGGAGCGCCTGCTTCTTTCCGACAATACCAATAACGCTGTTAGCGGATGGGCTGGGCCCTACATGGAGCAGGAGCTCGAAAATCCGTTCAACGAGGGCGACTACGTTGGGATCTTGAGCCGAGGTGACGCGAACTATCAGTTCGATCTCGACGGTGACGGCAATCCCGATACAACTCGCGTGTCTGTGTTGCGGGTCGATGGCGTCTCGTCGACTGAAGCACAACGAATCAGCGACATTCTCGATGGTGACGCGGACGTCGCCACCGGCAATGGCGCTTGGTTTGCAGCGGGTCGGGTGAAGTTAGTCGGAGCGAACCAGAATAGCGATCAGCTTCTGATTTACCTCGCTCGCGAATAAGGTCGCGCGACGAGCAGTGCAATGAATGCGCGCAGCAAGGATGCGACAGCGGCTTACTGGAGTGAGCTGACTTCGAGGATTGCGGTCACCCAGCGTAAGAAAATGACGCTGGGTAGCCGTCTCAGAGCCTCTGGCTTAATTACAGAGGCTCAGCTCGACCTCGCGCTTCGCGAACAGAAGCGCAATGGCAAGCTCCTCGGCGAGGTGTTGATTGATCTCGGTTTCGTCTCCGCCGAGGTGATCACCGAGAATCTCGCGAATGAAGCGCAGACAAAGGTCGTTGACGTTAAGTCGGCCGAGATCGATGAGTCGGTGCTGCGGCTTGTCTCCTTCGAGACGGCGAAAAAATTCAAACTGATTCCACTGAAAATCAGCGACGG
>JBCAZH010000015.1:0-27945 GCA_038533155.1 Pseudomonadota bacterium | reverse complement strand
GCGGATAAAGTCGTCCGAGTTCGTATGCGAATTGATGGTGTGATGCGCCAGGAGGTGTTGATCCCGAAGCTGATTCAGCCCGCGCTCACCGCACGGATGAAGCTCATTGCCAACCTCAACATTACCGAGAAACGCGTACCGCAAGATGGGCGTATTCGGTTCGACTACGGGCAGCATCATGTTGACCTCAGGGTCTCAACGCTACCGACCAATGTCGGAGAAAGTGTCGTCCTCAGGATATTGGATCGCAGTGCCACCCGTCTGTCGCTGCATGATCTTGGGTTTTCATCGCAACACACTGACCAACTGGAAAACTTTGTCGGGCTGCCTTACGGGATGGTGTTGGTCACCGGTCCCACCGGCAGCGGCAAGACGACAACCCTGTACGCGTCATTAAAGCTCGTACAGTCAGAGGCGCGCAGTGTGTTCACGCTGGAAGATCCGGTGGAGTATTCACTGAGTTCGATCCGTCAAACGCAGGTTCGACCAGATGTTGGAATGGACTTCGCGGCTGGACTACGAGCGCTGTTGCGGCAGGACCCCGATGTCATATTGGTCGGCGAAATCCGCGATCTTGAAACGGCGCAGCTCGCAACACGTGCGGCATTGACCGGTCACCTTGTCCTGTCGACGTTGCATACCAACGATGCAGTCGGTGTGATTCCGCGTCTGGTCGATATGGGCGTCGATCGGTATATGCTACCGGCGGCGTTGTCCGCCATCGTCGCTCAACGTCTCGTACGGGTGCTCTGCACGCATTGCCGTCGGCCACATGAACGGCCAACCGAACTCATTGAATCGCTGGGATTGGAGGACTCCGTGCCTGCGGAGGCAACCCTCTTTGAAGCCGTCGGGTGCGTGCATTGCAACGGCACCGGGTATCAAGGGCGCTCGGCAATTTACGAGATTCTGACGGTCGACGAACGGTTCCATGCACCGATTATCGCCGGTGCGAGTGCCGGCGAGCTCAACGCGCTGGCTGCTGAATCCGGCATGGTGCCGATGCTGCACGACGGTATTGCCAAAGCGATGGTCGGCGTGACCTCCCTCGACGAAGTGCTTCGCGTGGTCAGGTAGGAGTCGTCGAATGCCTCAATACGCCTATCACAGTGTGGATCGAAACGGACGCGTGTCGGACGGCACGATGGTGGCTGACAACGAGCGCGTACTCGAGGCGCGGTTGCGAGAAATCGATCATTGGTTGGTCGAAGCGCGCGAGAAAAAACCGCAAAAGGCGAGCGGGCAGGGCAAGGTGCCGCGCCGCGACCTCATTGATTTTTTTACTGGCGCGACGTCGCTGCAAATGGCGGGGATTCCGATTGCGAGCACCTTGTCAGCGATGGCGGAAGAAACGGATCATCCGGTCCTGGGTCGCGTCCTCAAAGACATCAGTATCAACGTTCAAGCGGGTAACGAGGTTTCGGAGAGCCTTCGAAACTACCCAGAGGTGTTCTCCGATCAGATCTGTAACCTCGTCCGTGCGGGCGAGCAAAGCGGCAGCTTAACGACGATTTTCGAGGATATCGCTCATCATCTCGAGTGGGTGGATCGTATCGTTGCAGACGTCCGCCAGGCCACGATCTATCCCGCAATGATTCTTTGCGCAGTCGCGGGATTGATCGCGCTGATGTTCCTGTTCGTCGTGCCACGTTTCGCGGCGATTTTCGCAGAGCTAGACATCGCGCTTCCTGCATTGACGCAAGGCGTTGTGACGTTGGGTGAGGTTACTCAACGTTATTGGTGGGTCGGCGTGGTGGCGATTGTGGGTGCCGTCTTCGGTCTGCGCGCCTTGCGTGCGGCGCATCCGTCATTCGCCTATCGACTCGACAATGCCGGGCTGCATGTCCCGGTTTTTGGCGGTGTTCGGCGCATGCTGGTTCAGAGTCAGTTTGTTCACAATCTCGCTCTGATGCTCAAGGCCGGAGTGCCGATTCTTGAGGCTTTGAAGCTCTCGAATGGCGTGAGCAACAATCTCGTGATGGACGCGGCAATACAGGATGCGGCCGACACCGTAGAGCGCGGGGGGCGGATCAGCGATGCGCTGCGAAATCATGCCGTGATCTCTTCGCTAACGCGGCGAATGATTGTCGTCGGCGAGGAGTCGGGAAAACTCGATACGACTTTGCAGCAGGTGTCGGATCGGTTTGATCAAGAAATTCCTCGCCAAATCAAGCGGACCTTCGCGGTGGTGGAGCCGCTGATCACGCTCTCGTTGGTCGTCATTGTCGGGCTAATCGCGGCATCACTGTTTTTGCCGATGTTCTCGTTGGTTTCGGGGCTCAGCCGATGAAAACACAGCGCGGCTTTACACTCATGGAGTTGATCGGAGTAATGGCTATTTTGGCCATCCTGTCGGCTGTGCTCGCGCCGAGTATCGTCGGGTCGATTAACGATGCCTACGGCGCGGCGGAAGCCGCAAACCTTCAGCAGATTGTCGGCGAACTAGAGGCGTATGTGCGTCGCAACAGCCGCATTCCCTCGGCGACGCTGAGCGACTGGACGGCAGCGGTCGCTACGCTCAGTAATATACCGGCTGACGACATTGCAGCGAATAGACGCGGCTTTGAGCGGCGCCTCTATTTTGATCCCAATTTTTTCACAGCGGGTGGCGGTTTTTCCGGCTACCAGCAGACCGGCGGGTTGGCGGCGGCACCTCTGTCACCGCGCGTGATGTTGATATCGGATCTGACCGGCAACGTTGGCTTCCCGGGTAACAACGCGGTCACCTTCGACGATATCTGGAATCAGCGTGCCGGCGCATCGTTGGTTGAGAGCGACCGGCTGTTCATACAGCGATGGCACCTCGGCGCACTGTTCAAGGAAGTGCTCGCCACCAACACGGCCTCGAATCAAGCCGCTATTTCTCTGAACGCCGCTGCCGCAGTGCCTGTACCTGCCGCCGGTGTCACCCTCGATGGCGTGCTGTCACGCTTTGTCATTGAGGACTCGCGGCTTTTGGTCTATGCGGATCCGTATCCGACCGGGGACTTGCAGTCTGTCTTCAAGGTGACCGACGACCTGGGTCTTCGATACGAAGATCAAGGTGGCGGATTCGTCTGGGTGCAACCATGAGTATCGAGTTCGCCATTGAGTGGGCCTACGGCGAGTTCCGCATCGCTCGAATGCGTGGCGCCGATGTCGTTGAAAGTTGGAAATCGCCGGTGGCCGTCAACGACCTGAATGATCTTGCTGCGGCTTTGGCGGCTGCGGCGGAGGTTGTGGAGCTTGGCCGCGGCGGCTCTGTTGCAATTGCCTACGAAGACGACTTGCATACGCACGAGTTTCTCGAGCTGCCACCGATGTCGCGGCGTGACCGAACCCGCTACCTTCAGCGTTACGTCGACAACAACAAACCATTCGACGGCCCGGCTGCCTGGCGTGCACATCCCGTCAAACGCAACAAAGTGAATGGAGTCTTGTTGCATTTGATGCCGAAGTACATCTGCGACGGCCTGATGCGGGTCTGCGCCGAGTTCTATCTCGTACCTAAGCTGCTTGTGCCATTGACGGAGATCATGTCGCGCTTCATACCGTCGTTGGAACGCGATGACGAGGACGCGATCCTTCTGCTGGCATTGTTCGACAATCGTACGCAAATGCTGATCTCGGATGCGAATGGCGAGATTTTGTTTGTTCGAGAACTGAGTTATCCGTGGACTGCAGAAACCAATGGACGATTGGTTCTCGACATCAACCGAACGATTGGTTACTCGAAGCAACGTATCGGGGGCATGATCTCGCAGGCATGGGTCTTGGGCCCGAATGCGGCCGAGGTTACGGATGCGCTCGACGAGCGAATCGATGCCAAAGTGCAATACAACGCAGACGCGGCCAAGCCCGCGTTTTGGATGCAGCAGGTGGTCTCACTCCCGGTCTCCCTGCACAGCAATTTCGTCTCGCTGCTGGCACGCGGATCGGTCAGTGGTAAAACCGTAGTACGCGCGGGTTTGCTTGTCACGGCAATCTTGATGATGGCGACCATCGGCGTGGCCACTTCGGTGGAATACGCTATCTGGAAACATCGACCCGACGTGGATTCACTGTCCGTAGAAATCGAGCGCCGCGAGCGGCAGATCGAGACGCTACAAAGCGATGTTGATCGTATGGACGCCGAAGCTCGCAAACTCGATATCCTGAACCTTGACGCCTTCAACCTGCCTGGGCTGTTCCTCAGTCGATTGTGGGAGATCGTTCCCGAAGGCCTGGTCGTTACCGAAGTGAAGATCGCTCGCTCAGCGAGTGTTTGGCATGTTGATCTGGAAGGTCGTTCGACAGAGACCCTCGGTGCGATTGCACCACTGCTTGTGCAGCTCGAAGACAACCTCAGTGGTGCGCCGTGGAACGGTGAAATCGTTCAATCCTGGGAGGCGGCTTGGATGCAGCAACTCGAACAAGGGCTTGCTGCGAACGGCAGTGAAGTCGGATTCCAAATACGAGGTCAGCTGCGATGACTACCTTGCGAGACGATTACGATCCGAACGAAGTGCCGCTCAACTCCTCGGCAATCCGACGTGTCGATACGACGCTGTTCGATCTGGCGCTTGAGGAAGACGTAGCCGAAGAAGGATCGCCTGCGGCGAACCATGATGTCGTTGAGCAGTTTGAATCGACGATCGCCCACCGTGTATCACCTCGTGTGCGAGTACAGCGCTCGTTGGATCGATTGGCCTACCGGATTTCTCGGAGTCGAGGGTTGCAAGCCGCATGGCTCGCGGCGATCGTGGCCTGTATTGGCCTACTCTATTTCTCTTTGACCTTCCGGCTTGAGCATATCGATGACAATTTCGTACTGCTACAGCAGCTCGGAGAGCTCGATACGGAACTGCTTGGGATACAAAGTCGATGGTCGGCGCAAGAGATGGAAGCGTTGGAGCGCAGTGTTGAGACTGCCGATACCCGGCGCGTGTTTCTCGATTATCAGAATCTCGCGGTTTGGCTGACCGAGAAATCGTTTTATGCGAACCAGCTAAATCTTGAATTTGGCTATGTGCTCGGCGAAAGCGAGCCATCAGCGATCGCCGGAATGGTTGAAGTGCCGATCGAGGTGACGTTGGAGGGTAGTAAGTCCGATCAGGTTTACCTCAGGGCGCTTGAGTTCATGAAACGAGTTGTCGGGACGGCTTACTACGTGGAAATCACGGAAGCCACAGTCCGAGGCAACGGCAGTGGCGCCGAGCATTTGGACGCGACCTTGCGGGTTTGGGTGCACACGACGGTGAAGGCGGCGAGCCATGTTGAATAACCGTTGGTTCGTGTTTGGCCTCGTTGGCGTCGCTGTACTTATGGTGCTGTCGAATGTGGTGAGACCTCTCCTAGAAGCGCGCAAGGACCATCGCGCTGTTGTCGATACGCTCGAAGTCGACGTTGAGAATGCGTTGACCGGCACTGGAATCGAAACACCCGCACAGGGCGAACAATTCGATTCGGCACAACGCGCGATTCAAAAAATTGATTCGCGGGCGCTGCATTGGGACGAGCGCCCCTACCGCGATCCCTTTTTTCCTGTGGCTGTCGTGCCAGAGACCGCATTGGATTCGATCACTAGCGTCGTTTCCGCGCCCGCGGTAGGCAAAGACAGGATTCGTTGGCCGGTGGTCAGCGCTGTCGTTGACTCACGTCGCCACCAGTACGCCATTGTCGACGGTGAGATTCGTCGACCAGGAGACCGCTTCGCGGGTTTTCTATTGAACGGAATCGACAAACACACAGTAGAACTCACACATGCGTCAAGCCGCAGTGTGCGTCGGGTTAAGGTGACTACGCAATGAATGGACTAATGAAACGGGCTGGATGCCTACTGGCACTGTTGGCCTTGACTGGATGCATAACGATGCCGCCGGAGCCGCGGGACTACGACGCAGAACGTGCAGTACGTGATCAAATCTGGAGTCGCCCACCCGCGCCGATCGCCGCCAAACCAGAGCCGGTGTCAGAGCCGGTCGAGGACCCCGATCCGGAACCGCTGTACACGTTCGTCGCGAACGACTTGCCAGTAGCTCAAGCATGTCGGCTCTTCGGCAAAGCGTACAAACTCAACATGGTGGTCGAACCGGATGTGACCGGTACCGTAAGCGTCGATCTTCAGGATTTGCCGTTTGCTGAGGTCATGGAGTCCCTTCTTGGCGCGAGTGGCTACTTCTGGGAACGACGCGGCAATATCGTCTATGTGCGTTCCTGGGAGACGCGGGTGTTCACGATTGATTACATCCGGCTCATTCGGACCGGACAGGGTTCCAGTCAAGCGCAGGTGAGCTCCAGTGCGCAGGTTGGTGGCGCAGGCGGTGCAGCCGGCGGTCTCGGCGGAGGCGGCGGAGAGGGTGGTGCCGGAGGCGCAGCGGGATCCATATCGATCATGCAATCCGACAGCGTTGATTTCTGGCAGGAGTTGGAAGATCAGTTACAGAAATTGATTTCGGAGGACGGCCGACTGGTCGTGAATCGTTTGGCAGGCTCGGTGCAAGTGACCGACAAGCATCCGCGGGTGAAAGAGGTCGCCTCGTTTATCGATCAACTCAACGAGGCGATCTATCGGCAAGTGGATATCGAAGTGAAAATCGTTGAAGTCACACTCAGCAATGATGAGAGCCTCGGCGTTGATTGGTCGAGACTCGTGCGAAACGGCAACGGCGAATTCCTCGAGGGCAACTTGTCTACCATTATTCTGAGCCCAGCCGGCGGGCTTGACGCATTGTCGAGCACCGCCAATGTCACGTTCAGCGATATCGACAATGGGCGAAACCGCATCACGGCGGTGGTTGAAGCGCTGCAGGAGCAAGGCAAGGTCGACATCGTGTCGCAGCCGCACATCCGGACACTGAACAACCAGTCTGCGCTGATCAAGGTCGGTACGGACCGAACGTTCTTTCGAAGAGAACAAAGCACCGGAACAACCGCAGCGGGTGCTCAAACATTTGCGACGGACGTACCTCAAGTCGTCACCGAAGGGATCGTTTTGTCGATTACGCCGCAGATATCCAAGGCGGGTTTGATCACGCTCGATGTGTCACCGGTTGTGACACGTGTTTCGAGCGTCAGCGAGGTGCTCGATGAGAATGGCAACGTGCAGTCGGCCGCGCCGAATCTTGATATCAGTCAGACGTCATCATTGGTGCGCGCCGGCAGTGGGGAAACGATCGTTATCGGCGGATTGATACAGAGTCAGGAAACAGAAGCGCGGCGTCGGGTGCCCTTCCTCTCGCGGATTCCATTGATCGGTCGGCTGTTCCAATCGAACTACACCATCGAGACGCGAAAAGAGCTGATTTTGATGCTGACGCCTCGATTAATCTCCACCTGACGCAACGCGTGGTGTGTAGCTGCGAAGGGTGGCGCGGAGCTTCAACTTATCCTTCCGGTATTGCTCGATCAGGATCGGCAGATAGTCTAAGTCCGGCGCCAGCCACAATTCGGTCTTGCGAGATGAGCCAGATGATTGGTGACGAACGCCAAGTGCACGAACGGTATCGCCCCGGTATCGGATTGAGCGCTCACCGATTCGAGTGATTTGCACGGTCTTGTTGCCGTCAATATCGAAGATCACATACTGATCCGGGTCGACAGCTTCGTCACTGATCGGCGTGTCGACTTGTTGGTGGGTCTCCGACAGAAAATCCAACATCAGTTGGTACTGTACCGACACACGGTCAAACAACGGCCCAGTGAGTTCGCTATCGATGGCGACTTCGGGGGCGTCTTCTAGTGCGATCACACCTTCCAGACGCTGTGCTTGCGAGTCAAACGTGAGTTGAATTGTCCCTTTCTCGCGGCTCAACTCGTCTTTGGATCGATACTGCGACGCAATTAACGCGCCGGAGTCGACCGAAAATACACTCTGTTCTTCGATGCGGCCACGACCGGCAAGGAGTCGTGCAAGTCCTGTGGCCCGCACCGCGTGCGTGGCGGTGTACGCGCCGTGTTCATCGACGCTCAGACTGGTCGCAAGGATCCCGCTAACCCCACTGATTCGAACCTTGTATTCCGCGGTGTGCGGCGTGAGTGAAGCACTCGGCTCTGCGCCTGCGCCGCCAGCCAACACAGCCAGGACGATCACCACGAAGGTGGTCGTCCGAAGTGGCGTCAGCTTTTGTTCGACGAATCTACGCATGCTTCGCATTCTTCCATGATGGACATGACTGCAGCCTGAACACGCGCTCGCTCGGGTTCCAGCGCATTCATCGGCGTCTTCGGGTCTATTTCGCAGGGTGCACCGATACCGACCACCACTCGCGCAAAAGGTTTCGGGATCATGAATCGATCCCAGCGCTTCAGATACCACGCCCGATCGGCCGCCGCCGCCATCGGTATGATCGGCACCTTGCCGATCCGAGCCATCAGAATCGCGCCCTCCTTGAACTCATAGCACGGCCCGCGCGGCCCGTCGGCGGTGGTCACGATTGAATAGCCGTCCCGCATCATTTTTTGCATATCGCGAAGCGCGAGCGCACCACTCTTGTTGGCCGAGCCGCGGATGACCTCGGCCCCCCACTTGCGTGCGATGCGCTCCGGGACGTCACCATCGACGGACCCCGAGATCAGGTAACACCCCTTGAAGCCAGATCGGATCCACTCAGCGATCTCCGTCGAGCACAACACATGTTGCTGGTGCCAGTAGCACGGGGCAACGGGCGAGTTCTGGGCCATGACCCAGTGTTGGTGCGTTTGTCCGATCAACGGCTCGTAGCGATAGGTTTTGCGCAGCACCCAGAGGATAAAGCGCAGTAGCGGCAGGCCTAACGCATAGGTGATCTTGCGAGCTGGCGTCATGCGCCGTTGCGACGTCGAACTTCGACGGGACTCGATGGAATTTGGATCTGAAGGTTGACTCATCGTCTTGGGCGCTGGGGAACACCATGTGCGTTGCTTGGCCGAAATATGCGCCAGTCCTGCACCAATGTACAATCGTGGCGCCGTATAGTCGCGACAACCGTTTTTGATGTCTGCATCTCCACAACCATTTGCCGGCCCGACTGAGCCATGTCAGTTAGGTATTGACCGTCCAACGCTCGATCGATTGCGAGCGGCGGCCGAGACCTACGGGCCCATCGTGCGTTTCAAATCCGCCGATGGTCGGCAGTCGGTGTATATCGAGGACCCCGATCTCGCTCGCGATTTGCTGGTACGCCGTCACGGGTTGACGAGTAAAGGTCGTGGCTTCGAACGGGTGAAGATGCTGCTCGGCAATGGGCTGATTGTCAGTGACGGTGCGCATTGGCGTCGCAGTCGGACGATGGTCCAACCGGCGTTCAAACGCAGCGCGATTGAAAGCATGACGGCGTGCATGAACAGTCATGCTGATGACATGGTAGTAGCGTGGAAAGAAGCTGCGCATCGCGGGTCGACCATTGATCTTGCGGAGCAAACTACTCGGTTCGGTTTGGGTGTGATCGTCGACTGCATCTTTGGTGACGATGTCGATGGCCGAACGGCAGCAGATCCCGATAGCCGTTTTGCATTCTTGCGACCCGACGCCGCGAGGGACTTGTCGATGGTGCAAGCGGCGCGTTCCCTGCGGCTATGGATCTCCGACGTGGTGGCAAACCGTGCGCAAGAGACTTCGGTGGCCCACGATTTCTTGGGTTTGTACCTCGAGGCGCGTGACAAGCAGGGCGAGCGATTTTCTGAGCGAGAGCTATTGGACGAGATGATTACGTTGATCGTGGCCGGGTTTGAAACGACCGCGAATACGCTGGCATGGGTTTGGTTCGAGCTCGCCCGGCATCCGGAGGTTGCCGATCAGATCAACGCCGAACTTGTGGCGCATGGCGCTGCACACAATCCTTCGTTAGAAGCTGTGTCCGACCTGCCGTACACGCTCCAGGTGTTGCAAGAGACGCTGCGCCTGTATCCACCCGTTTGGTTGTATACGCGGCGCGCTGACGAGGCGATCGATCTCGGGGAGTATCTGATCGAGAAAGGCGAGCAGATCTATCTGTCGCCATATTTGACTCAGCGAAGTTCGCGCTATTGGGACGAACCGGATCAGTTTCGGCCTGAGCGCTTCGCGGGCGTCGGCCAGAAAGCGCAAGGCGCTTCTTACTTTCCCTTTTCGTTAGGTCCGAGGCGTTGCGTCGGCGAGCATTTCAGCTATCTTGAAATGAAAATCCAACTTGCCACCGTGTTGCCGCATTTGATCCCCCGCCTGCCGGCGTCTGCCGCAACACCGGAACTAGAATATGCGATCAACTTAAGGTCGCTCGACCCGCTGCCCATTGAATTGTCCATCCGGAGATCGCACTAACATGTCTCGCTCTTTGCTCGAGGTGCTGGAACAGGCCAGCGCGACCGACCGCAGTATCCGTTTTATTGAGTCGGGTGGCGACGATGTTGTAGCGCTATCCAAGTTGTGGACTGACGCCGCCGCGGCGTTGCAGGGGCTACAGTCTCAAGGGTTGAAGCCCGGCGATCAGGTCGTTGTGTTTACCAAGAGCAATCGGCAGTTTGTCACCACGTTTTGGGCGGCAGTCATGGGTGGTATCGTCCCGGTTCCTGTCGCGGTTGGGATCAGCGACGAACATCGTCACAAATTGTTGAGGATTCTTGATCAATTGGAATCCGGTTACCTGGTGACCGACGCCGACTTGCAGAGCCGCTTAATCGCGTTCGCTGAGGCGCATGGACGCGCGGATGTTCTGCCTACGCTGATGACGAAGTGTATTCGCTACGAGGATCTTCCGACGGAAGGTGCCGGGGCCCCGTCGCCGGGCGCTGGGGATGACCTGGCTTTCATCCAATACTCGTCGGGTTCAACGGGTGATCCGAAAGGTGTCTGCCTGACCCACCACAACGTTCGTACGAACATCGATGCGATTGTCGCTGCTACCGGTTGGAATCACGATGACGTCAGCCTGAGCTGGATGCCGTTAACTCACGATATGGGACTGATCGGCTATCACTTGTCCGTGATGTCGGCCGGCGCGGAACACGCGATCATGGATACGAACCTGTTTGTGCGACGTCCTTTGCAGTGGTTGTTGAAGGCGAGCGAGTTGGGTGCGACCCAACTGTGCTCGCCCAATTTTGGCTACAAGCATTTTCTTAAGCTTTTTGAACGCAAAGGGCTGCCGGAAGGGACTGATCTATCCAGAGTTAGACTGATTTTGAACGGCGCCGAGCCGATTTCGGCTAGCTTGTGCGAGGAGTTCGTCTCGGCAATGGCGCCCTATGGCCTGGCGCGCTCCAGCATGTTTCCCGTCTATGGGCTAGCGGAAGCGACGGTTGGTGTGTCTATCGGAACGCCGGGTACCGACTATCAGACTGAGGTCGTGGACCGCCACAGCGTGGTCATCGGACAGCCGTGGAAGTCGGTAACGGCAGATCACGAAGATGCGGTGACGTTCGTCAAAGTCGGCCGACCGATCAATGATGTGTCGCTGAGGATTGTCGACGACACTGACCAGGTCTTGGATGACGGCTCCGTCGGCCATATTCAATTGAAAGGCGGGAGCGTGACGCAAGGAATCTACAAGGATCCGGAAACCACGTCTGCGCTATTCACTGCTGATGGGTGGCTTAGAACCGGTGATTGCGGGGCGTTGATCGGTGGTGATCTTGTCGTCACCGGACGTCAGAAAGATCTCATCATCGTCAACGGACAAAACTATTTGCCGCATGACCTGGAGGAGCTACTTGCTTCGTTGCCTGGCCTCGATCTGAACAAGGTTGTCGTGTCCAGTGCGCCGATGGTCGGGGGCGACGACGGTGAACAGATCCTGGTGTTCGTGTTGCACCGCGGCGATGCGCGTCTACCCGACGAGCTTCGCGACGCGGTAGTTGGTCGTTTGTCCGAACAAGTCGGTCTGCCGGTGCACCACGTGATTCCTGTGGCGAAGATTCCAAAAACGACCAGCGGCAAAGTGCAACGCGCCGCTTTGGTTCGGCAGTTCTTGGATGGCGCATTCGATGACCTGTTGGAGGCTCCAGTCGACGAGGCAGTGCTGGACGACGATGATCCGTTGGTGACCGCCTTGCTGGCGATTTGCAAAACCCATGCGAAGGACATACGAGTGGGTGCTGACGACAATCTGTTCGAGGTGGGTGTTAGCTCTTTGACACTGTCTGAGATTGTTCTCGGAATCGATGAGGTCTACCCGGGTCTCATTGATATCAGCGACATTTTTGACGTACCGACGGTTCGCGATATCGCAGCTTTTCTGCGTGCCAAAGGCGTTGATGCCTAGTTGATACGCCTTTTTTACCCGTTCTTCGGACATTCGCTGCCTTTACAAAGCTTGGTTATACTTTCCGGCCCTTTGCCAGCTTCCCGGAGTCAATCGTATGAAGTGGTGGATGATCCTTACTGCAGGTGTACTTGTGAGTGCGTGTTCAAACGATAAACCAGTCGAGGGTGATGCATCTGTGACCACCCAGGAGGCTGCGGCCGTAGACTATGAAGACCCGAACCTCTGGATGGAAGAGGTCGAGGGAGATCGTGCGTTGGCTTGGGTTCGGGAGCAAAATGATCGCTCTCTGGCCGGCCTAACCGCACAAGCCGCCTACGAGACCAATCTGGAAAAGGCGATGGCGCTCGCGGTATCGGATGACCGGATCCCGTACGGCACGATCCGCGATGGCTACGTCTACAATTTCTGGCAAGACGCGACCAACGTTCGTGGGTTGTGGCGACGAACGCCCGTCGCGAGCTATCTGACCGATAGCGCGGACTGGGAAACGGTCCTCGATTTCGATCGGCTCGCCAAAGAGGAAGACAAGAACTGGGTGTACAAAGGTGCAGATTGTTTCCGTCCTGCCGGCGCCGATCGCACCCTATGTCTGGTCAGCCTTTCCGACGGCGGCAAAGACGCGGTGGTGTTGCGAGAGTTTGATCTCGAGACCAAAGCGTTCGTGGAGGGCGGGTTCACCACGCCCGAAGCGAAGCAAGGGTCTGCGTGGATCGACCAAGACACGGTGTTGATCGCGACCGATTGGGGTGGTGACGGGTCGACACTGACCGAGTCGGGCTATCCGTCGGACGTCCGATTGTGGCGCCGCGGCGAAGCGCTTGAGGGTGCGACGTCGGTCTATACCGGCGATGCCAGCGATGTTGGCGTATGGCCTTGGGCAAGCGAGCTTGATTCGGGCGAGATGATCTATGGCGCCGTTGAGGCAGATACGTTTTTCACAAGAACGTTTTGGCTACTCACGGGCGATTCGCCGCTGGCGTTCCCGTTGCCGCCCAAAGCGAATTTGGACGATCGACTGGATGGTTATCAGTTTGTGACGCTGCAGCAGGATTGGTCGGTGCAGGGCCAGGAGTTCCGCTCCGGTGATTTGGTCGCATTCGAACTCGCCGCGTTCCTAGAGTCCGGAACGATGCCCCCGGTCGAGCTCGTGTTCCGAGCCAACGATCGCCAGGCAGTGAACGGTGTAGCCGTTGCGAAGGGTGCCGCCTTGCTGTCAATCAATGACAATGTGGCGAGCCGCGTTCTGCTGCTGTCACGCGGCGATGCGGGCTGGCAGACCGAAGATGTCGACTTGCCGGGCACCGGACAAGCCAGTATCTATTTTGCTGATTCGCGCGAAGATACCGTGTTCATTAACTACGAGGGTTTTCTGACACCTGACACGCTGCTCGCCTACAGCGCGAAATCTGGCGAGATGACGCCCGTCAACTCTCTACCCGCGAAGTTCGATGCAGAAGGTCTGACTGTGTCGCAATTCCAAGCGGTCTCCAAAGACGGTACGCGTGTGCCGTACTTCGTCGTTCATCGAGCCGATATTGAATTCGATGGAAAAACACCGACGCTACTCTACGGTTATGGAGGATTCGAAGTTTCACTGCGGCCTTCCTACTCGGCGAACATCGGCAGGCTGTGGCTCGAGCAGGGTGGTGCTTACGCACTCGCCAACATTCGCGGGGGTGGAGAGTTTGGACCGGCCTGGCATCAGGCTGGGCTGAAACAGAATCGCCAACGAATCTACGACGATTTCATCGCGGTGGGCGAGGATCTGATCGATCGCAAGATCACGTCGACGGACCATCTTGGGATCATGGGCGGCTCCAACGGCGGTTTGCTGATGGGCGTTATGCTGACTCAGCGACCGGACTTGTGGAATGCCGTGGTCATCCAAGTACCGCTTCTCGATATGCTGCGCTATCACAAACTTCTAGCAGGTGCGTCGTGGGTAGATGAGTATGGCGATCCGGAAGTAGCCGAAGAACGCGCTTTCTTGGAGACGATTTCTCCCTACCAAAATTTTGATGAAGACGCGGACTACCCAACCCCGTTTTTCGTGACGTCAACGAAAGATGACCGTGTCCACCCGGGACATGCTCGCAAAATGGCAAAGCGCTTCCAGGAGGCTGAGAAGCCCTTCCTTTACTACGAGAATATTGATGGGGGTCATTCGGCGGCCGCGAATCAGAAAGAGCGTGCGCGGCGTACGGCGCTTGAGTTCACCTACTTGCGAGATCAACTCTTCAGCTCTGGCGATCAGTGATATGCGATGTATCGATCGGCACGATTGCGAGCTTCAATCGCTTTCGTGCCGGTCGAGCGTAATGAATTCAGGTAGAGGCTGGTCCTCTTGGCTAACGCAAAAGCGTACCGGCTTAAGAGGAGAATAAAGCCATGAAAAAAGCACTACCTTGGATTTTGTTGTTGATTCCGATTGCAGTTTTCCTGCAGTCCCTGCCGTTCAAATTCACCGGCGCGAAAGAAACGGTCTACATTTTCAGCACGATCGGCACCTGGTTCGGCAGCATCGGGCTGACCGCTTTGGCGGAGCCGTTCACTCAGTATGGCGCCTACGGCGTCGGCACAGCAGAGTTGATTGCGAGCATCTTACTGCTGATCCCATCGACCCGGCATTGGGGCGCTCTGTTGGGATTCGGTATCTTGTCGGGTGCGATCTTCTTCCACCTATTCACTCCGCTCGGTATCTCTGTCGAGTTCCCGGGATCCGCTGAAGGCGGTGAGCCTTCATTGTTCGTCATGGCGGTGATCGCATGGAGTTGCCTCGCAGCACTGGTCGTTCGCAATCGGGCGCGCTTCCCATTCGTGGGCGGCGCGACCGCGACCGACTGACAATCCGCGCGGCCCGGTCCGCCGAGCATGTTATAACTGCAGAATGACCACACAACTCGAAACCGATTACCTGATCGTAGGCAGTGGCGCGGTAGGCATGGCCTTCGCTGATACGCTCCTGACCGAAACAGAAGCCGACCTGATTATTGTCGATCGTCATGATAAGCCAGGTGGCCATTGGAACGACGCTTACCCTTTCGTTCGACTGCATCAACCTTCCGCCTTTTACGGCGTCAGCTCGGTAGAACTTAGCAAAGGCAGGCGCGACCAGGTCGGGCTCAACAAGGGCCTTGCCGAGCTTGCGTCCGGACCGGAAGTCAGCGCCTATTTTGATGATGTGATGCAGAGCCGCTTCTTGCCGAGCGGGCGCGTTCGCTACTTTCCACTGTGCAGCTATGAGGCGGATGGGACGTTCTCGAGTCTTGCGACCGGCGAACAGTTCGAAGCGACCGCGCGTAAGAAAACAGTCGACTGCACTTGGCTAAAAACCTCGGTGCCATCGACGCACACCCCGGCTTTTAGCATCGCCGACGGCGTTAAGCTGATCCCACCCAACGGTTTGACCGGACTCACGACTCCACCGTCCGGCTACACAGTTATTGGTGCGGGTAAGACCGGCATCGACACATGTTTGTGGTTGCTCGAGCGCGGCGTCGATCCGGAGCGGATCCGCTGGGTGTCTCCGCGCGACGGCTGGTTGATCGACCGGCGCAACACGCAGACGGAAGCGGACTTTTTTGACGACTCTATCGGCAATGTGATGCGTCAAATGAAGGCTTTGTCTGAAGCAACCGATGTGGAGGACTTGTTCCTTCGTCTTGAGAAGGCGGGCGTCTTGCTTCGGATTGACGAGCGTGTCTGGCCCAAGATGTTCCATGGGGCGACGATCAGTCGGATGGAGCTCGAGGAGATGCGCCGCATCGAGAACGTGGTTCGCTTGGGGCGTGTGACCGCGCTGCAGCCCGGACGAATGATCCTTGAGGACGGTGAGGTCGAGACCTCTGACAACGAGTTGTTTATCGACTGCACGGCGAGCGCCATTCCGAATCTCGAAATCAAGCCAGTGTTTGAAGGCGATCTCATTACGCCGCAAACCGTTCGTTCGTATCAGCCCGTGTTCAGCGCATCGTTCATTGCGTACGTTGAATCGGCTTATGAGGATGAGGCAACCAAGAACGACTTGTGCCACGTTGTGCCGCTACCTAACCATGCGACCGACTGGCTGCCGATGACGATGGCGTTTATGCGTAACCAAGCGCGATGGTCACAAGATCGCGAGCTGCGTCGTTGGGTGCGCGAGAATCGCCTGGATGGGTTTAGCAAATTGGTGGCGAGCGCGCGTGATGACGAGAGTAAGTCGGCGATGATTACCGAGATGCGTGGCTACATGATGAGTGCTGCGCAAAACCTTCAGACACTACTGTCTAAATTGGCCTAGCGGGCCAAGAGATAGGGGAGAGAGATGATCTACGAGAGTATTTTGGACACGATCGGCAAGACTCCGGTCGTGAAATTGCACCGCACCGGTCCGCAGAACGTGACAATGTACGTCAAGGTGGAGTCGTTTAATCCAATGAGTTCGGTGAAGGACAGGCTGGCTTACGCGATCATCTTGGATGCGGAGAAGCGCGGTGCGCTCAAACCAGGCCAAACGGTGGTAGAGGCGACCTCTGGCAACACCGGCATTGCACTTGCGATGGTGTGCGCGGCGCGCGGATATCCGTTCGTTGCCGTGATGGCCGAGTCGTTTTCGATCGAGCGTCGCAAAGTCATGCGAGGTCTCGGCGCCAAAGTTATCCTGACGCCCGCTGCAGAGCGCGGCACCGGGATGGTGAACAAGGCACGCGAACTTTCGGAATCGAAAGGGTGGTTCTGGGCCAGTCAATTCACCAATCCCGCCAATCCGGCATTCCATCGTTCGACCACCGGGCCGGAAATTCTGTCCGATTTTGCGGATCGACGGCTCGACCACTGGGTGACCGGTTGGGGCACCGGCGGCACGCTGACGGGCGCCGGTGAGGTGATCAAACGGGCAAGGCCCGAGGTGAATATCGTGGCGACTGAGCCTGAAGGCGCGCAACTGCTTGCAGGCCAGGAATGGCAGCCGCACAAGATTCAGGGATGGACGCCGGATTTCGTTCCGGAGGTTTTGAACCCGGACGCCTTTGACGAATTGATTCCTGTGGGCGATGACGAGTCGATTGCTGCAGCGCAGGCGTTGGCCGCGAACGAGGGCATATTCACTGGCATCTCGGGTGGCGCCACACTCTGCGCTGCCCTCAAAGTCGCGGACAAGGCAGCGGACGGTGACGTGATTCTTGCGATGCTTCCGGATACTGGCGAGCGTTATTTGTCCACACCGCTGTTTGCCGACGTCAACGAGGGATCCGACGACGAGTGGTTGGCCGGGTTGCCGTAAGCATCCCCGTGACGTTCACAAGACGCAGCATTGTGGCCTGCACCCGTGGTCTTGCAGTGCTCGGGTGCGCGCTCGTCACTGCGACCGCAAATGCTGTGACCGGAGAGTGGTGGGATACCGACTATCTGTACCGTCAAAATCTCGCGGTCAGCACTGGACCAACGCAGCCGGATCGTGGCTACGATGGCTATACGCTGAGGGTTCCCGCGTTCAACACGCAGTCATTGATCGCTGCTGGAGAGCTACAGCCGGATTGCGATGACCTCAGGATCTTGTACTTTGACGGTGCAGGCTGGACCGAACTCGATCGCCATGTCATCGATTGCGGCGGCGTATCAAGCGACCTCAGGTTCGCAGCGCCGGTGGGTCTCGCCAGCAATGCGATCGACGACGATTTCTATGTCTACTATGGAAATCCGGCAGCAGGGCAGCCCAACCCGCTAGGCACCAACAACGTCTACTTGTGGTTCGACGATGCATCGGTGAATCGCGCTGCGAGCTACATTCGTGGCCGTGTCGATAACTGGCACGGCAATGGTTGGGATAACAGTCTCGCTTGGAATCCTGCTGGCTTTTACACCTACGACAACGGCGACAACTTCACGAGTGGCTATCGACTCGCCGTCGACGAGCGTGATGTTTTTATCGAGGCCGAGTTTTTTCATACCGATTGCTACGCGCTGAATATGACCACGGGGGTTTTGGTGCGCGGCATCATTCAGTCGGGTAGCGGGGGAAGCGAGACGTCGAATCACTACTACACGTCGAATCGTGGAGAGCAGGCGCAACCTGGGTGTACTGCCAATGGCTACAACCACGATGGCGCAATTATGCGTCGACAACGCAATCAAAATGCGGTTCAGGGAGTCAATCCCGGCGATATCGCAAACGGCGTGTGGCGCCGACAGGCCCTTGCTGCGTTTGCGACCAATCCCAGTCGTTTGAGATTTTGGGACGCAGACAACAGTGCCGCATGGGCAGCACTGGGTTTTCCAGACAACAGCAATTTGCTGGTCGGCGGCGACGACACCAACGACGTTGAAGGTCGCGGCTTCGTCGCGGTCATGACAGCGCAGGATGAAGCCAGACTGCGCAACATCTTGGTCCGTCGCTACGTGGAGCCGGAACCGACGATCACAGTTGGCGCACAGGAATTGTTCGCCACGCCGGAGTTGACGGTCTTCAAAACGGTCAGCAATGTTTCGGACCCAGTGAACGGAACACTCAACCCGTTTGCCATTCCAGGCGCTGTAGTTGAGTACGAAATCCGAGTCGTCAACCAAGGCAGCGGCACTGTGGATCTCGACAGTCTGGTGATCACCGATCGACTGCCCATTGCGTTGACATTGTTGGTGAGCGATATCGCTCCTGGCGTGGGCCCGGTGAGGTTCGAGGATGGCGTCGGTTCGCAGTCGAGTGGGTTGTCACTGACATTCGGTGCTTTAGGCGACCCGACGGATGGTTTGTCGTTCTCCGATGACGGCGTCAATTTTGGCTATACGCCGATTCCCGGTGTGGATGGAACAGACGACGCTGTGCGGGCGTTCCAAATCAATTTGAGCGGTACGATGAACGCGGCAACCAGCGGCGATACATCTTTCTCTGTATTTTATAGGGCGCGTGTGCGCTAGCCGTACGGCGCGCCATCGAACCGCGCGTCGATTATTTTGGAGGTCTCGATATGCGTGTTATCGCATCGGTTGTTTTGTTATGCCTTAGTGCTCCGGGTGCAGCTGAGCTCACGCTCGAGACGATCATGGCTGATCCCGACTGGATCGGAAATTCACCCGAACAAGCTTACTGGTCGGATGATAGCCAGGCGGTGCTATATGAAACCAAACGTCCCGGTGAGGCGATAAGGGATCAGTACCGCGTCACTGTTGCTGACGCGCGCGTCGAGATGCTCGAACCGTCGGGTCCGACGACTTCCAATGGATCTCGTCAATACAATTCGGATCGAACCGCGGTGGTTTGGATCGAAGCCGGCGATGTGTTTTGGAGGCGGTTGCCTGCAGGCGATGTGGTGCAGCTAACGCACACGGCCGGCAACGAGTCACAAGCTGCTTTCGTCTGGCAGGAAAACGCGGTCGTATACACGACGGATGACGGGTTTGTCCGCCACGACCTGGAGTCCGGCGGCGTGGCGCAGTTGACAGACCTAAAGTTTGAGGACGACCCTGACGCGACCGAGACCTTCGATACGCTGCGGGAGAATCAGCGACGGATCTATACGTCCGTCGTCGAAGACCATCGGCGCGAGAAAGCTGCGACGCAACACGATCGAGCGCAACGCGCTTCGCGGGCTGTCGGAGCCCCAACTCCGATCTATCTCGGCAAGGGCGTCGAGCTGATAGGATCGAGCTTGTCGCCGGATGCGCGCTTTCTGATCGCTGTGACCCGGCCGAAGACCGACGCGTCGGGGCAGCGTGGCGTTATGCCGAATTACGTGACTGAAAGCGGGTATACCGAAACGCGCAAACTTCGAACTCGCGTCGGGCGAAATGGGCCCGCGCCGCAAACCGCACATCTGATCGATCTCGCCCGTTCGTCGGCTTCTGTCATTGACCTGTCAACGCTACCGGGGATGGATGAAGATCCGTTGGCCAAACTTCGAAAGCGCGCGCTAGCCTGGCACACCGCCCGTGGTGCCGATGAGAAGGCAGTCGAAAAGCAACTCGAAGCGCCAAAACAGCGCCCGTTCGGCATCGAGGATATCCAATGGTTTGCTGACGGCTCGCTTGCAGCGTTGCAGGTGCATTCCCATGACAACAAAGATCGTTGGCTGGTCAGTGTGGACCCCGAGTCGACTGAGCTTACGCTGCTCGAACGCTTGAGCGATGCGGCTTGGATCAACTATGCACACAACGAGTTCGGCTGGCTGTCCGATCAGAAATCGGTTTGGTTCTTGTCCGAGCGTTCCGGTTACTCGCATTTGTACACGCGATCACCCGACGACCGAAAGGCGCGCGCACTGACCGAGGGCGAATTCGTGGTCGAGGAGCCAGTGCTAAGCCCAGATGGCGAGTACCTGTATTTTCGCGCGAACGTTTCGCATCCAAGCACTTGGGAGATTTACCGAGTCCCGGTTGCCGGTGGTGAGATTGAACGACTGACCGAACTTGGCGGCGTCAATCATTTCCGCTTGTCTCCGGACGGACAGTCACTGTTGGTGATTCACAGCGAGTTCGACCGACACGAGGAGCTGTACGCTGTGGTAATCGGTCAATCCGAAGCGCGGCGTCTGACCCATACGATTAGCGATGAGTACGCGGCGATTGATTGGGTGATTCCTGAGATCGTCGAAGTACCTTCGTCACATGTGGATCGGCCGATCTACAGCAAGCTGTATTTGCCCCCCGACTTTGATCGTTCGAAGCAATATCCGGCAGTGATGTTTGTCCATGGTGCTGGCTACACTCAGAACGCCCATGCGGGATGGCCATACTACTTTCGAGAGTTCATGTTCCATACGTTGCTCGCTCGTCGCGGTGTGGTTGTAATCGATATGGATTACCGAGCGTCGCGTGGCTATGGACGCGACTGGCGCACTGCGATCTATCAGAACATGGGGCATCCAGAGCTCGAGGACTTCCAAGACGGCGTGCAGTTCCTGGTGGATCGCTATGGCGTGGATCCTGATCGGGTCGGTGTTTACGGAGGGTCTTACGGGGGCTTCATGACGTTCATGGCGTTGTTTCGCGATCCTGATTTGTTTGCCGCCGGCGCGGCCTTGCGTCCCGTCGTCGACTGGTCGCATTACAACCACGGCTATACATCGAACATTCTGAACACCCCGCTGATCGATCCTGAGGCCTACGAGCGCAGCTCGCCCATATTCTTCGCAGAGGGGCTTGAGGCGCCATTGTTGATCGCCGCGGGTATGCAGGACGACAACGTGTTCTTCCAAGACTCTGTGTTGCTGGTCCAGCGCCTGTTGGAGCTGCAGAAGGAAGATTTCGAGATCGCTATCTATCCGCTGGATCCACACGGCTTCACGCATGCGGACAGCTGGCTGGATGAATACCGGCGGATTCTCAAATTGATGGAACGACACGTCATCGCACCCGAGAGATAGTGCCGGCGATCGGCTGATGTTCGTGAAACGCCTAGAATTGCTGGAACATTGGCCATGAATTGTCTAACTTAATACGCGGTGGGTCACGGCGCATCGAGCGCGTGCAAGGCTGCCGCGGCAGAGCGTGGCTAACTCACTGTTCTTAAAAGAATATTCTCCATTGAAATCCACTATGGAGACCATAGATAGATTCAACTTCCGCATTGTTGGACGCTACCTCACAATGCGTGGCTGAAATTCACCCCTCATCCAAAAAGGATATTTACCCATGGCATTGATTGGCAAACCAATTCCTGAATTCAAGGCTGACGTCTTCCACAACAACGAGTTCACGACCGTGACGTCGGAAGATGTGAAAGGCAAATGGTCGATCTTCTTGTTCTATCCGGCAGATTTCACCTTTGTTTGCCCGACCGAACTTGAGGATATGGCTGCGCATTATCCGGAACTGCAAGAGTTGGGCGTCGAAGTCTACGCGGTCTCTACCGACTCGCATTTCGTTCACAAAGCCTGGCATGAGACCAGTGAAGCCATTGGCAAAGTGCAGTACCCAATGATCGGCGATCCGACCGGCGCGATTACTCGTGGTTTTGATGTCATGATCGAGGAAGCGGGCCAAGCGTTGCGCGGTACGTTCCTTGTAGATCCCGACGGCATCATCCAGGTCTACGAAATCCACACGCTGGGCGTTGGCCGCTCTGCGAAAGACATGGTTCGTAAAGTGAAGGCAGCACAGTACGTTCGCGATAACGATGGCGAAGTATGCCCGGCTGCATGGGAGAAAGGTGAGAAGACCTTGACGCCATCACTCGACCTAGTGGGCAAGATTTAAATCCGATCGGCTCATTGAAACCTGCATCAGGGGCGGTGTGACCGCCCCTGATGCCCTTAGGAGAAACTTCATGTTGACACCGGAATTGCTGGAAGCGGTTAAAGGCTACACAGCCAACCTGACATCAGATGTCACGTTCGTCGTGCAAACCGGCGAACATGAATCTCGCGCAGAACTCGTCGACTTTCTCAAGAAGTTTTCGAGCACATCGGACCGCTTGTCTGTGGTGGAGCGCGATGACGAGAGATTGCGTGGCCCCGCTAGCTTCTTGATCGAAGCAGATGGGGAGTCTACCGGGATCGTGTTCTCCGGCATTCCCGGTGGCCACGAGTTCAATTCGTTTGTTCTTGCGGTTTTAAACAACGCAGGCACTGCGGTGAAACTCGATGACGGCCTCAAGCGTGTGATCGAAGCGGTAGGCGAGGATCTCCACTTCGAAACGGTCGTCAGTCTGTCGTGCCACAACTGCCCGGATGTGGTTCAAACCTTGAACCAATTCGCCACGCTCAATGCCCAGATCAGTGCGGAGATGATCGACGGTGGCGTGTATTCGGATGTGGTCGACGACCGCAACGTGCAAGGCGTGCCAGCAGTGTTCCTGAATGGTGAGCCGTTTGCCAACGGCAAGATCGATTCGTCGACATTGATCGAAAAACTGTTGTCCAAATACCCAAACATCACCAGCGACGCAGCCACTGGCGCGGCTCTGCCGCTGCAGGATGTGACCGTGATCGGCGGTGGCCCCGCCGGTGTTTCATCGGCGATTTACGCGGCGCGCAAGGGCTTCGCCGTAACCATCATCGCGGAGCGATTTGGTGGTCAAGTCAAAGACACGATGGGTATCGAAAACCTGATTTCCATTCCTGAGACAACGGGGCCCGAAGTGGTCAAAGGGCTCCAGGCACACCTCAAGGATTACGACATCACGCTGAAAGAACATTTGCGCGTCGAGTCTGTCGAGCAAGGTGATATCAAGACGATCACGTTGTCGTCCGGCGAACAGATCCGCAGCCGGAGCGTCATTGTTGCGACTGGTGCCAACTGGCGTGAGCTCGGCATTCCCGGTGAGAAAGAGTACATCGGTAACGGCGTTGCATATTGCCCGCATTGCGATGGACCGTTCTTTAAGGGCAGAGACGTTGTGGTCGTTGGCGGTGGCAACTCGGGTATCGAGGCGGCGATTGACCTGGCCGGTATCGTGAAGCACGTAACGGTGCTTGAGTTCCTGCCGGAGCTCAAAGCCGATCAGGTGCTGGTCGATAAAGCGCTCGAGCGAGACAACATTACGATCATCAAGAACGCAGCTTCCAAAGAGATCAAAGCGACCGACGGCAAAGTGTCGAGTCTTGTCTATCAGGATCGCGATTCGGGTGAGCTAGAGACTCTTGAAACCGCCGCTGTGTTCGTGCAGATCGGACTGGTTCCAAATTCTTCATTCCTGAAAGATGTCGTCGATATGACGGATTACGGTGAGATCATCATCAACGAGAAGACCGAGACCAGTGCGCCGGGTATTTTCGCGTGCGGTGATGTGACGACGGTGCCTTACAAGCAGATCGTTGTCGCGCTGGGCGAGGGCAGTAAAGCGGCGCTCAGCACGTTCGAATACCTCGTGATGCATGCGCCGGAGGTCAGTGAGGAAGCGGCCGAGGCTGCCTGATCACCGATCTTCCGTGTGATGAAAAAGGGCGACTTGAGTCGCCCTTTTTTTGTTTTAGCCGGCCAGTTCCCAGAGTTGTATGCCGTTGCCCTCTGGATCAACCAGCGAGGCGAAGCGGCCGTGCGGATAGCTGTCGATGGCCGAAACTTCGTTGCCGTTTTCGGTGAGCTGCGCCACCATTTTGTCCATGTCGCTGACACGGAAGTTGATCATCCAGCTCTTACCTGCCGGAATCATGTCGTTGTCTTTTGCGAACGGGTCAAACACAGTGAACCCCGCGTCTTGAGCCCACGGCATGCCGCCCGTGTACTGTGGCGCAAGGTCAATGCCGAGATTATCTCGATACCATTGCCCGAGTGCCTCTGGATCGTCTGCGACAAAAAAGAAACCACCGATTCCTGTTACTTTTTCCATACCGGATTCCTCGCCTGTTGAGTTTGCAAAAGCACTGCCTGCGAAAGCCAGCGAGGTGACTGCCACGGCGCTGGTCCGTGAAAAATCTCGGCGGTTGATTAACGGTTGTTTTCGATCCGCCATAATGAGAGTCCCCTCTGGTTGCTCACTGGATGATGAATGCCCCTGAGGGAGTGTACTATCTATCACTGCAAACATTCGAGATGGTCAGTTATGGGGACTCTGAGCAAACGATTGTGGGTCTTACTCGCACCCATGTTGCTTGCCGCGTGTGCGGCCGGCACTTCTGGAAAGGCGTTCGATCCGGTAACCGCGGATGTGCCCGAGATTGATCCGCAGTATCCGCCGCAGAATTTTGAGGTCAGCTTCTCAAGCGCCGGTAATCGCCTACCGGGATATCTCATGGTCGCCAATGGGCGAGGCCCGCACCCAACGATCGTGCTGCTGCACGGCTATCCAGGCAACGAAAAGAATCTCGACTTGGGGCAGTCCTTACGTCGCGCGGGGTTCAATGTCTTGTTCATGCACTATCGAGGCGCCTGGGGTGCGCAGGGTCGCTTCTCGATTGCGAGTCTCCACCGTGATGTTGCTGCGGCGCTCAGCTGGCTGCGCGGCGAGGGTCGGCAGTACCGAGTTGACGGGCTGCGTTACTCGTTGGTAGGCCATTCAATGGGTGGTTACGCTGCGCTCCGTGCCGGTGCTTCCGACGCTCGATTGGATTGCGTTGTTGGCTTGGCTGCAGCGAACTTGGGTGAGTATGCGGATCGCCCGCCGGAAGCGATCGAGGGCTTCATGGCGTACACGGACGGCTTATTCATGCTCGATGGATTCGACGGCGCGACCGCGGTACGTGAACTTCAGGCGAATCAAAGGGAGTTCGATCTTCGTAACGCTGCGGCCGGCTTAGCTGGCAAATCGGTGCTATTGATCACAGGCCAACAGGATTCTGTCGTACCTCCCGATGTGCAGCGACGTCTCGCCACCGCGTACCAGGAATTCTCGAGACTCAATTTGACCGCCTTGGAAATGCCGGGTGATCACGCGTTCGCAGGTCAGAGAATTTTGCTTCAACGCACCGTCGTCGCGTGGATGGCACAAAACTGTCGTTAGGTTGAAATCCCAAGTGGGACATACTCATCGACTTCGGATATTGAAGGGGCATCAGTGTATGAAAAATGTGCTTTTGTTGATCGTGTTTTGCGGGCTCTGTTTGAACGGTTTCGCTGATGATCATAAGCCGAGAAATTACATCTCCTACTCGCCGATTTTCGCGAGTGCCGGTCAACCCACCGAAGCGCACCTCACGCAGCTCATCGGCGCAGGTGTTCAGCGTGTCGTTTACATTGCCTACAGTGACCATGACGGATCCCTTGCGCACGAAGATCGTATTGTCAGCAGCCTCGGTGCAGACTTTGTGCAGATTCCCGTTCGTTGGGACGCGCCCCAATTGGGCGACTACCAGTTGTTCGCGGCAGTAATGAACGCGGCACCGGATAAATCGACACTATTGCACTGCCAAGCAAACTACCGTGCCAGCGCTTTCGCAATGTTGTACCGCGTCATCGAACTCGACGTGCCGTTGTCCGAAGCGAAAGCCGATATGAACTCGATTTGGACGCCTGATGAGACATGGACACAGTTCATTCTGGATGTCCTTTCAGGTGCGGGGGTCAATGCCGACTGTGACAACTGTGATTGGACGCCCTGGCGCCCGGATCACTAACGCCTCGATATGAGCTTTTTCCGCGAACTTCAACGCCGCAACGTCATTCGCGTAGCGACCGTCTACGCGGTCGGCACGTGGTTGGTATTGCAGGTCGGTGATGTGCTCGCGGGCATTCTCGGCTTACCGGATTGGACGTTACGCTTTCTGTTGATGGTCGCACTGCTCGGATTGCCGTTTGTGTTGGTGTTCTCGTGGGTCTATGAGCTGACGCCGGAAGGCATCAAGAAAGAGAGCGAGATTGAATCCGGCGAATCGGTTACTGGCGATACCGCACGCAAGCTCAATGTCACTATCATTGGTTTGTTGCTGGCGACGGTTGCGTTGTTGCTAGTGAATCAGTTCCGGATGCCGGGGCAGATCCAGCAACCTGCCGCCGTGGCTGCGAACGCTGTGGACGCCAATTCCATTGTGGTTTTACCGTTCGATAACTTCTCGTCGGACGAAGCGGATCGCTACCTTGCTAATGGCATCACCGAGTCATTGATCACAATGCTCTCCGGCGTCAGCGAGTTGCGAGTCGCTGGGCAGGCTTCGGCGTTTAGCTACGCAGAGGCGAAGAAAGCACCGGTCGAGATCGGTCGTGAACTTGGCGTCGCCTACCTGTTGCGTGGAAGTGTCCAACGCGCAGGTGGCAATCTCAGGATTACGGCGAATTTAATCGACAGCAGAACCGACGATTCGGTCTGGTCGAAGAAATACGACAAGCAAGTTGGGCAGATCTTTGAGATCCAGGATGAAATCGCGGACGCTGTTGTGGCTTCGTTGGTGACCAATCTGATCGGCGCCGATGCCAACAGCGCGCCGGAACGGATCGGCACGACCAACATGGCGGCTTACGATCTGTATCTGAGAGCAGTCGATGCTGCGCGTCCTGGGTCGTTTGAAGCACTGGAGACTTCCGAGCAACTGCTGGTGCAGTCGTTGACGCTGGACCCGGACTTTGTCGAGGCGCTCATCGAATTGAGTTTCGTTTACCTGCGGCAAGTCGACACAGGTGCTCGCGCGCCAGACCCAGGACTGGAAGAGTCGGCCGCGTTCGCTGGGCGCGCGTTGGCGTTACGACCTGAGTCCGCGGATGCCGCGATGTTGCAACTTGAGGCGAAGGGGCGCGCTGGAATCGAGCGCGGCGATTTCACCAGCATCATTCAATTTGGTGACGAAGCCGGCGCCATTCTGGAGCGTGCGCCCAACCAGGTACGGGCGATCATGTCCTACACCGGCTACTTGATCTTCGTCGGACGCGAAGACGAAGTGCTTGAACTGCTGAACCGTGCTCGCACGATAGATCCTCGAAATTCGAAAGTGCATCAGATGCTTGGCGCTGCCTATGCCCGATCAGGACGGATTGCCGAGGCGCGAGAGGCCTATCGAGAATCTCTCGAACTCGAGCCCTCGCAACCGAATGTCTGGACGGCGCTCGCGCGACTCGATGCGAACGGCGGTGATTACGTCAGCTACATCAACAACTACGAGCGGGCGATGGAATACGACCGCCTCGACCCTGAGTTGCCGGCTGTCCTTGCGTCGTTGATGTATCGCATGGACTTCGTCGATGCCGGGGATCAATACCTCGAACAGGTTCGCAATATTGACCCTGACAGCTTGGTCGGTCGACAGCTTGAATTGCAGCGCGCGGTGGTCAGCGGGGATACAGAGCGCGTGCGTCGTCTGGCAAAGCAGATGATCGACGACGATGTCCCGAATCGCCAGGATTCATTCACTATCGCTGTGTATTTTTATGTGGCCAGTGCGGTGAGTCAGGGTGAGCTCGACGAAGCAATGCAGTTTCTGGAAAC
>JBCAZH010000014.1:0-55308 GCA_038533155.1 Pseudomonadota bacterium | reverse complement strand
GAAAATTCGCCTGCGCTTTCGAGCGCCAAAGGTTGCCGCAGTGGACAGCAAACGCATCGAACTCGCCGGTCCATCCGCTCTGCGCATCACCCAGCGTCGTCACGCCCGCACCTTCCCAAACCAGTGGTGTGGAACGGTTGATGCCGCTATAACCCTGCTGAACACCGTTGACGAACAGACGGACGTGGCCATTCTTGTCGCGGCTGACGACGACGTGCATCGCCTGACCCGTCTTGACTGAACCACCGTTTGAATAGGTGTAGATCGCGCCGTTCTCTATGCCGATGACCGCTTGCAGACGGTTGCCTTGTTGGCGCAAGACGAAGTGGTCGCGCCCGTTGCCGCGGCGAGCCGCGATTTCGGCGAAACTGGTTTCATCGCCCGGCGTGAAGAAGAGCTCGATGGCAGCTTCGTCTTTGTTAGTGCACGCTGCTGAGGTTTGCGATTCTGCGACGCTGACGAGCTGACCGTGGTTGATCCGCGCCGTGCCTTCGTTCCATTGGATGGGTGCGCCTTTGTAGTCGACAAACTCTGCGTCGACCGGATCGAGCAACACCGCTTGATGCGAACCATCCTGTGATGATACGAACCACGACTCGCCTTCAAAGCCCCATGCGTATGCCGACTGACCTGCTGGCACCACTGTATCAACGAAGCCGTTCGGAGAACCGTTGTTGATTTCAATATAGCTGAGGGTCAGTGTTTCGGACGTACGGTTGTTGAAGACGAACGACTCGAAGTCATCCATCTCGAAGGATGGCAAACTGGCCCAGTCGACGGCATCCGGAGCAAGGATGCCCGTACCCGCATCGTCGAAGTACAAGTGTTCGCGATCGGAGCCCGCGCGGTCGTAGACCACCGGACCGTTTTCGTCGAACAAATACATACCGACGAGGTCGTGGTCATGGCGTTTGTTTGTATTCGAAAGTGTCGCCGGCGCCGTCAAGTGCACGTGGCGGGCGATGTTCAGATCTTCATGATCTGCGACGCCACTATCGATGACAGCAACACCGATGTCCGTATTGACCTCGGTGTACTGCGGTGAACCAGGCGACGGCAACTGCACCGTCGCTTTCGCCATCGTCGACATCAACTGAACTTCGGTGTTGGCGGCGACAGTGCCGATGCCATCGATTGCGTCCAGTGCCGACTCGGCACCCTCAGGCAAACGGATGGTGGCCATGCTCAGTCGCGGCATGTGACGCACCACTTCGCCGTCGAGCTCGGCGAGCTTCTCGCGAAGCGCGTCGATCGTCAGCGCACCCGTAAGCGCGATGACATGATCTGCTTCGCCGGCGGCAGGCAAGCCAACGGGTGCCGACGAGACCGCGAGGGCGGCAGGACGACGTGCTTCGGTCGGTGCGGTTTGACCCGGGACTGCTGGTGCAGCCGGAACAAACAATGGCAGACCGTCGTCGTCGTACTCGGTCCCGGCCGGGAAGCTCTGTTGCTCGACCTGGACACGAGTCGCGATGGCGGGTGTGTCGATCACTCGCGCGACGGGTCGTTCCGTCGGTTGAATGGGTTGAAGGGATTGTGCGGCCTCAACTGCCAGTGCGGTCTCTTGAGTGTCATCATTGCCACCCACTACCCAGACGCCACAAGCTGCGGCGACTGCAAGACCCACTAAAGAGTGTGATTTGGATAGTTTCATGTTGGTGCACAAATAGCTTGGTTTCGGATGAACGCTATTAGACGCGCTTGTCACCAAACTGTCCGTGAATGCCGACATCGGACTCCAGAGCGGAGTGTGATTCGAATCACTTAATGTCGGTGTCAAATAGGCTGAGATCAGGAAACACCGAGAAAACACGGTCACACACGCGTTGCGGAATCACTTTCTCTCTGGGTGAACAACCTGCTCAGTCACGCCAGTTTTTCAATCTAACGAAGTCGATTATGGAAACAAGGAACGCCGCGCCATGCGCCAGTGTGACGTGATTCCACGCGCGACTGGATTCCAGTCGCACAGATGCTCACCGCCGATGCGCTCAGACTTAAGTCAAGCAACTAGGGAGCTAAGAGCCGTCCATCGTCGTTCCAATTCCCATACATTTTCCCGGCGGCGGTTTTCTTGAGGAAGTTATTCAAGCGACGCGCGAATTCGCCGGGTTGCTTTCGCATTTCCTCGATGTAGCCAATTCGGACTCGGACGTAAAGGTCCGGCAATGTAGCAAAGAATGCGCTCGCTGAAGGTTCGGCCTCGATTGCTTTTCGGATATCACTCGCGACCATGAAGGGCGTATTCAAATCCGGGAGTATTCGACGCCCAGCGTCAGTCATTAAGCCAAGCGAAATCAACCGACGTGCTCTTTCCTTGTTGAGCTCTGTCCAATTGCTACGCGGTCTGCGTGGGGTAAAGCGTTGAGCTTTTTCGAAATCCGAGATTCGTTTCGCGATACCGTCTACCCAGCCAAAACAGAGCGCTTCTTCGACGGAGTCCAGATACTCGATCGTCATGTCGTCAGGTCGATCGTCAGAAATCAGCCAAATCTCGCTCGATGAGGCGTGATTCGTTTCCAACCATGATCGCCACTGTGCTCGGTCTTGCGCTCGAAACGTCTCAGTTACTTTCATGAGTGGTCAACCGCTGATCGTCTCATTCGCCCGATACGTTATGGGTTAACGCATCGCCAACACGTTAGCGCGGATGTCCGCCACAGGAACGGCGAACAACGAGCCGCGGTTTGATTTGTTGTTGTTCGGGTTCGCGTTCTTCGATGAGGCCGATGAGATTGTGGACCAGTAATTCCCCGGCCCGGCGGGTGTCCTGGCGGATCGTGGTCAGACCGGGGTTCACATAAGCTGCAGCCGGGATATCGTCAAAGCCGACGAGGCTAATGTCTTCGGGCACGCGATGTCCGGTTTCTTGCAGTGCGCGTAAACATCCGATGGCGATCAGGTCGCTGGCGCACACGATCCCGTCGAGCGGTTTGCCATGCGCCAAGAGCTGCTTGGTCGCGACGTAGCCCGCAATTTCCTGGTTGTCCGCTTCGGCGACCAAATAGTCAGGACGTTCGATGCCGACGGTGTCGAGGGCGTCCACGTAGCCGAGGTAACGTTGCCGAAACTCAGGGAAGTGGTCAGATGTGTGGCCAACAAAAGCGACATGTCGCCGACCTAAAGACAATAGATGGTTAACGGCTTGACGCATGCCATCAAAGTTGTCGCAGCCGACCGAATGACCGCTGTGCCCCGTCAGCTCCGGCCCCCAAATCACGTAATGCGCTTTGGCATCGTCCAGCGCGCGCAGTTTTTCGCCGTAAGTGATGTAGTCGCCGTAGCCTAGCAGAATGATGCCGTCCGCTCTCGCGCTGACTTCGTAGCGCAGGTGCCAGTTCGTGCTGAGTTGTTGAAACGACACGAGTAGGTCGTAGTTCACTGCAGCGGCAGCGCGCGCGATGCTGCCGAGCATCGCGAGAAAAAACGGATTGATTTGCGAATCGTCCGTCGTGCGATCTTCGAACAGCAACAAAGCCAAAGTATGGGATTGCCGACTTCTGAGCCCCGCGGCGTTCTTATCGACGCGGTAGTTCAGCTCGCGCGCAACTTCCAGCACGCGCCTGCGCGTTTCAGGTCTGACTTCGGGACTATCGCGAAGCGCGCGGGATACTGTGGCCTGGGAAACCCCGGCCATAAAAGCGATGTCCCGCGATGTCGGTTTGCTCGGTTTCACGCAACCCCCGTCTCGTGATTGGCCAAAGCCTATACCGCTTGTCGGACAAAGAGAACCAAAGATGTCGCATACGGCAACCAATCTTCGACAGACACTCGTCAAGAGTGGATTGACAGCGGTAGCCATTTGCAATCCTGAACCGCAGCGGCTGTAATCCGCGCGAGCGGACCACAGTTGATGCAAGGGGGCGGCTTTGATTCCGTATCGCGAACTTTTTGGGCCAGGCCCGAGCAACGTGCCGGATTCGGTACTGATCGCGTTGGCGCAGCCGACCATCGGTCATCTTGACCCTGTGTTCCTCGACACGATGGATCACGTCGTTAAGGATTTGCGCCGGGTATTTCTGACCGACAATCCAGTGACGTTTGTGCTGTCTGCGCCTGGTTCTATTGGTATGGAGGCGAGCTTCGTCAACATCGTCGAGCCTGGGGAAACCGTCATCATCGGTATTAACGGTGTGTTCGGCGGTCGAATGAAGAGTATCTGTGAACGGATCGGCGCCCATGTTGTGACCGTTGAGGATGAATGGGGTCAGCCGGTCGATCCAGAGAAAATGGAGGCGGCGCTCAAAGCAAACCCAGATGCGAGCGTCGTTGCCTTCGTTCACGCTGAGACGAGCACCGGTGTATTGTCCGACGCAGAGACGTTGGCAAAACTGGCTAAGGCTCATGGGTGCATGACCATCGTCGACACCGTCACCTCTTTGTCAGGTGTCGAGCTTCGCGTCGACGACTGGGGTCTCGACGTGGTCTATTCCGGCAGTCAGAAGTGTTTGTCTTGCGTGCCGGGTTTGTCGCCGATCACGTTCTCACCACGCGCGATCGCCAAGGCGTCGGGCCGCAAATCGCAGGTGCCTAGTTGGTTTTGCGACACCAACTTGCTCGCGAGTTACTACACCGATGGTGAATCGAAGCGCGCCTATCACCATACAGCGCCGGTCAATTCACTGTTTGCGATGCGCGAGGCCTTGCGCTTGGCGTGCGAGGAAGGGCTGGAGGCGCGTTGGCAGCGGCACACTGAGGCCGCACAGCATTTGTATGATCGGCTAGAAGCCGCGGACTTGTCCTTGTCGGTGAATGCCGCACATCGTCTGCCCCCGCTGACGGTCGTAGATATCCCTGGTGCTTGCAGCGATCAGTTGGTGCGTACCAAGCTACTGGAATCACGCAGCATCGAACTCGGTGCCGGGCTCGGCAAGTTTGCGGGCAAAGCATGGAGAATCGGCTTGATGGGGCACAACGCGACGCGTGAGCGCGCCGACTTTATCGCGGATGCGTTGATCGACGCGGTGTCCTAACGCAGCGCCAGTTTGCTGGCCTCCAAGTGTTCGCGTGTTGTGTGCCCGCCCGCGAGCGCGGTGCATAGCTGCAATGCATCAAGCGCCGCCAACTGAGCAATTCTTGACCCCATCGGTGTGAATGCGGCTGTGTCTTCTTCGGCGTCTACCACCAGCGTGAGGTCGCAGGCGTCCGCGAGCGGACTGGCGGGAAGGGTGACGGCGATCGTGGTCGCGCCGCGTTGGCCGGCCAACTGGGTTGCGCGAATCACATCATTCGAATGCCCGGATTTGGAAATCGCGACCAAACAGCTGCCGGTCGCCGTAGTCGCGCCGGCTTGCACGATGGTCGGACCGTCGGTGAACGCGGCGGTGGGCAAGCCTAGGCGAAAAAATTTGTTGTTGGCATCCATAGCGACAACTGCCGACGCGCCCACACCAACAAACACGATGCGGTGGGCGGTGAGCAACGCTTTTGCCGCCTGATCGAGTGATTCCGGTCGCAAAGACTGCTGGACGCGTCGCAGCTCGCTGATAGTGCTAGCGAAGACTTTGCGCGTGACCACATCGGCGGAGTCACCATCACGCACACTCGCGTGCACATCGCTTGGGTCACTCGCAAGATGCCGAGCAACAGCCAGTCGAAGCGCATCGAAGCCGGGACTGCCGATCTTTTTGCAGAATCGCACTATGGTCGGATCAGATACCCCGGCTTGGCGCGCCAACTCCGCCATGCGCATCGTGGTCAGCGCGTGTGGGTTCGTCAAAATGCAGTCCGCAACTCGGTTTTCGGCTGGCGATAGCGTGGGTTTTAGCTGTTCGATTCGGTGCAGCATGTAGTGATACTACACAAATCTCGGTCCGGATCGCTATTCGAGCACACAATCTCACCTAGATTTGTAGTAAAATTCCGCAAAATGCGAGCGGGAGTACACCATGGCGCAATTCGTGCCAGTCGATACCTTTGATCTGGTGATATTTGGGGGAACCGGTGATTTGGCGCAGCGGAAGCTGCTGCCGGCATTGTTTCACCGAGACCGGGACGGGCAGTTTACCGACGACAGCCGGATCATCGCGATATCGCGCGGTGATCTCGACTCAGGCGGGTTCGTAGCGTTGGTGCGATCAGCGCTAGAGACGTACTTGAAATCTGATGAGTTGGACGAAGCTGTTTGGGCGCGTTTTTCCAAGCGGTTGCACTACGTCACCCTCGACATCACGACGCCCGATGGTTGGTTAGCACTGTCCGAGCTCTTGTCGCCGAACGCCGATCGCTGCCGCGTGTTTTACCTCGCGTTGATTCCGTCGTTGTTCGGCGAAACGGCGAAGCAGCTCGCTGAGTACGGGTTGGTCAACGACGCTTCGCGGATCGTCTTAGAAAAACCGGTCGGCAGTGACCGTGCAACGGCACAAGAGATCAACGATGCCGTCGGCGAGTACTTCAACGAACGCCAGATCTACCGGATCGACCACTACCTTGGCAAAGAGACGGTGCAGAACCTGTCGGCTTTGCGGTTTGCGAATGCACTGCTGGAACCCTTATGGAACCGCACGCACATCGATCATGTGCAGATCACCGTGTCGGAGCATATCGGCACGGGAAACCGTGCGCAGTTCTATGATCGCACCGGTGCGCTTCGGGATATGGTGCAAAACCACATGTTGCAATTGCTCTGTCTGGTCGCGATGGAGCCGCCGCTTAGCATGCATCACGACGAGCTCCGAAACGAGAAGATCAAAGTGCTGCGCGCGCTGCGACCGATAACGGCCGAGAGCGTGGGTCGGGCCACTGTGCGTGGACAGTACCGCGGCGGAGCCGTGCACGGTGAGGCTGTTCCGGGCTACGCCGATGAATTGGGCGCCGAAAGCAAGACCGAAACTTTCGTCGCGATTCGTGCGGACGTCGACAACTGGCGTTGGCAGGGCACGCCGTTTTATTTGCGTACCGGCAAACGCTTGCCGGAGAAGACTTCGGAAATCGTGATTCAATTCCGCCAGATCGCGCATTCGATTTTTGCTGAGCACGGCGCGAATATCGAACCGAACCGTTTGGTGATTCGATTGCAGCCGGATGAAGGCGTGCGTCTCAGTATGGTGACCAAAGAGCCGGGGCCGGGTGGTTTCAAATTGCGATCACTGCCGCTGAATCTGAGTTTCAACGATGCCTATGAAGTTCGTTATCCCGACGCTTACGAACGCTTGTTGATGGAAGTGCTGCGTGGTAATCCGGCGTTGTTCATGCGGCGCGACGAGGTCGATGCTGCGTGGTCTTGGATCGACAAGATTCGTGAATCTTGGGACGCAACAGACACGCCACCGCAGCTGTACTCGGCCGGAACGTGGGGTCCGACGGCGTCGGCGGTTTTGATCGATCGTGATGGTCGCACTTGGTACCAGGACGGCGAGTGATGTTTATTCAACAGTTCTTTGATGACAGGGCGCGTGCGTCAGAGAAGCTCGCCGATGACATCGCACGCGAGTTGGTTCGTGGGCTGTCCGATCGCGGCAGTGCAACTCTGGTCGTGTCCGGCGGCAGCTCGCCCTTAGACACGTTTCGGCAGTTGCGTGACAAAGACCTGGATTGGTCCAAGGTGACTGTGGTTCCCAGCGACGAGCGTTGGATCGATGTGAACGAGCCCGCCAGCAATGCGGGCATGCTGCACCGAGAGCTTCTGGTCGGCAAAGCGGCAGCCGCGCGATTCGTCAGTCTTTATGACGGTGCAGTAGAGCTCGCCGATGCAGCTCACGCTATGAGCGCGCGCGTCGACAAACTTAAGCGGCCTTTCGATTACGTTTTGTTGGGTATGGGAAGCGACGGGCACACAGCTTCGTTGTTCCCGGACGACCCTGAGATCAGTCATGCGCTGTCCAGCTCGAACGCGTGCGTGGTCGCGAATCCGCCAAGCCAGCCATTGCATCGTGTGTCACTGACACCGCAGGTCCTGCTCGACAGTCGAGCGATTGGTCTTTTGTTTTTTGGTCAAGAGAAAGCGGACGTGTTTTCAAAGGCCTCGTTGCCGGGTGATCTCAGCGAGTTTCCGGTTCGATCTGTGTTGCGCCAGGAGCTGGTGCCTGTCACTACCTACTTCGCACTCTGACCACAGGAGCAGTACTCGATGCACTCGGTAATCGAAGCCGTCACAGAACGCATTGTTGCGCGCTCAGAATCCTCGCGCCGGGCGTATCTTGCTATGGTCGCCAAAGCGCGCCGAGCGGGCCCGCACCGCGCGGAGCTGTCATGCGGCAATCTTGCGCACGGATTTGCGGCGAACGACGCCACCGGCAAGAAAGCATTGGCGGGCAAAGAGCGGCCGAACCTAGCGATTGTGACCGCCTACAACGACATGCTGTCCGCTCATCAACCTTTGGGTGACTATCCGCCGTTGTTGAAGGCGGCGGCCTGGAAAGCAGGCGGCATCGCGCAGGTAGCAGGCGGCGTGCCGGCGATGTGCGATGGTGTGACTCAGGGCCAACCGGGTATGGACTTGTCGCTGTTTAGTCGCGACGTCATTGCGATGGCCACCGCTGTGTCGTTGTCCCACAACATGTTCGATGCGACGCTGTGTTTGGGCGTGTGCGACAAAATCGTGCCCGGTCTTGTGATTGGCGCGTTGGCGTTCGGACATCTGCCGACGATCTTCGTGCCTGCCGGGCCCATGACGTCGGGTATCACCAATGCGGCGAAAGCGCAGGCGCGACAGTTGTTCGCTCAAGGCAAGATTTCGCGCGAAGAATTGCTCGTATCGGAATCCAAGTCGTATCACTCGGCGGGGACTTGTACGTTCTATGGAACGGCCAACAGCAACCAATTGCTGATGGAGTTTATGGGTTTGCAATTGCCAGGGACTTCGTTCGTCAATCCGCACACTCGCCTGCGAGGCGCGTTGACTCGTGCCGCAGCGACTCGCGCAGTTGCGATCAGCGGTCTGTCCGACGATTACACGCCCATTGCCGAGGTGCTCGATGAGCGTGCGTTCGTTAACGGTATCGTCGGGCTACTCGCATCGGGCGGATCGACCAACCATACGATTCACCTCGTCGCGATGGCCAAAGCAGCGGGCATCGAAATCAACTGGGATGATTTCTCTGAGCTGTCTGAGGTCGTCCCGCTTTTGGCGCGCGTCTACCCGAACGGGCAAGCGGACGTGAACCACTTCGCGGCGGCCGGCGGGATTCCTTTCATGATCAGAACGCTGCTCGAGGCTGGCTTGTTACATTCCAACGTACGCACGATCGCGGGGTCGGGTCTTGAGCACTATACAAAGGACGCTGTGCTCGGCGATGCGGATGATGATGGCCTCGATACCGTTCGTTGGGTTGAGGGCTCCGAGACCTCGCTGGATGAGGACGTCTTGCGGCCCGTGTCCCAAGCTTTCTCGTCCCACGGTGGAATTACGCTGCTCAAGGGCAATGTGGGTCGCGGCATCATCAAGACCTCGGCGGTCAAGGATTCGCACCTGGTGGTCGAAGCCCCGGCGCGAGTTTTTGCGAATCAACATGCCGTAGTCGATGCGTTCAAAGCCGGCGAGTTGCATCGGGACGTCGTTGTCGTCGTCGTGAACCAAGGGCCTTGCGCAAATGGTATGCCCGAACTGCACAAACTGACGCCGCCGCTCGGTGTGCTTCAGGACGAAGGATATGCGGTAGCGCTTGTGACCGATGGCAGAATGTCGGGCGCATCGGGTAAAGTCCCCGCGGCAATACAAGTCACACCCGAGGCACTGGACGGCGGTGCTATCGGTCGGATTCAAGATGGTGATCTTGTGCGGCTCGATGCCACCACAGGTGAGCTGACTGTGCAGGTAGATGACGATACGCTCGGCTCACGTGCCCCAACTTTCGCCGCGGACGCGACGCAAGGCATCGGCATGGGGCGGGATTTGTTCGCCGCGATGCGCCGCGAGGCGTCGAGTGCGGAAGCCGGTGGATCGACCTTACCGCTCGATCGGAGTGCGGCGTTAACCGAGGAGTTGATCTAATGGCGAAAGTGGGGGAAATCATGCGGGTGTCGCCGGTGATTCCGGTGGTGACAATTCCGGACGGTACTGATGTGATCGCGCTCGGCGAGGCGTTGCTGGAGGGTGGCGTGCGGATCATCGAAGTCACCTTGCGGACGCCCGCCGGTTTCGATGCGATCGTCGCGTTGGTCAAACAGTTTCCAGAGATGCGCGTGGGCGCCGGCACTGTGTGGACGGCAGAACAAGCGATCGCGGTTGCCGACGCCGGTGTCGCGTTTGCGGTGTCGCCAGGAATTTCGATGCCAGTTCATGAAGAGTGCGTAAAGCGAGATCTGCCTTTGCTGCCGGGCGCGCAAACCGTCTCGGAGGTTGCGCACTGGCGTTCGGAAGGACGCGAGGCGGTAAAATTTTTCCCGGCGAGCGTCGCCGGTGGCGTGCCGGCGCTCAAAGCCTTCGCTTCAGTCTTTCCGGATCTCGAGTTTTGCCCGACGGGCGGGATCAACGAAAGCAATGTGGGTGACTTTCTCGCGTTGCCGAGCGTGCCGTGTGTTGGTGGCAGTTGGTTGGTGTCCGGTGACGCGATGAAGAACGCGGATTGGGCGTCGATTCGGACAGCAGCAAAAAAAGCGGCGAATCTGTGAAATGATTTGATGCGACCTTCGGTCTCCTAGGGCAACCCACGAATGGAGACACGAAAATGTCATCACTTACGCTCAACGTACGGTCACTGAATTCGCTTTGGTTGGCGCTTGCTGCACTTATGCTCGCGGTGATGTCGCCTGCGGCCTTTGCTGATAAAGATCCTGTCTACACATCAGTTTTCTCGAGCCAAGCCCTGAAGGGTTACGACACGGTTGCTTATCACACAGTTGGTGAGCCGGTTCGCGGCGACAAATCCATCTCACACGAATGGAACGGCGCCACTTGGCTGTTTTCCAGCGCAGAGAATCGCGATCTATTCATCGCGGATCCCGAGCGCTACGCGCCGCAATATGGTGGATACTGTGCTTGGGCAGTTTCCCAGGGCTATACCGCTTCGGCCGACCCGAAGGTTTGGAAAATCGTCGACGGAAAGCTCTACGTCAACTACAACAAGAAAGTTGGCAAGACTTGGTTGGAAGATCCTGAGGGCTTCATTGAGTTAGCCGACGCTAACTGGCCGACGGTCCTCACTAAGTAACAGATTCATTACGGTTCCCCTCGCGGCGCAAGCCGCAGATGCCTGACTACCCCGTCACGAAAATGGCGGGGTTTTTTTTGCGCCGAATTCCGGCGAACGCAACGGTTTTCGCGTAGCATGCGGGCGTGCAGCAGAAGATCGTTATAGTGAATCCCAAAGGTGGCAGCGGCAAAACGACGCTTGCGACCAACCTGGTGAGTTACTTTGCCAGTCGAGCCGATACACCTGCCTTGATCGATTTTGACCCGCAAGGCTCTAGCATGCACTGGCTGGCCGAGCGCCCTGACAATCTGCCCTCGATTCATGGAATTGCCGCGTACGAAAACCGAATGAATGTGACTCGAAGCTTTCAGCTTCGGGTGCCTGATCAGTGTCGACACATCGTGGTCGATTCGCCTGCCGGATACACCGCACCGCAGTTGCGTGAGGTGACACGAGGTGCACACAAAGTTCTGATGCCGGTGTTGCCGTCTCGGTTTGATATTGCGGCCGCATCAAAGGCGATCGCCGATCTTCTTTTGGTTGCAAAGCTGGATCGCGAGCGTCAACAACTGGGTATCGTTGCCAACCGCACGCGTCGCAACAATAAGAGTTTCGAGCGATTGATGCGATTTCTGGACAGCCTCGGCATCCCGGTTGTTGCCGTGCTACGCGATTCCCAAAACTATGTCACGGCTTCCGAGTTTGGCGTTGGGCTATTCGATCTGAAATCGCATCAAATCGCCAAAGACCGTCCGGAGTGGGAGCGGTTGTTGGCGTTCTTGAACGTCGAAACCAGTGTGGCGGCGGCCGCTCGGACCTGAACGGTCCGGCTACTCTGGTATCGCTGAAAACTCTTTGATTCGTTCAAGGACAATCGAAGAGGTCGCGTCCTTGACCCCGGGCAGGCTCAGAATCTCGGTTTGAATGAACTGCCCGTATGCTCTCAGGTTGCGTGCGATCACTCGCAGAATGAAGTCGATCGAGCCGGACAGCATGTGGCAGCTTTGAATCTCAGGGAGATCGAGCATTGCACGGCGGAATTGCTCCGCGAGTTTTTGGTTCTGGCGTTCAATCGTTACCGCGACAAAGGCCTCCACGTCGAAGCCAATACGTTGCACATTCACCGAAACGGCAAACCGATCGATGATGCCTTGCTCGGTCAACGCTTGTGTCCGACGTTGGCATGCACTTGGCGACAAGTTGACCTTGTTCGAGAGCTCGACCCAGGACTGTCTGCCGTCCAACTGAAGTTCATGCAGGATCGTAATGTCAAATCGATCTAGAGTGAGAGAATCACGCATAAATAAAATTGAAAACGCAGGAATCACGCAAATCTAGCATAAATCATGCGCGTTTCGCAGTCATCACTCGTTGTCCCATTGCTACACTGCGCGAAACAACTTGGAGCAAACACTGTGACAGCAGCGCAACAACAGGCCACACCAACCGGTCTTGAAAACCCAATGGGCACCGATGGATTCGAGTTCGTCGAATACGCCGCGCCTGACCCCGAATTTCTTCGCGCGTTGTTCGAGAAAATGGGCTTTCCGGTCGTGGCTCGGCATCGTTCGAAAGACGTGACGCTGCATCAGCAAGGCGACATCAACTTCATTGTGAACGCTGAGCCTGACAGTTTCGCGCAGCGGTTTGCCGCGGAGCATGGTCCGTGTGCATGCGCAATGGCTTTTCGAGTTAAAGATGCGCAAGCCGCAATCGAGCGCGCGGTTGAGTTGGGTGCCACAGCCGTGGATTCGGAACCCCGGCCGATGGAACTGAATATCCCCGCGATCGAAGGCATCGGCGGCAGTCGTCTGTATCTCGTGGATCGTTACGGTGATCAGAGCATCTACGACGTCGACTTTGTTTTTGAGCCTGATTGGCAGCAACGCAAAGCGGCGGCATCGACACAACTAACCTATCTCGATCACCTCACGCACAACGTTCGCAGAGGCAACATGTCGAAGTGGGCCGAGTTCTACGAGCGGCTATTTAACTTTCGGGAGATTCGCTACTTTGATATCGAAGGCAAAGTGACAGGGCTTGTTTCGAAGGCGATGACGAGCCCTTGCGGCAAGATTCGAATTCCCTTGAATGAGAGTCAGGACGATCACAGTCAGATCGAGGAGTTCCTGCGCGACTACAACGGCGAGGGTATTCAGCATATCGCGTTAGGCTCACAAGACATTTACGCGAGCGTCGATTCGTTGCAAGAGAACGGCGTTAACTTCCAAGATACGATCGAGACCTACTTCGACTTGGTCGATAAGCGGGTGCCTAATCATGGCGAGCCATTGGACGAATTACGCAAGCGGCGCATTCTGATCGATGGCGCGCCAACAGACGGGCAAGGATTGTTGCTCCAAATTTTTACCGAAAACGCTATTGGGCCAATCTTCTTTGAGATCATTCAAAGGAAAGGCAACGAGGGATTTGGAGAAGGTAATTTCCAAGCACTATTCGAGTCGCTTGAGCTCGATCAAATGCGACGCGGGGTGATTCCCGATTCGGGCGAATAGCGCGACCTGAAACAAAATCGGACCAAGCCTCGCGGTGGCTGCCGCGAGGCTTTTTTTACGGCATGAAGATTGTTGCTGGATGCTCGATATAGCCCTTCATGACGCGCACCATATCGGCAGCGTCGTAGCCATCAACAAATCGATGATCGAAAGATACCGATAGATTCATCATGGTTCTTATTGCGATTTGGCCGTCGATGACAACGGGGCGCTGAACCGCTTTGTTGATCCCGATGATGCCGACTTCAGGGGCGTTGATGACGGGCGTCGTCACAATGCCGCCCAGTGGGCCGAGACTGGTTATTGTGATGCTGCTGCCCGTAAGCTGCTCCTTCTTCGCTTTGCCGTTGCGCGCAAGTTCCGAAAGCTGAACGATTTCGTCGGCTAACTGCCAGACATCCTTGGCTTGTGCTTGGCGGATCACCGGGACCTTCAGTCCGTCGTCCGTCTGGGTTGCGATGCCAACGTTGAGTGCGGCATGCCGGATGACGACTTCGCGGTCCGCATCATACGTGGCGTTGCATTGCGGAAACGCCTTTAGCGTGCGGGCCAACGCCTGTATCAGGAGCGGCAAGAACGTGAGTTTCGGTTGCCCCTCAGTGCGGTTCGCATTTAAGTGACGGCGCAAGTCATCGAACTGTGTCACGTCGATCTCATCGACATAGGTGAAGTGCGGGATGTTGCGCTTGCTCTCGCTCATCTTCCGCGCGATCACTCTGCGAACACCGATGACACGGTGTTCCTCCACCGCATCGGTCTCCGCGATTGCTGAAGGCGGTTGCGCGACTGGCGTTTTACCGCCGCTTGCAATGAATGCCTCTAAGTCTTTCTTCAGGATGCGACCTTTTGCACCGCTGCCCGGGACTGCTGCAAGGTCGACGCCCGCTTGTTTGGCTCTTGCGCGAACGGCTGGCGACGTCAACACGCGGCGTCGATCGATTGGCGCCGATGCCGCGGGTGCGGCCACCTTCGCCGCCGTTGCGGCAGGGGTTGGTGCAGGTTGGCTCGCGGGTGGCGTCTCAGGCTCCAACACTGCCGGTGATTCGCTCTGTTCACCGTCAAGATCGAACACGATCAGGTTCGTACCGACGGCCACGATATCGCCCTGGCTGCCATGCAGTGAGGCGATCCGTCCGCTGACCGGGGAGGGAATTTCGACCGCTGCTTTGTCGGTCATCATGTCGACGATCACATCGTCCTCGGCGACGACATCGCCGACTTTGACATGCCATTCGCCGATTTCCGCTTCCACGGTGCCTTCACCGAGATCCGGAAGTTTGAACACGTACTGACTCATCGATCAGTCCTCCAGAACTTGTTTCAGAGCGTTGATGACACGTTTTTGTCCCGGGAAATAATCCCACTCGAACGCGTGCGGGTAGGGTGTGTCCCAACCGGTGACGCGCAGGATTGGTGCTTCCAACGAAAAGAAACAGTGCTCCTGGATGCTCGCCGACAATTCCGCACCGAACCCAGAGAAGCGTGTCGCTTCATGGACGATGATGCACCGCCCCGTTTTCTGAACAGAATTTGCGATCGTGTCTATATCGAGCGGTTGCAGCGATCGCACGTCGACAATCTCCGCATCGATTTGCTCGGCCTTCGCGGCCGCTTCGGCGACATGCACCATCGTGCCGTAGGTGACGATAGTGACATCGCTGCCTTCTTTGACCACGTTCGCAAGACCGATCGGCACGGTATAGTGCCCATCAGGAACCTCTCCCATGGCGTGGGAAGACCAGCCTACGGCCGGCTTGTTGGGGTCACCGTCAAACGGCCCGTTGTAGATTCGCTTCGGCTCGAAGAACACCACGGGGTCGTCGTTCTCGATGCTGGCGAGCAAAAGGCCTTTCGCATCGTAGGGGTTGGAGGGCATAACCACCTGAATGCCGGACACGTGGGCGAAAATGCCTTCCGGGCTTTGCGAGTGGGTTTGCCCGCCGCGGATGCCACCGCCGCATGGCGTGCGGATCGTCACCGGTGCGGAGAAGTCTCCGGCACTGCGGTATCGAATGCGCGCCAGCTCACTAACAATCTGGTCGAACCCGGGATAGATATAGTCGGCGAATTGAATCTCGGCGACGGGGCGTAATCCGTTGACAGCCATGCCTATAGCAGTGCCGACGATTCCGCCTTCGGCGATTGGGGTGTCGATGCAACGGTGTTCGCCGTACTTGCGCTGTAAGCCTTCTGTGCAGCGGAAAACTCCACCGAAGTAGCCAACGTCTTCGCCCATCACCACAACATTCGGATCGCGATCCATCGCGATGTCCATGGCCGAGTTCAACGCTTGGATCATGTTCATCTTGGCCATGCGTTAATCTCCCTGCTCGCGTTCAGCTCGCCAAGCTTCGCGTTGCGCGCGCAGACTCTTCGGCATTTCTTTGAAAATGTCTTCGAACATCAACGAGGCATCGAGGTGCGGGCCTTCGTTCAAAGTGCCGTAGCTCGTCGCTTCTTTCCAGCAAGCGTTGACGTGATCGGTCATCTCGCTCACGAGCGACTCGTGTCGCTCCTCGGACCAAGCGTTTTGCTGAATGAGATACTGCTTCAGTCGCTCGATAGGGTCTCCGAGCGGAAAGGCGGCCCATTCTTCCTTAGGGCGGTACCGGGATGGGTCGTCGCTGGTTGAATGCGCGCCAGCGCGGTACGTCACAAGCTCCATCAGCGTCGGGCCGGCGCCTTTTCGAGCCCGCTCGGCGGCCCACTGGGTCGCTGCATAGACGGCCAGGAAATCGTTGCCGTCGACGCGCAGACCCACGATGCCATTGCCGGGGCCTCGGGCCGCGAAAGTCTGCTGCTCACCGCCAGCGAACGATTGGAAGGTCGAAATCGCGTACTGGTTATTGACGACGTTCAAGATCACCGGCGCCTGATAGACCGACGCAAACGTTACTGCGTGGTGGAAGTCGGCCTCGGCGGTTGTGCCGTCACCGATCCAAGCGGCTGCGATATGGTCCTCGCCCTTGATCGCAGATGCCATTGCCCAGCCGACGGCCTGTGGATACTGCGTGCCAAGGTTGCCGGAGATCGAAAAGATGTTGTCTTTCGCCGTGTGGTACATCACCGGCAGTTGGCGACCTTTGCACATGTCGCGCGTGTTCGACAGGCACTGCGACATGAGATCGGTCAGGCTTGAGCCCCGCACGATGAATAGCCCCTGGTTGCGGTAGCTCGGAAACAGCATGTCGCCCGGTCGCAAGGCCATTGCCTGGGCCACGGAGACGGCTTCTTCGCCCGTTGATTTTACGTAGAACGAGATTTTTCCCTGCCGTTGGACACGCTGCATGCGCTCATCGAAGACCCGCGTTTGCACCATATGCCGCAGGCCTATCTGTAACTCTTTGGTGTCGAGATGTGGATCCCACGAGCCTTTGGCTGAGTGGTCATCATCCAGCACGCGAACCAATCCGTCTGCTAAGAAGGTGGTTGCGGCGACGCTGGCATTGGCATCGGGCCGTGGCATTTCGCCAGCGGCAGACAGTTTCAGATACGAGAAGTCAGGTGACTCCCCAGGCCGTGCAGGCGCTTGCGGCACGTGCAGGCGGGATTGCTTGCTACCCATCGGTTGCACTCCAGTCAGATCGGCTTGCTTGCGAACCCTCGAATTCCCCATGCGGCATGCGAGCCGCCGTCGAGTGGTTTCGTTTGAAACATTATAGGCGAAAAACGCCCCGCTAACACCGAGTCCTTAACAAAATCTGCGGTAGCGGCTGAATGTCACTCGACCGTGGCAACAACCGCGACATTGACGTCGACGAATTGGCCAACCCACTCGGTATCAGCCCATTCGCCCAAGCCGACTCCTAACGACAGACGGTCGAGTCGGGCCGTGCCGCTCAACAATCGTGAATCACCGTCCTCAACCACCTCGAAATCAAATTGAATGGGGTGGCTTTCGCCTTTGATTGAAAGCATCGCATCGGCAGTGAAGCCTTCGTCCTGGCTGCGGATTGACTGTGTTTTGAATCGCACGGTCGGATGGTTCACGACATCGAAAAACTCTGTTTCAAGGAGTGTGCTGTCGCGGTCGGCGTCCTCGGTGTTGACGCCCTCAACCGAGATCAGGACATCCATCGTGGATTGTTCCGGGGACCCATTTGAAAAGCGGATATCCGCTTCCCAACTTTGCCACTCGCCGGTAAACGGGGCGCCGGCTTGCTCAGCCGTGAATTCAATAAAGCTCGTCACGTAGTCAATCTGCCACTTTGGCAACTCGCTGACCGAGGCGCTGGCGCTTGCCGGCACTTCTACCTGATTAGGGTCCGGTGCCGCTGGACCGACCTCGGTCGATGCAGGTTGTGGTGCAGAGGCGTTGGTTTCGCCGGTATTGGTCAGCGCGAGCGTGCCACCCGCAAGAATCAGACCGAAAAGAGTGATCGGAATCACCGCAGACATTCGCTTCAAAACATCGTCCTTATCAAGAAAATGGTGTTTACATGCGGCGAGGATGTGCGCGATCGCCGTGACAAAAAGTACTTTGCCTAACCAGTCGTGTGTCGTCGCCAGCCGTTCTTTCAACGTCTCGCTCGGAGCAACCAGGTCAGGCCAAGTGAATAGGTTGAACCAACTGACGCTGTAACTCGCTGCGGACGACAACAGCCAGCCGGTAATCGGCATCGCAAACAGCAGGGCATACAAAGCCCAATGCGCCGCTTTTGAGGTAGAAACCTGCCATTGCGGCATGTTGGCGGGCAACTTCGGCGGGCGGTTAAACGCTCGCCAGACCAAACGCAGCACTGCGAGCATCAAGATCGTCATGCCCACCGATTTGTGATTGGCAATCAGCCCCAATTTCGCGATCCGACTATCGGCTGATTCAGCGAATTCCATCAAGATGTACTGCAGCGCGATCATGGCGGCCACCGCCCAGTGGAGATACTGGGCGATGGCGCTGTAGCTGCTCGTAACTGATCGTTTTGGGTCGGTCGTCGGCTTATCGTTCATCGACAGCTGGCCAGCAAGCGATTAAGACTTAATCAGTTCAACCTGAATGTTCAGGGTGACTTCGTCCCCAACGTTCGGTGCATATTTGCCGAGGTCCCAATCGGAACGCTTGAGCTGACCCGATGCGGAAATGCCGATGGTCGGCGTTTTGCGCATTGGGTGGTTGGCGGCTTTGTTGATGATCGCTTCGAGCGTGACGGGTTTGGTGATGCCCTTCATGGTCAGGTCACCGGTGATTTCCAACGTGTTCTCACCGGTCATTTCAATCGATGTGGCGCTGAAGCTGATATCGGTGTGATTCGCGATGTCAAAAAAGTCATCGGATTTTAGGTGGTCATCGAACTTGGTCACGCCGGTATCGACGCTCGCCGGGTTGACGGCGACCTTGAGCGCGCTTGCCGAGACGTCGTCCTGGTTCAAATCCAAGCTAACGTCGAAATCGCTGAACCCGACGACAGGCCGCGAATAGCCCAGATGCAGGTAGCTAAATGTCAGGTAAGCGTGGGTCTTTTCGAGCTCGTATTCACCAGCGGGGATGTCGCCGATTCCAGCACTCGCGAATCCGCTAAGCGTCAGTGCGGCTGCGGCCGCGATCAACCGTTGCAGGGTTGCTTTCATGATTTACCATCCTTTTGTTTCGTCGAGTGATCATCCGCCATGACGGACGGCGGCGCGATCGAGTACGTTAGACCGGCGCGGGCGCCGAATTATAGCAAAAGCATCTGCAGCGGAGCTTTTGGTGAGGTTCGCCTTGCGTGATCGCGGACAAGCTCGGATACTGCTGCGCGCGTGTACGCATCACAAGAAAGAGCGTTGATCGGCCAACTCTCTGAAAACACTGGAGATGTCCATGAAGATTGGTGTTCCTGTTGAGGTCCATCTGAATGAGCAGCGGGTCGCGATGACACCGGATGTCGTTGCCGCGGTCAGTAAGCTCGGGTTCGAAGTGGTAGTAGAGAGTGGTGCGGGCGCGCGAGCGTCCTATCTCGACGAGGCTTATCGGGCGGCCGGCGCAAGTGTGGTTGATGAGACCGAGGCGCTGTATGAGCAGGCGGACATTATTTTCAAGGTCCGTCAGCCTGAATACCATCCGCTCCTGAAGCGCGAAGAGACGGAGCTGCTGCGCGAGGGACAAATTCTGATCGGATTCCTCTGGCCGGCACAAAACAAAGCGTTGCTGGATGAACTTGCCGCCAAGGGCGTGCACGCGCTGTCGATGGATATGGTGCCGCGCATTTCCCGCGCACAAAAAATGGATGCGCTGAGTTCGATGGCCAATATCGGTGGCTACCGCGCGGTGATCGAAGCGGCGCAGCACTTCGGGCGGTTCTTTACGGGACAGATTACGGCAGCCGGCCGAATCCCGCCGGCCAAAGTCTTGGTCATTGGCGCCGGTGTGGCAGGGCTGTCTGCGATCGGTACTGCAAAGAGCATGGGTGCCATTGTGCGTGCGTTTGATACTCGTCCGGAGGTCAAGGAACAGGTCGAGAGCATGGATGGTGAATTCCTGATGCTCGAGTTCGAGGATGATGAAGATGGCGCAGGTGAGGGCGGTTACGCGAAGACGATGAGCAAAGCGTTCATCGATGCGGAAATGGCGCTGTTTGCTGAGCAAGCCAAAGAAGTGGATATCATCATCACCACCGCGCTGATTCCTGGAAAGCCCGCGCCGAAGCTCATTACCGAAGCGATGGTCGAGTCGATGCGCGAAGGCAGTGTCGTTGTCGATCTTGCGGCAGAGCAAGGCGGCAACTGCGAGCTCACCGAGCCGGGCGAAGTGGTCGTCCGACATGGTGTGACGCTGATCGGCTACACGGATTTACCCAGCCGCCTAGCGGCGCAGTCGAGTCAGCTGTACGCGACTAACCTGCGCCATTTGCTGACCGATCTTACGCCGGAGAAAGACGGTCAGGTTGTCATCAACATGGAAGACGAGGTCATTCGCGGTGCGACGGTCGTCAATGATGGCGAGATTACTTGGCCACCACCGGCGCCAAAGCTCTCGGCAGCGCCCAAGACTGCGCCGAAGGCCGCTGAACCTGCCCCCATCAGCGAAGCGGCCCAAGCCGCTAAGCCGAGTTGGGTCGCAACCACCGTCGCGATGGCACTTGGCGGCATTGGCTTACTCGGACTGGGGCACGTTGCGCCGCCGTCGTTCATGGAACACCTGACGGTGTTCGTGTTGGCGTGTTTTGTGGGCTACATGGTGATCTGGAATGTCACAGCCTCGCTACATACGCCACTGATGAGCGTGACGAACGCGATTTCGAGCATCATCGTCATCGGGGCGTTGCTGCAAATTTCGAGTGATCGATTCATCGTCGCGGCGCTGGCAGTGATCGCACTCTTGATCACCAGTATCAACATCTTCGGCGGGTTCGCGGTCACGCAGCGTATGCTCGCGATGTTCCGTAAGTAGGCGTGGGGAGTTCACACAATGAGTGAAGGTTTTATTCAATCCGCCTACATCATCTCGACGATCCTGTTCATTCTGGCCCTTGGAGGTTTGAGCAACCAGGAAACCGCACGTCGCGGGAACTATTATGGAATGGTGGGCATGGCGATCGCCCTGATCGCCACCGTCTTCGGCGTTGTCACCGACAACCAGTTTTTTCTCTACGTCTCGCTGATTGCTGGAGCGGTTATCGGCATCCGGCTGGCACGCACCGTTCAAATGACGCAAATGCCGGAGCTGGTTGCGATTCTGCACAGCCTCGTAGGTTTGGCGGCCGTGCTGGTGGGCTACGCGACGTTTCTCGATCCCGAACAATCCTTCGTCGGCATCGAGAAGACGATTCATGACGTGGAAATTTACGTTGGCATCCTGATCGGCGCGCTGACGTTTTCCGGCTCCGTGATTGCGTTCGGTAAGTTATCCGGTCGCATCGGCGGTAACCCGACGTTGTTACCCGCCCGACACTTTCTCAATCTTGGCATGGGCTTGGTTGCGATCTGGCTTGGCAGTTTGTTTGTCGATCAGGCGGCGGCAGGCGGCGGATTCTTCCCGCTGTTTTTGATGACACTTGTCGCACTGGCTTTTGGTGTCCACATGGTGGCGGCAATCGGTGGCGCTGACATGCCGGTCGTTGTGTCGATGTTGAACAGTTACTCGGGGTGGGCTGCGTCCGCGACAGGGTTCATGTTGAGCAACAATTTGCTGATCGTCACCGGTGCATTGGTCGGAAGCAGTGGCGCTATCCTGTCCTACATCATGTGTCGCGCGATGAACCGCAGCTTCATCTCGGTGATTGCTGGCGGTTTCGGTACCACGGCTAGCAGTGGCGGTGGTTCTGGTGATGCGGCGGAGCAGGGCGAGGTCGTCGCCGTGCAAGCGGAAGAGGTGGCGGGAATGCTGACCAACGCGAAACGCGTCGTCATTGTTCCAGGCTACGGTATGGCGGTCGCTCAGGCGCAACATACCGTAAACGAGATCACACGCACTCTGCGCGACCAGAAGGTCGATGTTCAGTTCGCGATCCATCCAGTCGCTGGGCGCATGCCAGGCCACATGAACGTGCTGCTGGCTGAGGCTAGAGTTCCGTACGACATCGTGTTCGAAATGGAGGAGATCAACGACGATTTTCCAGAAGTCGATGTGACGGTCGTCATTGGTGCAAACGATATTGTGAACCCTTCTGCACAAGACGAGCCGGACAGCCCAATTGCTGGAATGCCGGTGCTTGAAGTCTGGAAAGGTGACACCACTATTGTGCTGAAGCGGAGCATGGCGACCGGTTACGCGGGCGTCCAGAATCCGTTGTTTTTCAAAGACAATACGCGAATGTTATTCGGCGATGCCAAGGCGACACTCGATGACGTTCTGCGTGCATTGCAAACTCAGGATTAGATGTGAGCGAAACCAAACATGCCCGAACGGTGATTCTGGGCTCCGGCCCCGCCGGGTATTCCGCTGCGGTTTATGCGGCGCGTGCGAATCTGAAGCCGATGCTCATTACCGGAGCAGAAGTCGGTGGCCAGCTGACCACGACGACCGATGTCGACAACTGGCCGGGTGATGTCGAAGGACTGCAGGGGCCGGCACTGATGGAGCGTATGAAGGCGCATGCCGAGCGCTTTGATACTGAGATCGTCTACGACCACATCGACACGGTGGATTTGTCCGTACGACCGTTTGTTCTCACCGGCACGGGAACCTACACCGCGGACTCGCTGATCATCGCGACTGGCGCGTCGGCGCAATACCTCGGTCTGCCATCGGAAGAATCTTTCATGGGCAAAGGCGTGAGCGCTTGCGCCACATGCGACGGGTTTTTCTATCGTGGCCAAAAGGTGGCTGTGATTGGGGGCGGCAATACCGCCGTTGAAGAAGCTTTGTACCTGTCGAACATCGCCAGTGAAGTCATTCTCGTGCATCGACGCGACGCACTGCGTGCGGAGAAGATTCTGCAAGATCGGCTGTTCGAAAAAGAGAAGACAGGCAACATCACAATCCGCTGGAATCATCAGCTGGAGGAAGTGTTGGGTGATGAAAGTGGTGTGACCGGCATGCGGCTCCGGCATTCGCATACGGATGAGAAAGAGACGCACGATGTGCATGGTGTGTTTATCGCCATCGGCCACAAACCCAACACATCGATTTTCGAGGGCCAGCTCGATATGAGCCATGGCTATATCCAAATCCAAAGCGGTCTTGCGGGTGGGGCGACAGCGACCAGTGTGCCCGGTGTGTTTGCGGCGGGGGACGTCGCAGACCAAGTGTATCGGCAAGCCATCACGTCCGCAGGATTTGGGTGCATGGCCGCGCTGGACGCGGAGAAGTACATCGACGAACTCGGACTGGACTGAACAGCGAGCTCGCGGGGATAACAATGAGCGTTTTTGACAATCTGGCGTTCGAGCAGCACGAGCGAGTGTTGCATTGCTCGGACCCGGTGTCCGGCCTGAAGGCCATCATAGCGATTCACTCGACGTTTCGTGGGCCAGCGGCGGGCGGTTGTCGGCTTTGGCATTATCCAGACGCGGATGCGGCAGTCACCGATGTGCTGCGTTTGTCGCGCGGGATGAGCTACAAGAACGCGATGGCCGACTTACCGTTGGGTGGTGGCAAAGCCGTCATCATGACCGGCCCGGAAAGACAGGTGACGGACGATCAGCTGAGCGCTTTTGGTCGGTTCGTCGAGACCCTGCAGGGCGAGTACATTACCGCGGAAGATGTCGGCATGTCGGTGGCCGCGATGCAAACGGTCGCGAGCGAGACCAACCACGTTGCCGGTCTGCCGCCCGAGGCTGGAAAAGCCGGTGGTGACCCATCCCCCAAAACCGCTGACGGGGTTTTCCACGGCATCCGAGCCGCGGTGAAGCACAGCTTGCAACGTGATGATTTGGAAGGACTCAAAGTTGCAGTACAGGGCGTCGGCAATGTGGGTGCGAACCTGTGCCGATCGCTGCATGCGGCCGGTGCGAGTTTGCTAGTCGCAGATATTGATGCGGCGCGCGTGGCGCGGATTTGCGATGAATGTTCGGCGCAGCCTGTAGCGTTGGATGAAGTGTTGCTGAGTGATGTTGATGTGATCGCACCGTGTGCCTTGGGAGCGGTGCTGGACGCGCCGACGATCGCGAGACTGCGTGCACGAATCGTAGCCGGTGCAGCGAACAATCAACTCGCCTCCGATAGTGATGGTCAGTTGCTGTTCGATGCCGGAATTCTCTACGCGCCGGACTACGTCATCAACGCTGGCGGCATTATTAATGTGGCTTGTGAATATGCTGGCGATGAGACTGAGGAAACGGTCGACGAACGCGTGGCTCAAATCGGTGAGCGCTTGTCCGCGATTTTCGAACAATCAGAGCGACTCGGGCTGCCGACCAATCACATCGCCGACAGCATGGCCCGCAGCCTTATCGGTCGTGGTGCTGAACGCTAATCGATCGGCTATGTCTTTGATAAGTGTTCGAACGCACCGATAAATTGATCGGGGCTCGGGCGATCTTTCGTGTTTTTTGCCACATGCAGGAAGCGGACAACCGTGTCCTCGTCGACCACCGCGACTGCTGGGCGCATCGTCTTTTTGCCGAAATTTTCCTGAAACCTGCCGGGAATGTCCTCGGGATCTGCCAGCCCAAGCGTTTCTGCGGCGCGCAGTGATGCGTCTAACCAAAATTCGAACGAAACGTTGAACAGCTCAGCAACGCGCCGGGTCGTGTCCAAAGGCTTCGGTGTCATGATGATGAGCCTGCCACCGGATTCGGTAATGCTTCGGTAGTGGTTTGTCAGCGACTCGACCTGTTCGGTGCAAAAGGGGCACCACGAACCTCGTACAAAGAGGATCACGCAACGCTGGCCTCTCAAGGATTCGCTGCTGAGTGGTTCTCCAGACTCCGACTCCGCGGTGAATCGAGGGAGCGGTTGTCCGATGCGCATGGTCGACGGGCTGGTTTTTGGTGTGCTTCGTAGGAACCAAAACCACCCGGCAATTCCTGCTAAGAAGGCCGCCGCTGCAATCACCCATCCACTGCTCATGCTCTATCCCTCGCCTTGCACGTTCAGGACCAGCTTACCCATATGCCGGCCCGACTCCATTACTGTGTGGGCGTCCGATGCGTTCTCAAGATCGAAAACACGGAATATGGGTGGACGCACCGTACCGGCTTCAATCATCGGCAGAACCTTTGCCCTGATATCCTCGGCAATTGCTGCTTTTTGCGCTGTCGATTGCGGGCGCAAGGTACTCCCAAACACTGTCAGGTGGCTGCGCAGCACACTGGCCAGATTGGCTTCCGGCGCAGTTGCACCACCAATCAACGCGATGATCGCCAGTCTGCCGCCATGTCGCAGACTCGCAAGGTTGTCGACAAAGTAGCTACCACCGACCATATCAAGAATGACATCTACGCCGTTCGGTTGAATCCCTTGCAGCGCCTCGCGCCACGACCCTGACTTGTAGTTGATCGAATGTGATGCGCCAATGGACTCGCAAAAAGCACACTTCTCATCCGAGCCAGCCGTGACAATAATCGGGTTACCTAGCGCTGTGGCGAGCTGAATCGCCATGCTGCCGATGCCGCTGGAACCTCCGTGAACCAGCAGTTGCTCCCGCGGTTGTAAGCCGCCGCGCATCCAGACGTTGGACCAGACCGTAAACAGCGTCTCGGGAATTGCGGCCGCTTCTGCCCAGGTTAGTGTCTTGGGTTTCGGCAGACAGTGCTTCGCCTCCACGGTGCAATACTCCGCATAGCCGCCGCCGTGCGTGAGCGCCATCACTTCGTCACCAACGCTGACGCCCTGGACATCGCTACCGGCGGCAACCACACGTCCCGCAACTTCAAGCCCAGGTAAAGGGTTGGCACCCGGCGGTATGGGATACAGACCAGCGCGCTGCAAACAGTCCGGTCGATTCACTCCGGCGGCGCAGACTTCGATCAGCACCTCGGAAACGCCCGCTGTTGGTTTTTCAACCTGGGTCAGTTGCAGCGTATCCGGTCCACCGGGTTGCGTGATCTCGATCGCCTTCATGGTGCAACCTCGTTGCTGGTGGCGAGTAAGAAACGATGCACATCTTCGGCTGTCCTCGTTGGCGCCTCCTCCATCGGGAGGTGGCCTAAATCCGGATAGATCGTCAGTTCGGACTCAGAAATCTCGGCGTGAAACGTCTCTGCATCCGAGGGCGGAATCCATAAGTCCTGCCCGCCCCAGAGGATCAGCGTTGGCGCACGAATTTCATTGAGCCGTTCGATCGGCGCGCGCTCGTATTGTTGGCCAGCCTCAACGAACGCCTTTCGGTTGCCGGCGAACAAGGATAAGTCGCGATAACGTTTGACCAGAGTGTCGGTGACTAAGCTGTCGTCGGCGTACACGTCCAGGAGGCTACTTCGATACAGTGCCTCAGGAGCGAAGCTCGCGAAAAAATCCGAAATGACTGGCATTGCGGCGAGTCGGAATACGAACGGCGTGTCCACCTCCGGCAGCGGCATGCCGGACGGATCCAACAAAATGAGTTGTGAAACGCGGTCGGGCTGCTGGAGGGTGTACTGCCAAGCGATATTGCCGCCCAGCGAATTTCCCGTGAGTGCAAATTGCTCCAGTCCCAATGCTTCGCGGAACTGCTCAAGAAACTCCACGTACCACGAAGTGCGGTAGTCGCCGGAAGGATTGGGGCCGGTCAAACCAAACGCCGGTAAATCGAGGCGGACGATCTCGTAGTGCTGAGCCAAAACCTCAACCCAACCGTCCCAAGTGTGCAGCGATGCGGAGTTGCCGTGCAAAAGCACGATGATCGGCGCACCCTCTGGCCCTTCACGGCGAAAATGCACATTCATTCCCAGCACCTCGACGAACTCGGATTCGTCGTTGAGGTATTCACTGAGTTCTTCAAGCGAACGATCCGGCTCGTAATGCCATACCGCCGCTGCCGTGATCGTGATCAAAATAATGAGCAGCGCCCAGCGTAGTGCCCGCATAAGTTCGGTTTCCGGTTGAGATACCTGCGCGATTATCTCACACTGCACCGGATGTCAGACCGTCATACAACCCTGTCCGACTGCACGGCACCGGTGCTCCACAACGGGTCGGTCGAACCCGAGTGGATCGACGTCAACGATCATATGAATGTTGCGTTTTACATGGTCGCGTTTGACGAGGCGATCGATGCGCTATGGCACTCGTTCGGTCTGACGGATGCATTTCGTGATAAGACCGGGTCATCCACGTTCGCCGTTGAGAGTCATGTTCGCTACCTTAGTGAACTGCGGTTGGACGAACCGTTTGCGGTGGCTGCGAGAATTTTGGCGTATGACGAAAAGCGGTTGCACCAGTTCCAGTATTTGTTCTCGGCAGAGACGGGTCGATTGTCGGCCACGTGCGAGTGGATGCATCTGCACGTCGATTTGAATCGGCGGGCTGTAGTGCCTTGGCCCAAACTCATCGTTGATAATCTGTCGCGACATCCGGCGGGGCAGGTTGCGGGGCCTTGGCCGGAAGCGGTGGGAGCGACGATGCGTGTTAAGACGCCCATCGGACCGGTGCGGTCAGAGTAGTTCTACAGATTCTTGGGGGGAGTACAGTGTCGAAGGGTCCATTCATCTTAGCGATCGACCAGGGGACGACCAGCAGTCGAGCCGTCATCTTTGATCGTGGTCTCAATGTCGTTTCTAGCGCACAGCAAGAGTTCCAGCAGTTCTTCCCCCAATCCGGATGGGTGGAGCACGATGCAGAGGAAATCTGGTCGAGTGTCGTCGCAGTGTGCCGAGAAGCCATAGATCGATCCGGCGTCGATGTGAAAGAGATCGCCGGAATCGGCATCACCAATCAGCGTGAGACAACGGTGGTTTGGGATCGTGCGACGGGAAAACCGATTGCGAAGGCGATCGTTTGGCAAGACCGTCGTACTGCGTCGATTTGCCGTGAGCTGTCGGCGAAAGGGCATGGTCCTGTCGTTGAGAAACAGACCGGGTTGCGCCTCGATCCGTACTTTTCCGCAACCAAAATTGCCTGGCTGTTGGATCACACGGACGGGGCTCGAGAGAAGGCGGCGCGCGGCGATTTGGCTTTCGGCACGATCGACACCTTTGTGTTGTGGCGGCTCACCGGTGGATCCATGCATGCAACCGATGTGACTAATGCATCGCGAACTGCATTGTTTGATATCCATGCTCAGACTTGGAGTGCGTCGCTTCTTGACGCATTTGATGTACCAGACAGTGTGCTGCCAGAGGTTTTGGACTGCGCCGCGGATTTCGGTCGCACCGATCCCGAGCTTTTCGGTGAGCCAATTCCGGTGTGCGGTATTGCCGGCGATCAGCAGGCTGCGTTAATCGGTCAAGCATGTTTTGAACCCGGCATGACGAAGAGTACATACGGCACCGGATGTTTTGTCATTGCAAACACCGGCCAGAACGCCGTGAACTCGAAAAACCAGTTGTTGACGACCGTGGGTTACCGACTGAACGGCGAAACTACGTATGCCGTTGAAGGCAGCATTTTTGTCGCCGGTTCTGCCATCCAATGGCTGCGAGATGGGTTGCAGGTCATTTCCGACGCAAAGGAGACCGAGGAAATCGCCAGCGCGCATGGGGTTGAGAAAGATGTGATCGTTGTGCCCGCTTTTACTGGATTGGGCGCGCCGCATTGGGACCCTGATGCGCGAGGCGCGATATTCGGACTCACGCGCGGCAGTGATCGATCTGCATTGGTTACAGCGACGCTGCAGTCGATTGGTTATCAAACCGCCGACCTGATGGGTGCTTTGCAGGATGACGGTGTTCAGACTGGCGTACTTAGGGTGGACGGTGGCATGGTGGCCAACGATTGGTTCTTACAGTTCTTGGCCGACGTTACCCGGTTACCGATCGAGCGTCCGGTGAATACCGAATCGACGGTTCTCGGGGCCGCCGGGTTAGCGGGACTGCAAGCGGGGCTGTTCGACTCGCTAGGTGCGTTATCCCAAGTACGATCCGTTGATCGTGAGTGTCAGCCGACTATGGCGACCGAGGATGCAAGCGAGCTTATGGCGGGCTGGCATGATGCGGTGCGTCGAACCCGAAGTTCTGGATGAACTAGTGTCGTGGGCGGTTTTCGCGGTCTGTGGGATGCGGCACTTGAGGTGGTGAGGCACCTCCCACGGATTGGTCTGTTCTGCACCGGACCAGGTAGCGGGCGAATTCCTCACTGCAGCGCGCCCAGCTATTTTCCAGGGCGTGCTGCCGACAGTCATCTCGGTTGAGTTGGATGGCTTGACGGCACGCCGTTGCCAGGTCTTCGTCGAGTATTCCCGTCACACCATCCCGCACCACGTCGATAGGGCCTGGGACTGGGTACGCAGCGACTGGAACGCCGCAAGCCATCGCCTCGAGCATCACAAGCCCGAAGGTGTCTGTACGGCTTGGGAACACGAACACATCAGCGCTTGCCATGATTTCGGCGAGCTCCGAGCCGAACTTGTAGCCGGTAAACGTGCAATCAGGAAATTGGCTTCGCAGTTGTTTCAGGTCAGGGCCATCGCCAACAATGATCTTTTGACCCGGCAGCGACAGCCCGGCGAATGCCTCCAAGTTCTTTTCTACTGCTACCCGCCCGGCGTACAAATACACCGGGCCGCTTCGCGGATCGCGTGCGGCGGATGATGGACGAAACAGCTCTGTGTCCACGCCACGACCCCAGACGACGGGTGACCGGAATCCATGCTGTTTGAGCTCGGCGACGATTGCCGGCGTGGGCGCAAGCGTTCGCTCTGCGGCATTGTGGAACCAGCGAACAAACGCCCAAGTCCAACGCTCCGGTATCGGAAACCGTTTTCTGACATACGCAGGAAACTGCGTGTGGTAGGACGTCGTAAACGTCAGCTTTTTTTTCTTGCAGTAGCGCCGTGCCGCAAAACCGAGTGGGCCTTCGGTCGCAATGTGGATTGACTCCGGTGCAAACTCGTCAAGGCTCTTTCTGAGTTTGCGCCCCGCGAACAGCGAGAGGCGGATCTCGGGGTACGACGGACACGGAATTGTCCGGAACGGCTCCGGCGTGAACATTTTTACTTCGTGACCAAGCTCGCGGAGCGCTTCGGCCGTTTTCGACAACGTCGTAACCACACCGTTGGTTTGCGGACGCCATGCGTCGGTGACGATTGCGATTTTCATGCTGCGAGCCTAGGTTCCGACTGTTACAAGCGTATGAAAAATAGACGTTTTACGTCACCAAAGGGTAACACTCCTGTCAACCGCTTGTAGTCTGATCAGACGATCCTGTCGTCGTATACACGGGACACCGCGGGTGACCAACGCATATGAACGGTTTTCTTCTTCAGGCTGATCGGTTCGAACGCGGCCTGTGTTTGCGTATCAACGGACTGAGTCGTTTCGCGATTCTCACCCAGTTATTCAGAGTCGTCAGTCGCTTGGGCGATGGGGTGCTGTGGTACTCCGTGTTGGCGATTTTGGCGTTACTCGGCGGATGGGCTGGCGTGCGCGGGATGCTGCACATCGGGATCACATCGCTGGTCGGCGTTGCGTTGTACAAATTTCTTAAGAATCGTCTGGTCCGGCAGCGACCTTTCGTATCTCACGGGCAAATCGTTTGTCGAACTGCACCTCTAGATCAATATAGCTTTCCATCCGGCCACACGTTGCACGCCGTCTTGTTCACTGTGATGTTCAGTGCCTACGTTCCTGCGCTGCTGCCGTGGCTGGCCGGGTTCGCAGTTTTGGTTGCGTTCTCGCGAGTCATTCTGGGTTTGCACTACCCGAGCGATGTCGTTGTAGGCGCTTCGCTAGGCGCACTGCTAGCCTGGATGAGTCTGATGGTCGTCGAGTTTGACACTCTGACGTTGGCGACGTCATTCGCGGGCTGGATTGATATCTGGCGCGTTTGATCGTGTTCGCAGGCCGAATGGCCTAATTCTACTTGTTGCTTGGTTAGCGTAGAGGCTTGGCTGAGACAATTTCGGCTTAGACGATTTAGCCTCAGTCAGATTCGCGATCGATCACACACCCTGCCAGTCGGCAGCGGCTTCATCTGCTAGCCACGAGTCCACAGCATCTACTTCCCACATGTCTTGCATGACATGGTCGAGGGACTGCCCGCGCCAACGGCGAGGATCGTCTCCTACGCTTGGATGTGCAGCGTCTGAGCCGCGCGACTCTCGTCTTCGTAACTTCTCGTTCATGCCTGTTGCGTCCCTGCCGCGTGATGTTGGCCTATGCGACCTGCTTGGCGCTCTCAGTGACCTGCGACTGACTGGGCCATTGGTAGTTAGCTAACGTTCCGTCGGTAGCTTCTACCAAGACCGAACAGTGTTCGACCCAGTCACCATCGTTGTAATAGACCACGCCATCAGACTCGATAATCGCCGGTTTGTGAATATGCCCGCACACGATGCCGTCGAGTCCGCGCTTCTTTGCATGTGACAGCGCCAGCGCTTCATAGCGCGCGATGTACTGTTGGGCACTCTTGATTCGAAGTTTCATAGCGCTCGCGATCGACACATCCTCGTAGCCCAGCCGCGCGCGCATTCGATTGACGCTCACGTCGAAACTGACCAGCCATTGATAAGCGGCACTGCCGATCTTTTCCTTTAGCGATCCGATTTTGAGCTCCGAATCGAACTGATCGCCGTGAGTCACCAGCAGGCGTTTGCCTTGCTGAGTCGTGTGGATCGTGTTCATACGAATCTGAATGTCTTTGAACGTCGTGCCCGCGAAGGCGCGGATACGTGCGTCGTGATTGCCGGGGATGTACACGACCTCGACCCCTTGTGCGGCCATGGCGAAGACCCGTCGCAACACACCGGAATGGCTTGCCGGCCAATGCACGCTCTGTTGCATCCGCTCAAGATCGATGATGTCGCCAACGAGATAGAGTTTGTCGACTTCCAAGTGCTCCAGGAAATCCAGGAGTCTATCCGCGCGACATCCAGCGGTACCCAGGTGCAAGTCTGAAATAAAGGCGCTCGAGCAGCGCAACGTGGATGTGGGGTCGAGGACAGTGGAACCGGGTTCTGCTGTTGGCATAAGTGTGCCCTAAGTGCCTGACTCGACGTGAGTTTGACGACCCTTGATGAAGATCCGATGACACTTTCGGGTCTGTTCGGTTACGCCGAATGTGCCAACAGCTAGAACGTGGTTTTGCTGATGCTGACGGCTCCGATACACTGGGATATTGGTTGGCGTATCTGGGGGGAGTCCATGTCAGCATCGAATCCAATTCTTGAGTTCTGCGAGCAGACCGTTGCGGCCGCTCCTGAGTTTGCCGTTGGCACCAAGGTAGTTGACGGGATCGAATATCCTGTCTTCAAGAACGCACCGCCGAGCCTGCATCATCTGTATGCGCATGCGGCGGCAACCCACGCCGACTTGGACTTTATTGTCTACCACGACGAGCGACTGACGTTCGCTGAGACCGAGGCGCTTTCCCTGCAACTCGCGAAGGCACTGTTGGCTAAAGGTGTTGAGCCCGGTCAACCGGTGGCAATTGCCATGCGCAACTTTCCAGAGTGGATCATCGCTTACATGGCGATCACCCGGATCGGTGCGGTTGCGGTCTTAATGAACGCGTGGTGGAAAACTGCAGAGCTTGCTTACGCATGTGACGACTGCGGCGCGACATTGATCTTCGCCGATCAACAGCGCGCGGAGCGGATGGCCCCGCTCATGGAGAGTCACGGTCTGGAGATCATCGTGGCTCGGGGCGAGGTCGAAGGCACGCAAACCTGGGAGGCTTTCCTCGCAGGTTCGGACGAGGGCGCCGCGATTACACCGCCGGCGGCCGACGACATCGGAACGATTTTTTACACGTCCGGGTCGACCGGAAACCCGAAGGGCGTATTGCAGACGCATCAGGCTTCAATCAACACGATCATGTGTTGGGCCCTGCTGTCGACGGCCGATCGAATGGTGCGCGGCAAGGGTCCCGCGGAAGGTCGACAAATGGGCATCTTACTGGCGATCCCGTTGTTTCACGTCACCGGTTGTAATGCGCTGTTCCTGCTTTCCGTTTTGGCGGGCCAGAAACTTGTCATGATCGATCGTTGGAATGTTGAACACGCGTTGGAATGCATCGAGAAAGAACATCTCACCGCGTTCAATGGGGTGCCGAGTATGTCGTTCGAGTTGGCGGAAGCCGCCAAGACATCGAGTCGCGACTTGAGCTCACTCTATGCCGTTAGCGGCGGCGGCGCCGCGCGGCCAGCGGCACATGTGCCACTGATCGATGAAGCCATAGAACATGTTATGCCATCGGTCGGCTACGGAATGACCGAGACCAGTGCGCTTGGCACGGCGAACGCGGGTGCGCCTTATCAGGAAAAACCGAATAGCGTGGGTGCTGGTTGTTTCCCCTTAGTCACGCTTCGGATCGTGCGCGAAGACGGTAGTGAATGTGACACCGGTGAAGCGGGCGAAATCTGGATTCACTCGATTGCGAATATGCAAGGGTATTTGAATCAACCGGAAGCTACTGCAGAGACGCTGCAGGATGGCTACGTTAAGTCCGGAGATGTCGGTTATGTGGATGAAGACGGTGATTTGTTCATCGTTGACCGCCTGAAAGACATCGTCATCCGCGGTGGCGAGAACATCAGTTGTCAGGAAGTTGAAGATGCGCTTTACGCGCATCCGCAAGTGAAAGAAGCTGCGGCGTTTGGTCTGCCTTGTGAGAAGCTCGGGGAGCAATTGGTTGCCGTTGTGTTCGCAGCGGAACCTGCGCCGGACCAGGATGCGTTGCAGGCGTTCGTTAAAGACCGGCTTGCTTACTACAAAGTGCCTGTCAGTATCGACGTCCGAAGCGAACCCTTGCCGCGCGGTGCCACCGCGAAAATCTATAAACGCGGTCTTCGCGAGGCAGCTTTGGCTGCTATGTGATCGAAGGCCGGCAAGGCGCGATAAGACAATTTCTACTAGGAGAACAGAATGACCGAATGGGTGGATATGGCAGATATCGAAAGCCATATTGGGAAAGCGCGAGAGCCTTCCGATTGGCTGGAAATCGATCAGGAGCGGGTGAATGCTTTTGCGGACGCAACACTCGATCACCAGTTCATCCACCTCGACGAGGAGGCCGCGGCTAAGACGCCGTTTGGCGGAACGATTGCGCATGGCTTCTTGTCGCTGTCGCTGTTGCCATACTTCTCAGGTCAATGTGGGATCGCACCAAAGGGCACCGTCATGGCGATTAACTACGGGTCCGACAAAGTGCGTTTCCTGATGCCGGTTCGCGTGGGTAGCCGAGTACGCTGTCACCAAGTGTTGGACGAAGCCGTCGAGAAAAATCCCGGGCAGTATCTATTCAAGTCAACCTGCACTATCGAAATCGAGGGTGTGGACAAGCCGGCGCTGATCGCTGAGACGCTGTCCATGTTCGTCGTCAAAGGCTGAAGGAGTCATAAGCAATGAGTATTCGTTTTGACGATCAAGTGGTGATCGTCACAGGCGCTGGCGGCGGTTTGGGTCGTTGCCATGCGCTCGAGTTCGCGCGGCGTGGTGCGAAAGTGGTGGTCAATGATTTAGGCGGTGCGCGAGATGGCACAGGCGGCTCCGCCTCGCCAGCCGAACAGGTGGTTGCCGAGATCGAAGCGCTCGGTGGCGAGGCGATCGCCGACGGTGCGAACGTGACGAAGCCTGATGAAGTCGAAGCAATGGTCCAAACTGCGATGGAGCGCTGGGGCCGTATCGACGTGCTGGTCAACAACGCCGGTATTCTGCGTGACAAGACCTTCGCGAAGATGGAGCTCGGTGATTTCGAGACGGTCGTTGACGTGCATCTGATTGGCAGCGTCGTGTGCACCAAAGCGGTATGGGAGATCATGCGCCAGCAGCAGTACGGTCGGATCATGATGACCAGTTCGTCGTCCGGTCTGTACGGCAACTTCGGGCAGTCCAACTACGGTGCCGCAAAGCTCGGCCTGGTTGGCTTCATGAATACGCTGCATCTCGAGGGCATGAAGTACAACATCCACGTCAACACGCTGGCGCCGGTAGCGGCGACGCGTATGACCGAAGACCTAATGGGCGAGGATGTGCTCGCGGCGTTGCAGCCGGAGCTCGTCACGCCAGCCGTGATTTTCATGTGCTCGAAAGATGCTGGCAGCCGCCAGATTATCGCGGCAGGAGCCGGCGGGTTCGCGCGGGCAGCGATTATTGAATCGGAAGGCATCTTGCTGACCGGCGACGAGGCGACCGCTGAAAATCTCGCGGCACGCTGGGAAGAAGCCAGCGATATGTCGACCGCGCGTGAATTACAGCAAGGCAGCGAGCAGAGCGTGAAGTTTTTGACTGCGTTAGCCAAGAAAATGGGCATCAAGCTCGAGCGTTAGGAGAGAGTTATGAGTGATGCTGTCATTGTTTCCACCGCGCGTACACCGATTGGCCGAGCCTATCGAGGTGCGTTCAACAATACCCAGGGCCAATCACTGGCGGGTCATGCAATCCACCACGCCGTAGCGCGTGCTGGGATCGACCCGGCCGAAGTCGATGATGTGGTCATCGGCTGCGCATTGCAGCAGGGTTCGACCGGACAAAACGTTGGTAGACAGGCAGCTGTTGTGGCTGGGTTGCCAGTGACCGTCGCCGGCATGTCGGTCGATCGCCAATGTGCGTCGGGCATGATGGCGATCGCCACGGCCGCCAAGCAGGTTCTGCACGACAAGATGCCGATTGTGGTCGGCGGTGGTGTGGATTCGATCAGTCTCGTACAAAACGAGCATATGAATCTGCACCGCGCGCAGGACCCTGCCGCGCTTGAGAAGGCACCGCACTTGTACATGTCGATGTTGGAGACTGCAGAAGTCGTCGCTAAGCGTTACGAAATCAGTCGTGAGCAACAGGACGAGTACGGCCTGCAGAGTCAGCAACGAACAGCGGCGGGCCAAGCAGCAGGGCACTTCGATGACGAAATCGTACCGATGCCGAGCAACATGGGCGTCATGGACAAGGAAACCAAAGAGATTTCCTTCCACGATGTGACGCTCGAAAAGGATGAAGGCAACCGGCCGGAAACGACGCTCGAGGGTCTCAACGGACTGCGGACCGTGTTCGATGGTGGTGTGATCACGGCGGGCAACGCGAGTCAGTTGTCGGACGGTGCGTCTGCATCGGTGGTCATGGATTCGAAACTCGCGGAGCAACGCAATATCGAGCCACTGGGCATTTATCGCGGCATCGCGGTCGCGGGAACAGAGCCAGACGAGATGGGCATCGGTCCGGTGTTTGCCGTGCCGAAACTTTTGAAGCGTCACGGCCTGTCGATGGACGACATCGGACTATGGGAATTGAACGAAGCGTTTGCCGTGCAGGTGATTTATTGCCGCGATCGATTGGGAATTCCCAACGAGCTGTTGAACGTCAATGGTGGTGCTATTTCCATTGGCCACCCGTACGGCATGTCGGGGGCTCGTATGGTCGGTCACGCACTCATCGAAGGTAAGCGTCGCGGTGCTAAGTTTGTCGTCTGCACAATGTGCGTTGGCGGCGGCATGGGCGCTGCTGGCCTGTTCGAGGTCGTGTAACCCGAATGCCGGCCGTTAGCGGCACCAAAGTTCCGTTTCGATCTGAGGTGCCGGGGTCGGGCTCGCATCTTCCAACCCCTTGGGAGTTGCGGGCCATGGTGATCGTCGCGATCTTTAGCATTGTGTTCGCGCTAGTCGTCGGAATCATGCAAACGCTGGAAATTTATCCGAACGTGGTCCCGATACGTGCGTTCCTCTTTGCGGTTGTGTTTTTCGTGTTGCCGGTTCTCATCATTGTCTTGGTTAGCGCCGACAATTCCTGGGGACGATTTTGTGTTTGTCTTTTCCTGGTCGGAGGCGCCGCTTTCTACGCGCTAGTGGACAAGACGGTTGCGGTATTTCCGGAGCGGGATGAGTCGGTCGCGGCGATTTCCTTGGTGTGTGCGGTATTGCTCAGTGTGTGGTTTTACCAGTCGGCGAACATACGAGGATACGTCCGGCGCTTGCGTTCCGGCGGTGACGCACTTGTTGTGAAGCGAGGTGTATCGACCGCGTCGAATGTTGACATGGCATCTATTCGACGCCGCGCAGCGATCCTCAATGTTCTTGAGATTGCGACAGTCATCGTTCTGATAGCGTTAGTTGTCGGTGCCATCGTGCAGACGAATAATCAATGGTAAACGTCCTTCGCATGTGGCACGGCCGAGTGCCGACCGAGAAAGCCAGCGCTTATCGAGCGTTCTTGGAGCGCACCGCGATTCCCGATTATCAGTCTGTCGATGGATGCTTGAGCGTCCGAATCCTTGAGAGTGCGGATGGCGACGTGACGCATTTCATCACGATGACCGAGTGGGAGAGTCGTGAGCATATCGTGCGTTTTGCGGGCGAGGACATCGAGGTGGCGAAGTACTATCCGGAAGACAAAGCGTATTTGCTGGAGTTCGAGCCGCACGTCGTGCACTACGACGTTGTTGCGCAAGCGGAATAGAAAAAGGGCCGACGAATTGAATTCGTCGGCCTTTGTGTCTGAGTACGCGGCGTTTTACAGAGCGCTAACACCCCAGAGTTTCGTGTAGGCCTCGCAGTGCAGGACCAACGTTTGGAACTGTGACAGATCGATGTCTGCAGGAATCTCGTAGCGTTGCGCGCCCTTCGCTTTTTTCAGCTTAGAGATCAGCACGCTGCCGGTGGTCGCGTTACGCGCGTTGACATCGTCAGCGGCAAGCGGTGACAGGAATAGTTTCAGGTCCGGTGCGTTACGCGTTTTAAATGCGTCATCCAGTTCGAGGAATGTACCGGTATCGGTTTCCACGATTTGCCAGGTACCTTTGATTTTTTGGGAGCGTTTAGTCCAGGTGTTATCGGCATCTTGTGCGTAAGCGCTAGGGGCTGCTGCGAACGCGCCAACAATCAATGTGGCGACAATGATCAGTGTTCGGGTGAGTTGATTCGTTAAGGTCATGGTCTCTCTCCAGTCTGTGTGAGGCACATGCCTCGTGTGTTGTGGTGGAGGAGACCTAGTAGATGCGCAAAAGATTTCGCCGCGCCCGATTGAGGTTGTCAATCGGGCGCATTGAATTCATTTCAGTCGAGGTCGGAGGCGTCGTGACGTTCTTTGAGTTGTGACGACTCTTCGCCCCAGACGCGATTGACGCGTCGACCGCGAATGACACCGCGACGTTCGGAGATCGTGTTTGCCCAACGAAGTACATTTTCGTACGAAGTGACATCCAGGAACTCGGCGGCATCGTACAACTTGCCGAGTACCATCGCGCCATACCACGGGTAGGTCGCGATATCTGCAATGGTGTAGTCGTTGCCCGCGAGGAATTCGCGTTCGGCGAGATTCCGATCCAGTACGTCAAGTTGGCGTTTCACTTCCATCGCGTAGCGGTTGATCGGGTATTCATATTTTTCCGGCGCGTAGGCGTAGAAGTGTCCAAAGCCACCGCCGAGGAAGGGTGCGCTACCCATCTGCCAGAACAGCCACGACATCGTCTCCGCGCGCTCGCGGGCGTTTGTCGGCAAGAACTCACCAAACTTCTCGGCGAGGTAAACCAGAATCGCGCCGGATTCGAACACCCGAATCGTCGGGTCGACCGAATGATCCGCCATCGCGGGAATCTTGGAATTGGGATTGATCGAGACGAACCCGCTGGAGAACTGATCACCTTCCTGAATGTTGATCAGCCACGCATCGTACTCGGCGTCCGAATGTCCCTTGTTCAGCAACTCCTCGAACATGATCGTCGCTTTGACGCCGTTGGGCGTCGCCAGCGAGTACAGCTGAAACGGGTGTTTGCCGACCGGAAGGTCCTTGTCGTGGGTGGCACCTGAAATCGGACGATTGATGTTGGCGAATTTACCGCCGCTCGATTGGTCCCAGGTCCAGACTTTCGGTGGCGTGTAGGTTGGGTCGCTCATTGGGTTACTCCATAAACAAGTGACGGAAGAGTGAATAGACCGCTCACGGCCCCATTTGCTTTCACGAAAATGTTCTCAGCCATCCGTGTCACTGTCGCTCGGACACTCGATGGGTGGTGGTTCCGGATCGAGCCGGATTTCTCGCGTTTTCGACGGTGTGAAGCCAAGATTGCAGAAAAGTTGAATGATCTCTGGGCGCCTGTGGATTTGGGCCATCTCAAACGCACGACCGTCGACAACCGCTCCTACGTCGAGCAGCCGTTCTACGATCTCACGACCGGAACCCGCGATTGCGGTATGCAGTAAGGTTGAGCGAACGTAGGGTATGCCATCGTCGACCAACTCATAGGCAGAAGCACCGTTTTCCAGTGCGTTCGCCATCATCTCCGGCATGTTCCAGGTCACAGCCTTGAGAAGCTGCTCTTGTGCGCTGCCATCGCCGCTGACCTTCATCGACACAACAACTTCATCGAATGGCGGCAGAGAGTTAAGTGCATCCTGTCCACCGACCAAAAGCCGATCGCCGTCAATCGAGTAAGGCAGGAAAAACAGCGGACGGGTGTGGTCTGAGATTTCGGAGCCCGGTTCGGTGCCGGACGGTAGTCCGAGACTATCCCAGCGCGCGCCGGTGCAGCCGTCGATGAAACGATGGTCTGACTCCTTAGAGTCAGCGATCCTGGTAGAACAGCCTGAGTAAGGGGTGATGTCGGAGAAAACAAAGATGTCGTCTCGGATTGAACGCAAAGGTTTGCCGCTGAGCCTTTTGTAGCCAGCCGCAAATACGCGCGCATTGAACAGACCGTGGGCACTGCGCGTGTGATCGACTATGGTGATCGAGTACTGGAAATCACGAAATCGTCCGATGTCAGTCGCGTCGGCGAGCGCGCGGAGCTTTGATACTTCATCGGGTCGTCGTTTGTAGACGGTGAACGGGATGCCTCCGAGGCTCCATTTCCTGACCTGTCCGGGCTCGAGTTGAGTCAGATCAAACTCCCAGCCTTTTGCGAACCCGTCTGCCTGCCACGCCCAATACGACTCGGGGTAGTCGAGTTCATCTGCCCACGACACAGCCGTCGCGAGCAAATATAGGAGGGCTGTAAACGCGCGCCAGTGCATGACGCGAGTTTACAGTGGTCGACGCTAACCCGCTGCTTTCGCGCGCCGACGCCAGGCGTGCAGCAGGGGCTCGGTGTAGCCGTTCGGCTGTTCAGTGCCTTTGAAGATCAACTCGCGCGCAGCGCGGTAGGCGAAACTGGTTTCCCAGTTACCGGCCATGCGCTTGTAGTGCGGGTCGCCGGCATTCTGCTCGTCTACGACCGCGGCCATGCGCTGCAAAGTCGCGTCGATCTGCTCACCTGTGACAACGCCATGATGTAACCAGTTGGCGAGCAACTGACTCGAAATCCTCAGCGTTGCGCGGTCTTCCATCAGGCCGACGTCATTGATGTCGGGCACTTTGGAGCAGCCGACGCCCTGATCGATCCAGCGAACGACGTAGCCCAACAAGCCCTGGATGTTGTTGTCGAGTTCCGTTTGTTTGTCGGTATCGCTCCAGGCCGTCGGGTCTGGTGCGACCGGCACAGTCAGAATATCGTCGATCGATGCCATGGTGCGTTCGGCAATCTCGCCCTGACGCGCCAATACGTCGATCTCGTGGTAGTGGGTGGCGTGCAGCGTTGCGGCGGTCGGCGACGGTACCCAAGCGCAGTTCGCACCGGCCAATGGATGGTTGGTTTTGGTATCAACCATCGCTTTCATCTCATCGGGCATGGCCCACATGCCTTTGCCGATCTGGGCGCGGCCGCGTAGTCCGCAGGCGATGCCGATGTCGACATTCCAGTCTTCGTACGCGCCGATCCACGGCTGCGATTTCATCGGGCCTTTGCGCACCATCGGACCCAGTTCCATGCTCGTATGGATCTCGTCGCCAGTGCGGTCCAAGAAGCCTGTGTTGATGAACACTACGCGCTCAGGGATCGCACCGATGCATCGCGCGAGATTCACTGTGGTGCGGCGCTCCTCGTCCATGATGCCGATTTTGACTGTGTTCGGGGCGAGGCCGAGCGACTTTTCGATCCGATCGAACAGCTCACCGGTGACCGCTGCCTCGTCCGGTCCGTGCATTTTCGGTTTGACGACATACACGCTACCGGCGCGGCTGTTGCGCGGTCCGTCCGCTTTCTTGAGATCGTGCAACGCGATGGTCGTTGTGACGAGACCGTCCAGAATGCCTTCTGGAATCTCGTTGCCGTCAGCATCCAACACCGCGTCGGTCGTCATCAGATGGCCGACATTGCGAACGAGTAACAAACTGCGACCCGGCAGTGTCAGGGGGTCGCCGGACGTCGCGGTGTACTCTCGATCCGCGGCCAGTTTCCGGGTGACATCACGGCCGCCCTTTGCGAACGTCTCCTGAAGATCACCGCGCATCAAACCCAGCCAGTTGCGATACACGACAATCTTGTCCTCGGCATCGACTGCTGCAACAGAATCTTCGCAGTCCTGGATGGTCGTGACCGCAGCTTCGAGCACGACGTCTTTAACGCCGGCCGGATCGGTTTTACCGATCGGCGATTGCGCATCGATTTGGATCTCGATATGCAGACCATGGTTTCGAAGTAAAACGACTTCAGGCGTATCCGCAGTGCCTCGGAATCCGACGAGTCGTTCGGGCGAAGCAAGCGCGGTGTCCGATCCGTCCTTCAGGGTGACGACGAGCGCTCCGTCAACGATGCCGTAGGCGGTGGCATCCGCATGGCTGCCGGTCGTCAGTGGTACCGCGTGATCCAAAAACGCTCGTGCCCATGCGATGACCTTCGCGCCGCGCACCTCGTTATAGCCACCGGCGCGTGTCGCACCGTCGTCCTCACTGATCACGTCCGTGCCGTAAAGCGCGTCGTACAAGCTGCCCCAGCGGGCGTTGGCCGCGTTCAGGGCAAAGCGTGCATTCATGACAGGAACCACGAGCTGCGGACCCGGTTGCGCTGTGATCTCTGTGTCGACGCCACGCGTCGCGATCTGTGGCATTGGGTTCGGTTGTGGCAGCAAATAGCCGATGTCCGCGAGAAACGCCGTGTAGGCGTCTTGGTCGTGTCCTTGGCCGCTATTGTCCTTGTGCCATTGGTCGATCCGTTCTTGCAGTGCGATTCGGGTTTCGAGCAACTCACGGTTCTTTGGTGCGAGCTCACTGACTAATTCGTCGAGCGCCTGCCAAAACGCATCGGCTTCGACATCGGTGCCGGGCAACGCTTCCTGCTCGATGAAGCGGCAAAAGTCGGCGTCGATGGCCAGTGAAGCTTTGCGAACGCGATCGGTCATGCTCGGAATCCCTGTGTTGAGAGTTGGTCAGTGTCTAAGAGTTGGAATTATGCGTCCACCGAATGATATTGATTGTGAATATTCATCAAAATTATGATGATCGCAGTTTATCTGCCGCGTTCGCAGCAACAGTGCGGAACTGCTGTCGTAGCCACCGATGCCCTGGGTTCTGATGCAGCAGAGGACTCCACGCCATCGTCAGGTCAATGGGCGGGATTTTGAAAGGTGGGGGCAGGATCTCCAGCGAGGGCTGCTCCGACGAAAGTTGTGCGGCGCGCGACGGTACTGTCGCGATCAAGTCCTGTCGGGCAGCATGCTGCATGGCGACGAGGTAATGGCGGGTGAACACGGCGATGTTGCGTTGCTCACCAATGCGGGCTAATGCCTCATCCACCCAGCCCAGGCGCTGTACGTCCGCCGGATCCATGCCGACCCCGACGCCCATACCGGTCTTGCTGACCCAAACATGACGAGCCGCCAAATAGGTTGGCAGGTCGAACTTGCCTTGTTGTGCGATCGATTTTGGTACCAGGCAAGCAAAGCTATCTCGCCAGAGTATTGTCGAGTGAAACGACGCTGGCAGCTCATCAAACCGGTTGATCACTAAATCGACTTTGCCGTGTTCCACATCGTGAAAGTCAACGTCGCTGGGCGTCAGAACATCCAATGTGATCAGCGGTGCTTCGGCGCGTAACACACCGAGGAGCTCAGGCAACAACGTAACCTCAGCATAGTCACTGCACATCACCCGATAAACTTCGCTGCTTTCTCGCGGGTTGAAATCGCGTACTGGTTGAACAAAGTGTTCGACCCGGGAGAGCACCTCGCGCACCTCCGGTTGCAACGCCAGCGCGCGTTCTGTCGGTTGCATTCCATCGCTGGTGCGCACGAGCAGCGGATCACCGAACGTGTCGCGCAGGCGTTTGAGGCCGTTGCTCATCGCAGGTTGGCTGATCCCGAGTTTCTGAGCGGCGCGCGTCACGTTGGTTTCGCGCAGCAGGACATCGAGGTAGACAAGCAAATTGAGGTCGATCTTGGATAGGCTCATCAGGATCATTCTTTTGGTGAATGGTGATTATATCATTAATAGTCTGGATTTATTTTGGGGTCAGACGCTAAATTGCACAACATCTAAACACCAGAGCCGCTCGGGAGCGTCATGATGACTACAGGCAACTACGACAGAACGGAAGAGATTCAGCGTATGGAGAAGGACTGGGAGACGAACTCCCGGTGGGCTGGCGTGACGCGTGGCTACAGCGCCGCCGATGTGGTCCGCCTTCGCGGTTCCGTGAAACAGGAAAACACACTCGCGAAACGCGGCGCGGAGAAATTGTGGTCGCTCGTGAACGGCGAGGCAGAGGCCAAGTTCGGTAAAGACTACGTGAATTGCCTTGGCGCGCTAACCGGCGGCCAAGCCGTGCAGCAAGTAAAGGCTGGTGTTCAAGCGATTTACCTCTCCGGCTGGCAGGTCGCGGCCGACAATAACTCAGCGATGAGTATGTATCCGGATCAGTCGTTGTATCCGGTCGATTCTGTGCCAAAAGTGATCGAGCGCATCAACAACTCCTTCGCGCGGGCGGATCAAATTCAATGGCAGAAGGGCGTCGGGCCAGGTGACGACGGTTACATCGATTACTTCGCACCTATCGTTGCGGACGCAGAGGCCGGCTTCGGTGGCGTGTTGAATGCGTTCGAACTTATGAAGGCGATGATCGGCGCTGGCGCCGCCGGCGTGCATTTCGAAGATCAACTCGCATCGGTGAAAAAGTGTGGGCACATGGGCGGCAAAGTGCTCGTGCCGACGCGCGAAGCGGTGCAGAAATTGATCGCGGCTCGTTTGGCGGCTGACGTGTGCGACACGCCGACGATTGTGTTGGCGCGGACCGATGCCAATGCGGCCGATCTTTTAACCAGCGACATTGACGAGTACGACGCGCCGTTTTTGACCGGCGAGCGTTCGTCCGAAGGCTTCTATCGCACCAAGAACGGTATCGACCAGGCGATCTCGCGCGGTCTTGCCTACGCACCGTACGCCGATATGGTCTGGTGTGAAACGGCGACGCCGAACCTGGACGAGGCACGCGTGTTTGCAGAAGCATTGAAGCGCCAATATCCGGATCAACTGCTGGCGTACAACTGCTCTCCATCGTTCAACTGGAAGAAGAACCTCGACGACGCGACGATCGCGAAGTTCCAACGCGAGTTGTCCTCCATGGGTTACAAGTACCAGTTCATCACGCTGGCTGGCGTACACAACATGTGGCACGGCATGTTCAACCTTGCGTACGACTATGCTCGTGAGGACATGTCTGCCTACGTTCGTTTGCAGGAGCAAGAATTCGCAGATGCAGAAAAGGGCTACACGTTCGTTGCGCACCAACAGGAAGTCGGAACCGGGTACTTCGATGATGTGACGACGACCATCCAAGGCGGCCAGTCATCTGTGACGGCGTTGACCGGCTCAACTGAAGAGCAGCAGTTCGCCTAAGCGACACCCGATAGAAGACCGGCGGCGACGGAGCCGCCGGTCTCATATTTATGCCTTAGAGCTGCACGCTTCCTCACCGCGTGCAGACCAGGCCCCAGCCGCAACGGTGCAGCCAAAACGGCAAGCCAGGTAGCTAACTAGGCAAGCGGATCTTGTGCCGTGATCACGCCATTGTTATCCGCATAGACGAAGTTGCCGGGCGTAAAGGTCACGCCACCGAAGGTCACTGGAACGTTCAAATCTCCGAGCCCACGTTTCTCTGTTTTGACCGGAACAGCGCCCATTGCTTGTACGCCCAGTGGCGTGTCCGCAAGCGCATCTACATCGCGGACGTAGCCGAAGATGATGATGCCAGCCCAATTGTTGGACGCGAGCGACGCGCCGATTTGATCACCGAGCAATGCGCGTCGATTCGAGCCCCCACCGTCGACGACTAACACACGACCGTCGCCGGAAATTTGCGCCTGCGATTTGACCAATGAATTGTCTTCGAAACACTTGATCGTCACGATCTCGCCACCGAACCGCGAGTGCCCGCCGAAGTTACGCAGTATCGGGTCGAGCACGGCGATGCGCTCCGGGTAATCGTCGCAAAGATCGGGGATGGGTCGTGGATCATTCATACGTCGATGGTTGCGCGCTTCTTGCGTCACTGCAAGCGAAGGCGAGGTGTCCCGTCCGTGACCGGTCTCGCGCGCAAAATGCGTTGTAGAAAGTGAAAGGCAATCGAATCGCCGCACAGGCGACGTTAATGTCAAATTCAGGTATGTTCAATGCGGGACGACAGAATGTTTGGTGCGCTTTTGGTTGAAACAATTCCGGCTCAGACGGCGCCTGCCGTGCAGCAAGCGTTGGGTGAGCGCGGCTTGGTGATTCCGGCTGCAGACGGACCGGAGGCGCTTTTGTTGGAGGCCGGGGGTGGGCGTGTCGCTGGCTTCTCGACCATCTCCCCTGACAAACCCGAAGACAACCAGGATGCTGGGTTGGTCGTGGAGTTAGATGGCGATACCACATTATTGGCGGTCGCCGATGGGGCAGGAGGCATCCGAGGTGGACGCCGCGCCTCTCGCATTGCATTGAGTACGCTGCGCGATACCGTGTTGTATGCGGACCGCGAAGCGTCATCGCTGCGTGACATCATGGTGTCTGCCTTTGAGCAAGCGAACCTTTCCGTCATCCAAGCGACGCGTGGCGCCGCGACGACGCTCACCGCAGTGCTCATTGAAGGTCGGGTCGCACAGATCTTCCATGTCGGTGATTCGATTGGACTGGTCACAGGGCAACGCAGTCGCGTCAAAATGCAAACCGTGGCGCACTCGCCGGTCGGATTCGCCATCGCGGCAGGTTACCTCACTGAGGAACAAGCGATCTTTCATCCCGAACGCCACATCGTGTCCAATTTCGTCGGGACTCACGAGATGTTGATTGAGGTGGGTCCCAAAATTCGACTCGCCGCACGTGACCGGGTACTGCTCGCTTCCGATGGTTTGACAGACAATTTGTATCTGGAAGAAATTTTGGGCGTGATGAGATCTGGCCCGCTGGATGATGCGGTCGGCGAGCTGGCATTGCGTACATCCGAGCGGATGCTTCGTCGGCAGGCGACCGAACCAGGCAAGCCTGACGATATCGTCGTTCTGCTCTTCGATAAGCGTCCGTAAATGGTCGGGAATGCGCTTACGTGGGTGACTGCCGCTGCGCTCCCGTTCTGGTAGTCTTGGTCGTAGTGCCCGAACGATCAGTTTCTACAACACTGTGAGCGCCACTATTTTGTGACCGCTGCAACGAATTTGTTGCTGCGCCGGTCTAAGCTTATGAGAGACCGCTGACGAGTGTCGGCGTCGGAGGCGAATGGAATGATTCAGCGTATCTGGCTTAACACACCAATCACCCGATCGATTGGTGCGTCCCTAGCGGTTGCTGCGGTTGTGGCGCTCGCCGGCTGTTCGACCCCTAGTGTCAGCACTGGTGGTGGTGCGGGCGGCGGGGGTGTGTCGATCCCGGGTGGCGGCGCAAGCGGCGGCGGTGGTGGCCAACAAGGCGGCGGTATGCCTGGCGGGGGCCAACAAGGCGGCGCAGGCGGACAACAAGGCGGTGCAGGCGGACAACAAGGCGCAGGCGGACAGCAAGGCGGTGCAGGCGGACAGCAAGGCGGTGCAGGCGGACAGCAAGGCGGCGCTGGCGGACAGCAGGGCGGCGCAGGCGGACAGCAAGGTGGCGCAGGCGGACAGCAAGGCGGCGGGGCGGCCGGTGGTGGCGCTGCGGGCGGTGGTGCGGCTGGTGGCGGCGCTGCGGGCGGTGGCGCGGCTGGTGGCGGCGCGGCCGGAGGTGGTGCGGCTGGCGGCGGCGCTGGAACAGGACCCGATGGTCTCGGAGATCTCGAAGAGATATTCGATAAATCTTTAGGCGACTTTGAAGGCGTCATCTCGGAAGAGCAAGAGACGGTTGGCCAAGTCGAACGGGATACCTCGACGGTCGGTGGCGATGGTTCTGGCAGTGGTGGCTCGGGTGGCGTTGTCGTCGCTAATCGGGAAGGCAAACGCAGCCCACGCGGCACCGGAGGCAGTGGGGGCGGCCCAAGCGAAGCGGGTGAGACGATCACGGGCAGCGGTGACCGCGGCACGCCAACCATTGAAACGATCGATCCCGAGGTGATTGCTGAACGCACGCCAGACGATATTCCGTCCGCATCGTATGATGACGTGGTAGCGAAGCAGCTGCGCGAGGCAGCGCAGTCCGAAGAAGATCCTGTGATCCGGGATCGCCTGTGGGACGAATACAGAAACTATATGGGGCTAAAAAAACGTTGAGTATTCGATGAGGTTTTTTGCATGTCATTGACACGTGTTGCCCAGTGGGCGTTTTTGCAACGAGCTACGATCATTGGTTTGGGGTTTCTCGCCGCTGGGTGTGCAACTCGCAGTTATGAAGCGCCCAATGTTGAGTTGATCAAACCGGAGACGGTCGTCTCGGAAGCGCGTTTGCTCGATTTGGGATTAATCGTTTTCGATCCCGGGCTACCGAACGACCCCGACGACATCCCAACCGAAGTTGATGCGGACATCCGCGAGGCTGAGAGTCGGTACTTTGCTTACCACCTAAAAACAACGCTGCAGGACACTGAGCAGTGGGCGGCGATTCGCGTGATTCCCAATGATTCGGTGATCGCTGATGTGCATGTGAGCGGTCGCGTGCAACACTCCGATGGCAACAAAGTGCGAATCACGGTGTGGGCGCGTGACGCTCGCGGACGTCAGTGGTTCTCCAAGAAGTATACGACCCGTACCGACCGTAAAGACTTCAGCAAACGGCGGGATCGCATGGCCGATCCCTATCAGAACGTCTTTAACGAAGTGGCCAATGACCTTCACGCCGAACTCAACAAATTGTCGGATGAAGACATCGAAGAAATCCGTACCGTGTCGCGCATGCGGTTTTATGCGGACATGGCCCCGACGGTGTACGGCGACTACATCGAATCTGACAAGAAAGGCCGATATGAAGTCGTCCGGTTGCCGGCGACGAGCGATCCAATGGCGACCCGCTTAGAGAAAATCCGTGGGCATGACGCTTTATTTCAAGACACGCTGAACGAACATTACGCGAACTTCTACTTCGGGATCGCGCTTCCTTACGAAGGTTGGCGGAAAGCCTCGCGTGAGGCCGAGCTTGAATATAAACGGTTGCGGCGCTCTGCGTTGCTGCGCGGCTTGGCCGGGGTCGCAATGGTCGCGGCCGCGACGCGGGTCGAGGGGAGCGACAGCAGCAACATCCGAACCCGTCGCGCCGAGAATGCGCTTCGAAACTATGCGATCGTCAGCGGCGTCAACACTTTCTTGTCGAGCTTTAACCGCTTGTCCGAAGCGAGAATGCAACGTCAGTCGATCAAAGAGTTGTCGGATTCGTTCGGCGACGAGGCAGCCCCGATGGTTGTTGAGGTTGAGGGGCAAAGCCAACGCCTGACAGGTACAGCTTCCGCTCAGTACGATCAGTGGCGTGACTTGCTGCGACAAATGAACGAAGCCGAAACCGGGTTTCCTGCGACGCCGAGCATCGACATCAATGGTCGCACTGGGGCCGGCACTGACAACGGTGGCTGATGCACGACAACAGTCTTATGCCCCAGGCGCAGTTTGCAGCGCGGTTTGTGCTGCTCGAGCAACTTCACAACGGGTCGAAATGCGAGGTTTGGCTCGCTGAGGATACTCGGGCTCAAATCCCTGTCGCGTTGAAGATTCTGTCGCGTGCAGCGGCAGAGCAACAAGAACAACGTGCAGCTTTCGACGCCGAGTGGCAAATCGCTCGGGGTCTAAATCACCCTCACACGGTACGCGCACTCAGTTGGCACGAGGGCGAACGGCCTGCATATGCGATGCAATACATCGACGGCACCGACGCCTCCGATCTGGTTGGCAAGGGAGTCGCCGTCTGGGGTAGCGTTATTCGGGTCATCGCGGACTCGCTGGACTACTGGCACCGGAAAGGCGTTGTCCATGGCGACCTGAAGCCCAGCAACATTTTTCTCGACCGACGCGGCAGTACCTATTTAGGTGATTTCGGGACGGCGCGCCTGATCGATAGCGACGTCGGGACGTCGACGCGTGGTGGCACGCCAGCGTATGCCAGCCCGGAGCAACAAGCGGGTGAATCGCCGACTCCTGCGGACGACGTCTACTCGCTTGCACAAGTCGTGGCCGAGTTGGCTACGGGTGATCCGTCAGCCGAGTTTCCGGAAACCGCGCCGCCCGCAGTGCGAGCCCTGCTGACGGCGGCACGCGGTGCGCCGGCCGAGCGGCCGACCATGGCAGAGCTTGCAGCCTCGCTCGAAGCAGCCGGAATAGGGCGTGAGCACGTAGACCTGCGCGCTGTCGAGGTACCGCTGCGACGGCCCGCATCCTCGATTGCAGGTGCAGAACCGGCACCGCTTCCGGCGCTCCCGCATGGCGCCTTCGAACGCGATGTGGAAGTAGTGGAACAACGCGGCGTTTCACCGCTATTTATTGTTGGCGGTCTTGTCGCAGTGCTTGCGTTTGGGGTTTTGTTTACGCAGGGACTGAAGTGGTTGTCGGCCGACGATCCGGAAGTCGAATCGACGCAGGATACGGTAACCGAAGTCGTGCCGGATCCGGCCTCCGCTGAAGAAGCAACGGCTGACGCAGCACCGGCCCGAGACGATGATTCTGCGGCACAACGGCGAGAGGTTGATGATCTGGTTGCCGAGCTTTTGCAGATTGACGATACGCTGATTGCGCGGTCGGTTACGCTTTGGGGTGGCGTGGCATATGAATCCGGAAAGCAACGCTACGACGAAGGTGACCGTGCCTATCTTGCACGGGACTTCGAGGCGGCGAAGGCTCGCTATACGGATGCGATTGAGTTGCTTAAGCCACTACTCGAACTGGCGGATCTGGAGTATCAGCGCGCTATCGATACCGGCGACGCCGCGTTTTTCGCCGAGGACTCAGTGTCAGCGGTGTCGGCGTTTGAGCGTGCGCTCGCGATCTCTCCCGCCGATCCACTGGCGACCCGATCGCTGGCTCGGGCCCAGCAACTCGACGAGGTGCTGACGGAGCTAAGGTCGGGCCTTGAGGAAGAGGCGGCTGGCAATCTTGTGGGTGCGCGCGATCGCTTTGATCGTGCACTATCAATCGATCCGCAGTGGCAACCAGCAATTGATGCGCGAGCGCGCATTAGTGCCGCAATTCGTGCCGACCAGTTTGCCAGTAGGATGTCGGAGGGATTCTCCGCGTTGGCGAATGAGAATTTCGCGCAAGCGCGTAGCGCTTTCGGCGCGGCGCGTGAAGTGCGCAATGATCCGTCCGTCGCAGATGCGCTGCTGCAAGTCACGCTCGCCGAGCGCCAGAGTGAACTTCGGTCTGGCCTCAGCGCCGCCTCAGATCACGAGTCCAATGAGGCTTGGGTGGCTGCGCGAGATACTTATGCGAGTCTGCTCGAAGAAGACCCGAACCTCGATATCGCTCGGCAAGGTCTGGTTCGAACTCAAGAACGCATTGACGTGCTCTCGCGCGCGCGAGCTATCTTGGACAATCCGGATCAGCTATCGGAGATCGATGCGTTGCGCTCGGCGTCGAGGTTGTTGACGCGGATGAATGAACTGGAGCCGAGGGGTGCCGAGTTCGCAGGACAGATCGAACGCCTTTCCAGTCTTCTGCGGGCGGCGGCAGTACCGGTGCCGGTGAAACTTCAGTCCGATGGTCAAACAGAAATTACCGTTTTGCGTGTCGCACAATTAGGGACGTTCACGGAGACAGAACTTCGGCTCAGACCGGGTCTATATACGGTAGTCGGTTCGCGTCGCGGATTTATCGACGCCAGACAACAGTTTCGGGTAGTGTCCGGTGAGGCGCCTCAGCCAGTCTACATCGCTTGCGAGCAACCTATATGAGCATAACGGGAATCCGTTGGCGCCACGGCGATAACGAGAAGTGGTTCAAGACCGAAGACTTGCCTTTGGTGATCGGGACAACGGCCGCCGCTGATATTCGGTTGAGTGGCCCTGGCGGGCAGGCGCTGGCGCAATTGGACCTCGTAGATGGCAACGTTATTGTGCAGCCGTTGCTACGACCGTCGCCGATGCAGTTGGACGGGCAGAAGTTGGACGCCAGCACCACGCTCCGAGGTGGTCAGGTACTCGAGGCGTACGGACTAAAACTGTCGATTGAGATCGACGGGGACGCCCTCGCGATCGTCCAAGACAGTCGGGCCGGCGCGTTCGAGACGCAACCGCCCGAGCTAACGGCGACAGACGACGACGCGCCGATCGAAGTGCAGGCTTGGCAACCGGCGGTCGCCGAGGTGGAGAGTAAAAGCCGCGGCCGTGGCATCTGGATTGCTATCGGCACCGCGCTCGCGTTGTTGGCTTGCGTTGCGCTTTGGTTTACCACATCGATTCCAGTTCGTATTGAGACGAGCCCCGTCACGGCCGAACAAATGCGAATAGTCGGTCCGGGGTTTCCGCTCAAAGTCGGCGAGCGTCATTTGCTACGTCGTGGAGTCTACGAGGTCTCATTCGATGCGGAAGGTTTTCATCCTCTGAGAAAGCGTGTTGAGGTGACAGGCGATACGTCGGTCCTCGTGTTTGACCTTGAGCCGCTGCCGGGGAGCGTTGAGGTGATCGCGAATGCGCCCGGTGCCCAAGTAACACTTACCGACGCTGAAGGTCGGTCAGTTGCAGGTGAGTTGCCTGCTAGGCTCGACGGCCTGTTGCCCGGCAGTTATGAGTTTGAGATCAGCGCACCCGGCTACGTCACCTGGCAGGATCAAGTGAGTGTCATTGGCTTGGGGCAAGTCCAGGACCTAAATGTGGTGCTGTTACCGGATGCTGGGTTCGTCAGCGTGGCAACCACACCGGCCGGCGCTAGCGTGTATCTGCTGAATCCGGATGGTCAAAGTGAATTGCTGAGCAGTGAAACACCGGCAACGATCACGGTGCCGGCAGGCAAGCAGAATATTTTGTATCAGCTGGATGGTTACAAGCCGGTTGAGCGCGCGTATGAGGTCAGCGCGAACGCCATGGCGGATGCTCAGCCGATTGTGTTCGAGCCTGCCGATGCCTCGCTGCGCGTGGTGACTCGCCCGGCAGGCGCGAGTGTGACTATCAATGGCCGCTACCGCGGGTTATCTCCGGTCACGCTCGCACTGGACCCAGGTCGCCGTTACGCGGTTAGCGTCGCGCGGTCTGGCTATGCGACCAGCACACGCAATCTGACGCTAAGAGCCGCGGAGCGGCGAAACCTGAATATTGATCTGAACGCGCAGGTGGGGCGGGTCTCGATACGGGCGATCCCGACGGATGCAGAAATTTTCGTCAATGGTCGTGGTGTTGGAACCGGCACGGTGGCGCTGGACCTTCCCGCAGAGCCACATCGGATCAGTGTTCGAAAAGAAGGTTATGCGGAATGGACCGGATCTGTAACGCCGCGTGCCGGATTCGAGCAAACTGTCGATGCGCGAATGCAAACCCTCGAAGAGGCAAGACTTGCGAAAATCCAACAGACGCTTGAAACCAAAGAGGGTCAAACCCTGCGATACGTCACCGGTGGGGCGTTTCAGCGCGGCACGTCGCGACGCGAGGCGGACCGGCGCAGTGATGAACCTCTGCGTGATGTTCGCATCACACAGCCGTTCTATGTGTCGATTCATGAGGTCACGAACGAACAATTTAGTCGCTTTAAACGTGAACATGTGCGCGGCGGCGATGTCTACCCTTCATTGGCTGGGGATAAAAACCCCGTGGTCAACGTGAGTTGGCAGGATGCTGCGGCATACTGCAATTGGTTAAGTGCCGAGGAAGGGTTGGAGCCGGCGTACACCGGCGAGGCGGGTGTTTTGCGCCCCGCAAGCCCATCGGCGACAGGTTACCGCTTGCCAACCGAGGCACAGTGGATTTGGTTGGCTCGCTATCAAGGACGCGCGGGATCGCCGCTGCGGTTTGGCTGGGGAAATGCTTTACCTCCACCGCAGAAATCGGTGAACGTTGCGGACGAGGCGAGCGAGTCTTTGCTGAGCAATATGGTTTTCGGATACAACGATGGCTATCCGTCGACGGCGCCGGTCGGAAGTTTCAAGCCCAATCGATTGGGCGTGTTCGATCTCGACGGCAATGTGCGCGAGTGGATGCACGACTTCTATGAGGTGTCGCCGCCGGATGTCACGTTGATTGATCCGACAGGTCCACCACGAGGTCAGTCGCATGTCATTCGAGGTGCGGGCTGGCGCGATGCCAACGTGCAATCGTTGCGGTTGGCAAGCCGTGCGTCCGGTAGCGAAGGAGAGATCGATGTCGGGTTTCGTATCGTTAGGCCTGCGCCGAGGTAAGGGCAATATGACAGGAGTGAGTCGATGAAAACGGTAGTACCCCTGTGGACATTTTTGGCCTATGGCGCGGTTGGTGCGACTACCTACTTGGCGGCCGATTGGTTATTCACCGATAGAAGTGCCGAGAGCGTGGCCGCAGCGGACACGCTGACGCTACAAGACACCACGTCGCAATCGACTGCACCGGAGTCGAGTGCCGCCACCGAGCCGCTATCGGAAGCTGGCGCCGACAGCGATGAGGCCTCGAGCGGACAAGCGCTCCCGGAGGGCGAGCAAGAAGCGATCGCCGAAGGCGATGAGGCCGTTGACGAGATTCTCACGGAGCTTGAACTCATTTATCAGGAGTCCGATGACAACTTTATTCCGACCGAGCCTGTGTCGCCGGATACCACCATCGATTTCCCTGTCGACATCTGACTGGAGTCAGTAACTGATGCAAAAGAAGAATATCCCTGTTGAGTTTGTTTTCCAGTTGTTTGCGTTGGCGATCGCGGTCGTTATTGTCCACGGCTTCTGGGTATCGGTTGTCAGGCCAAGTGCAGCCGAGCACATCGAGGCGCAGAATCTCGCTGTGGAACAAGACCCAGACCACATTCGCGAACGTTCAGTGTGGGTGTTGATCAAGGACTTCGAACAGGAGGCGTGTTTCGTTTTGATGCTCTGGGCACTTGCGATCATGGGGTACAAAGCGAATCGGCTCCTACAAGAACGACAATTGCTTGATCGCAACCTCGTGTCCGTCGCGGATGGTATGCGAGTGTTACCCGAGGACACGCGAGAGTTTTCGAGACAGATTCAGTCGTTGGATGACGGCACGCGACGCATGTTGCTGCCGCGCGCGTTGCTCAACGCGCTGCAGCGATTTTCCTCGACGCGAAACGTACAGGATGTTGCGTCGTCGACGCATACGATTTGTGAATCGGAAGCCGATCGGCTCGAGTCTGAATTGGCGATGATCCGCTATATCTCCTGGGCGATTCCATCGGTGGGATTTATCGGCACGGTACGCGGCATCGGTGATGCATTGGCGCAGGCGGACCGGGCAGTTCAAGGCGATATCGCTGGTGTTACCCAAAGTCTTGGGGTCGCGTTCAACTCAACGTTCATCGCATTGATGATCAGCATATTCTTGATGTTTCTTGTGCATCAGCTCCAGCTCATGCAAGAGCGATTGGTGTTTGATACCGAGCACTATTGTGACGAGCGCCTCGTTCGGCATATGTACGCCGAGCACAGCTGAGCAGTCCATTGCCACTCGTTATCGATCTTAACGATTCCGATATAGGTATCACCGATGGGCAAAGCCATTCGGTGCGAATGCCGGGCTTTGCGCTGCTCACAGACCAGACCGTCGAGGCGACGGGTGAGTCCGCTGAGCGTTGTGCGCGGTTGCATCCCAGGCGGATTCAGACCGATTACTGGTATCGGTTAGATACCGAGACCTTGCCGAATTTCGCGCCGCTAAGTCGCGCGGATGTGGCGGCCAGCCAATTGCGAGAGTTGCTCGCCCCGTTCGCCGCCGGGTCGAGGCAAGGCATCATCGTCGTGCCGCCGTATATGAGTCGTGAGACGCTAGGGTTGCTACAAGGCTTGTGCCAAGCTGTCGATTTCAAACTGACTGCGTTGGTCGACGCTGCGACCGCAGCCACCCAGCAGCACTATGTCGACGCTGTCCCACTGCATGTCGAGTTCGGATTGCATTGCGTGTGGGTAGCAAAGCTGCGTCAGGCATCGAATAGCAGTGCGTTGGAAGACGTACAAATTTTGGAAGGCAGTGGCGTGCTCGCGTTGTACGACGCTTGGGTCCGTTGGTTCGC
>JBCAZH010000013.1:32055-66206 GCA_038533155.1 Pseudomonadota bacterium | reverse complement strand
CGTTCACGTGTCCATACCAGTTCAACACGTCGGTTCTGCGCTCGACCCGTCGCCGTGCTGTTATCTGCGATGGGACGACTCTCGCCAAATCCTTGCGAGCTGAGTCTCGATGCGTCGATGCCTTCACCGATCAGGTATTGCATGACCGAACGTGCGCGTCGATCCGACAGGTCCTGGTTGTAAGTGTCCGAGCCGTTGCTGTCCGTGTGCGCGAGCACGCGCACGGTATCGCCCGAATTTGCGCGAAGCTCAGCAATGACCGTCTCCAGGATGCCGATTGAATCGCTGGTCAGTGCGTCGGAGTTGTTCTCGAAATTCACCCCCTCAAGGACTGAGGTCTCATCGCGGCACTCCACCGGTGGTGGCTCTGGCGTCGGCTCCATCTCCGGTTCGCTCACAGGCGCAGGTTCGACAACCGGCTCCGGCTCTGGCGCAGGTGTCACGACCGGTGCGGGATCAGAACGTCTGTCATCATGCGACCCGAAGTAGCCACCGAACGTGAAGCCGATGTAGTAGTGATCACGGTCGAACAGATCGATGTCACCGCGCAGGAACCAACGCTCGGCGAACCGCAACTGCCCGCCGAGCCCGGCGGCCAGTTGTACGCTGGTTTGTTTCTCGAACGGGATGCGCGAGTCTGTCGCTTCGTTGTCGATGGCTGACACACCGAGGCGCGCAAACGCATTCCATCGCGACTGCGGTTCGTTGAGCCAGCGTGACACCATCAACGACGGCGTCTGATAGTCGATGCCAGCGTCTGGGACGAGCGCCTCGATCGCCGGATCGACATTGCCGAGTCCGGCTTCACCGCCGTCGGTCCAGGTCAACTCGACCGACCATTTCGGATCGAACTGCCAGCCGAGGAACGCCTTCCAGCCTGTGTCGCTGTCGTCGTTCGCAGAAAACCCACCCGCTTGACCTTCTGGGTCGACATGGGTCAGACCCAAACCGACACCACCATACCAACAGTCTTCGAACTGATCGTCTTCATCGCTGCACAGGTGATCGGCTTGCGCCTCACCCATTGGCAACGACAAAGCGATCAGTACGATCAGCGTGGCACCGCCGACGCGCCTCAGTCGTGTGCTTACCAGGAGCGCCAGCATCATCAGGATGAATAAAATAGACATGCTGCCCGCTCCTCGTACTGCAGTTTCCAAGCGTCCTTCGTCATCGTCGATGCGATCCGGAATGCCATCACCATCCTTGTCGCCGCTATCGGCGGCATCGGGAATGCCATCGTTGTCGGAGTCGGTATCGAGCCAGTCGCCCGCGCCGTCACCATCTGTGTCGTTGGTACCCTCGGTCTGATCATCGACACCGTCTCCGTCCGAGTCGGTGTCGCGCCAGTTTCCAAGACCATCACCATCGACGTCGTCGGTCCCTTCGGTCACATCCGGGATCGTGTCGTTGTCGCTGTCGGTGTCGCGGAAGTCCGGCATACCGTCGGAGTCGGTGTCATTCGGCTCGGTCGCGTCGTCGATGCCATCAGCATCCGCATCGCTACCGCCGGTCGCATCGACATCGATCGCGTCATCGATCCCGTCGGCGTCGGCGTCCATGCCGGTGAGCGGCGGTACCGCATCGGCTTCAACGCTGTCATCCAACGAATCCGCGTCAGAGTCGGTGTCTCGCCAGTCGCCGGTGCCATCACCATCGGTGTCGTCGGTCGTCTCAATGAGATCCGGAATGCCGTCATCGTCGCTATCGATGTCGAGGAAGTCGGCTGTGCCGTCACCATCGGTATCGTTCGGCGACAGCGCATCGTCTATTCCATCCTCGTCGGCGTCCATACCCATCGTCAGGTCGACATCGATTTCGTTCGGAACACCATCGCTGTCCGCATCGTCGTTGCTGATCGGCGGGACTTGATCCGACTCAGTCGTGTCGTCGATGCCATCGTTGTCGGCATCGGTGTCACGCCAGTTGCCGACGCCGTCACCATCGCGGTCCGCCGATGACTCGATGATGTCAGCGATTTGGTCGTTGTCGCTGTCAAGATCGAGGTAGTCCGGAATGCCGTCTCCATCGGTGTCGGTATTGCTCGCAAGACCTTCGTCCGCATCCGAGATGCCATCCATATCGGTGTCGGTTGCATCGCCCGGACCATTTGGCATGCCGTCTGTGACATCCGGAATACCGTCGCCATCCGAGTCGGTCGGATCGTCGATGACACCGTCGCCGTCACCGTCCGCATCGGCATCCGGTGTGCCGGCAATATCAGGGATACCGTCGTTGTTCGAGTCGGTGTCCCGTGCGTCGGCTGCGCCATCGCCATCGGAATCTGGCAACACATCGATCGGCGTCGTGCCATCGTCCGCGCGACCATCGTTATCGACATCGGGTAGGCCACCCTCGATGACATCGTTGATGCTGTCGTTGTCGCTGTCGAGATCGCGGAAGTCCGGCACGCCATCGCCATCGGTGTCGACCGATGGATCTGCATCGGCGATATCGTCGACGATGCCGTTGCCATCCATATCGGCGCCGCCGGTGATGCTAGCGTCGTAGGTGTCATCAATGCCATCGTTATCGGAATCCACACCCGATGGACCTTCGGCCGAATCGAGCAGCCCGTCGCCGTCGCTATCGAGATCACGGAAGTCTGGAACGCCGTCACCGTCGGTGTCTTCCACGCCCTCAATCGCGTCCGGGATGCCATCACCGTCGGTGTCGATGTCGCGGAAATCCGGTGCGCCGTCACCGTCGGTGTCGACCGGCTCTGCGGCGTCATCGAAGCCGTTCGCATCGGCATCCGTTCCGCCAGTCTGGTCGACATCGAATGCATCATCGATGCCATCGCTATCCGTATCCATGCCCGACGGCATCGGCAGATTGTCCGCTTCGATGAAGTCAGGGATGTTGTCCGAATCGCTGTCGGTGTCGATGTAGTCCGGTACGTTGTCGCCGTTGGTGTCCGTTTCGCCTTCGAAGCTGTCCTGAATGCCGTCACCGTCTGAATCGAGATCCAGATAGTTCGGTGCACCATCACCGTCCGAGTCAAGCGGGATGAACAGATCGTCGATGCCGTCACCGTCGTCGTCCATGCCACCCGTCAGATCGACGTCGATGGCGTCGTCAATACCATCGCCGTCCGCATCTTCGCCCGTTAGTGGCGGCTGCATCATCTCCTCACGTTCGTCAGGGATTGCATCGTTGTCACTGTCGGTATCCTCGAAGTCCAGAATACCGTCTCCGTCGGTGTCACCCATGCCTTCGATCGCGTCAGCGATGCCGTCACCGTCTGTATCGGTCGGTAGCGATGTATCGCGTCCGCCGAAGCCATCCGGATCACCATCCGCGACGTCCGGGATGCCATCACCGTCGGTGTCGGTTGGATCGTCGATTTCCCCATCGCCATCGTCGTCTTCATCAGCGAACGGCGTGCCAGCGATATCCGGCGTGCCATCGTCGTCAGAATCGAGATCGCGATAGTCCGGGACGCCGTCGCCATCGGAATCGGGGACATCGCCTGGCCCGACGGGATCTTGTCCTGGATCGGCCAGGCCATCCATGTCCTCGTCCATCTGACCGCTTTCGGTCACGTCCGGTATGCCATCGTTATCGGAGTCGAGATCGCGATAGTCAGGCACGCCGTCTTCGTCCGTGTCTGTGCCGGCAGGTCCTTCGGCAGCATCGCTGATGCCGTCGTTGTCCGAATCCGTATCTTGGTAATCCGGCGTGCCGTCGCCGTCGGTATCGACCGGTTCGAACGCATCGTCAATGCCGTTGCCGTCGGCATCGGTACCACCGGTTTGCGTGACGTCAATCGCATCGTCGATACCATCGTTGTCGGCGTCCTCGCCGCTCAGCGGCGGAATGTTGTCCGCCTCGTCTGTGTCATCGATGCCGTCACCATCCGAATCCGTATCTCGGAAGTCCGGCGTCCCGTCTCCGTCGGTATCACCGTTGCCTTCAATGACATCTGGAATGCCGTCGTTGTCGGAATCGGTGTCGAGATAGTCCGGTGTTCCATCGCCATCAGTATCGACAGACTCAGGCCCTTCGTCGGCGTCCGCGATGCCGTCGTTGTCCGAGTCGAGGTCCCGGAAGTCAGGCACACCATCGCCATCGCTGTCGACTTCGCCTTCGACCGCGTCGTCGATGCCGTCACCGTCCGAGTCGGAATCGCGGAAGTCAGGCGTGCCGTCTCCGTCGGTATCGATCGGGTCGAACGCGTCATCGATGCCGTTGCCATCGGCGTCGGTTCCGCCAGTCACGTCGACATCGATTGCATCATCGATGCCATCCGCATCCGCATCGTTACCGCTGAGCGGTGGCACATTGTCGGCTTCGTCGGCGTCGTCGATTCCATCGCCATCGCTGTCGGTATCACGGAAGTCCGTCGTGCCGTTCCCGTCCGTGTCGCCGTTACCTTCGATGATGTCCGGAATGCCGTCATTGTCGGAATCCGTATCCAAATAATCGGGTGTGCCGTCACCATCGGTGTCGAGCGTGGCAGGTCCTTCATCCTCGTCGCTGATGCCGTCGTTGTCGGAATCGGGATCGCGGAAGTCCGGAATGCCGTCACCGTCGGTATCGGTCATTGGTTCTTCCGCATCACCGATGCCGTCGCCGTCCGAGTCGAGATCGCGGAAGTCCGGTGTACCGTCGCCGTCCGTGTCGATCGGATCGAAGGCGTCGTCGATGCCGTTGCCGTCATCGTCCGTACCGCCCGTCACATCGACGTCAATCGCATCGTCGATGCCGTCGCCATCTGCATCATTGCCGGTCAGCGGCGGCAGGTTGTCCGCCTCGTCGGCATCGTCGATGCCGTCGCCGTCAGCGTCGGTATCGCGGAAGTCGGGCACTCCGTTTTCATCGGTGTCGTCATCACCTTCGATGATGTCGGGAACGCCGTCGCCGTCGCTGTCCAGATCACGGAAGTCGGGCGTGCCGTCTTCGTCCGTGTCTGTATCGACCAGACCTTCTTCTATATCGTCGATTCCGTCGTTGTCGGAATCCGTATCGAGGAAGTCCGCCGCACCATCGCCGTCAGTGTCCACAGGTTCGAACGCGTCGTCGATTCCGTTGCCGTTGACATCATCACCACCGGTCACGTCGACGTCGATTGCATCGTCGATGCCATCGTTGTCGGCGTCGTCACCGGTCAAAGCGGGAACGTTGTCCGCTTCGTCAGTGTCGGTGAAGCCATCGCCATCCGAATCCGTGTCACGGAAGTTCGGCGTCGAGTCTCCATCGGGGTCGCCCGTGCCTTCAACAACGTCCGGAACACCGTCGTTGTCCGAGTCCGTATCGAGGTAATCCGGCGTGCCGTCGGCGTCTGTATCGACGGGCTCGAACCTGTCGTCGATGCCGTTGCCATTTGCGTCGGGGCCCTCAGTGATGTCGGCGTCGATCGCATCGTCGATTCCGTCGTTGTCCGCATCGTTACCTGTTAGGTCAGGGATGTTGTCCGCCTCGACGCTGTCTTCGATGCCATCGTTATCTGAATCGATATCCCGATAGTCCGGAATGCCATCGCCGTCACTGTCGATCTCACCTTCGATGATGTCAGGAATGCCGTCGCCATCGGAGTCGATGTCGAGATAGTCAGGCGTGCCATCGCCGTCTGTATCCACGGGTTCAGCAGCGTCATCAAAACCATCACCGTCGGCGTCAGTGCCGCCAGTCGCGTCTACATCGAATGCATCGTCGATACCGTCGAGGTCCGCGTCGTTGCCCGAGAGGTCTGGCACGTTGTCGGCTTCGTTGCTGTCGAGGATGCCGTCGTTGTCGGAATCGGTGTCGAGGTAGTCGGCACTGCCGTCACCGTCGCTGTCGCCATCACCTTCCAAGATGTCAGGAATACGGTCGTTGTCGCTATCGGTATCCGCGTAGTTCGGAATGCCGTCGCCATCGGTATCGTCCGGCTCGAACGCATCGTCGATGCCGTTGCCGTCGGTGTCTTCACCACCTGTAACGTCCACATCGATCGCGTCGTCGATGCCGTCACCGTCGCCGTCCAAACCGGTCAGGGGCGGTAACGTCGTGGTTTCTTCGCTGTCCGGGATGCCGTCGTTGTCGCTGTCTGGATCTTCATTGTCCGGAATGCCATCACCGTCAGTGTCCCCGGTACCTTCTAGGTTGTCCGGAATGCCGTCGCCGTCGGTGTCGGGCAGTACACGCAGATCGCCGACACTGTCGATGGTGTTGCCGGATGCATCGGTGGTTGTAATGTCCGGATTGCTGCCGATATCGGAGCCGGTGCCCGTGCAAACCACCTCACCACCACTCTCAGCGCCGCATGTCATGCCCGGGATGCTGACGCTACCGCCGGTTTCAACGCCGGTGCAGGTCGCGGTTACCGAGTCATTTGGTAGTGCAGGATTCGGGTCGAAAACGCAGACGGCCGGCGACACGACCACGTCGATGCCGACCGGTGTCGCTTCGTTATCGTCGGAGTCACCACCGAGCGCGATGGATTCATTCGGGTTCCCATCGCCATCTGGATCTGGGTCCGTACCGGCATCAGACACGTCCACCACTTGCGCGAAGCCACCGGCGATCTGCGAGCTCGAAGTTTCGGCTTGGGTGTCAAACGTCGCCTCGGTGACTGCACCGAAATCGACGCGGACCGTATACACAATGGTTGCCGTTGTGTTGCCCGCCAACGTATCGGTGCCGGACAAAAGGTTCGGTTGGCCGTCCGCATCATAGGCTGTCGCGGGGCCGGTCAGTCCACCATTTAGGGTCGGTGTTCCGATCAGTGTGATGGACGTTGCGCCTGGGAAGTCCTCGGCGAGGTTATCGGTCACCTGGATGTTGATCGCGTCGTTGTCGCCGAGATTCTCGAGTGTCAGCGTGAACTCGAGATCAAATACTGCGCCGGTCGTGCCAACGCGTGTTTGGTTCGTGAGGGCTTTCGCGATGCCAATGTTTACGAAATTACAGTCGAATGCGGCGATCGGTGCGATGGATTGCTGGGAACCAGCACCGCCCGCAGTGCCGTTAAAGTTACCGCCCGAGGCGCCTGTACCTGCCGCGCCGCCAGATGTATCGGTCGTTGCCGTACCGAGTGATGTGTCCGATAACCAAATCACACCGCCGGAACCGCCGCCGCCGCCGCCATCGTTGGTTTGTAGGCTCGACCCGCCGGCACCGCCGACTGCTTCAAAGCTAAATCCGTCGACCGTTGAGTTGTCGGTGTGAATGAGTACGGTCCCGCCGGCGCCACCGCCGCCACCGCCTTCCGACGCTGCGGTACCCCCGCTGTCGCCGTTCGCGGAGATCGCGCCGCCACCCGCAGCGGTGATCGCCGTGGCGCGAACAAACACCATGCCGCCGCCAGCCTGACCACTAGAAACCGTCAGATCGAGTTGACCGGTGTCGTCGCCGTTGCTCGCACCGCCACCGCCGCCCATGATGAGTCGCTCTGGTGTCGATGCAAAATGCTGAGGAAACGCCGCGCCCCCGATGCCCTCATCGCCACCGGCTTGTACACCTTGGCCCCCGCTGCCACCGGCGGCAAAGTTCGCGCCGCCGCCACCGCCGGCATCCTCGCTGCCGCCGCCGCCAGATCCAGCATTGCCCGGCGCACCGAGCCCTGCATCGCGTGTCCAGTCCGTACCGGCCGGTCCGAGATCATCGGTGCCCGCGTAACCATCCGGTCCGGTCTCCTCACCATTGGTCGACGGCTCCTCCGCGAGCAAGACGCGTGAGAACAAGCGCTGTGGTAGGCCAGCGATACCTTCGCCCTTGAAGCCGTAGTTGCCTGCCAGACCCGTTGTGCTGTCCGAGCGTTCTGGAAAAAATTGCCCGCCACGGAAGCCGCGACCGTCGGCGTTGAAGCGGCCGTTGTCGAGCGACAGTGTCTGGCGCACATTGATTGCGCTGATGCCGCCCCAGCGGCCATTCCAGCGGTCGGAAACGATTTCACCCGAGAGGTTCAAGTCCGCAAACTGGGGGACCTTGACCACTTGGTAGCGACGGAATCCCTGGGTCGTCGAGATAGTGTCGGAATTCGTGTAACTGTTGAGCAGTCCGCCTGTTCCGCTGTTGCCTTCAATCGGAATCGCACCGCCGCTAACCGGCCCGGTGGCGACAACAAATTCGTAGAGACCTACCGTGAAGTTCGCGTTGTTAAGTGTTCCCGCCTGAGTCAGGCCGCCTGCGCCGTCACCGTAGTCGCCGGTTGCTTCATGGTTGTTGCTGGTGTCGATATCCGCGCCGATCATCTGCAAGACAATCAACACGTCGCCTGCGGCGATCGTCGATGAAACGGAAGGGTGCAAATTCGATGCTTGGCCGCCGAGGCTGGCGTCGATCGGGATCGATGTTGCGCCGGCTGGAACGGTCGTGTCGGAAATTGTCGGATCGGGCGCCGCGTAGTACACGTTCACCCGGACATCGGGGTCGCTCACGCTGACCTGGCCGGTTGAGCCTGTTGAGCAAACCGGTACCGCATGACTGTTGCCCGCTGCGAACGCGACCAGTGCACAGCCGACTAGCGATAGCACCCGGCGTGTGCTGCTACGGAAGAATGTTAGGTAAGTCTGTGACATACAGATGCCCCCTCTGCGAATCTGTAGTGTGTTCGCCATTGCGGACCATACCGACTTTCCCATTCGTCACATAAGCGCAAAGCATATCGTCTAGGTTCGGACGAAGTTCTTTGTCGCAGTCGAAACAAATTGTCGGTTCAATCTGTGCGAACGAGCGTCGTGTTGGCAGAAAAAATTCCTAGACCATTCACTTCGCCCTGTGCCCTATACTGTGCGCCGCTCGGGGCCATGCAGGTCACGATGGAAGGAACTGGCAATGGTGTTCGACTGGCGTACCACGCTACTTCTCTTATTGGTTGCACCGTTGTTGCCGATGATGGTGGCGCTGAGTGCTCGATCGGTGGAAAAGCGTGCCGCAATGTTCTTCTCAGCATGGCTGTTGTGCTGGGTGTTGCTGACAATGCCATCAATCATTGGCTTTGCAGGTGCATACAAGAGTTTTCCCTGGCTGACGTTTGCACCGTTCGATACGGAACTCTGGTTGGGGCCACTGCTCTTTCTCTACACCTTGGCGCTTACCCGGCGTGAGATGCCGTCTCGGTGGTGGTTGTGGTTGCTGCCAGGTGTCGTTCAATCCACTTACTACACGCTGTGTTTTTTGACGCTGGGTGATCCACAAAGAAAATTTGCGTACGCGCGCGCATTCCACGAACCGTTTGTGATTCCCGTCGAATCGGTCGTCGCCGTTGTGCTCGGCATCGTGGCAGTGACGCTAAGTTGGCGGGAAACGCGACGTTACCGCGCTTGGTTGTCGCATTCTCACTCATCGATGCGCGAGTTCGATTTGACGTCTTTGAGGCGCTTTCTCGTGATTATGGTGGGATTGGTCGGACTATGGGCTGTGGTTGAGGCGCTGCAGTTGATCCTCGGTCGATTCAGTTACACAGGCGTCGCGATCGTCCTAATGTGTGCCGGGCTCGCGATATTCTGGCTTGCCGTCGACTTGCTTACGCAGGCGAACCGGATCTACCCGAAAATGTCGCGTGTCGAGGAGACGACAGATGTCGACACAAGTCCGCCGGGATCGAGCAAATGGTCTGTTGCGACATTGCGGGATGCCGTGCGTGGTGGCGGGTGGCATCGCGACGCTGGACTGACGATCCGACGGTTGGCTCGTCACCTTGCAACTAACGAGTCGACACTCTCATCGGCGATTAATGCTGTACCGGGCCTGAACTTCAATGCGTTCATTAACCGTTTGAGACTGCAGGAAGTCTGCGAACAGTTGCTCGATGCGGGCGATCCGCGATCCGTGTTGGAGATTGCCCTCGATGGCGGGTTTGGCTCGAAGGCGACTTTTAACCGGACCTTCAAGGATCAAATCGGTATGACGCCCAGTCAATGGAAGCGCCGCGGCCAGACGTCTCAAATTCCCGATTTGTTGGGATTTCCCGGAACTTGAGACGCCAGACCGGCTGAGTCCGACTAGTTTGGGACCTCAACTAAGGAGGTACTCAATGGATTTGGTTCGAAAGTGTTTGTTCATTGCTTTTCTTCTGCTGCCTTCGGTCGCGATGTCGCAAACCGCGGCAGCTCGCCAGCAGCTGGACGCTCAAGCCACACTTGCCGATATTGATTTGGCCGAGCAGGCGCTGTCGGCGTTGCATGCCGGTTACGACCGGTATTTGGCTCGCGAGGCGCTCGATCAGCTGTGGTCAGACGTCCGGGCACGGTCACAGGACGGGCTGACACGCGGCGAATTGTATTTTCATATCTCGCGGGTTCTTGCAGAGATTCGTTGTGATCATACGAAGGCGGAGTTGCCGAAGGACATAGAGGACGAGCGGCAAAGAGCACCGCTGTATCTGCCATTTCGCTTCCAATTCTTCGAGCGCCGGATGTATGTGACGCAGGCGGCAGAGGGCATCGCACTTGACCGCGGTGCTGAGATCGTCTCGATCGATGGGCGCCCGGTTGCCGATCTCATTGACGCCGTGAGTTCCGTGTTTCCCGTTGACGGGGATACCGACTACATCAAAGCGCATTCGATCGCTAACTTCGGTGAGTTCATGGGACCGGCTTTCGAGCACTTCATGCCGTTTGTGTACACGCTAAAGCCCGACGCCGAGTTGCAGTTGCGAGGCGAGGGCGGTGACTTGCGCACTCTTGTGGTCCCGCGCATTGGTTTCGAGGCCTATGCAGGTATTACCGGGGAGGCGCGCTATAGCAGGAATTTTGTGGACGCTGTGCGTTTCGAGACGCTTGGCGATGACGCTGGCTACCTCGCGGTCGATACGTTCATCAACTATCGCAAGCCTGTCGATCCGGATGACCTGTACGCGCCGGTGTTCAAACGCATGCGCGAGGAGGGTCGTGACAAGCTGATTATCGATCTGCGTCGCAACGGAGGCGGCTCCAACGATGCTGCCTGGGGTCTTTTCCGCTGGTTGATCAACGCGCCTATTCAACCCACGCCGGAAATCTGGACGCGCTTCGACCGAATCGAACCTGAATTACGCGAGCACCTCAGCACTTGGGATGAGCGCGTGTTGAAGCCAAAACCGCGTTGGTTTCGCCAGATCGACAATGGCTACTACAAACTCGTGTCGAAGCTGGCGGGGGCACCGTGGCGCAAAATGAAACCTAAGCGCGGCGCTTTCGACGGCGAAATCATCATGCTGACGAGCTATGACAATGCGTCGGGCGTGACGCACTTGTTGTCCGCGCTGAAAGGCATTGATCGCGCAATGTTTGTTGGTGAACCTACAGGCGGTGCGTCGACCGGAGCAACGGCAGGCTACATCGCCTTCCTAACGTTGCCAAACAGTGCCATCAAGATCCGCATTCCGCTGCAACGAACCATCATGGCGAACAGCGACCGGTTGGACCCGAGAGGCGGTATTCGCCCCGATGTCGAAGTCTTGCAAACTCGGGAGAGCTACTTTGCCGGCGAAGACCCCGCGTTGGCGACCGCGAAACGCTTGTTCGGCGTTGTAGACGCGTCGCCTTGATCGAGCGTCGCGACTTCGGCCTAAGCGCTTTTCGACGCAGGCGGCAGTAACTCGCGCAGGAATCTGCCAGTGACAGAGTTGGGGTCGGCAGCGACGGTCTCCGGTGTGCCCTGTGACACCACCTGACCGCCGTTGTCGCCCCCATCGGGACCGAGGTCGATGATCCAATCCGCGGTTTTGATGACATCCAAGTTGTGCTCAATCACGATGATCGTGTTGCCGCGATCTCGCAGTTCCGCCAAAACGCCTAGTAGCTGTCGGATATCAGCAAAGTGTAAGCCCGTGGTCGGTTCATCGAGGATGTAGAGGGTCGAGCCCGTATCGCGCTTGGACAGTTCACGGGCGAGTTTGACCCGCTGTGCTTCACCGCCGGAAAGTGTGACTGCGCTCTGCCCCAGTGTGATGTAGGACAACCCGACGTCCATCAGAGTTTGCAACTTGCGGGCGAGCGTCGGCACGTTTTTGAAGAATGCGAGCGCTTCCTCAATCGTCATGTCGAGGACTTCCGAGATGTTTCGTCCTTTGTAACGAATTTCGAGCGTCTCGCGGTTGTAGCGACGGCCGCCGCATGCATCGCACGGTACGTAGACATCGGGCAGAAAGTGCATCTCGACTTTGATCACTCCATCGCCTTGGCAGGCTTCACAACGGCCACCTTTGACATTGAAACTGAAGCGTCCCGGTTTGTACCCGCGAGAGCGCGCTTCTTGCGTACCGGCGAACAACTCGCGGATCGGCGTGAACAACCCGCTGTAGGTTGCTGGATTCGAACGCGGTGTGCGGCCGATTGGGCTTTGACTGATGTCAATGACGCGATCGAACTGCTTCAGTCCATCAATGCGATCGACCGGGGCGACCTCATGGGAGGCACGATTGATCACATTGGCTGCGCTCGGATAGAGCGTTGCATTGATCAGTGTCGACTTGCCAGAGCCAGAGACGCCGGTCACGCAGGTCATAACTCGCGAGGGAATCTCAACTGAGATGTTCTTGAGGTTATTGCCGCGCGCGCCTGAAATGGCGATCGGCGTGGCATCTCGATCGGTGCGGCGTGACGCGGGAACTGCGATGACTTCCTCACCCGAAAGAAATTTACCCGTCAGAGAGTCCGGGTTCTTCATGACCGACTCGGGTGACCCTTGCGCGACGATCGTGCCGCCATGCACGCCAGCGCCAGGTCCGATATCGACGACGTAGTCGGCCGCGCGTATCGCGTCCTCGTCATGCTCGACCACGATCACGGTGTTGCCGATGTCACGCAGATGCTTGAGTGTCGACAGCAGTCGCTCGTTGTCTCGCTGGTGTAGGCCTATCGATGGCTCATCGAGGATGTACATGACGCCGACAAGGCCGGAGCCGATCTGACTGGCCAGCCGAATTCGCTGTGCCTCGCCACCAGATAGCGTTTCTGCTCGCCGATCCAGGGAAAGATAACTGAGTCCAACATCGTCAAGAAAACCGAGGCGGGCGGCAATCTCTTTTACGATGCGCTCGGCAACTTCGCCGCGCCATCCATCGAGCGACAGCGAGTCGAACAGTTGCCGCGCTGAAGCGATAGATTGCGCCGTAATTTCCGGCAGTGTCAGATCATTGACAAAGACATTGCGCGCGGCCCGATTCAGACGGGTGCCGTCGCAGTCCGGGCAAATCTGTTGGTTCAGATACTTGGTCAGTTCTTCGCGGACTGCGCCCGACTCGGTTTCGCGGTAGCGTCGCTCGAGATTCGGCAAAATGCCCTCGAACGGATGGCGGCGGGTAATAGTTTCTCCATCGCTGGTGTGATAGCGAAACTCAATTTTCTTGCGACCGCTGCCGTAAAGAACCGCTTTTTTCTGGGCGGCCGTCAGTGTGTTGAACGGCGCTTCTACATCGAAACCGAAATGTTCACCGAGGCTTTGGATGATGCCGAAGTAATAGGTTGTTTTCCGATCCCAACCACGTATCGCGCCACCCGCCAGCGATAAATCATCGTTCAGCACTACACGATCTGGGTCGAAGAACTGTTTGACCCCCAGTCCATCGCAAGTCGGGCAGGCACCGGCGGGGTTGTTGAACGAGAACATCCGCGGTTCCAGCTCTGCGATGCTGTAGCCGCAGACCGGGCAGGCGAAACGGTCTGAGAACAACAGCTCCTGACCATTCGGACCCTGTTGGGTCGCGACACCTGCTTGGGACAAATCCGTGTCATCGTCCATCGGTACAACGCGCGCGCTGCCCTCGCCAAGTTGCAGTGCCGTCTCGAAGGATTCTGCGAGTCGCTGGGCGATATCGTCTCGCACCTTGAATCGATCGACGACCGCATCGATGGAATGGCGCTTCTTCGCATCAAGCTCCGGCGCATCCGCGAGTTGCACTACTTCGCCATCGATGCGAGCGCGAACGAACCCTTGCGCCTGCAGGTTCTTCAACACGTTCAGGTGCTCGCCCTTGCGGTCCGAGATCACCGGCGCGAGCAACATCAGTCGGGTCCCATTGGGCAGCGCGAGCACTTGGTCGACCATTTGGCTGACGTTTTGCGCATCGAGCACCTCGCCGTGGTCTGGGCACTTCGGCACGCCGGCGCGCGCGAACAACAGCCGAAGATAGTCGTAGATCTCGGTGACGGTGCCGACGGTGGATCGTGGGTTATGCGAAGTCGACTTTTGCTCGATCGAAATGGCGGGAGACAGCCCCTCGATGTGGTCGAGGTCCGGTTTCTCCATCATCGATAAAAACTGTCGCGCATATGCCGACAAGGATTCGACGTAACGCCGTTGGCCCTCTGCATAGATCGTGTCGAATGCCAGCGAGGATTTGCCGGATCCTGACAGCCCGGTCATCACGATCAACTGATCCCGCGGCAGTTTTAAGTCCACGTTTTTCAGATTGTGTGTGCGTGCGCCGCGAAGTTCGATGAACCGATGCATGGGGTTGCGCTGTGAGGCCTGAACAACCTGCTAATATACGCCGCGCAGATGTCCTCGCGCAAAAGAGACTGAACTGTTGTCCAATACAAACCCCGCCGCGGATTCACGACTCAGTCGTGACGAGCTTCGTTTCATTGGGCGGCTGAGCATCGTATCGATCTCGCGCATGTTCGGACTGTTCATGGTTTTGCCCGTACTCGCGCTTTGGGCAGATGATTTTGCGAATGCGACGCCGCTGCTGGTTGGGATTGCTGTCGGTGGTTACGGTGTAACCCAGGCTGCGCTGCAGATTCCCTACGGTGCCTTATCCGACCGCATCGGTCGCCCGGCTGTGATTGTGTTCGGTTTGAGTGTGTTTCTTGTGGGCAGTGTCTTAGCCGCTACCGCTTCCGGTATTTGGGGCGTGATCCTCGGACGCTTGCTGCAGGGCGCTGGGGCCGTGTCCGCAACACTGTCTGCGTGGCTTGCAGACCGCACCCGCCCGTCGGTTCGAACGCCTGCTATGGCTATTTTCGGCGCGTCGATAGGCGCCTCGTTTCTTTTGGCGTTAGTGTTTGGTCCGCTCGTTTCCGCGTTGACGGGCGTGCGCGGGGTATTTTGGGTCTCGGCGGCGCTCGGGTTGCTGGGGGTCGTGTTGGTTCTGCCAGATCTGTTTGACAAACAGTCCCGACGGCCTGCGGTTCAACACCGCCCGAAGTGGGACTGGCGAGTGCTGACCCGGCGAGACCTTTTAACACTGGATCTTGCGATTTTGATTCTGCATGCGCTGCTGACCGCGTTTTTCGTACTGGCGCCGTATCTGTTGGCCGGTCGCCTTGGGTTCCCTGAAAATCAGCTCTGGAAGGTGTATGCCATCACGCTAGCATTGTCGCTGCCCATCGCGATTCCGATGATCGCGCTCGATCGCCGTGGTTCCGCGCAATTTACTATCGGTGCATTGGCATTGCTCATGGCAGGACTCGCGCTGCTTTGGCTCAGTGCATCGGTGCTGGCGTCTGCCGGTGGCTGCTGCCTGTTTTTTGCAGGCTTTAGCTACCTGGAAGCATCGTTACCTGCTGAGATGTCGCGCCGCGCGGATCCCACGCAGCGTGGCGCCTGTCTCGGGTTGTTTTCTAGTGCGCAATTCTTTGGTGCGTTCGTCGGTGCTGCTCTGGCCGGCTTGTTCTTGGATACCAGCGGGGCGGAGGCGGGAATCATGACTTTGCTGGCTGTAGTGTTCGCCTGGTTGTTGATGTCAGGTGTCAAAACGCTACGATCGAGCGCATAATCGAGCTTGGAAATAGCTTGAGGCTGGGCACAATAGTGCGACAGCGTACGATCGGGGAGAGACATGGCGCGCGGAATCAACAAAGTCATTTTGGTTGGGAATCTGGGTCAGGATCCAGAAACCCGCTATATGCCCAGCGGCGGCGCAGTAACCAATCTTCGTATTGCCACCAGCGAAAGCTGGAAGGACAAGCAAACCGGAGAGCCGCAGGAGCGCACCGAGTGGCACAGCATCGCGATGTTTGGACGGCTTGCGGAGATCTCGGCCGAGTACCTTCGGAAAGGCTCCCAGGTCTACATTGAAGGCAAGCTTCGCACCCGAAAGTGGCAGGATAAGAATGGCAACGACCGTTACACCACTGAGGTGATTGCCGACGAAATGCAAATGCTTGGTAGTCGCGGCGGCGCTGGTGCGCCGATGGGTGGCGGCCAGCAACGCCCGCAGCAACAAGCCCCTGCGCAACAGCCGGCAGCGGTGAGCGATTTCGACGACGACATTCCGTTCTAGTCCGGCCCTGACCAGACGACGAGGGATTGCCATATGGCGAAGGTGCTCGGTATCGGAGGCGTCTTCTTCAAGGGGAAAGACCCGGCCGCGTTGAGTCTGTGGTACGAGAAGTATCTTGGTTTCAAGATCGATGCGGCCACCAATAGCCATATGTTCTCGCCTGGAAATATGCCTGAGCGATCTGGCACGGTTTGGTCCGTGTTCCCTGAGGACACACCGTATCTCAATCCCTCAGATCGTCCTTTTATGGTCAATTTTGTTGTTGACGATATCTACGAAGCGCTTGCCCAGGTAACCGATGGTGGCGGTCGGCAAATCGACGATGTCGTGATCGAGAGCTACGGTGCGTTTGGTTGGTTTGTGGACCCAGAAGGGAACAAAGTCGAACTCTGGCAGCCGACTCTGACGCAGACCGCGGATGACGAGTGACGCGACAAACGGCGTACGAGAGGTCGACCCCGACCTCGACGCGAAGACGTTTCACGCCGAAATAGTTGCCCAACACCAGCCCGTTGTGATGCGACAGTTCGCGTCGGAGTGGCCGTTAGTTGTTGCTGCAAAACAAGGCCGCTTGATCAATGCACTGAGGTCGGCTGATGGCGGGACGCGCATCGGCATGTTCATGGCTGACGCCAGCCTGGGCGGTCGCTACTTCTATGACGACTCGCTGCGCGGTTTCAATTTCGAGCGCGGCGAGGTCGCGCTTGGGCAGCTGTTGGATGAACTTGAGCGTCTGGAGGACGTCGTCGATCCACCGGGATTGTATGCCGGCGCGATACCGTTGCAGGGCGCGCTGGCGCCGCTCGCGGCGCAGCATCCCATGCCGCTGTTAGATGATGCGACAGAGCGGTTGACTTCGCTGTGGCTCGGCAATGCCGGCCGGACCGCGACGCATTGGGATTTACCGCACAATATTGCCGTGGTTGTCGGCGGCATACGCCGCTTTACTCTGTTTCCGCCGGATCAGTATGAAAGTCTGTACGTCGGACCGATCGACCGCACGTTGGCCGGCCAGCCGGTGAGCCTCGTGGATCCGGATGCTCCAGACCTCGATCGGTTTCCCCGATACGCCAAAGCCCAAGCGGTGGCCCAGACTGTGACTTTGCTCCCCGGGGACGCGTTGTTCGTGCCGACGCTTTGGTTTCATCACGTTGCGGCGGAGTCGCCAATCGGTGCCCTGGTCAATTTCTGGTGGCGGGAAGCGGCGGATCACATGATGACGCCACTCACAACGCTGCTGCACGGCTTATTGACTGTCCGCGATCTCCCGGAACAGGAGCGCCGGCTGTGGCGCCAGATGTTCGATTACTACTTGTTTGATGCGAACGAGTCGACGCACGAGCATATCCCGAGTGCCGCGCGTGGCTTTCTCGGCGAAATGACGGAAGAACAATCACAGCGTTTGCGAGCGTTTCTGATCGCGAGCTTGGGCGGCGCGCCACGAGGATAGGGGACAGCGACGCTTCTCACCGCCGCGATCTGCGCTAAAATGGCGGGATGAGCGGAAAACTATTCATCCGAACCTATGGCTGCCAAATGAACGAGTATGACTCGTCGAAAATGGCGGACGTGTTGGCCCAGTCGCACGGCATGACATTGACTTCGTCGCCAGAGGAAGCCGATGTCCTGCTGGTGAATACCTGTTCGATTCGCGAGAAGGCGGCTGAAAAGGTCTTCTCGGAATTGGGCCGATGGCGTCCTTTGAAGGACAAAAACCCCGATTTGCTGATTGGCGTTGGGGGTTGTGTTGCGAGTCAAGAAGGCGATGCGATCACGAAGCGCGCGCCGTTTGTCGACATCGTATTCGGACCGCAAACGCTGCATCGCCTCCCGGACCTTGTCGAGCAACGGCGCAAACAAAAAACCAGCGTGGTCGATATTTCGTTCCCCGAGATTGAAAAGTTTGACCGATTGCCTGAGCCGCGGGCAGATGGCCCGACCGCATTTGTTTCGATCATGGAAGGGTGCAGCAAGTACTGCAGTTTTTGTGTTGTGCCGTACACGCGTGGCGAGGAGATCAGCCGGCCGTTCGATGACGTCATCGTCGAAGTCGCGCAGCTTGCAGCGAGCGGTGTTCGCGAAATTAATTTGCTGGGCCAGAACGTCAACGCGTACCGCGGGCCAATGCATGACGGTGAAATCGCGGATCTTGCGACGCTCATCCACTTTGTCGCGGAAGTCGACGGCGTGGAGCGCATTCGATTTACCACTTCTCATCCGGTTGAGTTCACCGACAGTCTGATCGAGGCGTATGCGAATGTTCCGAAGCTTGCGAACTATCTGCATCTGCCAGTACAAAGCGGTTCTGATCGCACACTTGCGCGGATGAAGCGCGGTCATACCGCCCTTGAATACAAGCAAAAGATCCGCAAGCTAAGAGCAGTGCGACCGGACATCAGCCTCAGCTCGGATTTCATAGTGGGATTTCCTGGCGAAACCGATAAAGATTTTGAGGCGACGATGAACCTCATTGCCGACATCGGCTTTGATCAGTCGTTTAGTTTTATTTACTCGGCGAGACCTGGCACGCCGGCTGCGTCCTTGCCGGACGAAGTTTCGATGTCGATTAAAAAGGAGCGGCTGCAGCTACTTCAAGCTCGCATCAATCAACAAGCGGCAGAGATTTCTCAGTCCATGGTCGGGACAACGCAACGCGTCTTAGTTGAGCGTCATGCCAGAAAAGATGCATCGCAGCTAGCGGGGCGCACCGAGAATATGCGTTGGGTCAACTTTGATGGGCCGCATGAATTGATCGGTGGATTCGCTGATGTGGTGATCACCGAAGCCTTGCCGAATTCATTGCGGGGACGCATGGCGGATCAGGTCGCACAAGCCGTCTAGACGTTTGTCAATGTTTTGTCGAAATCCTGCGCGGTGTGCTCGGCGAAAATAACTTGTGTTCAGTCTTTCTCTTGTCGCATGGCTTTAGTACCTTAGAGACATGACGATCAGTCTGGAATCGCAAACTCGCTTTGACTAGCTCAGTAGTCAGTCGAGACTTGGTGTTGGAGCCGGAAGACAACTCCAGGCTCGCCAACCTCAGCGGCCAATTCGATGAACATCTGCGACATATCGAGCGCAGACTCAACATCGAGATCGCAAATCGCGGCAATCACTTCAGAGTCATAGGAAGCGCCAGCGCGGCACAGGCCGGTGAGCGGGTGTTGCGTCAACTTTTTGAACTCACAGGCTCGGAGCGATTGCTTCCCGAGCATATTCATATCTGCCTACAGGAGTCAGGCATGCAACCAGTGTCCGAAGACACACCGAAAATTGCGCTCGCACAATCCCCCAATGAGTTGGTCATTCGTACCCGGCGAAAACTCATCAAGCCTCGGGGCGGCAACCAAGCGACATACCTTGCGCAAATTCGCCAACACGATTTGTCGTTTGGGATTGGCCCTGCAGGGACTGGTAAGACCTACCTTGCGGTCGCTGCCGCGGTTGAAGCGTTGGAGTCGGATCAGGTTAGGCGCATCGTATTGGTACGGCCGGCGGTGGAAGCGGGTGAAAGACTTGGGTTTTTGCCGGGAGACCTGACGCAGAAGGTCGATCCCTACTTGCGTCCGATGTACGACGCCCTCTACGAAATGATGGGCTATGAACAAGTCGCGAAGCTTCTCGAGCGCAACATGATTGAAGTCGCACCGCTCGCCTTCATGCGGGGTCGATCGTTGAACGAGTCGTTCATCATTCTCGATGAAGCGCAAAACACAACGGTTGCACAGATGAAGATGTTCCTAACGCGTCTCGGCTTTGGCTCGACGGCAGTAGTGACGGGCGATGTGAGTCAGATTGATCTTCCTGCCGGGCAATTGTCTGGCCTGAAACATGTGATCCGTGTTTTGGGCGATGTGTCCGCAGTCGGCATCACGCGGTTTGGATCTCGCGATGTGGTGCGCCATCCGCTGGTCCAGGCGATCGTGGATGCCTACGACGCGTATGAGAAGAAGGACCCGCCGGAATAGACACGACGTTGGCGAGTGCGGTGTCGATTGATCTGAACATCGATGAGGCTGTCGATGCATCGCGAGTTCCAGTGATCGAGCAGTTGTCGGCGGCCGTTGCTGCCGCTGCCCTTGTTACTGATGTATCCGAGGCATTCGAGGTTGCGTTAAGCGTCGTCGGCCCCGATCAAATGGCAGCGTTGAATCAGCAATGGCGTGAAAAACCCAAACCAACGAATGTCCTGGCGTTTGCGAATCAAGATGTCGAAGGGTGGGTAGCACCACCGAACGTGGTTCGCCACTTGGGCGACATCGTGATCTGCGCCAGTGTCGTTGCGGATGAAGCCGATGCTCAGTCGAAGCGTGAGTTGGACCATTGGCGCCACTTGGTGGTCCATGGAACTCTCCATTTGATGGGATACGACCATATAGAGAGTGCCGAGGCCGAGATCATGGAGCAGCTTGAGCGTGACGCACTTGCGACGCTTGGAATCTCGGATCCGTATGCATGACGCAGACTCGGCGCGAAAAATATTGCTATTATTTCCGGCCCATAGAGACCTGACGGTGCCATGAGCGAAGACAAACCGCCAAGTACACAGGGCTCGACCCTAGGATTCTGGCAACGATTGATGTCAGCTTTAAGAGGCGAGCCCCGCACGAGAGAGCAAATCCTGCACCTGATCGACGAAGCCGGCGATCAGGAAGTATTCGACGAAGACGAGCGGTCCATGCTGGCCGGCGTGCTTGAAGTTTCTGAAACTCAGGTGCGCGAAGTGATGGTGCCAAGATCTCAGATGGTGGTGCTAGAAGATGGCGTCCCGTTCGGAGAGTTGCTCGGAAAAATCATCGAATCCGGTCATAGCCGATTTCCCATGCACAATGGCGAGCGCGAGGAGATCGTCGGCATTCTGCTGGCCAAGGACCTACTGAACTGTGTTGGTCATCCGATGGACAAGCCACTGGATGTGAGTCAGTGGTTACGGCCGGCCGTGTTCATCCCTGAGTCAAAACGGCTCAACACGCTGCTGAAGGAATTTCGCGCGAGCCATAACCATATGGCGATAGTCGTCGATGAGTACGGTGGCGTCTCTGGACTGCTGACCATCGAGGACGTGCTTGAAGAGATTGTTGGTGAAATCGATGATGAGCATGATCAGGAAGAAGCGGCATGGATTCGCCAAGACGGCGAGCGCAATGGTCTTGCGCGTTACGCGGTTCGCGCACTGACTCGTATTGATGATTTTAACGATCACTTCGATTGCAACCTGTCCGATGAGCAGTACGACACAGTAGGCGGTTTGGTGATGACGGAATTGGGTCGGCTGCCACGTCGCGGCGAGGCGGTTGAGCATGAGGGTTTTCGCTTTGTCGTCACTCGAGCGGATCGCCGCCGGATCGATATGCTCAGTGTGTTTCGCTTAGCTGAAAGCGAAGAACACGCCGCCTGATCTCAATCGAGAAGCCGGATTGACCTGATGAAATTGCGTTTGGCAGTATCCACCGTGCTTGGCGCATTCTTGCCGTTGGCGTTCGCACCGTACGAGCAGTGGTGGCTGATTCCCGTGCTTGTCGCAGGCTGGATTGGGTGCTGGTGGGATTTGCCCACGCGGCGCGCGTGGTGGGTCGGCTTTGCATTCGGTGCGTCGGCTTTTACGGCGGGCACCTACTGGCTCTACCACTCCATTGTCACCATCGGTAACGCGCCGTGGGCCTTGGCGATTTTTCTCGTGTTCGGGATGGTTGCCATCATGGCTTTGTACTTTGGGTTCAGTGCGGCGTTGTCCGTTCGAATCGCCGGCGGGCGTCGCGCGAGTACGCTCATTGTTCTCCCGGGCGCGTTCGTTCTGTTTGAGTGGATGCGAGGCTGGGTACTCAGTGGCTTTCCTTGGTTAACCCTGGGCTACGCTCTGCCTGAGACAGCGCTCGCCGGCTGGTTGCCGGTTGGCGGTGTGTATCTCGGTAGTTTCGTCTTGGTCGTGCTTGGCAGTGCGCTTCGCGCAGTATTCAGTGGCGGGATTCGACGTCGTGTCGGCGCAATCACCTTGGTTCTTGTGGCGGGACTGAGCATAGCGTTGACCGACCGACAATATGCGCGAGCAGAACCTGAGCAGGTGACAGCGGCGCTGGCCCAGTTGGGTTTGGACCAAAAGCTCAAGTGGGATGAGGCGCAGTTTCAGTCGACGCTGCAGTGGTATGGCAGCTTCGTTCGCGATCATGCTGGCGCGGATCTTTTGTTGACTCCAGAAGTGGCGATCCCAACCGTTGCGGACCGCGTACCTGGGTACTTAGACCAACTCGAGAATCTGGCGGCAGCGGGAGACAGCACCCTACTGGTTGGAATTCTGGCCCGTGACCCCGGCGAATCACCCAGCAACGTGTTGCTGCAGTTGGGCGATACGCCACGCCAGCAATACGCCAAACGACATTTGGTGCCGTTCGGCGAGTTTTTCCCGGTGCCTGGGTTTATCCGCGAGTGGATGCGTCTACAAGGGCTACCGTTTTCTGACTTGAAACGCGGCGATGCATCGCCGATACCCCTGCAAGTCGGCGGTTTACCGATTGCTACCAGTATCTGTTACGAGGATGCATATGCCAGCGAGCAGCTGACGTTCTTCCCTGAGGCGAGGTTCATCGTGAACGTCACCAACGATGCTTGGTTCGGGGATACGATCGCACCGCACCAACACTTGCAAATCGCTCGCGCGCGGTCGGCAGAGTCGCAACGCTGGCAGTTTCGAGCAGCAAACACGGGCATTACTGCGATTATCGATGGGCGAGGGCAGGTCGTTGCCGCGGCGCCGTCATTTGAGCCAGCAATTCTGACGGGACAGATCTCGACCGTTTCAGGCCATACCCCTTACACGCGATTCGGTAACGTGCTCGCGTTGATGATTGCGCTAGTGTCGATCTCGATCGGTATGAACGTATCGCGTCGATCGAGTCGTTAGCCGATCATGCCGTTTACGCGCCGGCCATGAACGCCGCGACCACAACAAAGACAGACAGCGCGATTAGAATTCCAGCAAGCACATAGCCGCCAATACCGGTGCCACCGATTCGCTGAATTTCCTGTAGCTGTTGCTCAGGGCTTGAGAACTGCTGACGGACACCTTCGATTTTTCTGAGTGCGTGTTGGTAGTAGACGTTCGTCGCAATCGTTGGAAACCCGAGCCAGATGAGTGTGTAGATCAGGAAGTTCAGAAGCGTCGCAAGACCGGTGGAAAACGCACCGACAATCGCTATGAAAATCGTAACAACGATCGGCAAGACGATCCAATAGAGCAGCGTCAGTGCCCACATCTTCCGGTGCGGTAGCCAAAAAGCGGCGACGAACAGCGCTGGCCAATGCCATCCGGCACGGCCGCCGCCTTGTTCGAATTTCGCGAATCGCTCCTTGTAAAAACTGCGATTCGACTCGCCGATGAACGCGTCAAGGAGAGAGAGATCGGCATTGGTTTCAAGGTCGCTCTGTGGCGCTGAGAATATGTCGTTCTGTTCGTTGGCCATAGCCTGGTCCTTGGTTTTTTGTTCTTACAGTTGCCCAGCTCGCTTGATGCTGAGGTAGCGATTCGTGACGGTCGCTGCCAGCTGATCTGGCAGGCAATCGTCGACGAAGATACCACGGGCCGAAAGCAACCGATGAGTATTGTGTCGTACGTCGAGATAGCGTTCCGTTGCTGAATATCGCAGCGCATCTTCGAAGCTTGTCACCGGCTTTGCGACCGTTTCGTCGAGCACCTGCTCGCGCAAGCTTGCCAGCATAACAAGGTGACGTCGCTGCAACAGATGAAAAGCCTGTTGTAGATCATCGGCATCTTCATCGCGGACATTGCTCAGTGCGACAACGAGTGCGCGGCGCTTTTGTAGGACGCTCACTTGTTGCGCGGCTTCGGAGAAATCAACCTCGACCGGGCTCGGCTCGATGTCGTAAATGTGATTCAGCACACCATTGATGGCTGCTGCACCCTTACGCGGTGGCAGCCATGGGCGTTGATCACCGATTGTCGCCAAACCCACAGCATCCCCTTGGCGGAGCGCAACGTACGTAAGGAGTAGTGCTGCGTTTAACGCGTGATCGAAGTGACTGAGTTCGCCGTCGCGGGCCAGCATACGACGTCCCGTATCAAGCAGGATAATCACGTGTTGATCACGTTCATCCTGGTATTCACGACTGATCAGTCGTTTGACCCGCGCTGTTGCTTTCCAATCAATCGCACGCATGGGATCCCCATCGCGGTACTCGCGCAACTGATGGAACTCGATGCCTTCGCCACGCCGACGACTAAGCCGCAAGCCTGTGGTTGCAACACTGCTGGTCGCTTCGAACTCCAACAATTGTGTGATGTTCGAGAAGTTCGGGTAGCACCGAACCTTTGTCTCTGTTGGAACAGCGCGCTGTCGCCACCACAGTCCAAGCGGTGAGCGCAGCCGAACATCGCAGCGAGGAAAAATCAAATCGCCTCGGCGTTCGGGTCGCACAGTATATCGGACGAGCGTAGGCTCAGAAGCTTGAACGCGGACATTCGCCGGCATGCCAACAGCGCGGGCGACGGTCGGGTGATGATCGGATATTCGTAGGTCACAGGGTGCGGCGCCTTCCGGCAGTGTCAAACTCAGAAGCACTTCCGCGGGCTGCCCGAGCGCCAGTGACGCGGGTAGTTTTCGCTCGATTTTCGGGGGTCGTTTGCCAATGACCAGGAGTGCATCGAGCACAGCGCCAGCGCCAAGTCCCGTGGCCACCAACTGCCACAGCTTGGTCCATGCCGGTTGTATTGCGACGAGGATCGCAAGTGCGATCAGAGCGCTAACGGCGATGAGAAGGCGGCGGCTTGGGATCACTGTCTGGGTGCTGTTACGCGCTCGGTGAGTTCGTTGAGAACATCGTCATTGCGATATCCCTCGATCTCCAGCTCGGGCGCAAGTGCAACGCGATGGCGAAGCGCAGGTAGCGCCATGACGCGCACGTCGTCGGGCGTCACGAAGTCTCTTCCGTTCATGACAGCGTATGCGCGCGCGGCGCGAACCAAAGAAATCGCGCCGCGCGGCCCGGCGCCGAGTCGAATCCCGGCAGTTGCGCGCGTCTCGCGGACCAGCCTCACGGCGTAATCAACGATCGTATCGTCCATTCTCGCGTTGGCCACCGTTTTCTGCGCGTCGATGATCTCCTGCAATGACAGCACCGGCGAGAGATCGTCTACGTACAGTGCATCGCCGACCCTCGAATTGGTCACGTTGGTGACAAGTGCAACCTCGGTGTCTGCGTCCGGGTAGTCGATTTGTACTTTTAGCAAGAAGCGGTCGAGTTGCGCTTCAGGCAGCGGGTAGGTGCCTTCATGTTCGACCGGGTTTTGTGTCGCGATGGTCATGAAGGGCGCTGCGACTGGGTATGCCGTGCCTTCGATAGTGACTTGTTGTTCCTGCATGACCTCCAGCAGTGCTGCTTGTGTTTTGGCGGGTGCGCGGTTGATTTCGTCCGCCAGCAAGAGGTTGGTGAATACGGGCCCGCGTCGTACGCTGAAGGCTTCGGTCTTCATGTCATAGACGGCATGTCCGCTGATGTCGCTCGGCATTAGGTCCGGGGTGAATTGAATTCTTGCATCGCTACCTTGGATGCACTTTGCGATGGCTTTGACCAGGAGCGTTTTGCCCAGCCCCGGCACACCCTCTAGTAATACGTGCCCTGCGGCGAGCAGTGACACTATGACCTGATCAACCACTTCTTGCTGCCCCAGAAATGCACGACCAATTTGGTCTCGCATGGTTTGAATACGCGCGCCGAGGGCAGCGACATTCTGATCGGTTTCGCTCACAGTTCGTTCCTTATTTTTTGCAGTGTCGAAATGGCTTCAATGAACTCGGCCGCCTTGTCATGCTCCCCAGGGTTCATGGCATCCGCGATTTCCTGAGCCGGTTGGCCGGTGAGTTTCGCAATCCGTTCCGCCTGCTGTGTTGCAGGCCGGTGAGTCAATCCTGGGTCTCGCCGTTCGGCGGCGCGCTGGGTCGCGTTGATCGCTTCGTCCGTCAACGCGGAAAGTCCTTGTAGGCGCCAAGCGAAACGACCGGTCGCATCGATGTGCTCCATGATTGAGCGGCGTGGCGGCGGTGTCGCGTCGACCAAAGGACCAAAACTCCTCGCACTCGCCCATAACCAAAGCAGCACCAAGATCGCGCAGGCAAGCACGACTTCCGGTGCGTTCTCTTTGAGCAAATCCCACAGCGAATCGAATTCGGCGGAGTAGATCAACCAAATCGATTCCGAAGTCACGTCCCCAGCGACAACGTCCGCTACCAATTGCGCCACCGGTACGAATTGGTCTTGCATGAAGGAGTCCCCGAGACCGCCACTCCCGAAGTACCAGGAATACCCGCCAATATCAGCGCCTACCACCAGTGACACGAACCCATCGCCGGTCGGAATTTGGGCCGCGTAGACACCAAGCGCATCTTCACGAAGCCGGGCGTTCACAGTGTCATCAAACTGGACCAGTCGGGCGTTACTCAAAAACGCATGAGGAAGCTCGACACTGTCATTCGTTTCTTGTGCGTCGCGAATTGCCTGGGCTTCCTCGTAGAGACTTTCAACTTCGAATCCGAAGCTTGCGACCCATTCTGCCAAGGTGGGTAAAGACTCGTCGTCGTCGAGTAGGTCCCACATCAAATCGAAGCCCTGCGCATCGTTGATGTCGAGGACTAAGTGTCCACCGTCTTCGACCCATTCCATGACCTGTTTACGGCGACTCTCGGGAACGAATTGGCTGTCCAGCGAAACAAGAACGGTGTCATTTCTTCCAATTTCACCCGTCGAGAAATCCAATACTTCCATCGAGTCGGCATTGAGACCCAACTGTTGCAGCGTAAGTTCGATCGGGAAATAGCCGTTGTACCGCGCTTCGCCTTCGGCCGGTATGCTCACGTCATACGGGATACGGTCATAGGATTTGAAAAAAAACGTCGCCGCCAGAACAACGATGAGTAACCCGGCCCAAGCGATCAAACGTTGCTTCATGCGACCTGCTCCGTTTGCAGCGGCACGCCCACGCACAGTGATTCGAAACGTTGGTCGTCGGGAATATGGCCGCCGTAGGCGCAGCGTAACCACTGTTCTGTAATGTCGCGAAAATCTCCGCTGTAGTCCGTGTCACTGCGCTTTGCGACGGCGCGAATGCAGATGCCCTCGGTCGCGCTGTCTGGCAGGCGCAGCTCGAAGCGCTGCACCGCGTCGATAACGGCGCCACGGAAGAGCAAGCTCAATGCCGACCTATGATCGCCTTGGTACCAGAGTCTGCGCGCCTCTCCGACGACGTCGTCCGGCATCGCATCGCTATCGACGACCTCACCGGAAACCATAAGGCGAGTCTTTTGGCGTCGTGCAGCACCGGCGCCCCCTGGGTCTAGAAGCGGCAGCCAGCGATCGCGCGTCAGGAACAATACAACGACAAAAAGACCGACCAGCAACCACAGACCAAGCTCCATAACGGCGGCAAACAGCGAAACAATGGAAGACCAAACGGTGCCCGTTACGGTCTCTGACGCAATATCCGCGTCTTCGGAATCGTCGGATGTGTCGAGACGCGACTCGTATCGGTAGCGCGTTTGTTTCGCATTGTAGGCGGCGGAATCGGCAGCCTTTCTAGCCGCTTCGCTGACAGTTTCTTCTGACCAGTTTTGCTGAATGGCTGTCTGCGATGCGTCATTGGTCTGAGCGCGCGCCTGTGGCGCAGCCAATCCGATTCCGATGCCAACGATACAGGTAACGGCAAGTGCGGCGCGTTGGCGACGGCGGGCCGCGGCGCGTCGAAAAGCAACTTCAATATCCCATGCTTCCAAACGATTGCGACAATTGATGTACAGGCCGAAGCCAGCACCGACGAACCAGGGATGGAGCAGCGATTGGGCGATATACATGACGAGCAGCAACAAAATGTCGATCACGCTTTGGTCAGTGTCGCGCATGATCAACCACCATTTCTCCCAAAACTCATTTTGCATGGCTTCGGGCAATAGCCAAACGCAGAGCAATGCGATGCCAAGGTAGATGCATAGGACTAAGTGCTGATAGGCCAGCGTGACCCCAACACCGTGATTGTTGATGCGCCGGTTGATTGTTTTAGCCCTTGCGCGCCGTGCTGCGCCACGCAGACCTTCGAGTTGTGTGAGCGGCATCGCGATGGATCGCGCGAAATGCAGTCGCAGTGGCGTTAACAGGAATACCCAGTTCTTTTTGGCTAGCCGCGCGGTCTGACGCAGCGTACCCCCGAGCGTCGGCAAGGCACCAAACAGTCGTTGCGAAATGATGTGCAAGATTAGGCCGTCGGTCAGTGGTTCGAACCACCAATACGCGAACAGTGCCCACCCGCCATACGGCGTATACCAGGTCAGCAATGCGATGATGACGACCCACGGAAGGGTAAACGCGAACCAAACTCGATAGATCAACTTCGCATCGCGCCGAATCATCCGAGTCCCTAGGTCTGTCGACTCCCAATTCCCGCGCGGACGCAGGGCAACAGTGACGTTTTCAAGATTCAACGGCGACGACCTGCGAGCGTGAAGTACATCAGTGTGAACAGCCACATCACAATGCCGACGGCGTATTTTCCGAGTACCGGGACAGAGGTCGTGGAGGACCAATAGGCTTCAACGAAAGCGGCGAATACCAGCATCACCGCGCCGCCATAGACAACGGGCAGCGTGGCTCTCGCTTCATCGCGCAGCGCATGCCAACGCCGTTTGTCGCCCGGGTTGATCAGCTTCCAACCGAGCGCTAAACCAATGCCGCCAAACAGAACAATTGCGGTCAGCTCCAAAGCACTGTGACCTGACACAAACGACCAGAACGGCTCACCGTAGCCGATGCGTTGCAAGTGGCCCGCGACGGCGCCGATGTACAAGCCGTTGTAGATCACATAAAACAATGTCCCAAGTCCGAACGCGACCCCACCGGCGTAGGTTTGGAATCCGATCGATACATTGTTGTAAATGTAGTAGCCGAACATCATGAGATCGTCAGGCGATCCGCGGTCGCGCCCGAGGATGCGGCGATCCGGATCGTACATGTACTCAAACTGCGCGACCTGCATCGGCGACATCAAGTGATAAATCAGGTCTGGTTGAAACTGGATTGCCAGCGCAATGCCGATGCCCGGCAGGTAGAAGAGCGCAGAGGCGATCGCAATGGGGCGCCAGTAGCGGCGCACCGTGGCTGGAAAGTCATGCACGAGGAACTGCAAGAACACCCGAAGCAGCGGTGTTTTTTCCGCGTACAGGTGGCGGTGGCCATCCAAGGCCAGTTGATTGAGACGTTGTTGCAGTTCAAGGCTATAGCGTCGTGCTCGAGCCAGTGCCAGGTGCTGGCAAACTTGCCGATAGGTTTGATCGAACGTCTGCCACAGAGACTGGTTTTCTTGCTTCCGGCGCAGTTTTCGATCGTTGGAATTTAACGTTCCCGTGGCTTTCTCAAACCGTTCCCACAACGCGCGATGACGCTGCTCGAATGCTTCCTGCTTCACGCTTTCGGCCGATGTCCTGTGAGCCACGCGGCATGGCCGCGCAGTTGTTTCGCATCCAGCTCACCCAGTACGGGGGTTAATAGGGTCGACAACTCCTCTGCTCTTGCGTCGCTGATTTGTCCGCGACGCTCGCCGAAACTCACGATCGCCTCTTGCTCGTCACGGGTAAGGGGGACGAGTGTTGGTTGCGGATTCACGTTGTCCCACGGGTTCTTGGCCGGAACCTCCTGTCGGTGCACGACTACCGTACCTGCGGCAAGGTCGCCGAAGCGCTGGAAGTCCTTGGTAAACAGCAGCGCAAGGCAGCCGAATAAATAACACCCGGGAAAGACATCCACCGGACGCAGTAGGTTGCGGATTGTCGCGCCCCGCCAGCCGACGGGCGTGCCGTCGGCGTTCATCACATGGATGCCGACGATCCGCTTGCCCGGGGTCGCACCCTGCATGAGCGCCTCGAACAGGACGTTGTAGGCCCATAGAACGCCAAACATGGTCAGCAGCAACAGGCCCTCACCGACAGTTCGAAGGACGGCGAGGATGTTTGCCGCGACGAAGATGATGCCCATTTTGATCATTGCATCGATCAACCAGGCCAAAGCCCGCGGTGCCAGCCCAGCGACCGGCAGCAATAGCTCAACGCCCTCCGGCGTCTCAATGTTGAGTGTCGTATCCAGTACTTCTGACATGCAGGTATCGTGCAGGATCCAAGGATGTAGCTTCGTAGTCGATGGTAGTGGCCACTTGTCGCAATTGCACGCCGGATCCGTCGAGGTGTTCGGCGAATCGTCGACAGAGCCTCCACGATCGAGCCGGATACCGGTATCCTTCGCGATTCGACCTTTGAAAACTAGCCCGCACCCATGAAAGACCAATATCACCCGGCCGATATCGAGCCTGGAGTCCAACAGTACTGGAAAGATCATCGATGCTTCGAAGTGGACGAAGTCGAAGATGTGGACCCGTACTACTGCCTGACCATGTTTCCGTACCCGAGCGGCAAACTCCATATGGGTCATGTGCGTGTTTTAACGATCTCTGATGTTGTCGCGCGCTATCAGCGCATGCAGGGGAAACACGTGCTGCAGCCGATGGGTTGGGATGCCTTCGGAATGCCGGCAGAGAATGCCGCGATTAAGCATGGTGTGCCGCCGGCGGAATGGACCTACTCCAACATCGAATACATGCGTGGGCAGATGGATGCGCTCGGCTTGGGCTACGACTGGCGCCGGGAGGTGACCACATGCCGACCCGACTACTACCGCTGGGAGCAGTGGTTTTTCACCAAGCTCTTCGAGAAGGGCCTGGTTTACCGCAAACAATCCGTGGTGAATTGGGATCCGGTTGACAACACGGTGCTCGCCAATGAGCAGGTGATTGACGGGCGCGGCTGGCGTTCGGGCGCTTTGGTGGAACGGCGCGAAATCCCGCAGTGGTTCATGAAGATCACGGACTACGCGGATGAGCTTCTGGCCGATCTCGACAAACTGCCCGGTTGGCCAGATCCCGTTAAGACCATGCAACGAAATTGGATTGGTCGTTCGGAAGGTCTTGAGATCGATTTTGAAGTGGACGGCGACTACGCTTCGGAGCTCGAGGCTACGGATGGCGTGCTGCGCGTGTTCACCACTCGCCCGGATACGCTTTTCGGTGCGACCTACATGGCCGTCGCAGCCGAGCATCCATTGGCGGAACGCGCCGCCGCATCAGATCCAAAGTTGGCAGAGTTTCTGCGCGAGTGTCGCCAAACCAGCGCGGCTGAGGCCGATATCGAGACACGCGAGAAGCTGGGTATGCCGCTTGGCATCAATGCGATCCACCCATTGACCGGCGATCCGGTGCCGATCTGGGTCGCAAACTTCGTGTTGATGACCTATGGCACGGGCGCGCTGATGGCGGTTCCCGGTCACGATGTCAGAGATTGGGAGTTTGCCACGAAGTACGAACTGCCAATCCGACAAGTGATCAACAGTGCCGACGATACCGTGGTGGATATCGAGTCGGCTGCTTATGTCGAGAAGGGCGTCACCGTGAACTCGGGCGAATTCGATGGGTTGTCGTTCAAGGCAGCGTTCGACGCCATCGCCGATGCGTTGATGGCGCAAAACAAAGCCACCCGCAAGGTGAATTACCGCCTGCGGGACTGGGGCGTATCGAGGCAACGCTATTGGGGAACGCCGATCCCGATCATCTACTGCGATGATTGCGGTGCTGTCCCGGTGCCGGAGGCTGATTTGCCGGTGGTGCTGCCTGAGGACGTCGTCGTGAGTGGCACAGGATCACCACTGAAGGATATGCCGGAGTTCGTCCACTGCGATTGTCCGAAGTGCGGTAAGCCAGCGCGTCGTGAGACGGATACGTTCGACACGTTCTTCGAATCATCTTGGTATTTCGCGCGGTATGCATCGTATGACTGCGATGATGCAATGCTTGACGAACGTGCGAAGTATTGGCTTCCGGTGGATCAATACATCGGTGGCATCGAACACGCCATTTTGCATTTGCTCTACGCGCGATTCTTCCAAAAGTTGATGCGCGATCTCGGGCTGTCCCACGCGGATGAGCCGTTTACGAATCTCTTGACGCAAGGCATGGTGCTGAAAGGCGGCCGCAAGATGTCGAAGTCGGAAGGCAACACCGTTGACCCGCAGGCGCTCATCGACGAATACGGCGCAGATACTGTTAGGCTTTTCATGATGTTCACCGCGCCGCCGGAACAGGCATTGGAGTGGTCTGACGATGGCGTCGCGGGCGCTTTCCGGTTTTTGCGTAAGCTCTGGCGAAACGTTGCGGAGCACGTTGACGTGGGGGTCGCGCACGGCGAGGCTCGCGCAACCACGGATCCGCAAAAAGCGTTGCGGCGTAAGACTCACGAGATCATCGCAAAGGTCTCGGATGATGTCGGGCGTCGGTATACGTTCAACACGGCAATCGCCGGTGTTATGGAGCTGTTGAACAGCGTCACCGCGTTCGCTGCTGAAACAGAGGACGACCAGCGTGTTCGCCAGGAAGCGCTGGAGACCGCAGTGCTACTGCTGTCGCCGATCACGCCGCATATCACGCATGAATTGTGGCAAGCACTGGGCCACGACGATGCTGTACTGAACCAAGCTTGGCCAGCGGTCGACACGGCTGCGCTGCAACGCGACTCGATTGAGTTTGTTGTACAAGTCAATGGCAAACTGCGGGCGCGTCTCAGCTTGGCGGCGGATGCATCGCGCGAGGCCATCGAAGCCGCGGCCCTGGCTGATCCCAACGTTCAGCAGTTTGTCGGTGACAAAGCGATTCGCAAAGTCATCGTGGTGCCCAAGAAACTGGTTAACTTGGTCGTTTAGGTGAGCGGGCGTTTCACAACACGCATGCGCGTCAGCTGGCGGTTGGGGTTGTTGGCGCTGGCCTGTTTCCTCGCCGGTTGTGGTTTTCAGCTCGCTGAGAGACCGCTGCTTGGCCCGTCGCTGCAGACCCTGGCACTTGAAGCGGATGATCCGCGCAGCGATCTTTACCTCGCGCTGGAGCGCGCGTTGATTGCTCAGGGAATTCAGATTGATCCCACCGCACCGGTACGCTTGCGATTAGTGGGGGTCGACACCGGCCAGCGTGTGTTATCGGTGTCGGCGAGGAATGTCCCAAGAGAGTATGAGGTTTTCTACAGCGGCGGTTTTGTTTTGCAAGACGGGCAGACTCTGCTCCTGCAAAGCGATCCGCTGACGCTGACACGCGATTACAACTGGAGCGAGTTCGAAGTACTCGGTAAGGTTCAGGAAGAGGCGGATCTACGCGCGTTGATTGTCGACGATCTTGTCGATGCGCTGTTGCGGCAACTCGCCACAGTGCCGTAATCGATGTTGGTCGTCGACGATATGTTGACCACGGATGCACTCTCATGCGCCGTGCGTACCGTGTTTCGCGAGTTTGCTCTGGTCCTGATTGTTCATCCGGATGATGCGTCGCTGCCGGCGAGTTATTGGGGTGATTCTGAGGCCGGCGTGACGGGTAGATCGATACACGTGCGCGGAAATACGCCCATTCATTCTCTGCTGCATGAGGCGTGTCATGTGGTTTGCACGACGGCCGCCGAGTTTGTGCGGGATGCCGGCGGGTGCGACGATGAGGAAAGCGCGGTGTGCGCGATGCAGCTTCTGCTGGCCGAAGTGTTACCGGGTGTAGGGGCCGAGAGGATGGCGAGAGACATGGACGACTGGGGTTACAGCTTCCGCGAAGGTTCGGCATGGCAATTTAGGTCCGGCGATGGCAGACATGCGCTTGACTGGCTAGCCGATGAGCGACCGCAAGCTTGGCGCACCGTCATGAGTCTGGTCGGGACGATAGCCCATTGAGTCGCCCGCTGTCGGTCATCTGGCTGCGGCCGTTGGCCTATCTAGTGCTGCTATGCGTGGTGTTCGGCGGTCTCGCGTGGATTGAAATTAGCGGCGGCGGGATGCGCTTGCAGGTTATGACGCCCGCATCGCCTGTCATGGGAACCAGTGAATACTCCTGGCCGGAAAATCTGCAGTTGCTGTGGCTCGGACTGATTGCGCTACTGGCTGCTGATTGCGTGCG